>JAKIUU010000001.1 GCA_021647405.1 Flavobacteriaceae bacterium
CATGGTTGCTTATTGATTTTTTAGTTTGAAATTTTTTTATTGGATATTATTTTTAATTTTTTGAAAATTTAAACCTGTCTTCGGCTTCTAATTTTTTAATTAACAAGCCTATTTTTTTTTTCTTATCGTATAAATAAAGCCCCCTAAACAGTGTAAAAACCATATAAAGGCCAATAATTACTGGTAAAACTTCGGGCTGTTTACACAGTTTTAAGCCGTAACAAAAAAGTCTTTCTACAACAAGTAGTAAAAAGCTTATTAAAAACTGCATTTTAAGGCGTTTTATTTTAGTGTTTAAATCGTTTAAAACACTTTTTAAAGCTTTTATACGTATGGCATGCGTCATATTTCTTTTTTACGGCGCAATGCTAAAAAAAATATGTTTTTTTTTTCCTACCCAGGGCGGGTGGTTTTTATAAAATTGTTGTTTTTTAGTACGAATGAAGCGTTTTATTGTATAATTATAGCCTTACAAAACCAACATTACAATAAAAAAAAGAGGGGTTTAGAGTTGCTTAAAGCACTTATATAATGGCTTCTTTTACCTTATATCGTACGGCTTCACGACTATTTATATCTAACTTGACATAAATATTGCGGATATGGTATTTAACAGTATTAACAGAGATAAAAAGTGACTCTGCAATAACCCTGTTGGTTTTTCCTTTTGTAATTTGTAGCATGACTTCTAACTCTCTATCGGTCAAGTCGTATTTTCCTGCCAATTTTTGAAGATTTCTTTCGAGTTCTAGAGAAGGTACTGCTATTTGACTATCATCAATTTCGGGAAATTTTTTTTGATAGAGTTCTGTAATGTACTTTTTAATTTCGGCTTCCATCTTTAAATTTTCTTCTTTTAACACCCTTAAACGATAAGTAGCTGCATAAGTTAAAATTAAGGCTTCGAATATGGCTCCCACTTTAGCCAAATTAATGGTATTACCAAAAAACGGCAGCCTAAAGCCGTTTACAAACATAATATGAATAGATATTGTGATTAAAAATATGCTAATACCTAAAGTTAAAAATTTGGCATATTTCTCTTTTTTGATAAAAAAGAAACTAAATACCCATAAATAAAGAGCATATATTGTACCTAAAATATCTGCTAAACGCATAGATTTGTAGCTACCTGTTACAAAATAGCTAAACATGGTAATCAAGTATAAAATAAGAAAGCCCTTAATAAACATATAGTTCTTATAATAGTGTTTTTTGACATTTAAAAAAGATGCGAAAAACAGGTAAATAGATATGACTGTACTCACGTGTAAAAACATATCTAAATCGTATTTGAAAAAAGTGTTTTTTATGTAGGGATATAGCATTCCTTCGTGATAAGCAATGGTTAAATTAGCCGCCATAACAAGAAAAATGTAATACAAAAAACTGCGGTCACCAGAATTGACATAAAAAAAACCGTTTACTACAATAAGCATTGTAATAACACCAAAATAGAGTCCACTCTGAAATATATAAGCCATGTTATGGGGTTTCCTGTAAACAAATTCGCTTTGCGGTACACCCTTAACTATTATTTCTTTCTGAACCCGGGGGCTACTATTTACTTTTAAGGCTTCTTGAGATGTTTGCGAAAAAGAACTAATAATATGTAAAAAAAACAACAGTATTGTTAAATATTTAAACATTTGTTCTCTCTCTTTTTTAATTTTTTAAGAGGTCAAATGTAAAAAAATATTTAAATTCTTTTGTGATGTTTTTTACAATAGTCTTTTAATTCATTTTTTTATAAAACTATAAGCCTGTTGCGCAATTTCTGCTTCTTCATTAGTGGGAATAACCAATATCTTTACCTTAGACCCCGCTCCCGCGCGCATCCATGCGCGTGGTAAATCGGTCTTGCAAATATAAATTACCTTTGAGATACTTCGACTACGCTCAGTATGACATCTTTTTCAGTAAGAAAAATTAAAGATTAAATACCCACGCTCCGCGAAGTCTTCAGACTTCGTGGTAAATCAGAATAGCTTAATAATTGTCCTTAATCAAGCCATAAGCCTGTTGCGCAATTTCGGCTTCTTCATTGGTAGGAATAACCAATATCTTTACCTTAGACGTAGCCGATTGAATCTCGGCAATACCACTCTTATAATCGGCATTTTTAGCATCATCAAGTTCAATACCCAAATAGTTTAAATCTTTACACACTAATTGACGCATGGTGGGTGAATGTTCGCCAATACCGGCCGTAAAAATCAGGGCATCAACCCCATTTAAAGCCGCCATATAAGAACCAATGTATTTTTTAATACGATAGGCATTCATATCTAAGGCCAATTGGCAGGCTTTATTGCCTTTTGTGGCTTGGGCTTCAATATCGCGTAAATCGCTGTAACCTGTCAAACCCAACATACCACTTTGTTTTTGTAACAGCGTGTTGACTTCGGCTAAAGAATAACCCAATTTATCGACTAAATAAAATATAACCGATGGGTCTATATCGCCACTGCGCGTGCCCATAATCAAGCCGTTCATCGGGCCAAAACCCAAAGAATGATCCACACTTTTACCGTCATTTATAGCCGTCATACTACAACCATTACCTAAGTGAATACTGATAAGTTTAGATTTGTCACTTCCTAAATAGTCTATGGCCTTTTTAGAAACATAGCGATGACTTGTTCCGTGAAAACCGTATAAACGAATGTGATTTTCGTCTAAAAACTGCGTCGGAATGGCATACTGATAGGCTTTTTGCGGAATGCTTTGGTGAAAAGCTGTATCGAAAACGGCTATTTGAGTGGCTTGTGGGAATAATTGTTCAGCCACTTCAATACCTTCGTAATTGGGCAGATTGTGTAAAGGGGCTAAGGCAAATAAATCTTTTATTTTTTTCTTGACGGCTTCGGTAATGACAGTTGTCTTGGCAAAAGTACTGCCTCCGTGAACAATTCTGTGCCCTACTGCCGCTATATCATGGGCGTTTTTTATAACACCCGTTTTGGCATCTAACAACAGATGGACAATTTTTTCTAATCCTGCTTTATGTGAAGAAACGTCTGTAGTTAAATTGATGTCTTGCGTCGCTGTTTTATAGTGAATCTGCGCCTTTTCTAAACCTATGCGCTCTACCATACCACTGCTAATAACCTCTTTTTGTGGCATTGACAATAACTGGTATTTAATAGACGAACTCCCTGAATTTATAACTAAAATATACATCTCTCTAAAGGTCTTGCGCCTGAATGGCGGTAATAATGACGGTGTTAAAAATATCTTCTACGGTACAACCACGACTCAAATCGTTTATCGGTTTGTTGAGCCCTTGCAACATTGGGCCAATAGCCAAAGCGCCTGTTTCGCGTTGTACGGCTTTATAGGTGTTGTTTCCTGTATTTAAATCGGGGAAGATTAAAACATTGGCCTGTCCCGCTACTTTAGAATCGGGTAATTTACTATGACCCACGCGTTTATCTACAGCCGCGTCATATTGAATAGGTCCTTCTATGGCTAAATCGGGACGTAATTTCTTGACAATTTCTGTCGCTTCTCTTACTTTATCAACGTCCTCGCCTTTACCACTTTTACCCGATGAGTAAGACAGCATCGCAATTTTGGGATCAATACCAAAAGCTTTTGAAGAAATGGCCGATGAGATGGCAATTTCGGCTAGTTGCGCCGCATTAGGATTGGGATTAATGGCACAATCGCCAAAAACAGAAACCCTATCGTCTAAACACATAAAAAATATAGAGGACACCACACTTACATCGGGGCGGGTTTTAATAAATTGTAAAGCAGGACGAATGGTGTGTTGTGTGGTATGCGCAGCGCCAGAAACCATGCCGTCTGCGTGGCCTTTATAAACCATCATAGTACCAAAATAAGATACATCTGTCATTAAATCTTCCGCAACTGCGTGGTTAATACCTTTGTGTTTTCGTAAATTATAAAAAGTTTCTACATAATCGGCGTAATACTCAGAAGTTAGCGGATTAACAATATTGAGTTTTTTAAGATTTAGCTTAATCCCTTTACGCATCAAAAGATTTTTAATTAATACTTTATCGCCAAGGAGCGTAATATCTACAATATCCAGATTTTGTAAACGGGCTACAGCTCTTAAAACACGTGCGTCACTACTTTCGGGTAGCACAATGTGTTTACGATGCTTTTTAGCGCGTTGCTGCAGATTGTACTGAAACATTTTAGGGGTAATGCCTTCGGGTGTAAAATCGACAAGCTTTTTGTTTAAAGCCTCTGTATCTACATATTTTTCAAAAGCTCTTATCGACGTCCTAATTTTAGTCACATTATCGGCATAAATTTGCGGTTTAATAGCCCCTACTTTGTTGGTTATTGCAAAAGTTCCTTCTTCAACCGTAACTATCGGTACGATAGCCGAAAGTCCTTTTATCAGTTTTAAAACAGATTTTTCTGGTGTCAAACCACCTGTTAAAACAATACCCGAAATTTTTGGATATTTAGACGAAATATTGGCTTGAAGCGTCGCCAAAAGTAGGTCGGCACGATCGCCCGGCATTACTACAAAACAATCGTCTTTAAGATGTGTTAAAAAATTACGCAATTGCATCGCACCAGCTACAAATGTACTGGTTTGATTGTGTAAAAAATCATTGCCAAAAAGTACTTTGGCATTGAGATTCTGCACAATTTCTTTGATTGTAGGATTGGCTAAAAGATCAATTTTAGGAATGGCGTCAATTAAAATATCTTTATGAAGATTTCTTTTGAGTGCTTTTTTAAGAACAGTCAATTTATTTTTATCGGCTTTGTTAGCCACAATTCCTAAAACTTCTACTTCCTTATCTTTAAAAGAATCGTAAGCCATATGTAGAGCGCCAATACATTCTTCTAAAGTTTTATCATCGGCATGACCCACAATTAAAGCCGGAATACCTAAATTTTTAGCTATAAGCACATTGGCATCCAATTCAAAGGCGTAACTTTCGTTAGAGAAGTCGGTTCCTTCAACAATAACAAAATCGTTTTTAGCTTCAATTGCTTTATATTTTTTTATAATGACATCGAGAATTTCATCAATTCTCCCTTCGTTTCGCTTAACGGTAACATCATTTCTAGTAAAAGCATACGCTTCTTCTGAATTAAAATCCAGATTAAAATAAGAACGAATAGTATCTATATGATTATCTGTGTTATCTGATTTTGCATCGCCTATAATTGGTCGAAAATAACCTACTTTGGCACCTTTCCCTAAAAGCATATTAAACAAACCTAAAGCTATGATAGACTTACCACTACCGGGTTCTGTAGTGGCTATATAGAGTGCTTTTTTCATTTGTTTTAAATTTACTGCAAAGGTACTTAATTCTAAAGTTTATTGCTCTTTTTACAGTAAGTTTTAAGGTCCTTATTAAGATTATTTACGATATCGTTTTCGTATTAAATGTATTTAAATATCTTTACAAAACAATTACAATAATGGGGACACTAATCTATAACATAAAAGAACTCTTACAAATTAGAGAGGCCGATATTTCAAAAATATCAGGTGCTGATATGCAAGTTTTACCACGACTTAAAAATGCTTTTTTAGTCATAGAAAATGGGCTTATTGCCGATTTTGGCCCTATGGCCAATTGCCCTAAAAAATCAGATTACAAAACCATTGACGCCGCTGGTAAATTTGTATTGCCTACCTGGTGCGACAGTCATACCCATTTGGTATATGCCGCCAATCGCGAAGATGAATTTGTAGACCGTATTAAAGGATTGTCTTACGAAGAAATTGCCCAAAAAGGCGGTGGCATTCTCAATTCGGCTCAAAAATTAGCTATAGCTGATGAAAAAACCCTTTTTAAAAATGCCCAACAACGCTTAAACGAAATCATCAGCCAAGGAACAGGCGCTGTTGAAATAAAATCAGGGTACGGCTTAAACACCGAAGCTGAACTCAAAATGCTGCGCATTATAAAGCGCTTAAAACAAGAGTCTAACATTCCTATTAAGGCGACTTTTCTAGGGGCTCATGCCATTCCGCTACAATACAAAAATAACTCAAATGCTTATGTTGATGAGATAATAAATGACATGTTGCCCAAAATTGCTCAAGAAAATTTAGCCGATTACATTGATGTATTTTGCGAAACAGGTTATTTTACAGTCGCTCAAACCGATCGTATTTTAAAAGCCGCTAAAAAATACAATCTCATCCCTAAAATACACGTCAATCAATTTACAAGTATTGGTGGTGTACAAGTGGGGATAGCAAATGATGCTTTATCTTTAGATCATCTTGAAATTTTAACAAATGCTGATTTAGACTCATTAAAATCTAGTAAAACAATGCCTGTAGCCCTACCGGGATGCTCCTTCTTTTTGAGTATTCCCTATACCCCGGCCCGTCGCATTATTGATGCCGGATTGCCCTTGGCTTTGGCTTCCGATTTTAATCCGGGCTCTACCCCTAGCGGCAATATGAATTTTGTTGTGGCTACCGCTTGTATAAAAATGAACATGACACCCGAAGAAGCTATTAACGCCGCTACATTAAACGGTGCTCATGCTATGGGCTTATCAAAACAAATGGGCAGTATAACCAAAGGTAAAAAAGCCAATCTTATCATTACTAAAAAAATTTCCTCGTTAAATTATATTCCCTATGCTTTTGGAAGTAATTTAATAGACACGGTTTTTATAAACGACAATGTACATAGAACACTGATGACGCTGATTTAATTAAGATTAACACTGATAATCTGCGGAAATGAGTATCATCTGTGTCATTAGCGCTCTATTTTTTTCTCAAATAGTCTTTAGCTTATCAAACACATTTTTGGCATAGTATTTTTTAACCAGATGTTCTGAAATAATCATAAAGATTTATAAGTAAGATTTAACTTTAGCTTCCATAGCATAAACATCATCATCTTTGGTCAATTTTTGTAATACTTTTTTGGTTTTTGGATCGATTATTAAAATAAAACCGGTACGGCGGTAATTCTTTTTTAAAACGGGGGTTATCCCCAAAGCATCACCCAACATCTGGGCTTGGTGTTTGGTTTGGTTATTGGTAAAATCTAATTTTATAAATAACACATTTTTGCCATCCATTTTATTTTGAAGGTCTTCAAAAACAGGTCCCATAACGCGACAAATCCGGCACCAGTCAGCATGAAATTTCACGACTATTAATTGGGGCGAGGCTATCTCTTTTATCTTTTGTGCAGAACTTAGATATGACACCGACAACATTAAAAAGACAATGAGAAATTTTAGAGACTTCATAGCATGTTTAGATTAATTTGTTGGATGTGTAGTCGTAAAAGAACAGCGGTTTCTTTCAACTGTAGTCTAAAAATTATGTTAATTTTTGGCTTTTTACAATAGCCGTTTAATAAAAAGGATATAAATATGAACTTACAGTATCTAAAATTGGATTTTTACTTTTAAATTTGGGACACTAATTTAAACTACATGAAAAAACAACTCATAGAGTGCGTTCCTAATATAAGCGAAGGACGTGACCGCGATAAAATAAATACCATAGCCCATAGTGTAGAACAAATTGAAGGGGTTAAACTCTTAGATATTGACCCTGGTAAAGCAACAAATCGCACAGTAATAACTTTTGTAGGCACGCCCCAAAAAGTAATTGAGGCCGCTTTTATTCTGATAAAAACCGCTGCCGAACTCATTGATATGAGTAAGCATACCGGCGCCCATCCCCGTTTTGGTGCAACCGATGTGTGTCCTTTGGTACCCATTGCCGGCATCTCTCTAGAAGAAACCGCCCAATATGCCCAAAAGTTGGGCGAACGCGTGGGTAAAGAACTCGGCATTCCTGTTTATTTATACGAAAAAGCCGCACGAGAAGCGAAACGTCAAAATTTGGCCAATTGCCGTTCGGGCGAATACGAAGGACTCAAAGAAAAACTCGCCAACCCCGCGTGGCAACCCGATTTTGGGCCGTCAGAATTTAACGACAGTGTTAAAACTACCGGGGCTACGGCCATTTCGGCCCGCGATTTTCTCATAGCCTATAACGTCAATTTAAACACCACATCTGTGCGGCGTGCCAATGCCGTGGCTTTCGACATTCGCGAAGCAGGTCGTGTTAAACGTATTGACCATCCCATTACAGGGAAAAAAGCTTTAGATGCAGCCGGCAATCCGATAAGAATTCCCGGTAAACTCAAAGCCGTAAAAGGTATTGGGTGGTATATAGAAGAATACGGTATTGCCCAAATTTCGTACAACCTTACCAATATTAGCATCACTTCTATGCATGAGGCCTTTGATGCCAGTTGTAAAGCCGCCGCCAAACGCGGTATGCGGGTAACCGGCTCAGAGCTCATTGGGCTTATTCCGCTTAAAGCGATGCTAGACGCAGCCGATTATTACTTAAAAAAGCAAAACCGTTCTTTGGGTATTGCCGAAAGTGAGAAAATAAAAATAGCTATTAGGTCGCTTGGATTGGATGATTTAAAACCTTTCAACCCAAATGAAAAGATAATAGAATACGTTTTAGAGGGCGGTAAAAAACAGTTGGTAGATTTGAGCTTAAAAGCTTTTGCCGATGAGACAGCCGGCGAATCTATGGCGCCCGGAGGTGGCTCTATTGCAGCTTATGTGGGCGCTTTGGGTGTGGCTTTAGGTACCATGGTGGCCAACCTATCGGCACACAAACGCGGTTGGGACGACCGTTGGGAAAGCTTTTCTGATTGGGCCGTAAAAGGACAAACCTATAAAAATACTTTAATGGCTTTGGTTGACGAAGACACCCATGCCTTTAACAAAATTATAGAGGCCTTTAGGCTTCCCAAAACAACCGATGCCGAAAAGAATATCCGCTCAAAAGCTGTAGAAGCTGCCACCAAATACGCTACCGAAATTCCGTTTAAAGTTATGGAAACTGCTTACCAATCTATGGCGGTGATGCAAGCCATGTTAAAAGATGGTTTACAAAATTCGCTTTCAGATGCCGGTGTAGGCATCCTTTGTGCTAAAACGGCTGTTACTGGCGCTTATTTTAATGTCCGCATTAATGCTAAGGATATTAAAGACCGCGCTTTTGCCGAAGACATTATAGCCAAAGCCGAAGCTATTTACAATAAAGCATTAAAAATTGAGGCCGATACTGTAAAGCATATCACCACAAAACTCTAAGCTATGCCCTGCCAACATTGCTGTGGTGCCAACCAACAATTCGACACCAAGAGTGCTAAAAAAGATTTAAAGCATTATTTAAAACGCGGCCCGCGTAAGCCTACCAAAAGGCTGACAGAGGCTTTTAAAAAATTAAATACCTATAATCTATCGTTATTAGATATTGGTGGTGGTGTGGGTCCTATCCCTTTAGAACTGATACCGCAAGGTCTCTCTAAAGTGACCGATGTAGATGCCTCTGAAGCTTATATTGAGGTGGCCAAAGCTGAAGCCCAAAATCGCGGTTATCAAGATAAAATAAACTATCATTTGGGTGACTTTATAGAGGTTCATACAGCTATTGAAGCGCACGATATTGTGACACTCGACAAGGTTATTTGCTGCTATCCTTACGTAGAAGATTTGCTAAAAGCCTCTTTACCTAAAGCCAAAACCTATTACGCATTGGTGTATCCGCAAGATAATTTTTTGGTACGTCTTGTTGTGTGGGGGTTAAACCTCACTTTAAAAATACGCGGCAATCCGTTTAGAACGTTTATACACGATCAAAAAGTAATAGACCGTCTTATTGCCAATGCAGGATTTACAGAAATTTATAGCGGAACTACTTTTTTAAGTTGGCAGATTCATCTGTATAAAAAGGGGTGAAATGATGGATTCTGACTTTGGTAGACAGCATTTGAATAACTATTTGACGTAATGGGATTGTCCCCTTGTATTCTATGATTAAAACAAATAAAAACATTGGCAGTCTTGGTGTAATTCTTAGCGCTCCTTGCGGTTAAATTTTAAAGATATTAGAGCTGTTAAAGTGAGATTCTTCATTAGGCCTTGCTTCAAGACTTTAATCAGAATAAATAATACAGAACAGGGAACATTTATTCAAACGACGCTATCGCCAAATCGTAACTCTGCAGGCCAAATCCGGCAATAATACCTTTGGCATTGGGGGCTATAAACGATTTATGCCTAAAATCTTCGCGGGCGTGAACATTAGAAATATGGACTTCAATTACGGGTGTTGTAATGGCTTTTACGGCATCGCCCAAACCCACAGAGGTATGTGTATAAGCTGCGGCATTAAAAATAATTCCGTCGAAATCAAAACCTACTTCGTGCAATTTGTCTATCAACTCGCCTTCTATATTCGATTGGTAATAATGCAAGTCGTAATGTGGAAATTTTTCTTGAAGCGTTTTAAAATAGTCTTCAAACGACGCTTTGCCGTAAATATCGGGTTCGCGTGTACCCAACAGGTTTAAATTGGGACCGTTTATTATAATCAGTTGCTTCTTTTTCATTTTGTAAAGATATTACTTTATTTTTACCCAATGAAATGGCAAAACGCACTTAATGACTACCGGTTATACCTCAAAATAGAACGGGGCTTATCACAAAATTCAATCGACAGTTATAGCCGTGATGTTAAAAAGCTCATCGGCTTTTTAGAAGACAATGCTATGACTTTGTCGCCTTTAAAAATAACCGAAGAACACATCCAACAATTTATTTACGCTATCGCTAAAAAGCTCAATGCCCGCTCACAGGCTCGGCTCATTTCGGGTTTGCGCAATTTTTTTAATTATTTAATCTTTGAAAATTACCGCGACAGCAATCCTACACAACTTATAGAATCGCCCAAAATTGGCCGTAAATTGCCCGATACATTATCTACCAAAGAGATTAACAAAATATTAGGGAAAATAGATTTAAGCACCCTTCAAGGTGAACGCAACCGCGCTATGCTCGAAACGCTGTACAGTTGCGGTTTACGCGTAACCGAACTCATAAGCCTTAAAATATCCGATTTGTTTTTTGACGAGGGTTTTATCCGTGTTTTAGGAAAGGGTAACAAACAACGTTTTGTGCCTATAAATAAACTCAATCAAAAATATATTAACACCTATATTGGAGATGTAAGATGTCATATTGACGTACAAAAGGGCTTTGAAGATACCGTTTTTCTCAACCGTAGGGGACGTCAACTTTCTCGGAATATGGTGTTTATGGTTCTTAAAGATTTGGTTGTTAAAGCCGGTATTAATAAGCGTATAAGTCCGCATACTTTTAGACATTCTTTTGCCACACATCTGTTGGAAAACGACGCCGATTTACGGGCTATTCAGCAAATGTTAGGGCACGAAAGTATTACCACGACCGAAATTTATATGCACGTAGACAAAAGCCATTTAAAGAAGGTGGTGCAAAAGTTTCATCCGCGAAAAAATGAAACCTAACTTCTTTTTGAAATCAGTCAAGGTTTGACTCTAAGTGAAATTCTGGCTAGAAATAATAACACACCCCTGTCACTATGTGACATCCCCTCTCATCCCGATAGCTATCGGGAGGGAATTTAAAACTACTTCGCAATATTTACCGCACGGGTTTCTCTAATAACTGTAACCCGAACTTGGCCGGGATAGGTCATGTCATTTTGAATTTTTTGAGATATATTAAACGACAGCTCGGCTGCTTTTGTATCATCTACTTTCTCGCTTTCTACAAGAACACGCAATTCTCTACCTGCCTGAATGGCATAGGCTTTTTGTACACCGCCAAAACCAAAGGCAATTTCTTCTAAATCTTTTAAACGTTGGATATATGAATCTAAAACTTGACGTCTTGCGCCAGGTCTTGCGCCTGAAATAGCATCACACACTTGAACTATTGGCGCATAAAGCGATTTCATTTCTATCTCGTCATGGTGGGCGCCGATGGCATTGCATACATCGGGTTTTTCGTTGTACTTTTCTGCCCATTGCATACCTAAAATAGCATGTGGTAATTCGCTTTCGGTATCGGGTACTTTACCAATATCGTGTAATAAGCCGGCGCGTTTGGCCACTTTAGGATTCAGACCGAGTTCGGCAGCCATCAAAGCACATAGATTGGCCACTTCGCGTGAGTGTTGTAGCAAGTTTTGTCCGTAAGAGGAACGGTATTTCATACGCCCAACAACTTTAACCAATTCTGGGTGAAGACCGTGAATACCTAAATCTATTACCGTGCGTTTACCCACTTCAATTATTTCGTTGGTAATTTCTTTTTCGGTTTTTTTAACTACTTCTTCAATTCTAGCAGGGTGAATACGTCCATCGGTTACCAATTTATGCAAAGACAAACGTGCGATTTCGCGTCTTATCGGATCAAAACACGATAAGATAATGGCTTCGGGGGTATCATCTACAATAATTTCTACACCTGTAGCAGATTCTATAGCCCGAATATTACGTCCTTCCCTCCCAATAATGCGTCCCTTAACATCATCAGATTCAAGGTTAAAAACACTGACACAATTTTCTATTGATTGTTCTACGCCGACGCGTTGAATGGTATTTAGAATTATTTTTTTAGCATTTTGCTGTGCCGTAAATTTAGCTTCTTCGAGGGATTCTTGAATAAAAACCATGGCATCGGCTTTGGCTTCTTCTTTTAAAGATTCGTTGAGTTCTTTTTTGGCTTCTTCGGCCGAAAGCCCAGATATTACTTCGAGTTGTTCTACTTGCCTTCTGTGTAGCTTTTTAATTTCGGTATTTTTACGTTCAAAATAATCAATCTTTTTGGTGTAGTCTTCAATCTTTTGGGCTATCTCAAGGTTGGCTTTTTTACTTTTATCTAACTGCTGAGAGATTTGAGATTCTTTGTCTCTTATCCGTTTTTCAGCCTCAGAAATTTTTTGATCTCTCGACAAAATTACTTTTTCATGCTCAGTTTTAAGTTCTAAAAACCGTTCTTTGGCTTGAAGTATCTTGTCTTTTTTAAGTGCTTCGGCATTTACATTGGCTTCTTTTAGTATAGATGAAGCTTGTTTTTTGGCTTGTTTTAAAAATTTAGATGCCGATTTTTTTTCTATTATTTTTGCAATTACATATCCTATTGCCAATCCTATTGCGACCCCAATTATAATGGGTAATATCATTTGTTCCATAGTGTTTATATATAAAAAGCCTACATCAGTTTGGTTTATAAACTCCTGTTAAACAGGTTTAGAACTAACAAGTTGCTCAAGTATCTGATCTAGCCAGCGCGCTTTTACAACTTAGACTCATTCTTTTTAAATGAATAGTGTTGAGTTTATCAAACAATTTACTAATGTAGGCAGTATTGTAAATTTATTTTAAAGAACTTATTTTAAATGGGCGTCTAATAAACTATTCAATTTTTCTAGTTTATTTTCGGCATCCATTTTTTCCTTTTCATTGTAAAGGTTTTTTACTTCTAATTTAGATGCAAATTGTAAAGCACTCATCGCTAGAACATCTTGCTTGTCTCTAACGGCATAATTTTGCTCAAATTTTTTAATCAGCTCATTTATCTTTTTAACCGCTTTTCTAATGCCCTCTTCTTCCTCAGTCTTCACTGTTAACGGATAAACTCTATCGGCAATACTAACTTTTATTTTAAGCATTTCCTTCATCTCTTCCTATTCGCTAATAAGCGCTACACACTTATCAATATCACGAATAAGTGAATTTATTTTTTGCTTTGTTTTAAGTTTATCATCTTTGCTGCCTCCTATGGTGTTTGCTATTTTTAAGGCTTGAAATTTATCTTCTAAATCTAAATATTTTTGATTTTGATGAGACAATTCTTCAAGCAAACGTCTATTTGTATCGCTAAGGCTTGCGTTATTTTCTTGTAATTTTTGGTAATTTTTTAACAAGCTCAACAACTTACCTTCCAACAAATCAATCGTTTTCAAAAATCCTTCCATCAATTCAAAGACTGTAAACTTATTCTTACAAATCTAACAACTGTTTTACGATTTAACAAGAGTTTTGATATCTATTTTTTATAAAGCGATAAATTTACACGACTAAAGCTTTTAAAGCGCTTAATTATTTCTATTTTTACTTCAATTTTTTTTAACAGATTTTTAAAGCCAATGCTCAGAAAAGGAATCTTCTTATTGTTGATATTAGTCGCATCAAATACATATTCGCAGAAAATATATCCCCAAAAATATTTTGGCAAACCATTAGACATTCCCTTTATTCTTGCGGGCACTTTTGGCGAGTTGCGCAGCAATCATTTTCATTCGGGATTGGATATAAAAACAAAAAATAAAGAGGGCATTCTCGTTAAAGCTATAGCTGATGGTTATATTTCAAGAATAAAAATTTCTTTATGGGGTTACGGAAAAGCCATCTACATAACGCATCCCAATGGTTATACAAGTGTTTATGCCCATCTAAAAAAATTCTCTCCAAAAATTGAAGCATATGTAAAACAAAATCAATATAAAAAACAAACTTTTGAAATTAAAATATTCCCTAAAAAAGGAGAATATCGCATCAAAAAAGGAACTGTTGTGGCTTATTCTGGAAATACGGGTGGCTCAACAGGGCCGCATCTGCATTTTGAAATTAGAGATACCAAAACCGAAGAACCTATCAATCCGATGTTATTTGGCTATGACATTGCCGACCATAAAAAGCCTGTAATCTCTAAACTAGTAGCCTATCCGCTAAACGACACTTCTCAAGTTAACCAATCAAACTTACCTGTAGAAATCCAATTTAAACGTTTAAATAATGGCAATTATATTGCCGATAAAATTACAGCTTATGGCAACATAGGTTTCGGTATAAAAACATTTGACCGTCAAGATGCCGCTTTTAATAGAAATGGCATCTACGATCTTTCTTTAAAAGTAAATGGGCGTCTTAAATACCACCATACATTAGAGAAATTTTCCTTTGACAACACCAAATACATAAACCTATTTATGGATTACAAGGCCTATTTTACTAAAAAACAAGCCATCCAAAAATGTTTTATAGAAGCTAAAAATAAACTTAATGTTTATGACAAATCACTTGGAGACGGACAGCTAAAAATTTCGGACAGTTTAAACTATACAACAAGCATTTTATCTAAAGATTTTAAAGGCAATACAGCTCAGATACTTATTCCTATTCGTGGTAAAAATGACAGTATTTTAGTCAAAAAACAGGTGGTTAAAACCAATTATTTTATTGACAACAACCTGTTTAATAAATTTGATTTGAAAAATGTAAACTTGGCTTTTCCGAAACACACATTTTACAAAGATTTTTATTTGGATTTTAGAATTGGCAACGACACGGTATTTGTAGGTAGAAATACCCGCCCTCTTGACAAAAATTACACTTTAACTTTCTTTACAGATTCTTTAAAAATTGCCGATAAATCTAAATTGTACATCGCCCAAATCGTCAGGAATAAATATGCAAATTATAAGCCTACAAATTATAAAAAGGGTAAAATATACACTTCAATAAATACACTGGGCACATACATCGTTAAGCAAGACACCATAATGCCAACCATAGAATCTCTAAATTTTAAAAACAAACAGTGGCTAACAAATTATCACTTTTTAAAAATTAAAATTACTGATGAAGATTCGGGCATAAAAAAGTACAGTGCTACTATTGATGGCCAATGGGTTTTATTTGAATTCGATGCCAAAAAAGATATTCTGACTTACAATTTTGCTGATAAAAAGTTCAAAAAGGTAAAACATGAATTAAAATTAAGCGTTACCGATAATGTAAATAATACTAAAGTGTATATTGCAACGTTTTTTAGAAAAAAATAAAACCGTAATTTGAAACCACTCTATTTTATAATCTTCCTGTTTTTAATCTCTAATTTTGTTAGCAATGCACAAACGGCATCCGTTAAGGGAAAAGTAACCGATATAAATGGCATTGCCATAGAAGGTGTAACAGTGAGCTATGGCAAAAGAGGAACGACAACAGATAAAACTGGGTTTTATAATCTAAAAGTTCCAGAATATGTAACACTTACCTTAGTATTTAGCCATGTTGCATATGTAAGTGTAGAAAAACGCGTTAGATTACTTCACAACAGAACTGTTGTTTTTTCTCCTAAAATGGCTTTAAAAACGGAACAAATCGATGCCATAACTCTAAAAAACAACAAGAAAGAAGCACGAGGAGTTGCCAAAATAAAATCTAAAAATGTACGCATAATTCCCGGGGCTAACTCGGGTGTAGAAAATGTTTTAAAAACCCTGCCTGGTGTAAATTCTAACAATGAGTTAAGTACCCAATACAATGTGCGTGGCGGTAATTTTGACGAAAATTTGGTTTATGTAAATGGTATAGAAGTTTATCGCCCTTTCTTAATACGCTCAGGAAAACAAGAAGGACTTAGTTTTGTAAATCCGTTTCTAACAAAAAACATAAATTTTTCTGCAGGCGGGTTTCAAGCCAAATATGGCGATAAAATGTCGTCTGTACTCGACATTACTTATAAAAGACCCAAAAAATTTGCCTTAAATACCAATGCCAGTCTTTTAGGTGCCAATCTTACCTACGAAAATGTACTGTACCAAAACCGTCTAAGCGCCTTGATAGGATTGCGTTATCGTAACAACAGTTTGTTGGTAAACAGTGGCGAAAACAGTGGTAATTTTAAACCCAATTTTACCGATTTTCAATCGTATTTCAGTTTCTTAGCCAGCAATAAGCTGGTTGTAGATTTTTTAGGCAACTTAAGCTTAAATAATTATATTGACGAACCTGTTACACGCATTTCTAATTTTGGCACCATTGCCAATCCTGTGGCTTTAATTGTAAACTACGAAGGCAAAGAGAAAGACCAATACCTCACCGTTTTTGGCGCTTTAAAAGCCACTTACAAATATAACGACGCACTTACTTTTAATCTCATTACATCTGCCTACAATACGCAAGAAGAAGAACACTTTGACACTTTTGCTTTTTACAGTTTGGGCGATGTCAATGCCGATTTTGGTTCGGATAACTTTGGCAATGTCCAAAATTCTGTTGCCATAGGTTCTCAGCTCAACCACGCCCGAAATGATTTGGATGCTTTGATTTCTAACATTCAAATAAAAGCCAGTCACCTTAAAGACAATACCCATATAGAAGTGGGTTTAAAATACCAACACGAAGACATAAAAGACCGCCTTATAGAATGGGAAGTTGTAGATTCGGCTGGGTTTTCTATCAGACCGCCCCATTTTATTCCTAAAAACGACCAGCCCTACCTGCCCTACACTGGACCTATTGTGCCTTTTATAAGTGTAAGAGCTACCAACGCCATACAAATAAATCGTTTTATGGGTTTTGCCCAATACAGTAAAGTAGATTATATAAACGATTCTAAAATTTGGTATAATTTTGGACTAAGAGCCCAACATTGGCAAATTAATGGGACTGGTATTGAATCTAAAGGTCACACCATTATTAGCCCAAGAATTCAATTGGCCATAAAACCAGATTGGGATAAAGACATGCTTTTAAGAATGGCTACTGGTGTTTATCAACAACCCCCATTCTACAGAGAACTCCGCGATTCTTTGGGCAGAGTCCATCCAGAATTAGAAGCACAAAAATCTTTTCATTTTGTTTTGGGAAATGATTACAGTTTTAAAATGTGGGGCAGGCCTTTTAAACTTGTTACCGAATTGTATTATAAAAACATAAGCAAAGTTAATCCGTTTACAGTAGAAAATGTACGCATCCGCTACAGCGCAAAAAACAATGCCACCGCTTTTGCTTCTGGATTAGATATAAGATTAAATGGTGAGTTTGTACCAGGCACTGAATCTTGGGTAAGTTTTGGCTATCTTAATACCAAAGAAAATATTGATGGGCGTGGGTTTATTGCCAGACCCACAGACCAGCGGTTAAAATTTGCGATACTCTTTCAAGATTATGTGCCCAATTATCCCAATCTTAAAATGTACATGAATTTAGTTTATAATACAGGTGTTCCTGGTGGCTCTCCTGCTTTTGCTGACCCCTATCTTTTTCAAAGTCGTTTACCTGATTATAAACGTGCCGATATTGGCATTTTGTACGAACTTTTGGAAGGCAGAAGGCCTTCGCGTCATTTTAGACAGCTCCGCGCCAAACAAATGTCGGTTGGATTTGAAATTTTTAACCTCTTCGATGTTCAGAATACAATTTCCAATACTTGGGTAAGAGATGCTTCTTCAAAACTATCATTTGCAGTCCCAAATCGTTTAACTGGGCGTGTATTTAATATTAAAATGGCCATTACGTTTTAAACCTTTTTGTATTTTAGTGGTCTAATGCCAAACTAGAATCAAATCAGTGGATAGCGAAAAGCACCTTATTGCTCAGTTACAGGATACGCAAACACAAGATAAAGCCTTTAGAAATTTAATGGGACTTTATAAAGAACGTTTGTATTGGCATATTCGCAATATTGTAAAATCGCATGATGATGCCGATGATGTGCTTCAAAATACTTTTATAAAAGTCTATAAAAATATCAGCAATTTTAAAGGAGATAGCAAGTTGTACTCTTGGATGTACCGCATCGCAACAAACGAATCGATTACACATTTAAACAAAAGGGCAAAACAGCAACAAGTTAGTTTGGAAGATATACAAATTCAATTGGCCGATAGCTTACATGCCGATAATTATTTTAGTGGCGATGAGATTCAAGAAAAATTACAAAAAGCGCTTGTTTTATTACCCACAAAACAACAGTTGGTTTTTAATATGAAATATTTTGATAATATGAAATACAATGATATTTCGGATATATTAGGGACATCAGTAGGTGCTTTAAAAGCGTCGTATCATCATGCCGTTAAGAAAATTGAACATTATTTAACCAACTCTTAAACCTTTTTATATAAAGACTGTCTAAAAAATAGAATGAAAAAAACAAATAAACATATTGATATAGAAGCTTTAGATTACAAAAATGCTGGTTTTAGCATTCCCAAAGATTATTTTGAGAATATTGAAGACACTGTTTTGGCTAAAATTAATTCGGATATACCTGCTGGTTATTTTGATTCTATTGAAGACAAAGTCTTTGCCAAATTAGAATCCCGAGAGAAATTGAACAAAACCGTTAAAGTAATCTCTTTTAAATCGAAAGTTATAAAACGTTTTGTACCGCTGCTTGCCGCTGCTTCTTTGGTTTTATTTATCGGATTAAGCTTTTTTAATAAATCAGAAAAACTAACATTTGAATCTCTTGAAACAAGCAGCATTAGCTCTTGGTTTGAATCTGAAACAGGTGTTGTAGATACCTATGCTTTAGGAGAACTTTTGAATAATGATGATATCTCATCACTTACAAACACCAATACAATAGAAGATTCGCAACTTTTGGATTACTTAGACAATATCAATTTAGAAGATTACATTTTAAACAATTAGCTATGAAAAAGATACGCCCTTTATTAGTAATATTTATACTTTTAACATTAAGTTTAGAAGCGCAAAGGAGACCCCCTGGATTTAAAAATAACGATAAGATAAAAGCCCTAAAAACAGCTTATATTACCAACGCTTTAGATTTAACATCAAAAGAAGCTGAAAAATTTTGGCCCGTATACAATGTTTACGATAGAAGAATAATGGACTTGCGTTTTAAAAAAACACGCGAATTAAGAAATAAAGTAAAAACACGCGAAGAATTTGATGCCATGAAAGAAAAAGACGCTGCGCTTCTTTTAAATGATTTCTTAAATATTGAAAAAGATATTCTCGCAGCAAAAAGCAGTTTAAATAAACAGTTATTGAAAATTATTTCTGCAAAGAAAATTCTAAAACTCTACAAAGCTGAAGACGATTTTAACAGACGCCTACTAAAACGTTTACAAAATAGAAAAGGCCCAAACAAAAGACAAGGAAGACCCAATTAAAATTAGCCTAAAATAACTTCGTCTTAAAAAAAACAGATATATTTCTATTAACTACTTCTAAAGCTATTAGCCTCTTTAATGAAGATACATATGCTAATTTTTGTGTGGCTGTGCTTGCAAATTAACGTATTAAATGCACAAACACCTTTATCAAAATGCCCTAAAAACTATATGCTTGTTTTTGGTATGGATGTTAGTAAGATTACAGCTATAGACGGTAATCTAGATTTTGAAGGCTTGCAATTAAAATTCGACTGGAAAAGTATTGAGCCACAAAAAGGTTTATTTGATTTTGCCTTGGTTGATTCCGTTTTAAATGTGGCGCAATCACACGGCAAAAAAATAGTTTTTCAATTTCAATACAAAACATTTCAAGGGAGCCCGCCTAACGTTCCCGATTACCTTCTAAATGATCCCTACTACAAGGGAGGTGTGGCCTACTATCCTGATAATAGTTCTATCGCAAAAATATGGTTGCCTGTTGTAACAAACAGACTTGATACTGTTTTTAAAGCCATGGGGCAACATTTTGGAAATCACCCTGCTTTAAAAGGCATTAATTTACCCGAAACGGCTACTGTTTCAACTACTACAGATTATAATGTAAGCTCATATATAAATGGTATAAAAGCCAATATTGCACATGCCAGAGCTGCTTTTCCAGTTTCAATTTTCATCATGCAATATTTAAATTGGTTGCCAGGTTCGGGATCTACTGCGAATTTGATAGCCAACCTCAGAATAATTGCCGACTATACAACAACATTTACCAATACGGGTTTTGGTGGCCCCGACAATAAAATTCAGGTCAATCCACCCTTTACAAAGTTAATGCCCATACAGCATGAGTACGATGGACGGGCAGTGTTGGGCAATGCCACACAATGGAATGATTATGGCTATATCAATCCAGATACTGGCCTTACTGTTACGGCAGAAGAAATATTGCGTTATTCAATAGATACTTTAAAAGATGATTATATTTTTTGGCTTAAAAGAGAACCTTATTTTACTTCAGATGTCATACCAACCTTAGCCAACTACCGAAACAATTGTACAAGCAACCCATTGGGCATTAGAAAATACACTTCACTAATTAAAATATATCCCAACCCCACTTCAGATATGATATTTGTGAATTTACAAACTGAAGGCCATTATAACCTTATAATTTATAATTTGATTGGTAAAAATTTATACCATAAAAAATTCACAAAAGATATAAGTGTTAATCTAAGTCAGTTTTTAACCAAAGGATTTTATTTATGTGAGATCTTATCAAACAACAAGCCTATTTCAGTAAAAAAAATAATACTAAACTAGTTTAGCTGTACATTTTTTTTCGCAACTCTTTAATTTTTTTATCAGCAAGATATTCATCTAGACTGGTGTATCTATCTATAATTCCTTTTGGTGTAAGCTCAATAATTCTGTTGGCAACAGATTGGGCAAATTCGTGATCATGAGTTGAAAAGAGTACTGTTCCTTTAAAGTTTTTTAAAGCATTATTAAAAGCTTGAATTGACTCTAAATCTAAATGATTTGTAGGTTCGTCTAAAAGCAACACATTGCCACGAATCATCATCATACGCGATAACATACAACGTACTTTCTCGCCTCCAGACAACACTTTACAAGATTTTAATGCCTCTTCTCCGCTAAATAGCATTTTCCCTAAAAAACCTCTTACAAAAACTTCTTCGCGCTCTTCGTCCGTTTTAGACCATTGGCGCAACCAATCAACTAGCGAAACATCTTGTTTAAAAAAGTCGGCATTTTCAAGAGGCAGATAAGCTTGCGTTGTTGTAACGCCCCATTCATATTTGCCAGCTTCCGCTTTGGTAGTGCCCGAAATAATTTCATAAAAAGCTGTGGCAGCTCTTGAATCCTTTGAAATTATAGCCACCTTATCGCCTTTGTTTAAATTGATATGACAGTCTTTAAAAAGAATGGCATCATCTGTAGAAGCTGCCAAATTTTCAATATTTAATATTTGATCGCCTGCTTCGCGCTCTTGTGTATAAATAATGGCTGGGTAACGTCTGCTTGAAGGTTTTATCTCTTCTACATTTAATTTCTCAATCATTTTCTTACGACTTGTTGCTTGTTTTGACTTGGCAACATTGGCAGAAAAGCGTCTGATAAATTCTTCGAGTTCTTTCTTCTTTTCTTCGGCTTTTTTATTTTGCTGAGAACGTTGTCTGGCAGCAAGTTGACTTGACTCATACCAAAAAGTATAGTTGCCAGAAAAATGCGTAATCTTTCCGAAATCGATATCAGAAACATGCGTACAAACAGCATCCAAAAAATGTCTGTCATGAGATACAACAATAACTGTGTTGTTATAATTGGCTAAAAAATTCTCTAACCAGCTAATGGTTTCAAAATCTAAATCGTTTGTAGGTTCATCCATTACCAATAAATCTGGATTGCCAAATAAGGCTTGGGCTAACAAAACACGTACTTTAGCTTTACCATCTAAATCTTTCATTAAAGTATAATGCGATTCACTCTTTATTCCTAAAGATGACAACAGCGATGCGGCATCGCTTTCTGCATTCCACCCTCCCATTTCTTCAAAATCTACACCTAATTCACCCGCTTTAACACCATCGGCTTCAGAGAAATCGGGTTTTGCATAAATGGTATCGAGTTCTGTTTTTAATTCAAATAATGGTTTATTGCCCATTAAAACTGTTTCTAAAACAGCGTGTTCATCATAAGCAAAGTGGTCTTGAGACAAAACAGACATCCGCTTGCCTTTTTCTAAACTCACATGCCCTGATGTTGGGTCAATATCGCCGGCAATTATTTTTAAAAAAGTTGATTTTCCTGAGCCATTTGCCCCTATTATTCCATAGCAATTACCCTGAGTAAAGGTGATGTTTACTTCGTCAAATAAAACGCGTTTACCGTATTGTACAGAAAGATTTGAAACTGATAACATTTTTTTGTTCTTTTGTTAAAATTTTGGCAAAAATAATGAAAATGACACACTAACCTAATTATTTTGCCTTGTATAATTTAACATCTCATTAACAGCTAAACACAGAGTATATTCTAAATTTGTGATTGGTCAAGTATGTTATGTCCTTGCAAAAAATATTTAATGAAGTATTATTTAAAAATATTGTTTTTTGGCACTATAATAGGTCTCATTTCTTTTGGATGTAAACATTCTGAAAACAGTGATACAACTTCATATTTTGGGGGGCAAATAGTAAATCCTAAATCTTCGAAAGTTTACTTTTTAAAAAATGAAAAGTATTTAGACTCTTCTTTATTAAACAAAGACAATATCTTTTCTTTTAGTTTTAAAAATTTAGACCCAGGCTTATATACTTTTAGTCATGGCAATGAATACCAGTATGTGTTTTTTGAAAAAAGTGATAGTATTATTATACGATTAAACACATGGGATTTTGATGAATCGCTTGTTTTTAGTGGCAAAGGAGCTGAGCGAAATAATTTCTTAATGAACTTATTTTTAAAAAATGAAAAAGAAGATAAGTTATTTGAACCTTTTTTTAATCTCAATCCTAAGGCGTTTGAAGCTAAAATAGATTCTGTTTACAAGCAAAAAATAACTTTATTCAAACAATTTAAAGCCAACACCACAGAAACTTCAGCGTATTATAAAAAATTGGTCAATGTAGCCATAAGCTATCCTTTATACAGAAAAAAAGAGAACTATCAGTTTTATGACAAGCAAAAATTAAAATCTAACAACAATCCAAAACCAGATTCTACTTTTTACGCTTATAGAGACAAGATTAATTTAAACGACAATAGTTTGATTTATTTTTACCCCTATAGGAATTATATTTTTAGTTTCTTTCATCATAATGCTTACAAAAAAAAGGCTTCCCACCCCGAAAGCAATATTGCTTTAAACATTATGGAAGATATTGCTAAGTCGATTAAGGGAGAAGAACTTAAAAACTTCTATCTGTACATGGTGGTTTCTAACAGCTACTTCCGTTATAATATTACCTATGCCCTAACTGACAGTCAAAGAAAGAAAGCGCTTGATATATTTTTCAAAAATTGTACTAATAAAGAAATGCTTGCCGAGATAAAACAATTAGATTTTGATTATAACAACATTAAAAAAAATGCAAAACTATTTGATTTTAAAGTAATTAATACCGATGGCGTTGCCTTAGATGCTTCCTCTATTTACAAAGGCAAAAAAACTGTTTTGTATTTTTGGTCAAAAAAATTAATCAATGCCAATAACCTCTCTAAAAGAATATTATACCTACAAAAACAATATCCAAGATTAAATTTTGTGGGAATAAATATTGACGACTCTAAAGGCACCTGGTTAAAATCGGCTATTTTTAAAAATTTAGTTTCAAAAAATCAGTTTCAATTAACACAAAAATGTGTGATGCGCAATTTTATTACAGCCAAAACACCACGCATCATTTTATTAAACAACAATGCTATTGTGAAAAATGGATTTACAGTACTCTGGGCCGAAGACTTTAATAAAGAATTGGATTTATTACAAAAAAACTGATTTTAACCACTTTAACTAAAAATTAGCTTTACCTTTGCAACCTTTAAAAAAAAAGGCTAAACAAATACCATATAATGACTACATTTTCTGATCTTGGCTTACAAGACAACATATTAAAAGCACTAACAGATTTGGGCTTTTCTACACCAACACCCATACAACAAAAAGCCATTCCACACCTGCTAACATCTAAACAAGATTTAAAGGCTTTTGCCCAAACCGGTACTGGAAAAACCGCTGCTTTTAGCTTGCCAATAATTAATCAAATATCTGTAAAACAACTAAAAACGCAAGCCATAATTTTATCTCCTACAAGAGAATTGGCTATTCAGATTGCAAATAATGTTAATGAATTTACAAAATACCTCCCAAAATTAAAAACAGTTGCTGTTTATGGCGGTGCCAATATTGATCTTCAAGTAAGGGCGCTCAAAAGAGGCGCTCAGATAGTTGTAGGCACACCTGGACGCACAGTAGATTTAATTAAAAGGCGTGTACTCAATTTAGAAACCATTAAATGGGTTGTTTTAGATGAGGCCGATGAAATGCTAAACATGGGCTTTAAAGACGAATTAGACCGCATTCTAGAAGTCACCCCTTCTGATAAACAGACCTTATTATTCTCGGCAACTTTTCCTAAAGAAGTAGATGCCATTGCCAGAAATTACATGAATAATTCTTTCGAAATTTCGGCAGGTAAAAAAAATATCAGTACAGAAAATGTAAAACATGAGGCTTATATTACAGAAGAAAAAAACAGGTACTCAGCCCTTAAAAGAATTACCGATTTCTTTCCAGATATATATGGCATTGTATTTTGCAGAACACGTGCCGAGACCAAAAGTGTGGCCGAAAAATTGATTGCAGATGGCTATAGTGCCGATGCTTTACATGGCGATTTATCGCAAGCACAACGCGATATGGTAATGCAAAAATTCAGATCAAAGCACCTCCAACTATTAATTGCAACAGATGTTGCTGCAAGAGGTTTAGATGTAACCGATTTAACACATGTAATCAATTACAAAATCCCAGATCAATACGAAGCGTATACCCACAGAAGTGGCCGAACTGGACGTGCTGGAAAAGAGGGTGTTTCTATAGTTATTGTAAACGGAAGAGAACGTGGAAAATTAAAATCTATAGAGCGGTTAATTTCTAAAACTTTTGAAATTAAATCGATACCAAGCAGTAAAGACATTTGTGGCAAGCAACTATTCAACCTTATAAATAAGGTTAAAAATGTAGATATAAACGAAAGTGAAATTGAAACTTTTTTACCTAATATCTATGGTGAATTAGAATACTTAAATCGTGAGGAATTAATAAAACGCTTTGTTTCTGTTGAATTTAACCGTTTTCTATCTTATTACGAAAATGCCAAAGATATTAACGGCGACACGAGTAAATCTTCTAATAAAAGAGGTGATAAAAATTTCTCACGCTATTATATAAACATTGGCAAGCTAGACGATTTAAACCCAGGTTCTTTAATTGGGGTCATCAATAAAAATTTAAAACAACACAATTTTGCTATCGGTCAAATTGAAATATTAAAAAGTTTTTCTTTCTTCGAAATCGAAAAAAGCATCAGCGATTCTGATGTTGTTAACTCTTTAAATAATAAAGATTTTAACGGCCGAAAAATAAGCGTTGAATTAACAAACAAACAAAAAAGTGAGTCTGGTGGTGGTGGCAGACGTTCAAAATTTAAAGGCTCAAAACCCCAAAGAAATTCTGGCTTTAAAAGCCGAAGGGGCTCTAGACGCTAATTTTTTTAAGCCTTAAAGAAAACTTTTTGAGCCGCTTTATAAACCGCCTCAAATTTAGACAGATTGACATTGGTTACAATGTTTTTCTGACTAAAATAGTTTACCATATGTTCTGTTGGCATGTTCCCTGTAAGCGCATCTTTTGCCATTGGGCAACCGCCAAAACCCAGCATAGCCCCATCAAATCGGCGGCAGCCAGATGTATAAGCCGCATCCACTTTTGTACGCCACGTGCTTGGCGTTGTATGTAAATGGGCCCCAAATTCAATTTTGGGATAAAGTGGCATTAAATGTTTAAAAAGATATGAAATAGTCTTGGCTTCTGACGCACCTATAGTATCTGATAAAGACAGTGTTTTAACACCCATATTGGCTAAAATTTCTGTCCATTTGGCAACAATTTCAACATTCCAAGGGTCGCCATAAGGGTTTCCAAATCCCATAGATAAATAGGCCACTACTTCTTTATTTGCCTTTGTGGCAATTGATAAAATAGTGTCTAATATTTTTAGTGATTCATCTCTGGTTTTACCCGTATTCCGCATCTGAAAGTTCTCAGAAATCGAAAAGGGGTATCCTAAAAATTTAATTTCATCAAAACAAGAAGCTTCTTGTGCGCCGCGTACATTGGCCACAATAGCCAATAATTTGCTTGAAGTTTCTGTCAAATCTAATTTAGAAAGTACGGTAGCAGTATCACGCATTTGAGGGATGGCTTTGGGCGATACGAAACTGCCAAAATCAATGGTGTCAAAACCTATTTGCAAAAGTTTATTAATATAGTCTGCCTTTACAGATGTGTCTATAAAGGATTTTATGCCTTGCATGGCATCTCTAGGACATTCGATTAACTTAACAGCATTCATAAAAGCAGTTCAAATATACAAAGAACCCTGCTTATATAAGGCAAAAAAAAATCCTGTAAAAACAGGATTTTTTATAATTTTAACAAAATTTAACTAATTGAATCGGCATATTCTACCAAGTCAACTATTTTATTTGAGTAGCCACACTCGTTGTCATACCACGAAACAATTTTTATAAAATTATCAGTCAGGGCTATTCCTGCTTTGGCATCAAATATAGATGTACAAGTTTCGCCAACAAAGTCTTGTGACACAACCATCTCTTCAGTATAACCTAAAATTCCTTTTAATTCGTTTTCTGAAGCTTCTTTCATTACTTTACATACTTCTTCGTATGAGGCACTTTTACTTAAGTTAACTGTTAAGTCAACAACCGAAACATCCATGGTAGGTACTCTAAAAGACATCCCTGTTAGTTTTCCGTTTAATTCTGGAATAACTTTTCCCACGGCTTTAGCAGCGCCAGTAGATGAAGGTATTATATTATGAATGGCTGCACGGCCACCTCTCCAGTCTTTTAACGAAGGGCCATCAACTGTTTTTTGGGTTGCAGTTGCAGCATGTACAGTTGTCATCAAACCGCTTGCTATACCAAAATTATCGTTTAACACTTTGGCTATTGGTGCCAAGCAATTGGTTGTACAAGAAGCATTAGAAAAAACAGTATCGGTTGCTTTTAATTCTTTATTATTTACACCCATTACAAACATGGGGGCATCTGGTGATGGTGCAGAGATTATAACTTTTTTAGCCCCTCCTTTAATGTGCAAAGCGGCTTTGTCTTTTGCAGTAAAAAATCCTGTAGATTCAATTACATAATCGACATCTACTTCGTCCCATTTTAAATTTTCTGGATTGCGTTCGGCAGTAATTCTTATCTCGTTACCGTTAACAACTAGTTTGCCATCTTTTACAGAAACCTCCCCATCAAATTTTCCGTGTACAGAATCGAATTTTAGCATATAAGCCAAATAATCAACATCTAATAAATCGTTTATGGCAACTATCTGCACATTACTTCTGTTAACAGCTGCTCTAAATGCCAATCTGCCTATTCTTCCAAATCCATTAATTCCAATTTTAATCATATTTTCAATTTAATTTTTACACAGACATGATGTCTGACACTCTTATTAATTCCTTATTTATTATGTGATGTCCGCTTATAGCATCTTTAATGGGACAACTTTCTATTTTTGTATTTACTATACCTACCATTAAAGTAGAATGGCCATCTAATAATAATTCTACAGCTTTTACGCCCAACCTACTTGCCAATACCCTGTCAAAACACGAGGGTGTTCCGCCACGTTGCATGTGTCCTAAAACAGAAACACGTACTTCGTACTCTGGCAAATGTTCTTCAACATAATCGCGTAGTTCAAATACATTTTTTCCCAGTTTATCGCCTTCGGCAACCACAACAATACTTGATGATTTTCCGGCACGCTTACTGCGTTTTAATGATTCTAACAGACGCTCTAAACCTAAATTCTCTTCGGGGATTAAAATCTCTTCGGCACCTGCACCAACACCAGCATTTAATGCAATAAACCCTGCATCTCTGCCCATTACTTCAACAAAAAACAGGCGGTTATGCGAACTGGCGGTGTCGCGAATTTTATCTATAACTTCTACAACCGTATTTAATGCTGTATCATAGCCAATGGTATAATCAGTTCCAAAAATATCGTTATCAATGGTTCCTGGAATTCCTATTAAAGGAAAATTAAATTCGCTGTTAAACTTTAAACCTCCTGTAAAAGAACCATCGCCACCAATCAGAATAAGCCCATCAATTTCTGCCTCTTTAAGGTTTTCGAAAGCTTTTTTTCTGCCAGCTTTGGTTCTAAATTCATCAGAGCGTGCCGATTTTAGCATCGTACCTCCTTTATTAATGATACTGCTAACACTTCTGGCGCTCATGGGTACAAAATCGCCTTCTATAAGGCCTTGGTAGCCTCTAAAAACACCTATACAATCTATTCTGTAATGCGCGCAAGTTCTAACAACTGACCTAATGGCGGCATTCATTCCAGGAGCATCGCCTCCAGATGTTAAAACAGCTATTCTTTTAATTTTTTTCATTCTATTCTGAGTTTTCAAAATTACAAATAAACTTCTTCTACAATGCGTGATGTATGCTTTTTATACGAAATCGTTTTCGCATGCACAACAACTACAAACCGACTGGTTTCATGATTATTACAGTCTTTAAACTTAATATTAAGTTATTGTAAAAGCAGACAAATATAAAATAGAATTTATAAACTCTAATTCTTAGGGATTGAATCTTTCTGTTTGGGCTTAAACTGCAAGTGTCCGTTTTTTAGTTTTAGACTGTCTTTTTTAATTGTTTTTTGTTTCTTTTTCTTCTTTAATTTTTTAAATAAATCTTTCCCACTGTCAAATTCTATTTTATAAGACAATCCCAAACCTTGTGTATAACCCTCTTCATCTGCCACAGCAAATTGAATTTGATTTTGTCGGTTAAAAATTCGTGCCTGTAAACTTTCTGATTTGTTTAAAGGCATTGCTATTTCAACCTCGCCAACAACACTTGATTGGGTTTTTGAACCTACAGGCACCCCAACTTTTCCGTTAATTGTAAATTTTTTACTGATTTTTGAAGATACTGAAATTTCTAATTGATCATCTGTTTTTAAATTGTTTAGTTTGTCGCCCACGCCCACATCATAGTTAACACCTATTTGAAATTGAGACCCTTCTTTATTTAAAACATCCGACAAGATACTTGAAATACGTTCAGAAAGTGTACCCGTTAAGGCGGCGTTGCTATCAAAATTAGTATTGTCTTGATTTAAAAACATCCCAGTGGTTAGCAAAGAGAAAAACTGAGTCATTTTTTTATCGCTGTCATTCAATTTAAACTGTAACTCGCTATTAACATTAGAACTGGCATTGGGTATTTTAACATCAAATTGGATATTAGATTCATACAATTTACCGTCAATTTGGGTTATTAAGTCTACATCAACATTTCGTGTGCCTCTAAAATTCTCTAAAAGAACAGCCGGATTGGCCTTGGTATGATAAATAGCTTCAATATCTAAATCGGCATTATAGGGGTTACCAGTCCAATTTATGGTACCTCCTTTACTTACGTCAAACGATTTATTAATGATGTTTTTGAATTGGTAAACGCCATTATCTACTACAAAATTGCCAAACATTGTAAAATTACCATTGGTATTTATACTAATTTGTAAATTGCCATCACCACTTCCTTTTAAAATACTTCCTGTTTTTTTATCAATTACAATTTGAGCCACAGCATCTTTAGTAACATCTAAATTAAACCTGATATTAAGGCCTTGCAATTTGTCTAAAACAACATCTTCTGTGGCGCGATCTTTATTTGGATTTGTCTCTTTATTGACAAAATGGATAAGGTTTGAATTATCTATAGACCTGACATCGCTTAATGGAATAATAAACCGTGTACCTGCATTTGTTTTTCCATTTACCTCAATTAACAAATTGTCTGTGATGCCTGTAATTGAAGCTTGCCCATTTATAAATCCCGTACCGTAATACAGGGTTTCATCGTTATCTAAAGTATTTAAAACGAGAAGATTATTAGTTTTTAATTTTAAATCTAAAAACCATTTCTTTAAATACTCATGCGATATGGTTCCTGTTAAACTTGCTTCTGTTTTATATGTTTCATCTACCAATGTGGTGGGTAAAAACTCAAAGGTATGTTTGTATAATTTAATTTTTGGTTCGCCTTTAAAATGGTAATCTACATTGATATAAGGGAACTTTAATCCGGCATTTTGCAAAACCAAATCGCCATCAATAAATGGATTTCCTAAATTGCCCGTAACCTTGGCATGACCACTTGCAAAGCCACGAATATTTGACAATACATTTTCGCCCAAAGGACTAAAAGCATTCAATATAAATTTATTTAGAGAAATATCAATATCTAATTTTGGTTTATCAGTTGTTAAGTCTACCTCTCCTTTAGCGTATAAACTTCGCACATCATTTCTGATTATAAGAAGATTTAACTCATATTTTTTAAAAGTATTAAAGCCTTGTGCGTTAAAAATAACATTGCCTTGATAGGAGTTGTTAACCACAAAGTTGTCTATGGTTACATCGGTAATAGGCCTTAGAACCCCCTTTATTTGTTTATAGTTTAAGTTTCCATTAATTACCCCTTTTAAAGACAAGCTATCAATATCTGGTGTGATATTTTCTAAGGCCACATTTTCAAGATTGACTTGTATGTCTTTGGTATCTTTTCCTGAAATAACACCTGCAACATTCATCTTTTGATTGCCAGACTGTAAATCGATTTTCTCAATTGTAAAAGAATTAAAATTAGTGTCAAATATTATTTTATTGGCTTTATTATTAGTTGGGTTTAACTCCCAATTTATATTCTTAACATTTATACTTGATTTTTTAATACCAAAAACCGATTTGCCATTTTTTGCCTTTGTATTGTACATACTCAAACTGTACTTCTCTGTCAAAGAGTCGCCTCCATAAAAATTGGTTCGCATAAACAATGTGTCCTTTAACTTTACATTTACCAAGTTAATTTTAGAGATGTTGTAATAGCTTGAGTTTATTTTAGAAACCGAAAGCAATGTGTTGAATAATGGATTTTTATTATCTACCTGTAAATTAATATCCTGTATGGTATTTTCGAACAAATCTAATTGAGGCGATTTAAAGTTTAACGAAAAGCTGTTATCATCTGTTTTCAAACTGCCTTTTAAAAAGGTGCTCGGAGCCACTTTTATTTCGGGATAAAAAACCTCTATAATTTTATTGTAAATCTTAAAATTATAATCGAGGTTTTGATTTGGCGTAACCGCTTTAAAATTATATTTAGACAACAAACTTCCCAATCCATTTTCTACCAAATTTGGCAGTTCTTTCAGTTTAAAATTACCTTTAAGCTTGCCACTTATAATATCGGTAGAGTTAATCCCTATGGTTCTAATACTATCTTTAAAGTGTGATTTTATAATAAAATCTTTAAAAAAATAAATATCCTCTAAATTTGTGTAGGAAGCATCTTTAAAATTTATCTGACCTTCTAGTTCGTCAAGGGTATTGCCTTTAAAATTAAAGGAAATACCTCCTTTTAAAATAGATACAATGTCTTTTTTAAATAAGTTTAACTCATTAAAATTAGCATATGTAACATCTGATTTAAGCTTGTATTCATTTTTTCTTTTAGAAAAATCGGCTGATCCACTAATAGTTAGCTTTAAATTAGGGTCTGCAGATACGAGCTTCCCTTTAAACTTATTGTGTTTAAAATTACCTTCAACAGAAACATCTTTGTAAGTATAGCCCTTGTATTGATGTTTAGTAATCTTGGCTCTAAAGGCAGTATTTAAATTCTTTTTTACAAATCCTTTTCCGTTTATGTATGCAAGCATACTAAAGCGCCCCACCAATGAGTCTATAATAACTTTACCTAAGTCGAAATTTTTGAGCCCAAGAGTTCCCTTATATTTGGTAAAATCCACATCGCCAATATCCGAAAAATCCATATTGAGGTTTATCCTGCCAATTTCTGAATCGATACTGCTTTTTGTCTTAATATTTGTCTTTGTAACAGCCGTTTTCCCTTTTATTGAAAAACGACCTAACTTGTCTAAAGCTGGTGGTAAATTATTACCCAACAAATTGGGTAATAATTTTTTTAGCTGATTTGAATTAGCCGTCAAATTTTCTATATCGGCTTCCAATTTAAAGGGTTTGATATACTTAAAGGAACTGATAAGTCTCACATTTCCTTTAATTTTAACATCTGTACTGGTAACAGCTTCTAGGTTATTTAATTTTAGATCATTTAAAGTCCCTTCCATCTCAGTGGTTAAAACAATATGAGCAGTGCCGTCTAAGCCATCGTAAAAATGTTTTAAATCTTGAACCGATAATAACGATTTTTTAAAAACCGCTTTAACCTGAACACTGTCATAAAAGCATCTTAAATTCTTGCGTTTATAATCAAAGTTTAGATCCATCAACACAGCAGATGTCTTAGTTTTAATTTTTGAATTGTGAAATTGCATACCTGTTAAAGTATATTTAAAATCAGTATCAAATTGAATGACCTCCAAATTATGGTCTTCTATAAACTGTAAATGACGTATTTTTGTAGAAACATTAGGCCCTTGTATTTTAAATTGATTTAAATTTCCTTTTAAATGTTTATAAAATGCCAAAGGTTTTTTATGGAAATTGTGATCATATAGATAAAAATTAGCATTGGTTAAGTTGATATTTTTGGCTGTCAACAAAAACCCCGAAGGTTTTCCTGTGGGTACTTCTTCGTCAAATTTTTCAACAAAAATGCTGATATTATCATTCGTTTCGTCTTTATAGGTAACCATTTTAATATTAACGCCACTAAGCTTTACGGCATCAAAAAGGATTTTATTATTATAGGCTTTTTTATAACTAAAAATGGATGTGCTAAAATTGGCTACATCAATCATAGGTTTTTGATGGTGGTCTTTTATATGAATTCCTTTTAACTGAATTTTACCCAAATAAGACAAATCTACTTTATCAACTAAAATAGCCGTTTTATACGCTGTATTAATATCTCTGGTAACAATTGAAGCCAAATAAGTTTGTACAACTGGAAGCGCTAACAACAAACTGGCTAAGACCATAATAATTATAAGTCCTAACACAAGTCTAACTGCTATTTTTTTTCTCCTTTTAATACGTTTAAATCTTTTACATTTGTAGCTGTAAAAGTACATTTTTCATGCCACATTCTCAAAAAAGAAATTGGATTTACTAAATACTTTTACCAAAATATAAAATGTCTCAAAAACCTATTTATATACTGGCTATAGAATCTTCTTGCGATGATACTGGCGCAGCTGTATTATGTAATAACAAGGTGTTATCTAACGTTATAGCCAATCAAGAAATTCACACTAAATACGGTGGTGTTGTTCCCGAGCTCGCTTCAAGAGCGCACCAACAGAACATAGTTCCCGTAGTAGCACAAGCTTTAAAAGAGGCCAGTATTTCTAAAAACCAGCTCAGTGCAATCGCTTTTACCCAAGGTCCCGGTTTAATGGGGTCGCTTTTGGTAGGGGTTTCTTTTGCAAAAAGTATGGCCATGGGGTTAAATATTCCGTTACTTGCGATTAATCATATGCAAGCACATGTTTTGGCGCATTTTATAAAACACGAGAAGTCAAAAGCGCCCAAATTTCCTTTTTTGTGTCTGACCATAAGTGGTGGACATACCCAAATTGTCAAACTTCCCAGCTATTTTAATTTTGAAATTTTAGGTCAGACTACCGATGATGCCGTTGGCGAAGCCTTTGATAAATCGGCAAAAATATTGGGCTTAAATTATCCTGGAGGTCCTTTTATCGATAAATATGCGCAACTGGGAAATCCTTTGGCATTCAAATTTCCAAATCCTAAAACAAAAAACCCTTTAGATTTTAGCTTTAGCGGACTAAAAACAGCTATTCTATATTTTATTCAAAAACAGGTAAAAGAAAATTCCAGTTTTATCACACAAAACAGGGATGATATTTGTGCCTCCATTCAATATACCATCATTAATATTTTAATGACAAAACTAAAATTGGCGGTAAAACAAACAGGAATAAAACAAGTGGCCATCGCAGGTGGGGTATCTGCTAATTCTGGTATAAGAAAAGCTTTACAGCAAGCAGAAACCGATTTAGGATGGCAGTGTTTTGTGCCAAAATTTGAATACACAACAGACAATGCAGCCATGATTGGCATTGCAGGTTATTATGCTTATTTACAAAATAATTTTGCATCGAGTAACAGTATCGCCAAAGCACGTATGCCCTTATAATTGCTATTTAACTTGTTTATAATATGAAACTTACAAAAATACACAATCTCATTTTAGTGCTTTTTCTCGGGTACTTAAACAGTTTTTCTCAACAAGTAAATATCCCCTTAACCAACATTGATGTCTTGCATTACCACTTTTTTATAGCGGTTAATGACAGTACCAATGTAATTAAAGCTACTGCCAAAATTGAAATAGAATTCTTAAAAGAAAGTGACCTTATCTCGTTGAATTTTATCAGAAAAAATAAAGACAATAAAGGCATGCTTGTTTCTGATGTGCAACAAGACGGTGTGTCTGTTACATTTAAACAAACCAAAAATTATTTAAATATATCTGTTTCAAATTCTAAAGTAAAACAAAAATCAATATTTAAAATTACCTACGCCGGCATACCAAAAGACGGCTTAATTATTTCTAAAAATATGTATGGCGACCGTACTTTTTTTGGTGATAATTGGCCCAACAGAGCGCAAAACTGGTTGCCTTGTGTTGATTATTTATCAGACAAGGCTTATGTTGATTTTTACATAACAGCACCCGCCCATTACCAAGTAATAGCCAATGGCAGCCTAAAAGAGCAAACCAATTTAAATAAAAAATACACCCTATACCATTGGCAATCTAGTGTCCCTTTACCAACCGATGTCATGGTTATTGGTATTGCTAAATTTGCCGTGCAACATCTGGGTAAAATCAAAAACATTCCTGTTTCAAGTTGGGTATATCCTCAAAATAAAGAGGCTGGTTTTTATGATTATGCACAGGCAGAAAAAATACTTTTATACTTTCAAAAAACCATAGCCCCTTATCCTTTTAAAAAATTAGCCAATGTGCAATCTAAAACGCGCTTTGGCGGTATGGAAAATGCCAGTAACATCTTTTATTACGAAAAATCGGTTACAGGGAAACGAAAGCACGAAGATTTATTGGCACACGAAATTGCACACCAATGGTTTGGCGATTCGGTTACAGAAACAGACTGGCCACACTTGTGGTTAAATGAAGGGTTTGCCACCTACCTTACCAATACCTATTTAGAAAGCACCTATGGTAAAGAAGTTTTAGAGACACGATTAAAATCTCAACGTAAAAAAATTATCGCCTTTTCTAAGAAATGGCAGAAACCTGTTGTAGATTTCAATACCGAAAATTTAATGCGCCTTTTAAACCCCAATTCATACGAAAAGGGGGCTTGGTTTTTACATATGTTACGCCGCAAATTGGGCGATGTTATTTTTTACAAAACACTAAAAATATACTACAACACTTATCAATTAAAAAATGCCGATACAGAAGATTTTCAAACTGTTGCCGAACAGGTTTCGGGTAAAAACTTAGAAGTCTTTTTTAACCAATGGTTGTATAAATCAGGACAACCAAAACTCAATGTAAAATGGCAGAACAAACATAAAAAAGTCCATTTAACAATTAACCAAGTTCAAAGTTCTAAAACTATTTTTACCTTTCCGTTAAGTATCAAATTTACTTTTAAAGACAACTCCAGTCTTGTAAAAACTTTTAATATCGGTCATAAAAAAGAAGCGTTTAAATTCTCATCAGATAAGGAACTCGTAAAAATTAAATTAGACCCCAATACCGATTTGCTTTTTGAAGAAGGTTTTATCAATAAATAACAACTTTATAGCCATAACTTTGATTATATTTGCAAACTCAAAAAAATATCATGCGCTTACATAGAAATTTGGTTTTAGCTGTTTTAGATGCTTTAAATTATATATTTAACGATGGTTTAATGGCTAGTAAAGTTGTTGAAAAAACTTTAAAAAGAGACAAACGCTGGGGATCTCATGACCGCAAATTTATTGCCGAAACCATATATGAAATTGTGAGATGGCGCCGTTTATACAACGAAATTGCAGGAACTAAAAACCACTTTAGCAAAGATAATTTATGGAAAATATTTGCTGTTTGGGCTGTTCTAAAAGGCATCCGTTTACCAGAATGGGGGCATTTTATTGGCACACCAGAACGTCGGATAAAAGGAAAATTTGACGAAGTTCAAACTGTCAGAAAAATAAGAGAATCTATTCCAGATTGGTTAGATGAATTGGGTGAAAAAGAATTGGGTAAATTATGGGATAAAGAACTTCATGCTTTAAACCAGCCTGCAGAAGTTATTTTAAGAGTAAATACACTTAGAACCACAAAAGTATTTCTTAAAAAGAAATTGGAAGGCGAAGGTGTTTTTACAAGAATCCACCCCAAATACCCAGATGCTTTAATTTTGATGGAACGCAAAAATGTATTTATTACCGAAGCTTTTAAAAATGGTTTTTTTGAAGTTCAGGATGCTTCATCGCAATTGGTCTCTGCCTATTTAGACGTAAAACCTGGTTTTAGAGTTATTGATGCCTGTGCAGGTGCTGGTGGCAAAACACTTCATTTGGCAAGTTTAATGCAAAACAAAGGGCAGATTATTGCCTTAGATATTTATAAAAACAAATTGGCCGAATTAAAACGCCGTGCCAAACGAAATAGGGCACATAATATTGAACAACGTGTTATTGAATCTAGCAAAACAATTAAAAAATTGCACAATTCTGCCGACCGTCTTTTGATAGATTCGCCTTGTAGCGGATTGGGTGTTTTAAGACGTAATCCGGATGCCAAATGGAAATTGCAACCTGAATTTATTGAACAAATTAAAATAACCCAACAAGAAATTCTCAACAGTTACTGTAAAATGCTCAAAATAAACGGGCAAATGGTTTATGCAACATGCTCTATATTGCCATCAGAAAACAAAAAACAAGTAACTACTTTTCTAAAAAATAATGTTAACTTTAAACTCTTAAAAGAACAAAAAATAAGTCCTGCACAATCTGGTTTCGACGGATTTTACATGGCTTTGCTTGAAAGAACTGCTTAAAGCTTATGAAAAAAACATTCCTATTATTATTTCTTTTTATTGGTCAATTTATTATTGCCCAAATGCCATCTTATTACAATGATGTGAATATGAGTTTGACAGGCTTGGCCTTAAAAACAGCACTCTCAAATAAAGTTAAAAACACACATACCACTTTACTGCCCTATTCAAGTAGCAGTTTTGACACTTGGGATGCTCTAAAATTATCGGATGTCAATCCATTAAACAGTTCACAAGTCCTTTTAATTTACGGATGGGAAAACGGTACTGATGGCAATGTAACAAACGACCATGAACGTGGTATTAACAATACTGGTGGCAATGTAGGTAATTGGAATAGAGAACATGTTTTTGCAAAATCATTGGCCACACCCTCACTAAAAACTTCAAATCCAGGTCCAGGAACCGATATGCATAATTTACGTCCAGCCGATGTGCAATGGAATGGCACACGCTCAAGTTTGAAATTCATCAGCGGAAGCGGTAATTCTCATGCTACTGGTGGCGGTTGGTATCCAGGAGACGAGTGGAAAGGCGATGTGGCACGTATTATTATGTATATGTATATTCGCTACGATGGTGATGGGAGCTCTGAAGCACAAACCCAATGTCTTCCTATAAATGTAGGTATTGGCACAACCAACAGCACAGACAGCAATATGATTGATTTATTCTTACAATGGAACGTTGATGACCCTATTTCTGCTATTGAATTACAACGCAATCCCGTTTCTGAAGCCAGACAAGGTAATCGCAATCCTTTTATTGACAATCCCGCTTTGGCTACACGTATTTGGGGTGGTGCGCAAGCGCAAGATACTTGGGGTACTTTGGCTGTAGCCGATTTTAAAAGTACGGCGTTTAAAGTGTATCCAAACCCTTCAAACACGCACAGTATTACTGTAAGTTTGCCAAACCAAAATGGCGCTACAATCGACTTGTACAATATTAGCGGTCAATTAATACGCCAACAAAAAACAACTTCTAAATCAGAAGAATTGACAAATATACCTACTGGTTTTTATATGTTAAAAATAACCAGCAGCACACAAATTAGTGTTAAGAAGCTTATTGTTAATTAATTGTATTTATCTGATATGTTTTTCGCCATCAAAAAATGTTTAATTGTTCTATTGGCAGTATTTCTAAACAGTCACTATACAACAGCTCAAAGATTTTCTGTAATGACTTACAATATTCGTTACGATAATGATTGGGATACTGAAAATGCATGGAACGACAGAAAAGACAATATTGTAAAACTTATAAAAATTTACAATCCAGAATTTATTGGGGTACAAGAAGCTTTGATAAATCAAGTTAATTTTATTGACTATGCCCTTAAAAACCACAAATACATTGGCATGGGTAGAGATGGTGGTAATAGAGGAGAGTTTTCGGCAATTTTTTATGACACTACAGAATTCAAGGTTTTAAAGAACGGCACTTTTTGGTTGTCTGAAACACCCAATATTTTATCTGTAGGATGGGATGCTGCCTTAAAAAGGATTTGTACTTATGGGCTATTTAAAAATATAACGACAGGTAAAAAAATATGGGTATTTAACACGCATTTTGATCATAAAGGAAATCTCGCAAGAAAGAAATCGGCCACATTAATCTTAAAAAAAATAGGTGACATAAATACAAAAAATTATCCTGTTGTATTTATGGGCGATTTAAACAGCACCCCTAAAGAAAAACCCATTCAAATATTTAAAAGCCAATTAACAGATACTTTTGATCTTTCTAAAAGACCCTTTAAAGGATCTATTGGCACATTTAACGGGTTTGTTATTAATAAACCTGTAGTTACCAAAATTGATTATATTTTTATTAAAAAATTAAATGTAAGTTCTTACAGTCATCTTGATGACAGGGTAAATAACAAACATATTTCAGACCACTTGCCAATTCTAGCAACTCTAAATTTTAAAACTGATTAAAAAAATAGCTCAAAATAGGCCTTTTAAACACTTTGTTAGTAAGGACTTAAATAATATTGTAAAAATTACCCTTTCTATTTTATAAATATTACCTTTGTGTATTAAACAAAATTTTTTTTAAACAAAATGAAAAAAGGTACAGTAAAATTCTTTAATGAATCTAAAGGTTTTGGATTTATTACTGAAGACGAAACAAGCAAAGAATACTTCGTTCACGTTTCTGGATTGGTTGATTCAATTAATGAAGGTGACACAGTAGAATTCGAATTGGCAGAAGGTAGAAAAGGTTTAAACGCTGTAAATGTTAAAGTAATTTAATATTTATTGTTAACTTTTTAAATCTAAAAGCCCACACAATGTGTGGGCTTTTTTTTATTAATTTTTATCCTCAAGAAGAGGTACAAATTTAAAATCGCCAAAAATATGTTTTTCGAAATCCTTTTCGCCTCTTCTAATTACCAAGGTCATAACTTGCACATCTGTGCCTACAGGAATAATTAAACGCCCTCCTATTTTAAGCTGACTTAATAAAGGTTTTGGTATTACAGGGGCTCCTGCCGTTACAATTATGCCATCAAACGGTGCAAAATCGGGCAAACCCAAATAACCATCACTAAAACGCATGGCTTTTGGACGATACCCTAACTTAGGTAAGAATAAAGATGTTTTTTTAAACAATTCTTTCTGGCGCTCTACTGTATAAACTTTTGATTTTAAAGAAATTAAAACAGCTGTTTGGTAACCCGAACCTGTCCCTATTTCTAAAATACTTTGATTGGCTTTTACTTCTAATTTCTGAGTCTGAAATGCAACGGTATAAGGTTGCGAAATTGTTTGATTGGCAGCTATGGGAAAAGCTTTGTCTTGGTAAGCAAAATTTTCAAAACCTGAGTCCATAAATAAATGGCGCGGAATTTTTGATATTGCTTTTAATACTTTTGCATCAGTTATCCCCTTTTTAGCTAGGGTATTTACCAGCTGATTTCTAAGGCCTTGGTGTTTGAGTGTGTCTTTTAACAATCTACTAAATTTGAGGACCTAAAAATAGCATTTTCTCCCCAAAGATTATTATTTTTGTTCAAAACAAAATTTATGCTAAAAGTAGGTGTACTTGGCGCTGGCCATCTCGGTAAAATACATTTAAAGTTACTGCAACAATCTTCCAAGTATCAACTAATTGGCTTTTACGACCCCAATAATCAAAATGCTTCAGATGTAGTCAAAGAATTTGGATACAGGAAATTTGACAACATAACAGCACTTATAAAAGCAGTAGATGTTGTTGATATTGTAACACCTACCCTATCGCATTACGATTGTGCAGTAGAAGCTATTAAAAATGGAAAGCATATTTTTGTTGAGAAACCAATTACCTCAACTGTAACAGAATCACAATCTTTAAGAAATCAATTAAAAGACAAAGGATTAAAAGGTCAGGTAGGTCATGTTGAGCGTTTTAATCCTGCTTTTATAGCTGCCAAAGATGCCATTAATAATCCCATGTTTATAGAATCGCACAGGTTGGCAGAGTTTAATCCACGTGGTACAGATGTACCTGTTGTTTTAGATTTAATGATTCATGATATCGACATTATTTTAAGTGTGGTAAACAGTCCTGTTAAAAATATCAGCGCAAGCGGTGTTTCTGTTATTAGTGATACGCCCGATATTGCCAATGCACGTATAGCGTTTGAAAATGGCTGCGTTGCCAACCTTACGGCTAGTCGTATTTCATTGAAAAATATGCGTAAAACACGCTTTTTTCAGAAAGATGCTTATATCTCTGTTGATTTCTTTGAAAAGAAAAGCGAAGTAGTACGCATGAAAGATGTGCCTGAGAATCCCGACGAATTTGCCATGATTTTACAAAATGCCGAAGGTGTTAAAAAGCAAATCTATTTCGAAAATCCGAGTATTACAGAAAATAATGCCATTCTTGATGAGCTAGAAACTTTTGCTGACGCCATAAAAAATAGTACGACACCTATCGTTTCTTTTAAAGATGGTGCTAAAGCCTTAGAAGTGGCACAACAGATAATAGATAATTTTTAAAATAAACTCCCGATGAAAAATGTAGCAGTAATTGGTGCCGGTACTATGGGAAATGGTATTGCACACACATTTGCACAATTTGGATACGCCGTTCATTTAATTGATATCAGCCAAGAGGCCTTAGATATGGGCTTATTGGCAATAGTCAAAAATTTGGATAGAATGCGTGCCAAAGATAGAATTACCCAAACTCAAAAGGACGAAACTTTAGCCAACATTACCCCCTTTACTAACATTAAAACGGGTGTTCAAAATGTGGATTTGGTTGTAGAGGCTGCTACAGAAAATAGCGATTTAAAACTCAGAATATTTAAAGAATTGGACGCTTATTGCGCAAAGGAAACTATCTTGGCAAGCAATACCTCCTCAATTTCTATAACTAAAATTGCATCGGTAACCAACAGACCCGATAAGGTTATTGGCATGCATTTTATGAATCCTGTACCTGTTATGAAATTGGTGGAGATTATACGTGGTTATTCAACCTCTGATGCGGTTACAGAACTAATTATGGACATTTCAAAAAAACTCAATAAAGTTCCTGTAGAGGTTAACGATTATCCTGGTTTTATTGCCAATAGAATTTTGATGCCCATGTTAAACGAAGCTATTTATGCCCTTTACGAAGGTGTTGCAGGTGTCTATGAGATTGATACAGTTATGAAACTAGGCATGGCACACCCTATGGGCCCCTTACAATTAGCCGATTTTATTGGTCTTGATGTATGTTTATCAATTTTAAATGTACTTTATGATGGCTTTGGTAATTCTAAATATGCACCGTGCCCGTTATTGGTAAATATGGTAAATGCAGGCAAGACAGGTGTTAAATCAGCTGAAGGGTTTTATGATTATTCTAATTCTGTAAAAGCTGATAAAATTGCAAAACAGTTTGTTTAGACACACTTCTCTATTTGCTATACTTTGCTTATTTGCCCTAAATATAAATGCGCAAAAAAAAGTATGGTACGCCCCTTCTAAAATAGGATTTGTTTACGGATATGGCGAACAAGGTAGTGTTGTTTTAAAAAATAAAGATTACAGTTACAGTGTAAATTCAATTAAAGCCCAATTTTTTTATCCGCTAAGGAAAGGAACACTAAGTTTGGATTTAATTGTTGAGCCCACCATTGGTTTTGCCAAACACCAACTCTTAAACTTCTATTTTATAGAACCCGATAACCCTGATTATTTGGCCAAACGAGAAGAGTTTACACAAAGCAAACTGTTGTCAGAATACATTTTAAATATCGATTTAATAGTGCGTCATAAAATATACAAATCGCATAGTATTTATGCGCTGGTAAGTTTTGGACCTATGTTAATTAACAAACGAACAGAACGTTTAGCCAAAGGTTTTGCTTTTGCAGAAAGTATAGGTATGGGTATTAGTACTAAGATTGCAAAAAAACTATATTTTGATATAAGAGGCCGCTTAAGACACATATCAAATGCCGAATTACAACAACCAAATAGTGGTATTAATGTGGTTATTCTTGAAACTGGGTTTAGTTTTAATTTATAGCCAACGTAAAAAATAGTTCATCATTTTTGATTTAAGCTCAAAGTTGAGCTTGTTAAATGTAGCCATTTCTTCGCTTAATAAAACTTGATTTGAATGGTGCGACTTATCTACCGAATCTAAATCGGTTAATTTATCAAGCAGATTTTTTTTAAATTTTATACGGTGTTTTAATTTATTTAAAGCATCCTTTTCTCTTGCTATTTTATTTTGAAATTTTTCTAGGGGTACCATGGCATCGCGACCTAAATCTCTGACTGACAGTTCTCCCAATTTTTTTTCAAAAAAACCCAACTCTGTTTTATGAAATTTAAGTTCTCTTAACCATACATCTAAATTAAATTTTAAATCGCCTAAATGTAGCAAACGTGTATCCATATTTCTGAAGTTTTAAATTAACCCTATAAAGTTAAATAAAAAATAGAAACCAAACTCTGATTTATCTCATAAATTTAACAGTAAACTGTGTTACCGTTTTTCACAAAAAAAAAGAGGCTTAAAATAAGTCCTCTTTTTTTAAACTACATTTTATATGTTAACTAATTATTTCTGCCTTTTCTCTTGCCCTCTTTTTTTGCTTTATTCCATACTTTAATTTCATCATCTGGACCAACTCCTTTTAAAACTTCAACATTAATACCATCTGAAAGACCTAATTCTACTTCACGTTTTTCAAATTCTTGATCGCCTTTCTTAATTTCGACATAAGGATTTTCGGTTTTCTTATCAAATTTCAAAAGAGATTCTTTAATAGACAATACACTGTCTCTTCTATCTAAAATTATTGAAGCATTGGCACTGTAACCAGCTCTAATAAAATAGTCTTTTTCTAAGCGTACATCGGCTTTTATTTTAAATTGAACAGCGCCATTTTCTTCAGTTCCTTTTGGGGCAATAAAATTTAATTTTGCTTTAAATTCTTTTTTACCAATAGCACCAAGAGTTACATTTAAAATGGTTCCTTTTTTCAACTTACCTACTTCGGCTTCGTCAACCCTACCTTCAAATATCATTTTACCTAAATCGGCTATAGAAGCAATTGTTGTGCCTGCATTAAAGCTATTGCTTTGTATAACTTGGTCACCTTCTTTTACAGGAATCTCTAAAACTGTACCCGTCATTGTGGCTCTTATATTTGTATTGGCCACACCGCTAAGTCCAGAGGTTGACCCTTTTTTAATAATATCGTAATCGCTTTGTGCATTTCTTAAATCTTGTTGTGCTTGAAAATATGGCAATTCAAACCCTTCATATTCAGCTTTAGAAATAACACCTTTGTCAAACAAAGCTTTATTGCGTTTGTAATTAATTTCGGCATTTTTAAGTCGGATTTTGACTGTTTCTACCCTTCCTTTTGCACTGTTTAAAGATTGGATATTTGGCACAACTCTAACAACTGCTATCAAATCGCCTTTGTTAACCTTGGCACCTTCTTCTACATAAATCCCTTCTATAATACCAGAAATTTGGGGTTTTACTAAAATTTCTTCTTCGGGTACCACCTTTCCTGTAGCAACAGCCTTATTAATAATGGTTGCTTTAAAGGCTTTTTCTGTAGTATATTCTATTGGCGACTTTGCGTTTTTCTTAGCAAACCATATCATAACGGTTAAAAATAATATGCCGAATACGCTAAATAAAATAATTTTTACTGTTTTGTTCATAATTTTAAAATTTTATTCTTCTCTTAATGCTTCTATTGGTTTTATGCTTACAGCACGCTGTGCTGGTATTAATCCTATTAAAGTTCCTAAAAATACAAGGGTGGCAAAGGCTATTAAAATTACAGGGATGTCTACAGTAGGATTTGTTAAAGAAGCGTCATGTCCTTTTCCCATTGTAGCATCAATTAGCATTAAAACCAATCCGCCTCCAATTATTCCTAAAGCGCCTGCAACACTTGTTAAAAAAACAGATTCCAATATTATTTGGCGTTTAATTTCCCATGGTTTTGCCCCCAAAGCACGTCTTATACCTATTTCTTTGGTGCGTTCTTTAACTGTTATTAACAATATATTACCAATGGCAAAAACCCCTGCAATTAATGTGGCTATACCTACAAACCAAGTTAAAAACTGCATGCCGGTTAAAAAGCCTGTTACTTGTGCGATTCTTTCGCCCAAATTAAAGCTTCCGAAAGCCCTATTATCTTCTGGATTTACTTTGTGAAGGTTCTTTAAAAGTAATTTTACATCGGCTTCTATCTGTGAGATATCAAACTCTGGTTTTCCTGTTATCATCAACCACCCAATGGTATTTCCTCTATTATAAACTTGCTGAAAGGTTGTAAATGGTATGTGAATACTGCCTTGAGGCCCTCCTGTTCTAAGAGACCCCTCTTTATACATACCAACCAATTTATAGTTGATATTGTTAATTTTAATGTATTGCCCTATGGGATATTCGTCTTTATCAAAAAGTTGTTTGTAAATTTCTTCTTCAATAACACAAACTTTTTTGTTTTCAAGAATGTCGTTTTCATTGATAAATCTGCCATAGACCAAATCCTTTTTTTGAACCACATTTAATTCAGGGTAATCACCATAAATACCAAAAGTTCCCGATTTAAAATTGTTTGTGGCTACAGCTTGTGTTTGATGTCTTGGCACCACAAAATCAAGTCCCTTAATCTCGCTTCTAATACTCTTTAAATCAGACATTTTTAATGTGAGTTTTCTGCCTTCCTGAAAACCTTTAAAAGGTTTGCTTGTAGACTGCGCCCATATAAAAACACTGTTGGTTGCAAAGCTTCCAAATAATTTATTAAAATTGTTTTCAACCCCTTTTGCAGCTCCCAATAAAACAACCAATAAAAAGATGCCCCACATAACACCAATTATTGTAATGGCCGTACGTATCTTATTTTTACGAATGCTACTATAAATTTCTTGCCATGTATCTATGTCAAATAAAAATTTCATAAGCTATTCGTCGTTTAAGGCTATAATTGGTTTTATACTTGCGGCTCTTTTTGCGGGAACATATCCTGCAATTGTTCCTGCAATTATTAGAATTATTGTTGCGCCAACAACAACATAATTTTCAACACTCGGATTTAAAATAAAATACTTTTCAAGACTATCGCCTAATGCTTTTAGAGTAAAAACACCTAGCATTAATCCTGCATAGCCGGCAATTGCTGTCACAAAAATTGATTCAAGCATTATCATGCTAATAATTGATTTTGGCGTGGCTCCCAAAGCTTTTCTGATACCTATTTCTTTGGAGCGTTCTTTTACAATAAATACCATAATGTTACTTATGCCTATGATGCCTGCAATCAGCGTACCTATGCCAATAAAAAGTATAATTATATTAAGTACCATCATAAATTGCTGTACATTTTTAGTGCCCTCAGCATAATTACGAACCCTAATAGCTCTTTGGTCTTTAGGGGCTACCTTATGCTTTTCTTTTAATAGTTTTGTTAATAAATTGGTAAATGCCAATGATTTATCTACGCTCAAACTTGGGTTATATGTAAAACCGAAGTAATCCAACTCATCATTATCACGGTACATCCCTTGAACAGTAGTAAAAGGCGCATAAATAAACCGCTCATCCCTATCGCCACCCGGATCGCTAAAAACACCTATAACTTTATAAGAAATGCCATCTAAAGTGATGTTTTTTCCAAAGGCATTTTTATTTCCAAATAAATCTTTTTCTACCATTCTGCCAATGGCGATAACTTTTGACTTTCTTTTTAAATCTAAAACACTTATAAACCTTCCATCTTGCATTACGGCAGATTCTAATGGCTGATAGTCTGGATAAACACCCCTTATGGTATACGAATTTTGTTCGCCTTTATATGTTGCTCTAACATTAAATCTCTGAATATTAGGGCTAAAATATTGGATTTTATCTTCAAACTTATCGTTAATAAATTTGATATCAGAATTTCTAAACTGAATTCTTCTACCGCTTTGTAACCCTTTATATGGTTTTGTTGTTCTTCCTGAATTTATATAAACTGAGTTTTGGGCATCGCCAGAAAACTGTTCTTCGAACGTGTGTTTTAACCCATTACCTACACCAAACAAAAGTGTAAACAGCAAAATGGCAAAAGCAATTGTAAAACCAGATAATGCAGTTCTTAGCTTATTTTTGCTCAGCGTTTGAAAAATTTCTATCCAACGGTCTAAATCAAACATGGTTTATACTATTGCTTTTTTAATTACTCTTTTGTCGCTAATAATGACACCATCGCGTAACCTGACAATTCTATCTGTCTCTTCGGCAATATCTTCTTCGTGTGTAATAACAAATACTGTCATCCCTTCGCGGTTAATTTCTTTTAGCAATTCCATAACTGAATGTGAAGTGGTACTGTCTAAAGCACCTGTTGGTTCGTCAGCCAAAACCACTTTAGGATTTGTAACCAAAGCCCGGGCAATGGCCACACGTTGTTTTTCGCCTCCCGAAAGTTCACTAGGCAAATGATAGGCCCGTTCTTTTAAACCAACTTTTTCTAAGTATTGCAGCGCTGTTACTTGACGTTCTTTACGCCCTATACCTTTATAATACAATGGCAACGCCACATTTTCTAAAGCATTTTTATAATTTATCAAATTAAATGACTGGAAAACAAAGCCCAAAAATTTATTTCTGAGTATGGCTGCTTTTTTTTCGTTTAAATTTTCAATGCGTTGTCCGTTAAGAAAATAATCGCCAGAATCATGTGTATCTAATAAACCCACAATATTTAAAAGTGTAGACTTTCCAGAACCCGAGGAGCCCATAATAGATACAAATTCTCCTTCTCTAATATGTAAATCAAGACCTTTTAAAACATGTAATGAATCTTTACCTATGGGGTAGGATTTATGTAAATTGTGTAGTTTAATCATTAAATGATACTTTTATAGCGAAAATAGTTATTGTCTGTATTTTTAGTTCCTAATTTTTTGTTAAAACCAAACTGATTTACAGTAGTTAAACTCTAAATATGACATATTTAAAAAATGATTCTGTTATTTTATTCGATGGTATTTGTAACCTCTGCAATACATCGGTACATTTTATCATCAAACATGACAAGAAAAAATATTTTTTATTTGCATCACTCCTATCAGACGCTGCAACAAAAATTTTGTTACACTTAAATCAAAAATATTTAAAAAACTACGATAGTATGGTACTTGTCTTGAAAGGAAAAGTTTATACAAAATCTACAGCAGCCTTACTCATAGCCAAAAGGCTCAATGGGCCGATAAAATTATTGTATTTATTTATTATTATTCCGAAGCCTCTACGCGATTTTTTATACAATATTGTTGCCAAAAACCGCTATAAATGGTTTGGTAAAAAAGACGGCTGTAGGCGCCCAAGCAGTCAAACAGCCGATAGGTTTTTATAATTTTTTTTAAAAAAAGTAAGTTACTTTTCTAAGTTGTCGTCCCAGTTTTTAACTTTTGGTTCACCTAACTTGCCTATTGATTTGGCTACCAACATAGAAACCGTAGCATCTCCTGTAACATTTACGGTTGTTCTGCACATGTCTAAAGGCCTGTCAACAGCAAAAATAAGTGCCAATCCAGCTTCTGGAATTCCGGCCTGGGCCAGAACAATTATCAACATTACCATACCTGCTCCAGGAACAGCCGCAGATCCTATTGAAGCCAAAGTAGCTGTTACAATAATTCCCAACTGCGCGCCCAAACTTAAATCCATTCCAAAAGCTTGCGCTATAAAAACGGCAGCAACAGCCTGGTACAAACTGGTACCATCCATATTTATGGTAGCCCCTATGGGCAAAACAAAACTTGACACTTCTTCATCTACGCCTAAATGCTCTGTTACACGTTCCATAGTCACGGGTAAAGTAGCCGCGCTAGAACTTGTAGAAAATGCTAATAACTGTGCAGGTGATATTCCTTTCATAAAGAAACTAGGACGTTTTTTTGTAAATAACCACACAAGCAAATTGTAAATGGCCACCATTGTTGAAAGACCTGCCAGTACAGTAAAGGCATACCAACCTAGGGCTTTAAATAAATCCAGACTTGGCGATTCGACCACTAAAGCAGCTAACAAAGCAAAGACGCCTGCAGGTGCTGCCATCATAATAATGTCTATCAGTTTTAAAATAACTTCGTTAAAACCATCAAAAAATTCTTTAACAGGTCTAGAATGTTCCTCTTTAATAAGGATTAGCCCCACACCAAAAAAGATGGCAAAAAAGATTACTTGCAGCATATTTTTATTATTACTTGCTGCGCTAAAAATATTACTAGGAACTATATCTACAAGTGCTTGCAGTGGCCCTGACTCTCTTTGTTTGGCTGCTTGGGCTTTGTATTTTGCAGTATTCCCACTATAATTTTCAACCAATTCCATTCGGGTTTTATCAGAAATTGAATTGCCAGGCTTAATAATATTTACATATAACAAACCTATACTTACAGCCATAACGGTTGTTAAGATATAGATTATTATGGTACGGCCTCCCATCCGCGAAAGCTTAGAAATATCTTTTAAATCAGATACCCCTTTTATAAGTGATGCTAAAATTAAAGGCACAGCTATTAATTTTAGAGAATTAATAAAAATGGTGCCAAAAGGTTTTACCCAATCGGTTATTAAAGGTTTTCCCCATGAGAATTTGGTCATAAGTAGTGCAAATAAAACGCCCCCTACCATACCGAAAACTATTTGCCAGTGCAAAGCTATTTTTTTCATTTTACTATAATTTTTTGATGCCCAATATACTAATAAATCTTATTTATTTAGTTTTTTTTAATCTGAAAACATACAAAGCTTTTTAAGGCTACTAAAAGTATCTGTGCTAAGAAAATCAAAAGCGGAAAAACTAAAAAAATATTGACATAAAAAGAGGAAGGTCACAGAACAAGCGCTCTGTGACCTTCCAAAACCAAAAATCAACCAATTTTTTGTGGGTATTTTTATTCTTCTTTTATTTTAGACGTATATTTTTCTAAAAACTTTCTCAATTTTGGATTAATTACATTTTCGCAATAAGGCTGCGTTTTATTGTTGTCGTAATAGTCTTGATGATAGTCTTCTGCCTTATAAAAAGCTTTAAAAGGATTTACTTCGGTTACAATTTTAGCATCGTAAACCTCAGCTTTTGTCAAATCTCGAATCATCTTTTTAGCTTCTTCTTTCTGGGTATTGTTATGATAAAAAATAACCGATCGGTATTGCGTGCCCACATCGTATCCTTGCCTGTTTAAAGTTGTGGGATTATGTGTTGAAAAAAATACGTCTAACAGCTCTGTATAACTTATTACTTTAGGGTCGTAACTTATTTGAATGGCTTCGGCATGACCAGTTCTACCCGTAACAACTTCTCTATAAGCTGGATTTTTGATATTACCGCCACTATAACCCGAAATGACAGATTTTACACCCTTTAATTGCTCAAAAATGGCTTCTGTACACCAAAAACAACCGCCTGCAAAAGTGGCTGTTGAAGTAATATTATCATTTTGAGGGTTAACAATCATATCTTTAAAATTATGGGTGTAAAAAATTGCAATTACTAATAAAAAACTTACCGCTAGACTTGTAATTTTTATCACTTTTAAAACGATTTATTTCTGAGTCGCAAAGCTAAGTTTTTCATTACAAAAGTTTGTGTTTTATCTTTAAATCTAAATCAAAAATTTAATTTGCCAAGCACTTCTACTATCACAGCTAGCATATCATCTGTAATGGCTAAATGGATTACCATACGCAATTTACCGCCACCCATAGAGCTGATTAAAATATGCTTTTTTTGTAAAGCATTAATAAAATCGGTTTCAGAAATAGAGTCAAAAATATTAAAAATAATGATATTGGTTTCAACAGGTTCTACATTACTAACATAAGCAGACTTCTGCAAGGCTTCCCCTATTATCTTTGCATATTTATGGTCAATGGCCAAGCGCTCTATATTATTGTCTAAAGCGTAGATACCCGCCGCCGCCAAATAACCCACCTGTCTCATAGCGCCACCAAACAGTTTTCTAATGCGATAAGCTTTTTTAATATGGGCTTTAGTACCTAATAAAAGTGAACCAATGGGGGCGCCCAAGCCCTTTGACAAACAAATAGAAATGGTGTCGAATAATTTACCGTATTGCTTAGGTGTTTCGCTCTTGGCTACCAAAGCATTAAATAATCGGGCGCCATCAAGGTGAAAAGCCAAATTATTTGCTAGGCATACCTCTCTTATTTTTTTAATTTCTTCAATATCCCAGCAAGCACCACCGCCTTTGTTGGTTGTATTTTCTATGGCTACCAAACTGGTGACTGGTATGTGAATATTATCAGGACTATTTATCGCTGTTTCTACCTGTTTTGCTGTAAACATGCCTCGTTTTCCATCTAAAAGACAACACGAAACTCCCGAATTAAAAGCAGCACCGCCCCCTTCAAAATTATACACATGAGCCCATTTATCACAAATTATTTGTTCACTTGGCTGCGTGTGAATTTTTATGGCTACTTGATTGGCCATCGTTCCAGAGGGAAAGAATAAAGCCGCTTCTTTACCAAACATTTTAGCAATTTTATCTTGTAATGCAATAACTGTTAAATCGGTATTAAAAACATCATCACCCACCTTAGCTTGCATCATAAATTCAAGCATTTTTGGTGTGGGGATGGTTACGGTATCACTTATTAAATTTATATCCATTTTTATCTCTTAAATTTGTGCTATAACGATTAAGGCTCTAAATTACTTAAATTGAATCAATATCAATTTAAAACAGCTCAGCAATTAAAGAATAAACGTATTTTTGCAAGACTTATGATTTCACAAGAGCAGATAAAAGACATTACTGTTAGGATTGATAATTTAAAATCCTCTCTAAATATTGAAGCCAAACAAATTGCCATTTCAAATGATGAAGAAAAAGCATCGAGTCCCGATTTTTGGAATGACAATAAAGCTGCCGAAGCGCTGATGAAAAAAATTCGGGCTACAAAAAAATGGGTAGACAATTATCAAGAAGTTCAAACTTTAGCCGAAGATCTTTCTGTTTTTTACGATTTTTTTAAAGCAGGTGAAGCCTCCGAAAAGGAATTGGAAACCCAGTTTAAAAAAACCATAAAATTTCTAGAAAAACTAGAATTTAAAAATATGCTCTCTGATGAGGGTGATAACCTCAGCGCTGTTTTGCAAATTACAGCTGGTGCTGGCGGTACAGAAAGTTGCGACTGGGCGCAAATGCTCTTACGTATGTATTTGATGTGGAGCGAAAAACAAGGCTTTAAAATCAAAGAACTCAATTACCAAGAAGGCGATGTAGCGGGCATCAAAACGGTGACCATAGAAATTGAAGGTGCTTACGCTTTTGGTTATTTAAAAGGTGAAAATGGCGTACACCGTTTGGTACGTATCTCGCCCTTTGATAGCAATGCCAAGCGTCATACCAGTTTTGCGTCGGTTTATGTGTATCCTTTAGCCGATGACAGTATAGAAATCACCATCAACCCCGCCGATATTACTTGGGATTTTGCACGTTCTGGCGGCGCTGGGGGTCAAAATGTAAATAAGGTAGAAACCAAAGCTATTTTGCGTCATAAACCATCGGGAATTATGGTGGTGAATTCAGAAACACGCTCACAGTTAGAAAATCGTGAAAAGGCCATGCAAATGCTCAAATCGCAATTGTACGAAATTGAATTACAAAAACAACGTGCTAAACGCGATGACATTGAAGCCAGCAAAAAGAATATCGAATTCGGCTCTCAAATTCGCAATTATGTGATGCACCCCTATAAATTGGTTAAGGATGTGCGTACTGGATGCGAAACAGCGCAAGTTGACGCTGTAATGAATGGCGAAATAGATGCTTTTATAAAAGCCTATTTAATGATGAACAGCAATTAGTATGGCTAAAATTGATACTATTATTTTCGATTTAGGCGGCGTTTTAGTCGATTGGAATCCGCGGTATGTCTACAACCAAGTCTTTAAAGGCAACACCGAAAAAGTTTCATGGTTTTTAAACACTATCTGTACGCCCGAGTGGAATGTACAACAAGATGCCGGAAAATTAATGGCAGTTGCTACAGAAGAGTTGGTGGCCCAATACCCACAATACGAAGAATGGATTCGCCTATATTATGACAGATGGGGAGACATGCTGAAAGGAGAAATCCCTGAAACTGTCAAACTTCTAAAAGACTTAAAAGCGTCAAACAAATACCGCTTATACGCCCTGACCAATTGGAGTGCCGAAACTTTTCACATCGCTTTAGAACGCTTTGATTTTTTACAATTGTTTGAAGGCATTTTGGTTTCGGGCGCAGAAAAAATGGCCAAGCCCGATAAAGCCATTTACGAATTGTGTTTAAGTCGTTTTGACATTGACAGAAGAAAAGCTATTTTTATTGACGATAGCTTACCCAATGTAAAAGCGGCCGAAGCTATAGGTCTAAAGAGTATTCATTTTAAAAATGCGGGGCAGTTAAATAAAGGCTTAAAAGCGTTTGAGATTGCAGATGTCTAGTCAAAAATATTACTGCTAAAAGGCGTTTCTTTTTTTATTTATTTAACGGTTTGGCTATGTGTAGCGCGGATTTTAGAATCACTTAACTTTCATCTTACCAGTAAAAATCACACCTTCTAAGAAGGTGGCTTTGAAAAGCCCCTAAAAGGGGCAGAATGACGCAATTGAAAATCTAATTATTATGAAGTAAGACCTAGTAGGTTTTAAAAACCTACTAGGTCTGAAAAAATAGGCAAAGCCGTCAGAACATTACATTGCCCAAAGGACAAGGTTTTATAATTTGAAATAAATTTCATTATTTTCATGCGCACTCTATTTACCAATATTTCCCGCATTACGTTTAGCCTTTGTGCTTGTTGTGCAATTATATAAAATATAGCTCAAGTTGAATATTCAAGACACAGAAGTTTTGGAAATTTTATAACCAATTAACCCTTTTTTAATAATCATCCCCTAGGTCGAAATCAGGCTGTGATAGCTTCAATTGTCCTTTGGAACACTTAAAAAGACGAGGAATAAAAAAGTTAAACACCTTTTATACTAAAATTTTCACTAACTTCGCGTCAATATTTCTCAGAAAAAAATTAAACGAACTGATTGATTTTACTACTGAATTACAAATAGAGTTCGTTTCTACTTGCATAAGAATATCAAAAAAAAGACTGACTATTTAGTTTGTACTAGATACTGTCTTTTGTGGTTGACTTTCTAAGATTACTAGCCAATTACTAGGACTAAAAGTATAAGATTTTTCTTATATGATATGAATTGATTTTAATTAAAACTATTATTTACATGAAGAGAATTTACAATTTGAATAACTCTGAACGCTCAGAAAAAATTACTACAGCACTTGTTCTTGCAGCAGGCACAGGAAGTCGCTTAAGTCCCTTAACCCGTGATGCCCCAAAATGTTTGACCAGAGTTAATGAAATTGAAATTCTAGGACGTCTTATAGAAACCCTTCATCACTACAAATTCACGCGCTTGGTTATAGTTATTGGACCCTTTGAGCAACAAATCAGAGATTATCTTGAAAGTGTATCCAAAAATATTACAGTTGAGTACATCGTAAGTCCACTATATAAAACGACAAACAATATCTACTCACTATGGATGGCAAGAGAAAAAATCAAGGAATCATTCGTCTTAATTGAAAGCGATTTAATTTTTAAGTCTTCTCAACTCAAAGAAATGCTCTTGCCAAATAAAATTGCTGTTTCTCATATATTACCTTGGATGAATGGAACAACCATAACTACTGATAAACGATTGCCTAGCCAGGTAACCGCTTTTAACCTTGGTGGCTACGCAACAAATAACACCAACTTTAAGACAGTTAACATTTATAGTTTTTCATCACAATCATGGAAACAGGTTAGTAAACAATTAGATTCATGGATTTCAAAAGGCAAAGTAAATGATTATTATGAGGCCGTATTTTCAGAAATGGTAGCAGATGGTAGTCTAAATTTTGAATGCGTTTACTTTGATAGTGATTTTTGGTACGAAATAGATACCATAGAAGAACTGCACGAATGTGAAAAAATTATGTTACATACAAAACAACCATTATCAGCCGTAGTGTAGTGAATAATATTTTGAATAAAGTCTATAAAAACATCCCAAACATTGTCTCAATTCTTGGTGTTCTACCCTTGGTAATACTATTTTCAGACAATGGCTTCCTGTACATAATCCCTTTGATAATCTACAATAATATCATGGATGATCTTGATGGTATTCTTGCAATAAAGCTAAATGCCAAAAGTGAATTTGGGGCGCGGATGGACAATGTATGTGATGCAGTGTCTCATACCATTCTTGTTATGTTTATTGGACTGCACTATGGTATCGCTACTGGTATTATAGGTTTAATTGCTATTGCTGCAATTTTAATACGATCAGTAACAAGGCTCGATCCTGCTATTAAAAAATCAGCAGGCTCACCTACTAATGAACTTATTCGCCACGCTTTATTTGCGCTTCTATTGGCTAATTTATTTAATTTTGATCCTACTTGGCCTTTAATTATTATATTTCTAACAAACACAGTAACTATGTTTGTACCTTACCCTATGCCCTATTTAATTAGAAGCATGACCAAAAGTGCCACAGCAATATTGTTGGTTAATGTATCACTTATTTTGGCATGGTTGGTTCCATACACCGCTCCTGTAATTGCAGCTGGATTTATCTTATCTTACCTCTATTCTCTTACTAAAGTTATGATAGACCACAAAAAGTAAATTCCTATGGTGCAAGTTTTTTTTGACTTGTGCTTATGAATAGAAAGAAATAAAACTATATAAGTTTGCCTTTGCGTAGGCAAGTAATTTGTACCGTTGGCTTTTTTAGCATGCCGCACAACTTTTTACACCAAAAAAAATACAACTATTTACCAGCTAAAAATACTTATTGTTTTTAATGTCAGAATAAAAAATTATGGTTTAAATTTGTAACAATTTACCTTTTATTAATACTAATAAATAGAATTTATTAACTTAAAACCAAAACAAATGAAAAAGTGGCTCCCTTTAATAATTATAGTTATCATTGCTTTTGCAGGCTATAGATGGGCTGTAGGCTTTAACAATACAGCTGTAAAATTAAACGAAAATATTTCAGAGAGTTGGGGGAATGTGCAAACGGCTTACCAACGCCGCAGTGATTTAATTGGCAATTTAGTCAACACCGTAAAAGGCGCTGCCGATTTTGAAAAATCGACTTTAACCGCCGTTATAAATGCCCGTGCCAAAGCGACTTCTGTAACTATAGACCCTAGTAATATTACCCCACAACAATTGGCTAATTTTAATAAAGTCCAAGGCGGCTTAAGTGGCGCTTTAAAGAGTTTATTGGTCACTGTAGAGCGTTATCCAGATTTAAAAGCCAATCAGAATTTCTTAAAATTACAAGACGAATTGGCGAGTACAGAAAATCAGATTTTAACAGCACGTACCCGTTTTAACGAAGCTGTAAAACCTTATAATAATCACGTAAAAACATTTCCAAATTCAATTTTAGCAGGTCTGTTTAACTTTGACGGAAAAGTTTATTTTGACGCTGAAGTCGGTGCCGACAAGGCCCCCACTGTAAAATTTGATTTTAATTCAGACAAAAAAGACTAATGTCCAAAGCCGAAGAATTCTTAACAAAAGAACAAGAACAAACCCTTATTGAGGCTATTAAAAAAGCCGAAAAAGACACTTCTGGTGAAGTGCGTGTGCATATAGAAAAAACCTCAGATAAACCTGTAATGGATCGCGCTTTAGATGTTTTTCACGATTTAAAAATGCATGAAACAGCCCTTAGAAATGGCGTTCTACTTTATGTGGGAACAGAAAGTAAACAATTTGCCATAATTGGCGATGAGGGCATTCATAATAAAGTGACAGATAGTTTTTGGAATGCTACTAAAGAAATTGTAATCACCCATTTTGCCAAAAAAGAATTTACAAAAGGGCTTGAATTGGCCATTTTGGATGTAGGACAAAAATTAAAAACATTTTTTCCATACCAATCAGACGACAAAAACGAATTATCAGACGAAATCTCAAAAGGCTAAATGAAAATATTTAAAAAATACACAGTTGTTCTAGTGGCATTGCTTTTTGTTCAATTAGCATTTAGTCAGTTTACAATCCCCAAAAAACCAAGTTTACAAACAAGTGTTTACGATTATGCTCAAGTTTTAACAGCCTCTCAAAAAACACGTTTAGAAAAAAAATTAATTCGTTATTCCGATTCAACTTCTACCCAAATTGTAGTCATAACTGTTAAGACAATAAAAGGCGAAAGTATTGGTATTTTAACACCACGTTGGGCACAAAAATGGGGCATTGGAGATGCTAAAAAAGACAATGGCATATTAATTTTATTAGCAGAAAAAGAACGTAAAATATGGATTGCGCCAGGCTATGGTGCCGAAATTAAATTAACAGCAGGTATTACGGGTACTATTGTTAGGAATATTATCATTCCCGAATTTAAAAGAGGCAGTTATTACAACGGTCTTAACAAAGGTGCTGATGCCATTTTTGAAGTCCTCAATGGTACTTTTAAAAACACGCAAGCCAAAAAGAGGACATCAAATAAAACAAACTCTAAATACCCTGTTAGATTAATAATAATCGTTATTTTTATAATTATTGTCATAATCTCTAAATTTACAAAAGGTGGTGGTAACAGCCGTGGTGGCAGACACTCTACGGGTTCTGCCCTTTTAACAGCCATTCTTTTAAGTGGCGCTGGACGCAGTAGTGGTAGTTTTGGCGGTAGCTCTGGCGGTGGTGGATTTGGCGGTGGTGGCTTCGGCGGCGGCTTTGGTGGTGGTGGTTTTTCTGGTGGTGGTGCTGGTGGTGGTTGGTAAAATTTATATTTATAGCTACCTTTTAAAATAAATGCCGAAAAAGACAGATTAGTATTTATTTTTTGTTATATTGACTTTCTTTAAAGATTTTCTATCTCATTAGATAAATCTACAAATTGGAAACAAAAAGAATAAAATATCAATTATCTTTTTACACCATACTTCTGGTCGTTTTATGGACGCTTATTATTGTTGTTTCCTTTTTATGGAATAGAGATAAGAGTAAGAAAACAATGTTAGAATTTGCGCGTGTTTATGCGCATGCCACTTATAAAAACCATGTTTTATACAGAAGTTGGAATGCCCAAAGAGGGGGTGTTTATGTCTTTATTGATTCCTTAAATAAACCCAATAAATACCTTGAAGATTTTCCTGATCGCGATTTAGAAACAACTACTGGCAAAAAATTGACACTTATAAATCCGGCTTATATGACCCGCCAGGTTTTTGAGTTAGAAAGAAAAAAGAGTGATGTAATTAGTCATATTACCAGTTTAAAACTTAAAAACCCCAATAATAAAGCAGACCCTTGGGAAGAACTAGCGCTTAAATCTTTTGAAAAAGGATCTGAAGAAAGTATTACAATTGACAGTCTTAATGGCCAATTGTATTACAGAATGATGCATCCCTTATTTATTGAAAAAAGCTGTTTAAAACGTCACGACGATCAAGGTTATAAAATAAACGATGTAAGTGGTGGTATTAGTATATCAATTCCCTTAAATAAGATTACAACGATTACTAAAGCAGAATTAAATCGTTTTAAAATTTATCATTTAATTGTTTGGCTATTAGGCTTATTTAGTATTTTAATTAGCTTCCTTCTTTATTATAAAAATCAAAAAAATAGCATAAAAGCCATTAAAGAGTTAGAAGATAGTGAAAAAAGATTTAGGGGCTTATATGAAAATGCCCCTGTTTGCTACCAGTCGCTTGATAAAAATACCTGTTTTTTAGATGTTAATAAAGCTTGGCTACAGACTTTAGGCTATAAAAAAGAGGAAGTGTTAGGCAAACCTTTTGCAAGTTTTATGGTTCCAGAGTCTGCAGAACTCGTTAAATCGCGCTTTCCTGAATTTGTTAAAAAGGGCGAGCTTTACGGTTATCAATTTGACATGGTTAGAAAAGACGGCCACATAATTACGGTTGCTTATAACGGTAAAATTGGCTGTGATATAAATGGTTATTTTAAACAAACCCACTGTGTTTTTAGCGATATTACCGAACAAAAACACCAAGAAATTCTTCGCAACATTAGTTTTAACATCAATAAAAAGGCCAATCATACTGATAATTTAAAAGACCTTCTTAAATATATTCAAGAAGAATTATCAAAAATTATTGATACTAAAAACTTTTATGTAGCCCTAAAAGATATACCATCTGGTAAATTTATGATACCTTATATTGTTGACGATTTTGATAAAGATTATATTACAGAATTACCAGAGGAAAAATCTTTAACACGATATGTTATAAAAAGCAAAAAATCATTATTTGCCACAAAATCGAAACACTTAGAACTTATTAAAGAAGGTCACTTATCTAAAAAAGTAATTGGTACCGATTCTAAAATTTGGGTTGGTGTGCCCATAATTGACAAAAATGAATGTATTGGTGTTATGGCCATTCAAAGTTATACTGATGAAAAGGCTTATACACAAAAAGATCTCAAAATACTTGAATTTATTGCCGATAATATCAATCAAGTTGTCAGCCGTTTTCAAGATTACGACAGAATACGTTTACTTAATAAAACCCTTACCCAATCGCCAAATTCAATCATTATAACGAATACCGATGGGGATATTGAATATGTAAACCCCGCTTTTACTTCTTTAAGTGGTTTTTCATTTAAAGAAGTCTATGGCAATAATCCACGCCTGTTAAAATCTGGTGAACAGCCCCTGTCTTTTTATAAAAATTTATGGGATACCATTTTATCAGGAAAAGTATGGGAGGGAGAAATAGTGAACAAACGCAAAGATGGCACAAAATATTTAGTAAATGTAAGTATATCGCCTGTATATGACAAAGACGGTAAGGTGACCCATTTTGTAGGTATAGCGCAAGACATTACAGAAAAACGAAAACTAGAACGCGATTTTATTCACGCTTTTGTAGATGCCCAAGAAGTAGAAAAACAAAGTTTTGGTGAAGAACTACACGATGGTATCAGTCAAATTTTAGCGGCTGAATCTATGTTTATTACAGTACTTAAAAAATTAAATAACAATTCAAATAAGGAAATTTCTAAAAACTTAGATAAATTAAATGAACTCAATCTACAAGCCATAAACGAAGCCCGAAATATTGCCCATGGTTTAATGTCTAAGCAATTAAAAGAAAAAGGGCTCATTTTAGCGGTAGAGCATATTTGTAAAGACTATAATGTTTCAAAAAAAGTAAAATTTAACTTTAGTACGAGTAAGATAAAAGAGGCAGAAATAAACCCTCAAATTAAAACCAATATCTTTAGAATCATCCAAGAAATAACAACTAATAGCTTAAGACATTCCCTTGCAAAAAATGTTTATATAAGTATTAAGAAAACTTCAAATAATCAAATTCAAGTTATTGTAAAAGATGATGGTGTTGGTATAGATTACGAACGCATTAAGGCCAATAACAAAGGTGCTGGATTAAAAAATATTGAAAGACGTGTAAAACTTTTAAATGGTACTGTAGTTGTTAAAACGGCACCGAATGAGGGCACCCAGTATACAATTTTAGTCCCCTTAAAAGATTTGTAACCTCGTTGTACATTAATAATAAAAAGTAACTTTATTTTGTACTACTTTCCTTTTTCAATCTTATACCATTTGTATTTCTTAATGTCATTTTCATCATAAATAGCTTTTTTATAATATTTAAGCCACACATTTTTGATAATATCTTTGGCTTGCTCTACCGTATCTAATAAAATATCGCCAGTATATTTTTGAACTTCTTTGTTTGAGCCAAAATCAAAAACAGCTTGACTGTCGGTTTCTTTAAATTCCCGTAATAGTGTTCGTTCTGTTTCTATAATTGTAGTCATACTTGCTTATATTTAGTATTTCATTCGACTTTGCCGTGCCTACAACAGGCAAGCTCAGGGTAATATTAGTTATCATCGTCAGGCTGAGCGGAGTCGAAGCCCTTATGACTCGTCTCATTTTTACATTCTGCCAAAGCTTTCAATTTATCCCAATTGTCATTTATTATGGCTTCTTTTTTTGCTCTAGTCCAACCTTTCACTTGTTTTTCGAATGCAATAGCTTGATTTGGGTCTAAAAAATCAGTACAAAAAACAAGTTTTAAAGGTCTTCTTACAAATGTGTAACTATCTTTTTGTAACCCTAATTTGTGTTCAACTAAACGTCTTTCTATATTATTGGTTATACCTGTATAATAACTCTTATCAGAACATTCTAGTATGTAAACATAATATTGTTTCATTTTACTCTTATTCCGTCTACCCTTCGACTCCGCTCAGGGTGACTTTAATTATTTATCCTCTTTTCTATCCTTCGGCTATCCCCGATAGTTCAGGGTAGAATGACATTATCTTCGACTTATCCCAACCAACCTTCTCTATCCAAACTGCGGTATTGAATGGCCTCAGAAATATGGCTCGGTTTTATAGCTTCTGAGTTTTCTAAATCGGCAATGGTGCGGGCTACTTTTAAAATACGGTCGTAAGCTCTGGCCGATAAACCCAATTTATCCATAGCTGTTTTAATCAAATCCATACTCTCTGAATTTAAAGCACAATATTTTCTTATTTGTTTGACATTCATCTGCGCATTATAATGCACATTCTTGTCATCTTTAAACCGTGCTGTCTGAATTTCTCTGGCTTTAATAACCCTGTCTCTTATAATTTTGCTCGATTCGCCTTTGCGTTCTTCGGCTAACTTTTCGAAAGGTACAGGTTGGACTTCAATATGGATGTCTATCCTATCTAAAAGGGGTCCTGATATTTTACTCAAATAGCGTTGCATCTCTTGTGGTGATGATGACAAACCTTTTTCATCATCCGCAAAATAGCCGCTCGGACTCGGATTCATACTGGCCACCAACATAATGCTACACGGATACGTCACTGTGAATTTTGCCCGCGAAATGGTGACTTCGCGATCTTCTAAAGGTTGTCGCATCACTTCTAAAACGGTACGCTTAAATTCGGGTAATTCATCTAAAAATAAGACGCCATTATGCGATAATGATATTTCGCCAGGTTGTGGATAGGCCCCACCCCCTACCAAAGCCACATCAGAAATGGTATGATGTGGTGACCTAAATGGCCGCTGACTCATCAAGCCTACATTTTCTTTAACGCGTCCTACCACCGAATGGATTTTTGTGGTTTCTAAGGCTTCTTGAAGCGTCATTGGGGGTAAAATTGTTGGGAGGCGTTTGGCTAACATTGTTTTGCCACTCCCAGGAGGGCCGATTAAAATAACATTATGACCGCCTGCTGCGGCAATTTCCATACAACGTTTTATTGACTCTTGCCCCTTTACATCCGAGAAATCGAATTCAGGATGTTCTAAATTTTCATAAAACTGTTTACGCGTATCTACGACTAAACATTCCAACGTTGAGACATCTTTAAAAAAAGAAATAACCTGATTGATGTTTTCAACCGCATAGATTTCTAAATTATCTACAACAGCCGCTTCCATGGCATTTTGCTTGGGCAGAATAAAACCTTTAAAACCTTCTTCTCTCGCTTTTATAGCAATGGGTAAAGCGCCTTTAAAAGGTTGCAGTCCTCCGTCAAGAGACAGCTCTCCCATAATAATGTATTTATCGAGTTCTTCAGCTTTAATCTGACCTGAAGCCGTTAAAATCCCTATGGCCAGCGTTAAATCGTAAGCCGATCCTTCTTTGCGCAAATCGGCTGGTGCCATATTGATGGTAATTTTTTTACCAGGCAATACATAGCCATTGTTTTTTAAAGCGGCAGAAATGCGGTAACTGCTTTCTTTTATGGCATTATCTGGTAAACCAACAAGGTGGTAACCGATGCCTTTATCAATATTTACTTCAACTGTAATGGTGGTCGCTTCGACGCCAAAAACGGCTCCGCCATAAACTTTTGTGAGCATTTTTTAAAGCTTTGTATAAAAGTATGAAAAATATTGTTGTTTAAGGCGCTGGAAATAAAATATTTGTAATTAAAAAAGAAACCTTCAAAACGGAATGTTTTGAAGGTTTCTTTTGACTTATTATGAGACCCTTCGACTACGCTCAGGGTGACATTTTAGAGAGTACCTCTGTTTTCTTGTTCTCTTTCAATAGATTCAAAAAGGGCTTTAAAATTACCAGCGCCAAATCCTTTAGCACCCATACGCTGGATTATTTCGAAAAATAATGTGGGCCTGTCTTCAACAGGTTTTGTGAATATTTGTAACAAATAGCCCTCTTCATCGGCATCGACCAAAATAGATAAACTACGCAAAGCACCAATGTCTTCGTGCATTATTTTCATATGTTCACCCAAGCGGTTTGGAATGTCTTCGTAATAGGCTTTCGGTGGGGCTGGTAAAAATTCAACACCTCTGGCTTTAAGTTGCTTTACCGTTTCAATAATATCGTCTGTAGCTACTGCAATATGTTGCGCTCCTGGGCTTTCGTAAAAATCTAAATATTCTTCTATTTGCGATTTTTTAGCTGCTTTGGCGGGTTCGTTAATCGGGAATTTTATCCTGCCATTGCCATTACTCATGACTTTACTCATTAAAGCAGAATATTCTGTATGGATTTGTTTGTCATCAAAAGAGAGGAAGTTTACAAAACCCATGACGTCTTCATACCATTTTACCCACTGGTTCATTTCTCCCCAACCGACATTACCCACCATATGGTCTATAAATTTTAAACCAACGGACGTGGGATTGTAATCTGATGCCCATTTTCTATAGCCTGGTAAAAAGCAACCTTTGTAATTTTTACGTTCCACAAAAATATGAACCACATCGCCATAAGTGTGTATTCCAGAACGCAAAACTGCGCCTTCCTCATCTTTTTCAACAGTCGGTTTCATAAAAGATTTGGCACCGCGTTTTGTGGTTTCTTCCCACGCTTTTGTAGCATCTTCTACCCATAAGGCAATAACTTTAACACCATCTCCATGTTTTTTTAAATGGTCGTTTATAGGTGAATTGGAATGCAAAGGTGTTGTTAATACCAATCTGATTTTATCTTGTTTTAAGACATATGAGGCATAGTCTTTACAACCCGTTTCTAAACCTTTATAGGCAAATGATTGAAACCCAAATGCTGTTTTATAATAATGTGCAGATTGTTTGGCATTACCTACATAAAACTCAACATAATCTGTTCCTAAAAGTGGTAAAAAATCTTGTGCGCCTTTAAATATTTTTTCTAATCCGTATTCTACGTTTTTAATAGTCATTTTTATTTATTTTTAAGACCCTTCCCCCGAAACTTCGGGGCGCTCAGGGTGACATTTTAAATATACTTTTATAATTTACTGATTCCACGATTTATAATAATCATCTACTTGTAGATTCATGGCTTCTTCTGTAATTGAAACAGGTTTAAAAGGGTCTATCATTACGGCCAATTCTCCTGTTTCTTTTTTTCCCACACTGCGCTCAATAGCGCCTGGATGTGGTCCGTGAGGAATGCCACCAGGGTGCAATGTTAATTGTCCTTTTTCAATATTATTACGACTCATAAAATCGCCATCTACATAATACAAAATCTCTTCGGAATCTACATTGCTGTGATGGTAGGGTGCTGGAATGGCATCTGGATGGTAATCATACAGTCGGGGAACAAAAGAACAGACTACAAATCCTGCGGCTTCCCATTGCTGATGAATTGGTGGTGGCATATGAATACGCCCAGTAATCGGTTCAAAATCGTGAATTGAAAAGGCATAGGGATAATTAAATCCGTCCCATCCAACAACATCAAATGGGTGATTTGAGTAAATATATTCCCACAAAACACCCTGTTTTTTTATAAGTATTTTAAAATTTCCTTTCTCATCATGAGTCTTTAAATTTTGAGGCAATCTGAAATCGCGTTCGCAAAAAGGCGATTGCTCTAGAAATTGGCCAAAATTATTGCGGTAATGTTTGGGGGTTACAATGGGGCTAAAAGATTCAATATATAAAAGACGGTTGTCTTCTGTATCAAAATCAATCTGATAAACAGTACCTCGCGGAATAATAAGATAGTCGCCATATTTAAAATCGATATTTCCGTACATGGTTTTAAGACTGCCAGAACCTAGATGAACAAAAATCATTTCATCAGCATCAGCATTTTTATAAAAATAGCTGGATGAAAATTCTTTTGGTGCTGCCAAGCCAATATGCAAATCGTTGTTTACAAAAAGGGGCTTACGGCTGTCGAGATAATCTGTTTCTGGTTTTAGAGAAAAGCCTTTAAAACTCAACGCCTTCATATTTTTATCAATAGCAATTTTAGGCGAAGTATTCTTAAGCTTTTTAACTTCGGTTACAACTGTTGGTGGATACAAATGATAAATTAAAGAAGACATCCCCACAAAACCAGCAGTTCCAAAAAGTTCCTCTTGGTACAAGCCTCCTGTGGGATTTTTAAAAACTGTATGGCGTTTAGGAGGTATTTTACCCAATGAATGATATCTAGGCATAATATTATGTTTTAAGAAATTAATAAAAAATAGTAAAAAGCAAGTATCGGCTCTTACTCTGGATTGCGTTTTACATAGAATTTTAGCAAGGATAAAAGTCCTAGAAATATAAATTCTTTATGTAATACCTTTCTTTTCAACAAATATAATTGATAAATAATTATTTATTTTACTTCGATAACTTCTTTAATATGAGGGACATGTTTTTTTATGGTGGCCTCTACACCATTTCTTAATGTCATTTGATTTACAGAGCAACCTGTACAAGAACCTTCAAATTTTACCTTAACGGTATTGCCTTCAATAGCAATTAGGCTGATATTACCACCATCTGAAATTAAAAAAGGTCTAATTTCTTCGAGGGCATATTCCACTTTATTTAGAGTCTGTTGTGCTGTCATTCTGTATTAATTTAGTTTGAAGAACAACCTGCCATGGTTGTAATTCTTACGATTTCGGTCGGAGGTAAATCATTATTTCGTTTCAATAATTCAGCGACCATATTTTTAGCAATATTTTTAAATGATGCTTCTAAAGGTGTATTTTCTTGCAAACTTATCGGATGGCCTACATCGCCAGATTCACGAATGCTTTGTACCAATGGAATTTCGCCTAAAAATCGTGTTTCTTCATCTTCAGCCAAGTGTTTGGCACCGTCTTTTCCAAAGATATAATATTTATTGTCTGGTAATTCGTCAGGTGTAAAATAGCTCATATTCTCAACCAAGCCTAAAACAGGTACATTTATATTTTCTTGTTTAAACATGGCGATTCCTCTTTTGGCATCCGCTAAAGCGATATTTTGAGGCGTACTTACAATAACTGCCCCTGTAACTGGAATAGCTTGAACTATTGATAAATGGATATCGCCTGTGCCTGGAGGTAAATCTATTAACAAATAATCTATCTCGCCCCAAGCGGCATCAAACAACAATTGGTTTAAAGCTTTTGAGGCCATAGCTCCGCGCCAAATAACAGCCTGATTGGCATTGGTAAAAAATCCAAGCGATAGAATTTTTATTCCATAGCTTTCTACTGGTTTCATTTTTGAGCGGTCGCCTTCCATGACAGACAGTGGTTTTGCAGAAGGCACATCGAACATAATGGGCATTGAAGGCCCATAAACATCGGCATCTAGAATACCCACTTTAAAACCCATTTTTGATAAAGAGACAGCCAAATTTGCCGTAATTGTTGATTTACCCACACCACCTTTACCAGAGGCTATTGCAACAATATTTTTGATATTTGGCAGGGGATTTGCTTTTTTAACTTTAAGAGATTTGGCAGGCGCTTCTGCTTTTACATTTACCTTTACATCTATTTTTTGATATACTTTATCATGAATTACTTTCATGATTTCTACTTCTGTTTTCTTTTTAGCTTGAAGTGTGGGGTTGGTAATTACGACATCTACAATAACTTCTTTGCCAAAAACAACCACGTTTTTAACGGCATTACTTTCTACCAAACTTTTACCTGTACCAGGTTCTGTAATAGTATCTAAGGCGTTTAATATATCTTGTTTTTTAAATTGCATGAGTGTTCTTAATTATATTCATTCTAAACAACAAAGATAGCAACTTAAAATAAGAGTAGAAAATAATTAACTTTTATGTAAAACAATAGGGTTGGCTATTTTGAAACATCAAATAATTCCGTAATTTCCCAATTGGCACGGACTTCAATTTCTTTAGGGAAATAAATAACCTCTTCGGGTTGAATTCTTTTTGAGAAACTGCCCGTATCCCATTTTCCGTTTTTATTTTTATCGTAAATAACCCGAATAAGATACTGGGTTGGGTCGAGTATAGTAAAATTTATATTTTCTGCTTTTTTAAGGTATTTTGATTGTACCACCTTAGCTTTCTTGTCGATAATTTGTACAATTACAGGATACGATTTGACACCACTTAAGCTGATAGAGACGCTGCCATAGTCAATTAAATTTTTGGTGGTAAATTTATAACGAATCGTGTCTTTAGAGCTTTCAAAAAAAGTATTAATAGCCTGTGGAAGCAACATTAACTTATAAATATTGTTTGGCATTTTGTTAAACTTAAAAATGAGTTCTGTTTTAAAATCGGACATCTGAATGGCAAAAGGAACTTTAATTGAATCTTTATCAATTAACACTATTTTTGTAGTATCTACTTTTGTAATGGGCTGGTTTGTTTTTAGTTTAAAATCATCTCTTAAATTAAGAGAGGCTCTTATGCTGCTTCCAACAACCAACGAATCGAAATCTTTGGCGTGTAATTTTACCGTAACTGTATCAATATATGTATTGTTAGTTACTTTAAATTTTAAAGAATCCAAATCAGCTATGTTAAACCAATAATCTAAGCTGTCTTTGCCTATTTGGAAAGATTGTACCGATTTAAAATCTTCAGGCACATCTGACAACAGCTCCAATTCTAAATCCTTCGCGTCACCTTCATAACCAAAAACAATATGCTGTTTGTCCATTTCAGAAGGACGTGCTAATTTATAATCTAATTCTTCTCTAAAAAGAGATAATTCAAGAGACTTGTCAATCAGCGTTTTTAATGAGTCTGAAAAAGAAATGGTTTTATCTGTAGTGATGTTTATTGTGTCTGTATAAAAAGCGATTTTATCTGTTTTAGGGTTAAATTTATAATTGTACCTTTTTTGCTTTAATGCCGTTAATAAATATTTCCCTTCCTTTATATTTGTAATTTCCCAAACTACAGTATCTAGCGTGTTGGCAATATAATTTGGCGAACCTTTATAAATAATAGAATCGTTATAGGTTGAATCTAGTTTATACAATAATATGGCTACTTCCTTATCAACCACATTGCTTAAAGCATCTTTTATCTTTCCTTTTAGTTTAAGAGAATCGATATAGTTTCCCGTTGACATTACATATTTAAAATTATACAGCACATTGCCTTCATTGTTATCTTGTACACTGTTGCCAAAATTAAATATATAGGTGGTTTTGGGTTTGAGCGTGTCAAGAATTTTAATTTTTAATGTTTTACTTGCCGTTCCTAGTGGTGTGATTATCGGTTTGTATTTTAAAGGCGGTGATACTATAAGTTGCTTTCCTACATCTTTAAGCTTAATAAATTCATCAAAATCTATATTTATTTTTTTTGCCTTAAAATTTACAGTTTCAAAATCGGGTTCTGCAGTTACTACAATAGGGGCCTCTTCATCTTTAGGGCCACCAGTAGGGCGGCCTCTTCTGGCGCAGGCAAAAAGAGTAAAAATTGACAAAAAAATGAGGCTTCTTATAAAGTAATGAGATTTCATTTCTAAAATTTGATACAAAGAAACAATTTATTTCTTTTATTCTTCAAAATTTTATCAGACGGTAAAAGCCAAAGAGGCAATACTTATTTTAATTGATTTTGTCTTGAGTAATTCTTTACAACAAACCTCTAAAGTAGCCCCTGTGGTTATGACATCATCTACCAATAAAATATGTTTGCCTTCAAAAAAGAGCACATCGTTTAAAGTGAATATTTCATTTACATTTTTTACACGTTCGGTTCGGTGTTTTTTTGTTTGCGATTCAGTTGACGATACTTTTATCAATTTATCATCAACATATCGCGCATTTAAAATTTTTGCTATGGCCATTCCAAAATTAGCCACCTGATTATAACCTCTTAATTTTAACTTTTTAGGATGTAATGGTACTGGAACAATCATTTCTACTGAATTAAAGTGTTTTGATGCTGCCAAATCGCAACCCAACCAATGGCCAAAATAGCTGCCAATCTCTTGATTGCCTTTGTATTTTAACTGATGTATTATTTGTTGCACTTTCCCTTTTTTATAAAACAACAATAAGGCTGCAGCCGATTGAATAGGAACTCTTCCATAAAAAGAAAGCGCAACAGCATTTTCTTTTACATTTGTATGGTTTGCAAAAGGCAAATCGTGTAGGCAATTTGTGCACAATAGATGCGCAGAATTCAACAGGATTTCATTGCAGGTTAAACAACGCTTTGGAAAAAATAAGTAAAATAAGTCACTAAAAATTCGCATCAATTTTAAGTTTAATCAGAAACAAATCTTGAGGGACTCTATAAAAATACATATTCCTTTTAAAATACACCTAAAAAAATAGTAATTTTTAACAATTAAAATTAAGTTTGCACCCTAAAACAAAAATTTAAAAAAAATAGACAATGTCACAAAGTAACAATTCAAAAAAAGTAGCTGTTTTATTAGCCGTATTATTCGTTTTAAGCCTTATTTATGGTGTCTACTCTAAAATTGAGAATACAAAATTTATCAATCAGTTAAATACAGAAAAAACTGAAATTAAAGCTGACCTCAATAAAATGATTAAGCAATATGATGTTGCCATCAAAAAAAATGGCGCGCTTACTGGCGATTTAAAATCGGCTCAAGCAAATATCATCTCTTTAAGAGATTCTTTAATTGCTACAAAAAAAACAGACTACAGTATTATAAAGCACTTACGCAACAAGCTTTATTCATTAGAAAAAATAAACAAGCGCCTGTTTTTTCTAGCCGATTCTACCAAAATAGCCAACACCCTTTTAACACAATCTCTTGACAGTAGCGAAGTGTTATTAGAAGCACAAAAAAGTGATATAAAATTACTTAAAGAGCAAAATTTAAAGTTGACAAATGATGTTACAAATGCCTCAGCAATTCAATTATATGCTGTTTCTGCAACGGGTGTAAAATTAAAAACAAGTGGCAAGCTGGTAATAACTACAAGAGCCTCTAGAGCTAACAGAATAAGAGTTTGTGCACGAATTGCCAAAAATATTCTGGCCAAAAAAGGCGACAGAGACCTATACGTTCAAATATTTAATCCGCTAGGAAAATTATTGGGTAAGAATGAAGCCTTCGAAATTAATGGAGAAACACTAAAGTACAGTGATAAAACCAATTTTTTCTACCAAAACATCAATACTAAAATTTGTATTTTAGCACCCGTAAGTAATAAGAAAGACCTTGTAAAAGGCGTTTACAAAATTAAAGTTTATGCAGAAGGCAAACTATTGGGTAAGTTAGATTTGAATCTACGCTAAATTATGGCAGACCAGAATAAATTCAAAAAAGTAATAGCACATGCCAAAGAGTATGGTTATATTTTTCAGTCAAGCGAAATATATGACGGTTTAAGTGCTGTTTATGATTATGGACAAAATGGTGTTGAATTAAAAAAGAATATTCGTGAATTTTGGTGGCAAGCCATGGTTCAGATGAATGAGAATATTGTGGGATTGGATGCCGCCATTTTTATGCACCCTACAACTTGGAAAGCTTCTGGACATGTGGATGCTTTTAACGATCCTTTAATTGATAATAAAGATTCTAAAAAACGCTATCGTGCCGATGTCCTCATTGAAGATTATGTGGCAAAACTTGAAGCCAAGATTGAAAAGGAAGTTAAAAAAGCCGCCAAACGCTTTGGCGATGCTTTTGATAAAGCCGAATTTTTAGCCACCAACGGCCGTGTAAAACAATACAAAGAAAAAGGCGATGCCATTCTAAAACGCATGGGGAAATCTTTAGAAAATGAAGATTTGGCCGATGTAAAAGCACTCATAGAAGAATTGGAAATTGCCTGCCCGCTTTCTGGCTCCCGAAATTGGACAGACGTTAAACAATTTAACTTAATGTTTGGCACAAAACTAGGCGCTTCTGCCGAGAGTGCCATGGACTTATACCTAAGACCCGAAACGGCACAAGGTATTTTTGTAAATTTTTTAAACGTCCAAAAATCAGGGCGTATGAAAATACCTTTTGGTATTGCACAAACAGGTAAAGCTTTTAGAAACGAGATTGTGGCGCGTCAGTTTATTTTTAGAATGCGCGAATTTGAACAAATGGAAATGCAATTTTTTGTCCGCCCCGGCGAAGAACTCAAATGGTACGAGAGCTGGAAAGAAAAACGCCTCAAATGGCATTTAGCGCTTGGTTTAGGTGCCGATAATTACCGTTTTCATGACCACGATAAATTAGCGCATTACGCCAATGCTGCTGCCGATATTGAATTTAAATTCCCTTTCGGATTTAAAGAATTGGAAGGCATTCATTCGCGTACAAATTTCGATTTAAGCAGTCATCAAAAATTTTCAGGTAAAAAAGTACAATACTTTGACCACGAACTTGGCGAAAGTTATGTGCCTTATGTGGTAGAAACCTCCATCGGTTTAGACCGCATGTTTTTAGCTGTTTTTTCGAATGCGCTTCAAGACGAAACTTTAGAAGATGGTTCTACCAGAACTGTTTTAAAACTGCCTGCTGTTTTAGCACCTGTAAAAGCCGCTGTATTGCCTTTGGTTAAAAAAGATGGCCTGCCCGAAGTTGCCAGAAAAATAATAGCCGATTTGAAATTTGATTTTACTATGGCTTACGATGAAAAAGATGCCATCGGAAGACGTTACAGACGCCAAGATGCCAATGGTACGCCTTTTTGTATTACAGTTGACCACGACACATTAAATGACAATACAGTTACTATAAGACACCGCGACACCATGCAACAAGACCGCGTTAAAATAACCGATTTAAAAGCATTAATTTCTGAAAAAGTAGCCTTGAGATACTGGCTAGAGAAATGTTAAGGAGTTCTTTGTTTTAAATTCTGAGTTCAATATTCCGTGTTAAAATACTCTTTTTAGTCTTTATGAGACAAACCTGTTTGTTGTAGCAATTCTGCCGCTGCCACAGGCACGGCTCTTGATGGCTTGCAAGCATGTTTTTGAGATAACCACATCCCGATAAATTGGGATTCGTTAAGACATTCTATTGAAATAAGTGGAGCCTTATAGCCGTATTTTAAATTTTTGCTACAGCCATCAAAAAATAATTTCTACGCTTTCTTTAAAAAACAGGTTTTTAAAACTATTTGGCTTTTACCAATACGGCATTCTACTTGATCAGAACTATTTGTCAATCTGATATTTCTTATAGCCACACCGCGTTTAAGCGTTTTAGACATGCCTTTAATTTTTAAATCTTTGGTAACATGAACAGAATCGCCATCGTTTAAAATGTTACCGTTGCTATCTTTTACATCCATAATTTTATTTTTATTTTTTATAATTTATCCCATCTGTCCTACGGACATCCCTGCCTCGCCGTCAGGCAGGTTCCCAAAGGGAAGAAAGTAATTCCCTTCCCTTTGGGAAGCTAGGGATGGGAGGAGATAACCACATCCCGATAAATTGGGATTCGTTAAGAGGTTATACTACAAAAAAAACAATGCGAAACACGAAATAAATTAAATAGAGATTCTTCACTTCCTTTCAGTCTTTTCCACCAAAATCAGACGGGCAGAATGACATTAGTTTAAGCTAAAACCTCACTAACCCTATCGGCCGCTTCTTGAAATTCAATGGCCGAAATAACATCCAAACCACTAGCGTCTATTAATTTTTTAGCTTCAACAGCATTGGTCCCTTCTAACCTTACAATTATAGGCACTTTAATAGCATCGCCCATATTTTTATAAGCATCAACTATACCTTGAGCCACACGGTCGCAACGTACAATACCACCAAAAATATTTACCAAAATGGCTTTTACATTATCATCTTTAAGTATGATTCTAAAGGCTTTTTCAACACGTTCAGCATCGGCTGTACCACCCACATCTAAAAAGTTAGCAGGTTCACCACCAGATTGTTTAATCAAATCCATTGTACTCATTGCCAAACCTGCGCCATTTACCATACAGCCTACATTTCCGTCAAGATCAACATAATTTAATCCAGCCGCTTTGGCTTCAACTTCAATAGGATTCTCTTCGCGAATATCACGCATTTCTACATAATCTTTATGTCTAAATAGGGCATTGTCATCAAGTGATACTTTGGCATCAACAGCCAAAATATTATCGTCAGATGTCTTTAAAACTGGATTAATTTCAAACAAAGAGGCATCCGATTTAGCGTAAGCTGTGTAAAGCGCTGTCACAAATTTTGTCATCTCTTTAAATGCTTTACCAGACAAACCCAAATTAAAAGCTATTTTTCGTGCTTGAAAAGGCAACAAACCTGTTGCTGGGTCAATTTCTTCTGTAAAAATTAAATGGGGTGTTTTATCGGCAACCGATTCAATATCCATACCGCCTTCGGTAGAATACATAATCATGTTTCGACCAACACCTCTATTTAATAAAACCGACATATAAAACTCACTCGTTTCACTTTCGCCAGGATAATACACGTCTTCGGCAATTAAAATCTGATTTACCTTTTTACCTTCTTTAGAAGTTTGAGGTGTTACCAACATCATCCCCAACATAGCATTTGCAATGTTTTCTACATCTTCTAAACTTTTGGCCAATTTTACTCCACCGCCTTTACCGCGTCCGCCAGCATGAACTTGGGCTTTTACAACCCACCAACTCGTACCCGTTTCTGTAGCTAATTGTTTTGCTGCTTCAACAGCTTTAACAGGATTGTCGGCTACCATACCACGTTGCACTTTTACGCCAAAACTACCCAATATGTCTTTGCCTTGATATTCGTGTAAATTCATTATTTTTTATTTTAATTTAAGAGTCTACAAAATTACATTTCTAAATTCATTTTTTTATGTTTTTTAAATATATTTTGTAACAAATTACGTTTAACGAAGTCTTTATACTAGAGTTTAACAAATATTTAGGAATCTCTAAAAATAGATTAAATATTTTAGCCAATATTTTTTCTGAAAACCAAAAATAAAATTTATGAGAAAATTAGTTTTAACGCTATGTCTATTGGGTGCTATTTTAGCTCATGCACAAGAGATTAAACGTAAAACTTTAACCGCCACTCGGGTTTCTACAGCGCCTAAAATTGATGGAAATTTAAACGATGCTGTTTGGAAAAATATACCTGTTGCTAAGAACTTTGTTATGTTTGACCCCGGAGATGGCGATACCGAACCCAACGCTCAAAAAACGGAAGTTAAAGTGGTATATGATGACGAGGCCATTTATTTTGCTGCTTATTTATACGATAGTCATCCAGAAACCATTATGCGGCAATTTAGTGACCGCGATAATTTTGCCCAAGCCGATTTTTTTGGTGTGATAATTAATCCGTTAAACGACAACCAAAACGACACTGAATTCTTTGTCTCGGCTGCTGGCACACAAAGTGATGCAAAAGTATCTACGGCTACTGGCGAAGATTTTAGCTGGAGCGATGTGTGGTACAGTAAAATTAGTTTCGACGATAAGGGCTGGTACATAGAAATGAAAATTCCATTTGCAGCTTTGCGCTTCTCGAACGAAAAAGTACAAACTTGGGGCTTAAATTTTAAGAGACTTATACAAAGTAGACGGGAGCGTTATTCTTGGAATTACATCGATAAATCTGTAGGAAGGGCCTCACAATATTCAGGCTTACTTACCAACCTTAAAAATATTAAAACCTCTATCAGACTAAATTTTTTACCAATCTTTACCTCTAATATTTTAAATTTTGAAGGCACCACAATTACCAGAGAACAAATTGGTTTAAATATAAAATATGGTTTGAGTGATAATTTTACGTTAGATGCCACCATAAATCCAGATTTTAGTCAGGCCGGTTTTGACGATTTGGTTTTAAATTTAGGCCCTTTTGAAACACGGTTTGCAGAACAACGTCAATTTTTTATTGAAGGAGCCGACTTGCTTAACAAAGGTGGTTTGTTCTTTTCGAGACGTATTGGTAAACGGCCAATAAATTTTTATGATGCTTTTAATAATCTTTCTTCTAGCGAAGAAATTATAAGCAATCCCAGTGAAGCCAAATTAATATCTGCAGCTAAAATTTCGGGTCGCTCAAAAAAAGGTTTGGGTATTGCTGTACTAAATGCCGTAACAGACAAAACAGAAGCTATAATTAAAGATAATATTACAGGAGCTATTAGGAAAGTTACCACAGAGCCATTGGCCAATTATAACGTCTTGGTTTTAGATCAAGAGTTTAATAAAAATTCTTCTGTGTCATTTATAAACACGCATATTTCTCGTAATAACAATTTTAGACGGGCCAATGCATCTGCCCTTCTTTTTAATTTGGCCAATAAGGCCAATTCTAAAAAACTAAGCGGATCAGCTAAATTTAGCAGCATAAAAGACCCTGTTAATGGCAACACAAAAGGTTTTTCAAGTAATTTATCCTACAGCAAAACAAAAGGTAAATTTCGTTATGGTCTTAGCAATAGTTTGGCCGATGACAAGTACGATATAAACGACTTGGGTTTTCAGAGGCGCAACAATTTTAATGCCTTTTTTGGCAATATGTCTTACCGAATTTTTAAACCTACAAAACATTTTAATTCGTACAGTATTAATTTAAGAGCTGGCATGTTTAGGCGTTATAAACCTAATGTTTATACAGGTAATTTTGTAAACTTAAACTTCTTTGCGACAACACTTAAACAATTTTCGTTTGGTGGTAACATCAATGGCAGTTTTGGCACAGGTAAAGATTATAACGAGCCAAGAAATGATGTCGATTTTATAGTTACCACAGCCAGACTGGGCTTTTTTGGTTTTGTATCGTCAGACTTTAGGAAAAAATTTGCATACAATGCCTCTATAAGTTATAACAGGCGTTATGGCGAAAAAGACAATGGTTATTCTTTTGGTTTTACACCTATTTATAGAGCCAACGATAAGTTTTTTCTCAGCTATTCTTTTAATTATGACATAACTTTTGACGAACGCGGTTATATTACCACCTTAGATAATGGCGACATAATTTTTGGGTTTAGAAATATTAAGTCGGTTTTAAATTCGCTTAGTGGCAAGTATAGTTTCAGCGATTTATCTTCATTAACCATTGCTTTTAGATATAATTGGACACCTGTTACCTACAAAAATAATTACGCCAAATTAGACGAAAAAGGGCTGTTGGTAACAAGCGCCTACTCAGGAAACAACGATGTTAATTTTAATTCGTGGAATCTTGATTTACGCTATGTTTGGCAATTTGCACGGGGTAGTGAATTGTCTGTTTTATATCGCAACGCTATATTCAACTCAGATGACCAATCTAATTTATCATTTTCGGATAATTTAAGTAACTTATTTAAACAGCCTTTACAACAAAATCTATCCATCCGATTTGTATATTATTTAGATTACAACAAAATAAAATCTTGGTTGTAGCTTTTTTAAATTTATCCGTAACTTCACAACTTTATTTTTAAAGATGATTAAAGCGAAAAACATCTATAAATCTTTTGGCAGCATAAAGGTTTTGAAAGGGATAGATTTACATATCAAAAAGAAAGAAATTGTGGCCATTGTAGGGCCTTCTGGTGCGGGTAAAACAACTTTGTTACAAATTCTAGGTACCCTAGACAAACCCGATCCTAAGGCCGAAATTACAATTAATAATTATGAAGTTTTAAAGCTAAAAGACAGGAAATTAGCCCATTTTAGAAATACACATGTCAGTTTTATTTTTCAGTTTCACCAACTACTTCCCGAATTTACAGCTTTAGAAAATGTGTGTATTCCGGGTTTTATAGCCAATAAACCCAAACATGACGTTATAAAAGAGGCCAAAGAAATTCTTAATTACCTACAATTATCTGACAGGCTAGAGCACCATCCTAACGAACTTTCTGGAGGCGAACAACAACGCGTTGCTGTGGCACGTGCACTTATAAACAAACCCGCTATTATTTTTGCCGATGAACCAACAGGAAATTTAGATTCGGCTACAGCTGACAGCTTACATCAACTTTTTTTTGATTTGCGCGACAAATTTGGTCACACTTTTGTTATTGTAACACACAACAGAGAACTCGCAAAAATGGCAGATAGAACACTCGAAATGAAAGACGGTTCAATACTTTAAAACAAAATAGATGTCCTTAGGAATTATGAGTGCCATGCCTGAAGAAATCAATAGCGTTTTGAACGCAATGACTTCTGTTTCTAGCGCTGTTCATGGCAATAGAACATTCTACAAAGGACTTCTCTATAAAAAACCTGTTGTATTGGTTTTTTCTAACTGGGGAAAAGTAGCTGCAGCCACAACTGCTACTCAGCTAATTCAAAGTTTTAACATCAAAAAGCTTATTTTTACGGGTGTGGCTGGCGCTTTACAAGAACATTTAAATATTGGCGATGTTGTTGTTGGCAAGCATCTTTACCAACACGATATGGATGCCAGACCTTTATATGAGCAGTTCGAAATTCCTATTATCAAAAAGAAATTTTTTAAAACAGATGTATCGCTAACAAAAGAATTAGTCAAAGCTTCAGAAGCATATTTACAAGCTATTCCTAATAATTTAAGCCACACTTTAAGTTCTGAATTTGGCATTACAAATCCCAAAGTATTTACGGGTGGCATTGCCAGTGGCGATCAATTTATATCGTCGATAGAAAAAATTGAGCAATTCAATAAAAACTTACCCGATGTGCTTTGTGTAGAAATGGAAGGCGCTGCAGTAGCCCAAGTTTGTTTTGACTATAAAGTGTGCTTTGCCATAATGAGAACCCTATCTGATAAGGCCAAAGCAAACGCTTCTATAGATTTTCAGAAATTTGCAAAGCAAGTTGCCAGTACTTATGCATTGGGTATTTTAGAAAAAATTTTAATGTGAGTTGGTTATGCCTATTTTAAAAGACAACACATACAAACCTTGGTATGTTTTTAAAAACAAACATTTCAATACGATTTACAAAAAATTATCTCCGCGTTTTAAAGTTAAATATAAAAGAGAGCGTCTTATAACACCCGATGATGACTTTATTGATTTAGATATTGCATCGGTACACTCAAAACGTGCTGTTATTGCCATTCATGGTTTAGAAGGAAGTGCCCAATCAAGTTACATTTTATCATTAGTTCACTATTTAAACTCGCAAGATATTGATGTTATTGCCTTTAATTTAAGAGGATGTAGTGGTGAACCTAACAATAAATTAAGCACCTATCACAGTGGTAAAACAGAAGATTTAGATTTGGTTGTTAGGCATGTTATCTCACATTACAACTACAATGATATAAACATTGTTGGATACAGTTTGGGAGGTAATTTAACACTCAAATACATGGGCGAATATGCCAATAACCTGCCTGCAAAATTAAACCGTGCAGTGGCTATATCTGTCCCTTGCCAATTAAAGGATGTCTCAATACAGTTAGCTAAATCTAAAAATACAATTTATATGAAGGCTTTTTTAATATCATTAAAAGCCAAAGTTTTAGAACGGTTAAAACGTTTTCCTAACAATAACTTAAACAAAGAAGCCATCTTAAATTCAAAGAATTTTTACGATTTCGACAAGGCATATACAGCACCTGTCTTTGGGTTTAAAGATGCCGAAGATTATTGGCATAAAAACAGTAGTTTACACTTTTTAGCGGCTATAAAAAGACCAACAATACTTATCAATGCCTTAGACGATTTATTTTTATTAGACAGTTGCTACCCTTTTAACATTGCCAAAGAGCATAAATATTTCACCCTTTTAACCACCCGCTATGGTGGACACGTTGGTTTTAACAGCACTTTTAACAAGCGTCACAATTTGTGGCTTGAAAAACGGGTTTTGACATTTATAAAAACACCCTGTACTGCCAGACAATAAGTTTTTTAAATGTCAGTTAATTAATAATAAAATAAGATATTTGTAAAAATTAGATTTTTTTGAAAAAACTATACCTCTCTTTTTTTATCCTTTTGGGTGTTATCAATGCCCAAAGTCAAGTTTTTAGAAAATTTTCTAATGAATTTCTAAACTTAGGTGTGGGTGCTGATGCTTTTGCTATGGGTAAAGCTGTTGTTGCTTCAACCAAAGGTGTAAATTCTGGATACTGGAATCCTGCTGGTTTGGTTGACATAAAAGAAACCGAAGCCAGTTTGATGCACGCAGCTTATTTTCAAGGTATTGCCAATTACGACTTTGCTGCTTATGCAATCCCTATTAACAGAAGCAGTACACTGGCTTTTTACGCATTGCGTTTTGGCGTGGATGATATTTTAAATACAACCGAATTAATTGACAATCAGGGTAATATTGATTTTAACCGCATCAGTCTATTTTCTGCAACCGATTATGCCTTTAATATGGCCTATGCAAAGAAGCTCAATAAAAAAGGACTTAGCATTGGGTTTAACGCCAAAGTGATTCGGCGTATCATTGGTAAATTTGCAAATGCTTGGGGTTTTGGATTGGATTTCGGATTACAATATAGGTCAGAAAAATACAACTTCGGATTGATGCTAAGAGATGCCTCTTCTACTTTTAATGCCTGGACTATTAACCAAACTGAATTTGATAAGATTAGTGCAGCCATTCCGGGACAAAATCAAGAATTACCGCAAACAGTAGAACTATCAGTTCCTAAAATACAATTGGGTTTTGCAAGAAATTTTAAAATAAATTACGATTTCAGTCTTTTGGCTGAAGCCGATATAAACATCCGTTTTAAACGTACAAACGACTTAATTTCAACAGCGCTGTTGAGCATGGGGCCATCTTTAGGATTTGAATTAAATTTTCAAGATTTGGCTTTTTTAAGAGCTGGGGTCACTAATTTTCAGAGCCACAAAAATTTTGACAACTCAAAAACAACCATAGTGGAACCCAATATTGGCTTGGGATTTATTATTAAGGGCATACAAATTGACTATGCTTTAAGCAATATAGGAGGCTCTGGCGGCACTTTATTTTCAAATGTATTTTCGGTTAAAATAGCCCTGTCAAAATACCGTTAGTTCATGAAAAAGAATTTAATTTTAGCAATTTTATCTGGTTTATTATTAGGACTTTCTTGGCCTACATATGGTTTTGCCATACTTCTTTTTATTTCTTTTGTACCATTACTTTTTGTAGAGCAAAATATAAGAGAAAACACCTATAAAAGAAGTGGTGCTAAACTATTTGGTTTGGCTTACATAAGCTTTCTCTTATTTAATGCCATTAGTACTTGGTGGCTATGGAATGCCACAGTTTTTGGGATGGTATTTGCTATTGGCGTTAATTCTTTATTAATGACTTTGGTATTTTTTACTTATCACAAAGTGGCCGTTAAAACCAATGCTAAAACGGCTTTATTATTTCTGGTTGTATTTTGGATAAGTTTTGAGAAATTTCATTTGGGATGGGACTTCTCTTGGCCATGGCTCAATTTGGGAAATGGTTTTTCGTATTATCATAAATGGATTCAGTGGTACGAATATACGGGAACTTTTGGTGGTACACTTTGGGTTTGGATGGTTAATATTGGTATTTATTTATCACTAAAAAACTACTATAATAATGGCGTTATAAAAACTTTATATAAAAATTTATTGCTCAATATTCTGATAATTGTATTGGGCATTTATGGCTCTTTATACCTCTATAACACTTACACCTCTAAAGAAGATGGCGTTGCGAATGTTGTGCTTATTCAGCCAAATATTGATTCTTATACAGAGAAGTATAACATTTCAAATTTAGAAACTGCACAAAATTTAATCGCTATGGCTAATAGTGCATTAGATACAACAACAAATTTTGTAATAGCCCCCGAAACTACTTTCGCTCAACCTGTTTTAGAAGCTAATTATATTAACACCAATGCTTACAAAGTATTGCAGAACTTTACCAATAATAACCAGAATATAAATATAATTGCGGGCTATACTTTTTACAAACAATACCAAAGTATTAAACAGCCTACACCAACAGCCAATAAATTTATAAATTCTAAAGGCAAATGGTATGATATGTATAACAGTGCTGCTTTTATCAATTCTAAAAATACACCCAAAATTTATTACAAATCAAAACTCGTTGTGGGTGTAGAATTGTTCCCTTATAAAAGCATACTACAACCTCTTTTAGGGGATGCTTTAATAAACTTAGGAGGTTCAATGTCTTCTTTAGGTACACAAAAAAAACGATCGGTTTTTAAATCGGGAGATTTTAAAGTGGCACCTATTATCTGTTATGAATCTATTTACGGCGCGTTTGTAAACGGTTATGTAAGAAATGGCGCCAATTTCTTAACTGTCATTACAAATGATGGTTGGTGGAAAAACACACAAGGCCACAAGCAACATTTAATGCTCTCTAAACTCAGAGCCATTGAAAACAGACGCAGTTTGGTAAGGGCTGCCAATACAGGAATATCGGCTGTTATCAATCAAAAAGGAGATATTCTTAAACATCTGGATTATGGTGTTAAAGGTGTTTTAAAGGCTAAAATTAAATTAAATAATGACTTGACTTTTTACAATAAATATGGCGATTATATTGCGCGTCTGGCACAATTTTTAAGCATCATTTTATTGTTAACTACTTTTTTAAGGAAACGAAAATATTAGTGTCCTCTAAAGAAAAGAACTGTACTAATGGTTTTAAAAATGATTTTAAAATCGAGATAAAAGCTTCTGTTTTTAATATAATACAAATCGAAACGCAATTTTTTATTTTGTTCTTCGATTGAGGACGCATACGGATACATAACCTGTGCCCAACCCGTTAAACCTGGCTTGATGACGTGACGTATTTCGAACAAGGGTATTTTTTTATTTAATTTTTTAACAAATTCGGGGCGTTCGGGGCGTGGGCCTATAAGAGCCATTTGTCCGCGTATGATATTAAAAAATTGAGGTATTTCATCAAAACGTGTTCTTCGTAACAGTTTACCGAATAAAGTCACTCTTGGGTCTTCTTTTTCTGCCCAAACGGCGCCGTTTTTTTCGGCATTTTGAACCATAGACCTAAATTTAATAATCTTAAAAACTTTTCCTTTTACACCCACTCTATCTTGTGTATAAAACAAAGGTCCTCTATTTGCGATAAGGTTTCCAACAATGACAAAAGGCAGAATAAGTATCATAAATAACAAACCAAACAAAGAGAAAATAACATCAAAAAATCTTGACAAAACCAGATATATTCTACTTTCATGTGTTTTACTAAACGAAATGTTTTTATAAAAATCTTCCGTTAAATGGCGTCTCGGGATGCAAGACATTATTTCTTCGTAATAATTTTCGATATTTTTAATGGCTATCCCCGTCTCAAATAATTGAATTAAGTGTTTATTTATCAGATTTGATTTTTCAAAATTGAGTCTATCGGTTACTATTACCTCTGTTACATAATACTTTTTAACTATTTCTTTTAAATCAGTTGTTTGTTTATCAAAAAAAGAGATTTCATCGAAACGGTTTATTTTTTTATCAGAGAAATAACCAACAATATAATTGGCTGGTGCATTAACAGATATTAAATCTATGACACGTGCCACGCTTTTACTCTCGCCTAATACCAATACATATTTAAAATATTTTGGCGTAAAAATTAAAAGTATATAAGCAAAGCGCCATATTAATATTGGAAGAAATATCCCAAAAAACAAATAGAGAATATGAATCCGCTTTGAAGGTAATACTGGGGCTAAAACTGGTGTAAAAATAAAGAATATTGTGGTTACAAGAGATGTAACAAATACACTTCTCACAACTAAATAATTATCACTAGCAACCTTAAGTCGGTACATTTCGAATACTTGCCCAAAAAAAAGTAAATAAACAGATAGGGTTATTAGCCAACTTAAAAAATCTTCATTACTTCGATCTATGTAGCTAAAATCGAAAAAATATGAAATACCAAAGAGACCTAAAAGTGCAAAAACCACATCAAATATCCGAAGCAATAAAATCCGCTCTGAAACATTAATATGTTTTTTACTAGTCATTTGAATTGAATAAAGATAGGTACGATTGACTCAAGACTGTAAAATTATGGTATTTTTTAACATAATCATAGCCTTTTATGCCCATTATATTTCTTTCAGATTCATCCATCTCAAAAAATGTTAAAATGCCATCAGCTACAGCTTGTGCATTTTCTGGCTTAACGGTTATGCCACATCCTGAAAGTTCTACTGGATCCTTAATTAAATTTGACGACACCAAAACAGGTGTTTTGCTTAACATATAATCAAAATATTTATTTGAAGATACACCATAATTAAACAAAGGGGTGTCATTCCTACCGATAAAACAAAGGTCAAAATAATCTAACATAGATTGTACCTTTTCTTTATTTATTTTAGGGATAAAAGTAATATTTTTTTGTTCTTTAGTTTGTTTTTGAAGTGTGTTTTTTAAGTAGCCATTACCAACCAAAACAAAATGAATTTTCGTTTTATCTTGTAAAATTGTAGAAGCCTCTATAAAATATTCTAGGGCATTTGCCATTCCCATAGTGCCCGTATAACCCACAATAAATTTATCTTTAGGTAGCTGCGTTACAACACCATCGTCTAGGGGGGCAGCTTTTAAATATTTTTTATCAATGCCATTGGGAATCCACTTAAATTTATCAGGTTTTTTTGATATGTTATTTATATAGGAGGCCGCATTTGGCAATAAGGAAACAATGTAATCAGATTTTTTGTAAGCAAACATTTCGAAAAGACCAATAATTTTAACCAAAGGATGATTATTAGAATAGCCCTTTAGATAAATTGGTGTTAAAGGCCATAAATCTCTTATTTCAATAATAAGCTTTTTTGAATTAAATCGTTTTTTAAAAAGATAACCATTAATTATTGGGAAAATAGGCATTGAAGAAACAATAATGTAGTCGGGTTTTCTTAATTTTTTTGTTGGAATAAAAAATAATCTGAGCATAAAAATTAAATTACTCCAAAATTTGCGATAGCCCCCATCATAATATTTTGGTGTTTTTACCCAACAAAATGTAATACCCACTTCAACTTCTTCAAATGCATAAGTTTTATTTTTAACATTGGGCTGATTTATAAACAAATGATTGTAAGATCCTGAAATTATTTTAACATCATACCCTTTTTTGACCCAATATCTACTCAACATTAAGTGGCGCTCTCCCCAGCCCGAATCAAGTGTGCCTGCCGTTTGATTTATGACCCAAATTGTTTTATTCATAAATTAAATTTTAGAAATTACAGCTTGGTATTTTCCATTGCTATTATTTGGTATTTCACTTTGATAGGTAAATCTGATTTTAATATCTCCCAATTGACTTATTAACCTCTTATTTATCAGTATTTCTTCTCTTTTAGAAAAACCAGATGCAACTACTAATACAATCTCTATTTCATCTATTTTATGTTGAATAACTTGTGCCAGTTTTAAAAAAGGAACTGCCACAAATAAACTGTGAAAACGCACCATTTTTTGTCCATCTTTTCCTGTAATAACATCCTCTACTCTGCCTTCAATTTCATCTACCTTAAGCATATTTAAACCAGATTTTGTTTTCTGATTTTTAGATAATTTTACACGATCTCCTATTCTATATCTTATTAATGGTTGGTCAAAATTAAGTAAGCCCGTAGCCACAATTTCACCCGATTCGCCATTTATTACTTGATTGCCATCAGCATCTAAAACTTCCATAATACCTGAATCAGGGCTAAATAATTTTTCACCATATTTATTTTCAGAAATTAAGCCACAAGCCTCTACAGCGCTATAACTATCGTATGTTTTACATTGATATACACGTGAAAAAGCATCTCTCATTTGAGATGTTAACTTTTCGCTAGAAGTAATAACAGCTGTTAATTTAGGCACCTTTAAATTTAACTTATCTATAAAAGAAGCTAAAAGATAATTACTCATGGCATATCCAACCATATATTCTAAATTGTATTTTTCAATGCCTTTTAAATAATTTTTAGCATTTTGCTCTGAAATATGATACGCTGAAAAATATACTTGCTGTTCAGCACTGTTATACCGATAAAAAGGCGGTTTGTTATTGGCTGATTTTATAATTTTCCTGCCCCCTATCATACCTCTTGGCATTTTATAATCTAATCCTGCCCAATGTCTTACCCTTGCTTCATACATTGCGCTATAAGTCTGGTGAAATTCTTTTGAAAAATATATTTGAGTTGGCGTTCCTGTACTGCCGCTACTAGAATAAAATACACCTTTAGCTTTTTGAGATGACATCAATTTTGTAGTTCCAAATTTTCTTAAGCTCTCTTTTTCTAAATACGGAAGTTTTTTTAAGTTATCTAATTCGAATTTTTCAAAATCAGACAACTTAAACCCATGTTGTTTATAAGTTTCTTTATAATAAGGTACCGTTGTAAAAGCATGTACTAAAAGTTTTCTTAACTCTTTGGTTTGATAATCATGCCACTGCTGATTGCTGAAAGAATCGCGTATTTTAAAATCGATAAGCTTCTTTTTAAATACACCACCATACCGCCTTCTTTTCCAATACAAACCATATAAAGACATCATGCTATTCTGTAAAAAAACAGGGCTTATCTGGTAAAGGATTGACATATATCTATTTTTGGCCTAACAAGTAGAAATAGCGCATAAATTCTTCTTTTTTGTCAATCTTAAAACCTACTTCTTTCATCGTATCTTCCATAGGTCTTGAATTGTGAAAATGTAAAGTATGGTCATCGACAGAAACCCGTTTTGAGATTTGAAAAAGTTTACGGGCAATAATCTCTAATAAAACAGGCAAAGATAATTTTAAAGTTTTTAATTTAGTTAATATCTGCCCCCCCAACGGCACATCTAAATGACTAAATATCAATAATTTTCCGTCTTTTTTAAGCACTCTGTGGGCTTCTTTAATAAAAGCTTTATAATCGGCAAAATGATCTATAGAGGCCAAGCTCATTACAATATCTACCGAATTATCTTTAAAAGGTAATTTTTCGGCATGCGATAAAATATGATTCATTTTAGTTTCAAGCAATTGCGGGTAAACACGTATAAACTGGTCATGTAATAAACGTATATTGGGATCTACTAAAAAATAAGTATTGTCTTCTGGATATCTAAAAAAACTGCATTGCGATTGTCCTGTTCCTGCACCCACATCTACAATGCTCTTACCTTTGACATTTGCCAATTCGGTTTGGGCACTTACATAATGTGTTAAAGGTAAATTGCGCATTAAAGCGTAAGAAGTAAGTGACTTATGGTAATTTAAAAATTTCTTATTTAAACGGCTCCATTTTTTGTCATTTTTCAGAATAACTTGATCTCTAAAGTCGGCTATATTATCAGAAATTTTATAAGCTTTTGTATGTGATGTGTTTGTTAATTTGCCCTTGTTAATTTCTAAAGACTCACCTGTTTCTATACATTGTAGCACATCAATATAAGAATCTACAGAATTTCTGTTTTGTTTATAAAGCGTTGCACTTTGATACACATTACGCTGTTTATCAATAAGTTCAAAATATAGATTTGCTATTTGATTCATTTTAAAAGATTTATTTTAAAAGACTATACCATTGATTTTTTACACTCATCCAATCAAACGATTCGGCTTTTTTTCGTGCATTAACACACATTTGAACTGTTTGCTCTTGGTTTTCGAGCAAATTTACAATTTCTTTTGCCATTTGTGTGGCATCACCTTTGTTGGTTAAAACACCCTCATTTTTGTCATTTATTAAAAAAGGCAATCCGCCAGCATTTGTACTTACAATAGGAATGCCTAATGCCATTGCTTCCATAATGCTTACAGGTGTGTTATCAAAATTAGTAGTATTGATAAAAATATCAAAATCCTCAGATTTTTGACCCCATACTTCTTTAGGTAAAACACCTGTAATTTCGACATCCTTTTCTAAAGCAAATTCTTTTATTTTATCTAAAGTTTGTTGATGTGATTTATCTTTAAAAGGGCCTATCATGCATAGTTTGGCTTTGGGGTATTTTTGTTTTAACTGATTTAACACTTCTATAGCCATAACTGGGTTGTATGTTTTATCAAACGCCCGAACCCACAATAGATTTGGATAAAAACATTCTCTCGATTTAAAATTATAATCTGATATAGTTAAAACATTTGGAATGAATAATACCCTAAAGCCTTTTTGGTTAAAAGCATTTTTAAGGTAATTTGAAGGGGCAACATTGGCATAAGAGTTGGCAAATATCATCTTTGATAAGTGTTCAGAATTTTTTAACCGACTTGGTAAATTACCCCCGTGTAAAATAGGAATGTATTTTATTTTTAAAAATCGCGCCATTTGCGACACTATAAAAGCATAATAAAAATTAATGGTACTAAAAGTGTCAATTAAAATGTAATCTATTTGATTTCTACATTCAAAAACCGTCCAACACATATCTACAAGGCGCAGTATTTTATTTGATTTATTGGATACAACTGTAACTTTATAACGCTCTTTTAACAATGAACTTAAAACTGCAATTGTGGCATTGTAACCTGTTTTATTAGACAAATTATTACCAATATATAAAATGCTTATCTGTTTATTCATATATTTCGTCTTCCGCATCACCATCGGTTATTTGAATTAAACACAAGCCATAAATCCATCCTGGAAAAGCTACCCGCATAGCTGAATGGTTTATTGTTAAAAACCAAAATGTAAGAAAAGTAATTAAAAAGGCCCTGTTATAATAATTTTGACTTAAAATATGTGGAAAAGGTGCAGAGATTAAAAGAATTAACAAAAATACCCCTATTAGGCCATGTTCACTTATCAATCGGCCTATTTCATCATGCGAAACAATACCTTTTATATTGGTAGATTTATAATATTTGGTCCCTCCCACTCCTATCCCAACAAATGGATGGCTGTAAAAAGCCTCTAATTGCGCCACAAATAAATCAACTCTACCAGCTGACACATCCTCCTTTTTAATACCCCGGGCATTTCTATTGGTATATCTATTATCAATCATTCCTCTAGTTACATTAGAAGTGTATAGCCACAACCCTATCATCATAATTGACAAAATAGAGGTATATTTAAAAAAATTAAAAGTTTTATTTCTACCCCCGTTTATAATAATGACAGCAAAAATAATTACTGCTACCCCTGCCGCAAATGTCCCGCCTCTAGAAAAAGTTAATAAAATACGATACGTGAAATATATTAAAGCCACAACATCAAATATTAAAAATCCTGATAAGCGTTCTTTTAAAAATAAAAAAATAGCCAATATAAAAACTGCAAAACCTAAAATGGTAGCTACTTGATTTGGACCAAAGCCACCAGAAGTCATGCCATTTGCGACACCTCCAAAATTAATTTCAGATAAATCGGGTGTTTTGAAATACATATAAGAAACCATTGAAAAGACTGGAAGCGATACATAATACAAAACTCTAAAAAGCTGGTCTTTTGTAAAAGGTCTCTTATAGAAATACAAGGCTGCTATACCCAATAAAAAAGGGCCACTAAGATTAAAGGCAATTACACGTCTTAATGAAACCCCAAAAGGCACATTGGTAAATACAATTCCTAATAGAAGTAACAATAGATATAAAAAATATATAGGTGGTACACTGTGCTTTCTTTTTTCTATAAATAACCCAACCAACATAAAAACAATAACAGCGTACTTATTCATTTCATAAAAGAACAATCCTTTGGTCATACGTAAAAAGACTTCACTCCCTACTAAATAAGCCGTCCATAAAGCAACTTCTTCGTTTTTATTTGAACTGCTAATAATCATTATAAGACCCATAATTAAAATTATGTAGCTGTAAGCTATAGCAATTACTTGGGTTAAAACCAAAAAACCCAAAAGTAAGTGAATTCCAATGGCAAAAAGTCTTACGTATTTAGCGTTTGCAAACAATGTTTATAAATATTTAATATGGATTGAATTACGATATCTTTTGAATAATGTTCTAAAACATTTTTATTTAAGTTTATTCCAAATTTCAATCTATTTTCTTTCGATGTGGCTAATTTACTTAAATATTGAGCAAGTTCTAATTCATCTTTAACTTTAACAATATAACCTGAAAATTTATGTTCAATAACAGTATTACATTCGCCTACATCTGTACAAACAACAGGTAATTTAGCCAGACCATATTCTAATAAAGAAACGGGCAATCCTTCTGAAATTGATGACAACACACCAATAGCAGATTGTAATAAGATATTTTTAATATCAGACTTACTGCCATATATAAAAATATTTTTTTGCAGATTAAGTTCAGAAATAAGATTCTTGACACTTCTTGAATAGTCATCATTAAGATCAAGACCTACCAAATGTAAAGTCCAATCTCTATTATTTAAATAAAATTTAGCAAAGGCCTTAATCAAATTAAGATGGTCTTTTTGGGGTCTTAAATTTGCTAAACAAACTATTCTTTTACCCTCCTGACCTTTTAACTGTGTATAATCACTACTAATATCAGAAAATGAGGCAAAATTTGGTAAATATGTTATATTACTTTGCCAAAGATTTTGTATTGCCCAATTTTTTAGATTGGTGTTTACAACAAATATATGATTGAAAAATAATGAGCAAATTTTTAATATTCCTCTTTTCCGTTGGCTTAACATATCACTAAATCCAAAGTGGTCGTGCCAAAATAATTTGACACTGGGCAAAGTCAGTTTCAATAATACTCCTAAAAAAAAGGATGAAGAATGGGCATGAATTATATTTATATTATTTTTAAATATGTATTTTCTAAGCTTGAAAATTGCTTTAAAATCAACTATCTTTTTTTTATTTAAAAATAAATAACCAACATCTGCATTTAGATTCTTTTTTAGCGCCCCTTCTTTTCTTGTGACACATAAAAAAGATTTAAGTCTTTTCTCTTTCAATCCATTAGCTATATTAACAGCCATCATTTCTGCGCCACCAATATTTAAGGAGTCAATAAGTTGTAAGGCCCTAATTTGTTTCATTAATTAGCTTTTGGATTTCATTGTCAAAGGTCTCTAAAGTATATTTATGTGACCACTTTTGAGCATTTAAACTCATTTGATTGTATTTTTCTTTGTCTGTCAACAATTTCTCAATTACGCCAACTATTTCGTTTTTAACATCATTAACCAGCAAGCCACGCCTCCCAGAATCCAACATCCACGGCACACAAGAAACCCTAGAGGTTATAGGTACGCAAGCCCAGAACATAGCTTCTGCCACAACTTTAGGCCATCCTTCTGATTTAGATATAAATAATAAAAAATGAGCCTCAATATAGGCCTGTTTAACCTCATCAGCAGATTTATTTCCATGCATTGTAATTTCGGATTTCAAATCATGTTTATCAATGTATAAATTTAATTTTTCTTTTTCGTCACCGTCACCATACATATTTAATTTTACATTATAACCTTTGCTTTTTAATTCTTGAATCACTTTTACACTTAACAGCGGTTGTTTTCCAGCATGTAGTGCCCCAACATAAATAAATCTCAATTCGTTTGATAATTCTTTTTTCTCAATTTGTATAATATCTTTAACCGAGTACGTAGCCGTGAAAAATGGGATTATATTTTTTGATTGATTTGGCCAGTTTCCATAAACCAATACTTTTGCATTACGTGTTAAAAAAGTATTACTTACAATCCTTTTTTGAAGCCTATAACTCCAAGGCTGTTTACTATTTGGATCCCAATTACCCGCGTATTTAATAGTTTTTGGTTTTGAGGGGAAGAATATTTGAACAATACTACCCACTAAGCCTATATTACCAGGGCAACGCAAATGTATATGATCTGCCCATTTCATTGCTTTATATATCTGAAAACAAATTGATGGTATTTTTAAAATAGCTTTTATTATATTTTCTAAGTTTAATAAATTAAAACTATCTATACTATGAAATTTAATATTCTTAACTATAAAATAAGATTCTATGTCAGTAATATTATCAGAAGAAATTGGCGATACTACTAATGTTTCAGATACATGCTTTATCCATAAATTCATTTCACGAACATAAGGTTCGTATGCGTACCATTTTTTTTGATAAAACTTATGTTGGACATGTGTAAAAATTGCAAAATTCATTTTTAATTATAATAAGAGTTTAACTATTCAACACATTTTCCAGCAAATGTTAGTATTTCACCGTCTTTATAGAAAACCGTTTTATATGGATAGTTGTTTTTTTGAAAAAATATTTCTAATTTTTTATATGTTATTTCGCCATTAACAGAGTGATAGCTAGCTATTACAAAATTAGGCTTTAACCTTTTTAATGTCTCAGTGGCTCCAATAAGGGCTTCAATTTCTGCGCCTTCTATATCCATTTTTATAAAATCTAATTTCTTCAATCTTTCATTTTTACAAAAGGAATCAATTGTTATGGCCTTTTTTAAAACTTTTTTAGATTTTTTTGGTTCATAAAAAACAGAAGAAGCCACAGTTCCCGCTTCATAAAATTCGATATTAGTGTTTTCTTTCCAAATTAAATCTTCATATATTTTAATATTATCAACACTTGGATTCATTTTTAAATTTTGCTTCATAACCTTTACATTCATCTTGTCTGGTTCGAAAGCAAAAACACGCCCTTTAGATTTTACTTTTTTAGCATAATAAATTGATAAATAGCCTTCATTAGCACCGCCATCTAATACAATATCTCCTTCTCTTATAGAATAAAATTGTTCGTAATTCTTAATATCCTTTACAAGGAAATACATAGGTCCCTTAGTACGCATTTGAATATCTTTGTCTATTAATAGTTATATAGCCCTCTTTAAATCTTCTAAATTTCTCTTTTTTAGTAATATTATAATAAATTTCTTTTACATTTTCTTTTAAAGCATTAGGTAACCTATTATATATTTTTCGTAAATATTTCATATTTTTTTATAATTTTATTTTATTAATGGCTTACTAAATAATAACACACACCATGCAATTATTCTTCCCAAAACCTCTGTTAAGGCTTCTTTTTTATTAATTGATGTAAATATATTACTAAATCTTATTAGTGTTAAAAGTAATGTTATAAAATGCCATTTAAACCTGGCTTTTAATGATGGGTTAGGATTCCCTACACGCCAAACATACCATCCATTTCTAACAACCATTTTGCCGTAATTAAACTTATTAGGCCTTCCTCCTTCAGCGTGATAATGACCTAATTGTGCCGCTGTATTGACATACATGTTTCCTAGTCTTGAAGCGCGTAAACAAAAATCTAAATCCTCGTAAAGGCCATAACCTTCAAAATAGGCAGAAAATTTAATTTTATCAAAAATTTCTTTTTTAAAGGACGACACGCCACCCATAAAATATTGAGCTGGATAAATTTTACATGTTGGGGGTAAAAATCCAACAGAATAGCCATGTGAAAATTCAGGCATTATACAAGGTGGCTTATTTGGTAATAATCCCATCTTTTTTCTCAATAAAAAACGTTGCCCCATTTTACGCACATAGCCATCCATTTCAAAATCGTCTTGTGCTATTTTATAATCTTTTGGTATTCTTTGCCAATAAACTTCGTTGGTAATATAGCCCCCCACACCAATAGCCTCTGGATATAACTTATAAGTGTGCGTTAAATGTTTAAAATAGTCAGGGGTTAAAACAATATCGTCATCTAAAAAACACACGATATCTATATTTTTAGAAACTTTAGCAATACCAACATTACGTTGTTTAACAAGTCCTCTTGCGTCTTTACTGACTTTTAAATATTTTAATTTTTTAAACGTATGCGCTGCGAGTATTTTCTTAGTTTTATTATCTGTTGAGCCGTCAATTATAAGGATTTCATCAGGATATACCAATTGCGCTTCGACACTTTTTAAGAGTTTTAAAAGCACCTCAGGGCGCATATACGTACAAATAATTAGGGTAAACGTCATTGGCTTACTATTTTATTATAAAAACTTAGGTTTTTATCAATAATCTTCTCTATAGAAAAGTGTTTAAAAACATGGGTGAAACCTTTTTCTCCCAAAGCGACACATAAATTTTCATCAGTTAAAAGCTTGTTTATTTTCTCTGCAAAAGATTTATGGTTTTTTGGATCTTCTAAATAACCTGTTTCGCCATCGGTTATAATCTCTTTAGCCCACGGATAATTGGTGTTTACCACCGCTTTTTTCAAAGCCATTGCTTCAATGGTTACCATACCAAACGATTCTGCCAAAGACGGAAATACACAAACAGCCGCTTTATTAATAGTCTCTTTCACTTTGTCGTAGGGCAAAACACCTTTATACTCAAAATTCTCTTTGGCTTTTGCCGATAGTCTATTTTTTAGCATAAGTAACGTTGACCGGTTTTCAAAAGCATCTGTAACATCTCTGCCAAGTACAAGCAGTTTTGCATCCCGATTTATTAAAACCAATTCGTTAAAAATTTGTGCCAATTCCAGCACGCCTTTTTTTCTTACAAGCGTGCCAAAATACAATACGGTATTTTTAACTGTTTTGTCATTGTTTTTTTGAATATAACTTTCTAAAAACAAGCCGTTAGGAATAACGGTTTTTAAAGGTTTTTTCCCAAAAAGTTTTTCGGTAATTTTTAAGGTATAACGAGACACCGATATAACCGCATCGGCCTTTTTATAAGCCTGTTTTTCAAAAAAATAATTTTTCTTCTTTTGGCGCCTGTTTTCTAAGTGGCAAAAATAAGTATCAGAACCGTGAAGTCTTAAAATAAGGGGTATTTTAAACTTCATAAAAGCAGTAATACCCCCCCAATCCGGCGCTTCTAACACCGTTATTTTTGTATCTGCGATAACGCTGTTAATATATTTGTTAAGTTGTTTTCTGTAAAAATACCAACCGAAATATTTATAGGTGTTTTTAGCGATTTTATACAAAGTAAAATTATCTTCAAAAACAGTTTCTGCTTTGTCTTGACCGTATACAAAAACGCTTACAGCATATCCTTTTCTTAGCAGACCCAATACAACATTATGGGTAGCTGTACCTATGCCACCACAAGTTGTGTTAACCTTTGGATGGGGATATTCTGTAAGTAAGAAACCTATGTGCATGTATTTACAATTTTTTGAAACCCTTTTAACATCCTATCAGACACTTCATCTATGGGATGTGCCACAATTTTTTGTGCCCACTTTTTTTGTACTTCTAAACGCCTTGTGTTTTTATTTTGAATTTCTTCAAATATACACGAATATTGTGTGCTATCTGTGATGTGCTTTATTGGGTTATCCATTTCTTTTTGACTTTTAAAATGAATAAATTTATAAATAGCTTCTATATTAAATTTTTTAGAACCCCCTTTAATTTTGTAATCTATATAATACGCCAACTTACCTAAAAGGGTGGCATCTAAAGCCATGGTAGAGCCCACATTAATTACGGCATCACTGTATTTTAACGTGGCATGTAATACGGCCAAAGCCAACTTATTTTTGGGTACAGGCATGAGCGCATTTGTCTTAGACCAATCGGGATTAACATCAGTAATTTCATTTTTAAAAACGTTTACAATTTGTGTAAATCCGTGATTATAATCGGCCGGGTTAGCTCTTAGCAAAATATGGAATTGTTTTTTGTGCGCTGTGTTAAAAGCTTTAACAGCCAAAGCCAAATCTCTTAAATAGGCCGGATCGTCTTGACCAATGGCTGTAAAATTACCCGAAAAACATATATAAAAATCTTTTTTAGGAATTTTATAAGCCTTAAAAAAAACAGTTTTCTCAATAACCCCGTCTTGTTTACTGTAATGGTGAAATTGGGGTGTCCCTACAACAATTATATTCTCTTCTCTTACTTCGTCGGGATAATATTGTAACAATTCTTGCTCCATATAAGCACTCCAAACATAATAATAATCGGCCTTAACCAGTTTATTGCCTTTAACAATGTTGTCCCAAGAATAGATAAAGCACACTACGGGTATTTTTAAATCTTTGGCTGCTAAAGCCACACCCAGCGTGTAACTGGTGGTTTGATGTGTTATATACAGCAAATCGGGTTTATGCGCATTAAAATACTGTTTTAGCGTTTTATAAAAATCTGATTTTCTAATCAGAGTATGCATTTTTTGTTCTAAAAATGTAATTCCCCCTTTAGAAGCAAAAAGGCATGCCAACAGGTTTATAATTGTAAATTTTAGCCACTGTTTAAGTCCTCTTGTATGCGTGTAAGATGCGTATAAATGGTGGTTTTTGTTGTCAAATATTTTGTCGTTAAGCCGTAAAGAGGCCTTTTCTTTAACATATTTTAAGGCATCTGTAATACTTCCAAAGTCCAAGGATGGTAAATTGGTTTCTGTGATGCCCGAGACGCCTATTTCAAAAGAAGGCAGTTTTAATACGCAGGCATCAAAATACTGTTTTATGTCTTTAAAAAAGCCTGTATTGTCGTAATATTCTACGGCCTGTTTGGTTACAAAAACTAATCCTATTTTTTTTTTAGACATAGTGTTTCAATTCAGTAAAAATAGGCAATACTATTTATATGTTTTAGCTAAAATTTTGCTTAACATTTCGAAATCGGTTTTTGTATCGATATCCAGACTTTTTTCAGCACTCATTTCAAAAGGCAGGGTTTTAGCGGTAAACAATTTGCCTGTTTTTAAAAACACATCGGTTTTAACAATATAAATAGCCCCATTGGGATAAAAAGTTTTGGGCAATTTTTGTCGGGGCGTAAACGGGTATTCATCGCTAACAAGTCCTTTTAAAAACCCCTTATCATCTGTTTTAAATGCTTTTAGAGGGTGGTGCTGTGGCTTATAGACACTTATAAGGGCTGTTGCATCAGTATTTACGAGCGTCTTTACAGCCGCGTCAATATCATCTGATGTTCTCAAGGGCGATGTGGGCTGCAACAACATTACATAATCATAATTTTCGTCTTTAAGCTGCTTTAAAACATGGGTCATAACAGGCTCAGAACGCGCCGAATCGCTTGCCAAATTAGCAGGGCGTTTAATTGTTTCGGTACCGTACTTTTTAGACATTTCTAAAATGATATCACTGTCAGATGACACGATGGTTTTGCTTATAAATTCCGATTTTAAAGCGGCTTCTATGGTCCAAGTTATTAAAGGTTTGCCAGCAACTTCAATGATATTTTTATCGGGAATACCCTTAGACCCTCCCCGAGCCGGAATTATTGCTAAAATCCTTTTGTTTGTCATTTTATAAATCTTGAAATTGTTTTTGACAATCGGTTTGCCATACTTTATCTGATAACAACAAGTCTAAAAATTGTTCAGCACTATCACCTTTGCCAAAATTACTAAAGCTTTCGGGTTGTGCTTCTTTTTTAACACCTTTTATTGCGTTATAAATACTTCCCACATCAAAACCCACATGCTTTATATGTTGGTGCTTTACGCGATTTTGCTGACGTGTACCCACATCAATAGCAGGTGTACCGTAATAAGGCGCTTCGCGAATACCGGCACTGGAATTGCCTATGATAAAATCGGCTTCTTTAAGCAGGCGTAAAAAATATTCGAAACGCAATGACGGAAATATCTTAATATTTGTTTTGTCATTCAATTGTTCGTACGCATCAAAAATAGTTTGAGAACCCATATCATTATTGGGATAAATAACTACGTAATTTTTCGCTGATTTGAGCAGTGCTTTAACAAAAATAGCCGCGTGCTCTTGGGCCTTATCCAGTTGGGTTGTCACAGGATGGTACATAACAATGGCAAAATTATCAAAAGGAATTTTGTAATAACTTTTCACCACATCAAGAGAAGGTAATTTAGCGGGGTTCATCAAATCTAAGTCGGGTGAACCGATAACAAAAATCGACGATGCCAACTCGCCCATCTGAATCAACCTTTTTTTAGCTTCTTTATTAGAAACCAGATGAATATGTGACATTTTGCTCACCGCATGACGGATTAACTCATCTATAGTCCCCGAAACTTCTCCCCCTTCAACATGGGCAACCAAAATATTGTTTAAGCTGCCTACAATAGCACCGGCCAGAGGTTCTACCCTATCGCCGTGTACCACAATCAAATCGGGTCTTAAATTGGCAACATATTCAGAAAACCCCTGAATTGTTTTGGCTAAAGCACGGTCCATAAACTCAGAGCCTTCGTGATTTTTAAAGCGGTAAATATTTTTAAAGCCACTTTTTTCAATCTCTATATGTGTTTCGCCGTATTTTTCTTCAAGATGCATGCCTGTCGCAAAAATATGCGCCTCAAAATCGGGGTGTTCTTGGGTTATTTTTATAAGCGATTTAAGCTTACCAAAGTCTGCCCGAGTACCCGTTAAAAAAACTATTTTTTTTCTATTTTTCGACATCACTCCACTTTAATTGTTCGTCAGCAGCCATAGCAGAAGCTGCTTTTTTGCCCAGTATGTCGTTAAAATGTTCGGCTAAAATAGCGCCGGTGCCGGGACGTTTTACCCAAATATTTTCTTTGGTAAACACTTCGCCTTTTTTTATCGGTTTAATGGTACACACCGTAGCAAAAGCAAAATCTATAGTCACTTTTTCTTCTTTAGCCGGTTCTTTTTTACCCCCACGCATCTGCCAAATAAGTGCTGAACCTTTAATCAAATCGGCGCAAGCCTTTTTATCCATCGAGCAAACAATATCGGGGCCAGTTCTGTCCATTCTATCGGTAAAATGACGTTCTAAAACAGAAGCCCCTAAAGCCACCGCTGCCAAACACGCATGGTTTGAGGTTGTGTGATCTGACAAACCAAAAACTTTATCTGGAAAACTATTGGCCAATACTGTCATAGCCCCCAAACGCACCAAATGTGCCGGTGTGGGATACAAATTGGTGGTGTGTAATAAAGCGATGGGAACATTTTTTTTATCGAATATGGCTACGGCTTTTTTAACGCTTTCAATGGTATTCATACCCGTACTCAAAATAACAGGTTTTCTAAAATTGGCAATGTGCTCTAATAGCGGGTAGTTATTGCACTCGCCCGACCCAATTTTAAAGGCCGGAACCTCCATTTTAATCAGCCTGTCTGCTGCGGCTCGCGAAAAGGGCGTTGATATAAAAATCATCCCTTTATTTTCGACGTAATTTTTAAGCGCTATTTCATCAGCTTCATTTAAAGCACATCTGGCCATAATAGCGTAAATAGATTCTTTAGCATTGCCCGGTACAACTTTTTTGGCCACAGCTGTCATTTCGTCTTCTACAATATGGGTTTGGTGTTTAACACACTCAGCACCCGCTTCAAAAGCGACATCAACCATCTCAAATGCTGATTGCAAAGAACCCTCGTGGTTAATACCTAACTCGGCTATAACAAGTGGTTTAAAATCGCGTCCTATTTTGCGATGAGCTATTTGTACATAAGGATGGTTCATTTTTGATTTTATAGTATTGTTTTTAAAAATTCCTTAAGTTTAGCTGTCTGACTTTCTGACGTAAAGCTATTTTTAAACGTCTGCTTGCCCTGACGGGCTAATTTAAGTATTTTATTTTGGTCTTTATATAAGTTGGCTATTTGTTTTGATATAGCGGGTAAGTCGGTACACAAAATACAATTCTTTTCATGTTCCAATTCGGGGTAACAAGCCGCCGAAGCCGCAGTGGCTACCAAAACCTGACTGTAGTTAAAAACCAGGGGTATTCTGGTACGGGTACCTGTGTTATATTCCCATGGAATAATATGAATGTCATAAGAATGTAAGACTTCGTCAAGCTGACTTACAAAACCCAAGCAGGTAATATTTGGGTCTTTTAGTTTTTCTTTTAAAGCCGGTTGTGCGGGTTCTAATCCGCCGATAACAATTAATTTTACACCTTGTATTTCTGATTTAATTTGTGGCCAGCAAATTTCTAAAAAGCGTTCTAACCCCAACCGATTGGCTGTTGTTCCCATCCCGCCAAGGTGGACAATAGCCGGCTTGTTGCGCGGTCTTAATTTTGATTGAACTTCTTTATAGGTTGTGGGTAAATACAATGCCGGTTTGGTAGATATTTCGGTAATTTCATTTGCTTCTGTAAACGAACCCGAAACACAAGCCGTAACCCCTTTAACCAATTGTTTTTCTATCCGTTTTTTTTGAAAGGTGTGAAAACGTTTAGAAAAATTTGGTTTACTTCTCAATAAAGCTAATTTGTATTCCCAGTCGTGATGGGCATAAATAACAGGCACATTTAGGTCTGTCCATCTGACCCAAATACCGGCCCAGCGCCATTCGGCCCAAACAAAATCAATATTATTTTTGAGTACAAAGCTTTTTAAATAGTTTTCATTGGTGCTGTTTATAAAAAAATATTCAAAAGTTGCCGGATTAAAAACAGCGTTGTAAAGTCTTTTTAAATTTTTTTTCGGTCTGACCGATTTTATTGTGTAGTGATGTAATCCGTTTATAAACGGCCTTATTTCATGATAATCATCTTCATTAAAAGGGGTATTGTCATCCCAAGACACTGTTAGCAATTCAATCTTAAAGCCGGCTTTTGACAAAAGCTCTAAATGACTGTAATACACCGAAGCGCCGCCGTTTTGGTTTTGCGCAATTTTTCCGGTATTGACAATGACTAAAACTGATTTCATACACCTACAAAACTACACTTTTATATGCATTTAAGACGTCCTTTTTTATGTTTGATACCTCTAGTTTTGTAGCTATCACTCGGTTTATTTTATAGGCTTCTTCTAATAATTGGGGATTGTTTAAAGCTTTAAGAATAGCGGTCTTTATAGCGGCAACATCATTATAATCATCAATAAGTAAACCATTTTTACCATCTATAATATAGTCTTCTGTAGCGCCACCTGGATTGGTTTGAATAGGAAAAGCCTCCATAATAATGCTTTCTAACAAGGTATTGGGAATACCGTCAGTTATACTGATAGCTAAAGCTATTTTGGCTTGTCCGAATTTTTTAATCAATTCTAAATGCGGTAATTGATGGGCTCTTGTTGAATAACTTATATTTAAAGGGTGTGCATTTTTTATGGCCTTAATTTTGTCTACCACAATCGGATGCGCCGAATACACATATATATCATATTCTTTAATTTCATCAGTTAATTCTTCAATAGCTTCTAAAGCATTTAAAGCGCGCCCTGCCCAATGATGATAGCCTTTAATAATAATGCTTCTCCTTTCTGATATAGGCTGAGAAAAAATTTGCAATTCTTTTAAATTATAGCCACCACCTCCAGGGAAAACACCTAAAACAGTTCCTTTAAAACCCAGTTTTTTGGCCAATTGGGCATCGCGATTACAATCGAAAAAAGCATAGTCGGCATGTTTTAAAACATCTTTTATTTTTGGCAAATGGTTTTTATCGTTTTGATACAGGTACAAATCGCTCCCCCAGCAGGCATAAATCCATTTGAAATTTTTGCCTTTTTTAATGGTTTTTAAAAGCGGGTATGATTGCGATTGCATTTCGAAACTCTGTATCACATCGGGTTTAATTTCGGTAATAATTTGGGCTAATTTTTCGGAGGCGGTAACTTTTAAAAGGGATTCTATAAAATAAAACAGTTTTGGGAAGTGCTTTTTGAGCCAATCTTCGCCCTTGAGGCGCTTAATTTTACGTTTTTGCCAACCTGTTGTAAAGTTTGTCCATTTTAAATCTTCATGAATGGGGGCATCGAGGCAATCGAACACATAAATATCATGACCCAAATCTTTTAGCTGGTTAATCCACCGTGCAGCGTGAATATATTGTTGAGAAACAAAGAGTATTTTCATATTAATTTAGTTTTAAAATACTATCTATTTTTTTAGTAAATAAAGCAGCTCCATTAACATTTAAATGATCTGAATTTTCGTAAAATTTATTATTATAAATACCTAATTTTTTCCCTTCTATTTTAATTATATTATTATGAGCAACTGAAATTGAATCAAGAGTGTGTTCAATAAATAATGCAGACTTTTTGCTACTGTATATATAAAAATCAGGATGGTATGGTGGTGTAATAAAGATTAATTTCACTTTATGAATTTCACAAATATTTATTATTTTATCAATTATTTCTAAATTATATTTTATATTATTTATATTATTTATTTGAGTTTCCATTTGGGTTACCCTTAATTTAGTTTCATTGATATTATTATCATAAATTTTTGCATTTGCCCTCCATCCTAATCTTGAAATTTGTTTATCTTTAAATATCAAACCCTTAATTAATTCTCTAAAAGGCTCATTTAAAATTAAGCTATTTTCCAAAATTGATTGTTTGTAATCTTTTAGATTATAATAATTATAATAAACTCTTTTTTCATTTACACCAATTTTAAATGAATATAGAGTATAATGAGATATAGGAATTATTACATATTTTAAATTTGATAAATGAGAAATATTTTCTTTTAAAATTATATAATCAGTTTCTATTTTCCTTCCTTTATCAGCTACATTTATCATATTAAATGAAGATGAATCGGGATTAATTCCGAAAAATAAATGTGAATTACCTAATACTAATACCGTCGGATTAGTGTCTTGTAATAATCTAAATTTCTGAGTCATTTGATTATTATTATTTGGAAAAATAAATAAATCAAAAATAAAAACAATTACAAAAATTATAATAATATAAAACAATACTTTTTGTAAAAATCTTTTCATAATCTAAAATTGAAAATAGATAAAAGATGTTTTTCCTGAACTTGCAGCATAGTAGATAATCATAAAACTTAATAAAAAATAAAACAAGTATCTATATCTGTTTTTTAAAATAATTATAACATCATCATGTCTAGAAAAATATTCTACCAATATAAAAAACAATAATAAAGGAAATAGTTGCTTTTGAGCTATTATTTTGGGGATAAAATCTTCTGAAATAAAGATATTGCAAATATAATGCAAAGCCTCTGAAATTGATTTCGACCTAAAGAAAATCCAAGCAAAAGTTGTTAAAGTAAATGTTGATAAAATTTGAACTGTTGTTTTAAATGAGGGTAAAAATCTATCTTTAGCGACAACATCTATATGATTTCTGTTTTTATTAGTCAATAATAATGGTAAAAAGTATAAGGCATTTAGGCCTCCCCAAGCAATAAAAGTCCAATTAGCCCCATGCCAGAACCCACTGACTAAAAAGATAATAAATACATTCCTTATTTGATTTTCTCTTTTCCCTCTTGAGCCGCCCAAGGGGATATACAAATAATCTCGAAACCAAGTGGATAAAGAGATGTGCCAACGACGCCAAAACTCTGCAATATCTCTTGAAAAATAAGGATAATTAAAATTCCGCATCAGGTCGAAACCAAACAACCTAGCTGTACCAATGGCGATATCGGAATAGCCACTAAAATCACCATAAATTTGAAAGGCAAAAAATATAGCCCCGATGATTAAAGTTAATCCATATTCATGTTGGTAATTATCGAATATATCATTGACATAGATGGCGCAATTATCAGCTATAACAACTTTCTTGAATAAACCCCATAGTATAAGTTTCATACCAGAAACAGCAATATCATAACTAAATTGCCTTTTTTTATAAAATTGAGGTAATAAATTCGAAGCACGTTCAATAGGGCCAGCTACTAATTGTGGAAAAAAAGACACAAAACTAGCAAAAGCAATAAAATCTCTTGTAGGCTGTAATTTCCGCCTGTAAATATCAATTGAATAACTCAGTGTTTGAAAAGTATAAAATGAAATACCTACTGGTAAAATAATATTTAATGAACTTCTGTGCATTGTTACACCAAGGGTATCCCAAACCGTAACCCAATTATCAATAAAAAAATTGAAGTATTTAAAAAAGGCCAATAAGCCTAAGTTAAAGAAGATACTCACATATAAAATGTATTGTCTCTTTTTTTGATTAGTAAATTTATTTAGCTGTATGCCAACAATATAATCAACTACTGTACTTAAAAATATTAGTGATAAAAACCGCCAATCCCACCAACCGTAAAAAACATAACTAGCAACTAAAATTAAAATATTTTGAATATTCAACTTTTTAAAAACAAACCAATAGAGTGAAAACACAATAGGTAGAAATATTAAAAATTCGAATGAATTGAAAAGCATTGTGAGTATATTAATTTATTTTTCTAAATGGTTTATAATGTTTTTCTGTAGATATTTTAAATAATTCATCGTCACCTTTACTATCTCCAAATGAAATAATTTCTGAAAATATTTTTAAATCTAATTTCTTTTGTAATCTATTTAACTTTTCTTTTCCATTACAATTTTTACCATCAAATTTTCCAGTGAATATATTATTTTCATAATGTAGCTTGGTAGAAATTAAATTTACATTCAATTCTTCAGAAAATGGCTTTAGCCAAAAATATAAAGAGGCAGAAACTATATATATTACATTTTCTTCATTTTGCAGTTTATTTATATAGTCTAAAGCATCTTCTCTTATAATTTTTTTAATATACTTTTCATTATATTCAATTCCTAACCTTTCAATTTCTGCTTTTGATTTATTTTTTAAAAAAATTGAAATTAAAAATTCTTTTAATTTAGATTTGTTTCTAAAACAAAAAAATAGATACATTATCTTTAACAGATTTAAAAATATTCTGCTAATAATTTCCTTTGGTTTTATCATTTTTATAAAAAAATGAATAAAAGAATCTTTTGAACTAATTGTGCCGTCAAAATCAAAAAGATACAATTTCTTAATCATCTCTATTTTTATAAGATTCTATAACTACAATGTCGTTAATTTGTTTGGGAAGTACAAATGTTTTTGAGTCACCCACTGTATACTTAATTTTATACTCTTTAAACAAGGCTTTATTTCCTAAAAAAAATTTAAAATCTACAAGTACCGGCATATCTTTTTTAGACAAAACCATTAATTTAGATTTAAATAGATTACTGTCTGAATATCTCAATCCTAAACTTACTACTAAAACCATTAATCCGTTAATTACCACCAAACCAAACAGTAGTGTTAAATACTTTGTATCAGATTTATAACGCTCTAAAGATAAATACAATAACAACGGTGTCAACCAAAAATAAGGAGTATATCGTAGCCACCAACCCGCTTTGTTAAATACCATTAGGAGAATTGTTATAATAATAATTAATTCAAACACCGAAAATTTAAACCTCTTTCTAGCCTTAAAAACGTAAATTGAATAGTATACTAAAGATAGTATCAAAATACCACCCCATAAAACGCCAAAACTCCCCAAATGTGGGGCACCATTTCTAACTTTTTGCAATTCGTTTGAAGTAAAAGTGAACGGGATTTTGAGATGCGCATCTCCCCTATTTCCAATAGATGAAAAATTTGACAAGAAAAGTTTGGTAAGCCTGCCTTTATCTTTTATGAGTTCTGGTTCGTAATAGTTTACAAAATCAATTTTATTGATACCCATAAGAGGATAAAATATATGACCCTTAGTAACATAGTTTTTCACATAAGGTGAAAATAAAAATGGAAAAGATAGTAAAATAGTAAAAACTACTTTTTTAAAAACTACTTTTTGAGTAATTGTTTTGTCAAATAGTAATAAATATATTAGTACAGATCCAAACATTGTAATGCCAAAAATAAGTCCTGTAAACTTGACATTGATTAACAAGAGCAGACCTACTAAGCAATCAAAATAAAATCTCTTATTTAATTTACCTAAGAGATAAGAAAAAAAAGTAATGACACTAACACTGTACAAAAATCCATCGATTAAATTTGTCATTAACTGTATTAAAGTTATGGGATTAAGTGCGATTATTAATGCAATAAAAAAAGCTTTTTTCTGCGTTTTTATATCCCGAAAATACAAAAACGGATATAAAAATGACAACACAAAAAATATAACATTAATAAATTTTACTGCTGTAATACTTTGTGTTAAATTATAAAAAACAGCAGCTATAGTTTCATATGCTCTTGGGTAATGGTTTACCCAGATACTTTGTACGTTGGCTTTATCAATTACTTCGTATAACGGATTCCACCCCTTAGACAATAGGATGATTATTTCTTGATGATATGCTTGACCATCAAAGGTTTGATCGATATATAGTTTTGAAAATAAAATTAAGCCTCCAATAAAACCTATACCAAACAAGTTTAATAATACACTGTCTTTTTTAAAACCAATAACGAAATTGGCAATAAACACAGACATAAAAAGCAATATCAAAGACATTATTAAATTTAAGCTCCCTCCAAATAATTGGAGTACAATAGTTAATACAAACAATAAGCCTAGAAGAATAAAATTGAGTCTTGCAAATCTATTTAATGAAATTTTAAACATAACTTATTTTTTACAAACAATTGTGTAATGCGGATATACTGCTATATTTCTTTTATCTGTATCAATTATCTTAAATCCAATTTCTTTAAGGATTCTTATTGCCTCAGTAAATTTTAATTCATTCCCTACTTCACCGGCAAAAACTATATCGTGTAATTTGTTAAAATAAACCAATAGTGAAGAGGCGTCAATATCCTTTAAGATAAAAATTGCATTTTCATCAATATTATTAAATATTTCTTTTAAAAATAAAATTTGATTTTTCTGTGGTATGTGATGTAATACATCATTTAGAAATATCTTGTTACAAAGGTTTATATTTTTAGGCAATTCTTTACCGTTAAACTTAGTGAAATTATAAGCTACGTCAATTGTGTGCTTTTTAAATAAATCATTGGCATTCTTTATTAAAGCATCACTTATTTCAACCCCATAAATTTTTTTGATCTTTTTAAAATATACTGCCAAAAGCGCAAATTGTCCCGAACCACATCCAATATCAAAGATGACATCATTTTTATCAATATAGCTCAATAATAGTTCAATTGGAAAAATTAGAGGTCTAAATTTAATTTTTAGCCTATCTACAAAAGGTTCATTTTTTGTTTTATCACTTAAGTATTTTATGTACTTATTTAATATTATCATTATATATATATTAGCAAATAAAATGTTGCAAACCACATTAAAATTATAGCAAACACAAATTTATCTTTAAAAACAAACTCTACAGGCGATTCAGCTTTATTATAAACTAAAGCTTGTTGTAAATGCCTTAATAAGCCAAAAACTACAAATATTGAAGTTATATAAATTTTATCCGTTCCAAATTGTTTTATAATGCTGTCCTCTATCGTATACATAATATAAGTCATAATACTTATTCCAAGTACAACTATCATGGCACTAGTTAAGTAGCTTTCAGTATAATATTTCAAGACTTTACGTGTACCAACAGCTTTTAAATTTAATATTTCACTCCTCCTTTTAGCTATTACAACATATAGAGCAGCAAAAAAAGTTAACATAATTATCCACTTTGAGAGCACAATTGAAACGCCAATACCTCCAATAAGAATCCTAAAAACAAAACCTAATGCTAATATAAATAGTTCAAGAATAGGGATTGTTTTTAAATATACAGAATATAGTATATTCACCAAAAGATAGGTTGCAGATAGCGCTACTACTTCAAATGGCAATAAAAAAGATGTTAATATTAATATGATCATAAAAATAGATAAAACTAGATAGGCATTCATTTTTGAGATAGCCCCACTTGCAATTACTCTAAATTTTTTTTCGGGATGTAATCTATCATTTTCTACATCCAAAAGATCATTAATAATATATACCGTGCTAGCAGTAATTGAAAAATACACAAATATGAATATCAATAATTTAACATCATTCAAATCATTTATTTTTCCACCAAAAAACGACGGTAAAAAAATGAGTATATTTTTTATCCAGTGCTTAATTCTTATAAGTTTTAAAATATTCTTAATCATTATAAAAGTTTAGATTCCTAATTATTTTTTAACCATCTTTCCAAATTAAATAACAAATATAACTGACTAAAGTTAAATTGCTGTTTGTTTAAAAATAATTCTTGAACAGCTTCAAAATTTAAGTAGTTAAAAATATATGATTTTTTATCAGTAATTATAGTGTTAAATTCAGTGCCAAACACGGTGTTTTTCCCAAACCAATCTTGTAAAGGCACCGTAAAACCCTGCTTTTTACGTTTAATAAACCCCTCTCCAAACCGTTTTGAAGCAATGCTATTCAATATTTTTTTTTTTTGCCAAGACCCATCATAATTGCGACTTATTTTATGCTTGGCGGGGATTTGTGCCATCAAATTAACCACTTCAACATCTATCAAAGGCGTGCGCACTTCTAGACTGTTCATCATCGCAGCTATATCTACTTTCGTCAATATATCGCTGTGAATATAAGTTTTATAATCCATATAACTGGCCAAACTATAGGTGTCTAATTTTTGGTCTTTGGCTTTTTTATACCATTTGGCAAACACGTCCTCATTACTATCTATTTCTTTATAAACTTCTGGTTTAAAAAGCTTTTGAAGTTGTACGTCATTGTTATAAGCTATCAGGTTTATCCAGTCTTTTAAATCGGGATTCTTGGGGGTGCTAGCATAAGTTTTACCGACATATTTTAGCAATCTTTTAAGCGTATTTTTGTAGTGCTCTTTGGGTGGATTTGGATTTAGAATTTTTAAAAAATTCTGATAACTGTAATAGCCACCAAAAGCTTCATCGCCACCATCACCCGACAGAACTACGGGTAGATATTCTCTAATTTTTTTTGTAATGTAATAAGTTGGAATGGCCGAACTGTCTGCAAAAGGCTCACCGTAATGCTGTATCAATTTGGGAAAAATATCTTGCATCCCCTCCATATTGACATAGTCTATATGGTGATTTAAATTATACATTTGGGCTACTTGTTTGGCATAGGGTACCTCATCAAAATCTTTATTGGCAAAGCCCATTGTAAAGGCAGCCACTTTTTGGCCCTTTTCTGCCAATGATGATGCTATCAGGCTAGAATCAATTCCTCCCGACAAGAAAGAGCCATAAGAGACATCGGCAATTTTGTGATAATTGACTGAGGTATTAATAGCTTCTTCAACTCTTTCTACCCATTCGCTGTAAGAAACTTTATTATTTGGATTAAATTTAACATCGTAATATTCGGTTTTTTCTAATATTCTACCTTCAAAATTAAGTCGTAAATAGTTTCCAGGCTCTAGTTTATGCAAATTATTAAAAATAGTTAAAGGTGCCGGAATATAGCCGTATTTAAGATATTCGGCCATAGCCGATACATTGATATCTTTTTTAAATTGTGGATGTTTATGAAATTGCTGAATTTCTGAACCAAACATACAGAAATCGGTTCCCCGATAATACAGCAAGGGTTTAATGCCAAAATGGTCTCTGACTATAAATACTTCTCGATTTTTCATATCGGCAATGGCAAAGGAAAACATCCCTCTCAGATGATTTACAATGGCCTTACCCCAATGCTTATAGCCTACTAAAATAACCTCGGTATCGCTATTGGTTTTAAAGGCATATCCTCTTTTTTGGAGTTCTTTTTTAAGGTCTAAATAGTTGTAAATTTCTCCGTTAAATGTAATGGATAGCTTGTTATCAAAGGCCTGCATAGGTTGATTACCTGCTTTTAAATCGATAATAGACAAGCGCCTGTGACCAAAACCTATGTTATTATGAGTCCAAAATCCGTACCCATCAGGCCCCCGATGGGCAACAGCATGGGTTACTTTCTCTAAAATATTTTTATCACAAATTTTAGAACTATCGGAATTTATAATACCGCTTATACCACACATTTATAGGTTATTGTTGATTAAAGTGGCTAATTTATCTAAATAAGCTTCTATTAAAAAATCTTTTTGAAGTTTCTGTTTATTTTGTGAACCTAATTTATTTCTCAAGTCCTTATCTTTTACAAGAAGTTCTAATTTAAAGGTAATATCTTTTACATCATTATTGTTTTCTACATAAAAAGGATAATCGTTCCCCAATAAGGCGACACAGCCTAGATGTTTTGTGCTTAAAACTGGCAAACCATAAGCCATGTATTCCATCACAACATTAGGCATGCCTTCCTTTTTAGACAATAAAACGCCAATATCTAAGTAGGGCAAAATATCTTGGGCATTCTTGTTATGTAAGATCGTGACTTTATCTTCAATTTTTTTAGACTTTATAAATTCTAACACCCCTTTATAATTTGATATTTCATCTTTAGATTCATATACGCTACCTGCCAAAATCAAGTGAACATTTTCATAGTTAGTCAATACTTTATCAAAGGCTTCTACCAACAAATTTTGTCGTTTTTGGACTCGAAAATGCGCCACCATTCCTATGATTACTTTTTCTTTAATGTTGTTTAGTATTTCGTTATTTTTCTGAAGGTTTATATTATTCAAAGTCGTGTAATTAGGAAGGAAATACATTTCTTTATTAGGCGTGTTTAAAACTTGTAGCAACTCCTCTTTACCTTCAGGTGAATTAGCTATTAAAAAAGGGGCTCTTATTGCCGCTTTTTCTTCTAATTTATCATTCCTATAATAATCAAGCCCTCTATGGTGCCAAAATGTTGTTTTAGCTCCTGCTATTTTATAAGACAACGCTGCAATAATTGAAGGTGGATTTAAATATGGAATGATAATATCTGGTTTATGTTTTCTAAGGTTTAAACCGAATAGGGCTATTTTAATGCGTCTTTTAGTATATTTATAATTTCCTGCGGCACTTAGTGGATTTTTAACAACATAAAGGTTTTTAAGTTTATATTTTTGACATTCTTGATTAAAAAGTGTTGCATTAGGTGATTTAATATAAGAGTAGATATAAACCTTACAATTTTTATTGTTTTGTAAATATTGGGCCAAAAATAAAGCTTGCTTTTCGGCACCTCCCAAGACAAAGGATTTGAAAATAATAATTATATTTTTTTTACAAAAAATAAATGGGGTTTTCATTAAAATAAAATGTTAATTAGAACCAAATGAAAAGCCTTTATGAATGATATTGCCATGGTAAAATGGATCTGGTAAAATACCAGTGCCATATATATTGTTTTTTACTATAAGAAACTTACCTGCATTCTCTATAATGATTTCCTTTTCTTCATCTATAATAAACCAAATATGAATGTGGTAATCTCCTGACGCCAAATTCATGGTATCAACTTTACAACTGATAAAATCATTAGTCTTTTCTACACAAAGTGATTTATTTATAAAAGTTGAATTAAATGTCATTAAAGGTTTAAAAAAATCATCTTTAATAGTAATTCCTATCTTAATTGCTTTTTTAAGCAAATTAGGTGCTGTGTAATAAATTTTAAATTCACATGATTTACATGAGGTTACTTTAAATCCTTTACCTAGAATTTCGTCAATTATTTCAAGTTTGACTAGTTGAAAATATTTAGAGTCTGTAAACTTTGATGACTTAGTTAGGTCGTAGCTATCATTTTTATCTTTATTTTTTTCATCACTGGTAAGGTAAAATTTAATAACATCATTTGTAGCTCCTCTTTTTTTGAGTAACCCGTTTTCTAATAAAATACAAGAACTACATAAATTTTGTACGGCCACCATATCATGGCTTACAAAAAGTACTGTACGTCCCTCTGTATTTGAGATGTCTTGCATTTTACCAATGGCTTTTTTTTGAAATTCAGCATCTCCAACAGCCAGCACTTCATCTACAACTAAAATATCGGGTTCTAAATGGGCGGCTACAGCAAATGCCAAACGGACTTTCATCCCACTTGAATAGCGTTTAACGGGTGTATCTATATAACGTTCGCAACCTGAAAATTCTATAATCTCATCTAATTTAGCATTAATTTCTTTTTTGGTCATGCCTAAAATGGCCCCGTTTAAAAAGATATTTTCTTTGCCTGTCATTTCGGGATGAAAGCCTGTACCCACTTCTAAAAGAGAAGCAATGCGTCCTTTAGATTTAATACTGCCTGTTGTTGGACTTGTTACTTTTGACAATATTTTTAAAAGCGTTGATTTGCCAGCGCCATTTTTACCAATAATGCCTAAAACTTCACCACGTTTAACCTCGAAATTAATATCTTTTAATGCCCATACATACTCTGAATTTCCCTTAGTACTTCTATCGTTGCTATCACCAATTTTTAAAAAAGGATCTTCTTTCCCTCTAATTTTATACCACCACCTGTTTAAATCGTGACTTATAGTACCTGTGCCCACAACACCCAATCGGTATTGTTTTGATACATTTTCTACTTTTAAAATAATATCACTCATTTTATTCGGTCATTATTAGTGAGGTTTGAAACTATTTTAAATAAAATTTCTTTAATGATTATAGCAACTTCTACTCACATCTCACTTTTTACATCTACTTCTTAAATAGTGTCTATAAAACTTTTTTCTGTTTTGTTAAAAATTAATAAGCCAAACAGCACTATTATAACAGTTATGATACTTGAATACCCTAAGCCCTTAAAATTAATCTGAACTGTATTTATCAAAATATTACGCGACAACTCTATAATTTGTGCCAAAGGATTATAAGTAACCAACCAACTAAATTTTTGAGGCAACTTGTCTTGAATCAGTGTTAGGGGGTACATTACCGCAGAGAGGTACATCAATAACTGCACACCAAAATTTACTAAAAAAGTTAAATCGCGGTATTTTGTAACTAAAGATGAAATAATCATTCCCAATCCCAGTCCTAATAAACCCATTAAAAATACCAAAAAAGGGTATAAAAAAATAAATTTATTGGGTGATAAATCATGACCTTTAAAAATGAAGTACACATAAAATCCAATGAAAATAATAAGTTGTATAAAAAATTTTAAAAGATTTGAAACCACTATTGATAAAGGCATAATAACCCTAGGAAAATATACTTTTCCGAAAATGGCTTCATTTTTTTTAAAAGTATCTGATGTTGACACAAAGCATTCTTTAAAATAAGTCCAAATTATAACCCCTGTTAAGTTAAATAAAAATGGTGGCACACTTCCTGTAGATATATTTGCTATATTATTAAAAATTAATGTAAAAATTAATGATGTTAAAAGAGGTTGTATTATATACCAAAGAGGGCCTAAGATTGTTTGTTTATACAACGTAACAACATCGCGTTTTACAAATAACATCAACAAATCGCGATACTGCCAAATTTCTTTAAAATTTAGCATAAATAAATTTGATTTTGGCTTTATCTCAAAAAGCCAATCTTGGTCTTTATTCATAAACTATTAATTAAGCTCTAAATATTTGTCTACAAAGGCTTTAATTCCAAACTCAATTGGCGTACTCGGTTTAAAATCGATATAATCGTATAAACTTTGAACATCGGCATAAGTGGCTGCCACATCACCAGGTTGCATAGGCTTAAACACTATCTTCCCTTTTTTACCGATGGCGTTTTCTATGGCGTGCACATAATCCATTAATTGTACCGGACTGTTATTACCAATATTAAATATTTGATAAGGTGCAGAGCTCATAGCCGGATTGGGATGTTTGGCGTCGAAATTAGGATTGTTAGGTTTTGGTGCTAAAGGTAGTAACCGTTTTATACTTTCTACAATATCATCCACGTAAGTGAAATCGCGACTCATTTTACCATAATTAAAAACTTCAAAGGGTTTGTCTTCTACAATGGCTTTTGTAAAAATAGCCAAGGCCATATCTGGGCGTCCCCAAGGGCCATAAACTGTAAAAAACCTAAGCCCCGTAGCGGGAATATTGAACAAATGGGCATACGAATGTGCCATCATTTCATTGGCTTTTTTACTGGCAGCATACATAGCCAAAGGATGATCGGTATGACTGTGTACAGAAAATGGAATTTCTTCACTCAAGCCATAAACAGAACTAGACGAGGCAAAAACCAAATGTTTAACAGGATAAGCCCTACAGCACTCTAAAATATTTAAAAAACCCGTAATGTTATTATCTACATAAGAATGCGGATTTATTAACGAATACCTAACACCAGCTTGTGCCGCTAAATTCATGACATAATCAAACTTTTCTTTTTTAAATAATTTTTTAAGATTTTCTAAATCTTGTAAATCGAGTTTTATAAAACGTATGTCGCCATCAATGGGTTTGTTGTATTCAATATGAGAAGTATTTATTTTTAAATTTTCTAAGCGTGCGTGTTTTAAATTAGGGTCGTAATAATCATTTATGATATCTATACCAACTACATCATAGCCATTTTTTACTAATAATTTAGAAAGATGAAATCCGATAAATCCGGCAGCCCCTGTAATGAGAATTTTTGGCATAATTATCTAAAGTCGTTTATCTGATACTGTTTTGGGTAAAATACCTTTTACATCGAATATAACACGATTTTTCTTTGTGTATTTTGAGATATCAAGATCTAAAAATTCATTATGTGATACAGCCATTACCACAGCGTCATAATTGACAGACAAGTCTTTCTTATCTGAAATTAAATCTAAATTGTATTCTTTTTTTACAGCATTAACTGTTGCCCATGGGTCGTAAACCTCAATATTACAATTAAATGACTGCAATTCTTTGATAATATCTATAACACGTGAATTTCTTATATCTGGACAATTTTCTTTAAATGTAATGCCCATTACAAGAACCTTTCCGCCATTTACAGAAATACTCTTTTTAATCATCAATTTAATGGTTTCATTGGCTACGTAAGCGCCCATACTGTCGTTTAAACGACGTCCTGATAAAATAATTTCGGGATTATAACCAAATTTTAAAGCCTGATTGGCCAAATAATAAGGGTCAACACCTATACAGTGCCCGCCAACCAAACCTGGACTAAATTTTAGAAAATTCCACTTGGTACCAGCCGCTTCTAAAACCTCGGCCGTATCAATATCCATTAAATTAAATATTTTAGACAATTCATTTACAAAAGCGATATTGATATCGCGTTGTGAATTCTCTATAACCTTCGCCGCTTCGGCTACTTTTATAGAAGGTGCCAAATGTGTGCCAGCAGTGATTATTGATTTATAAATGGCATCTATTTTTTTACCAATTTCAGGTGTGGAACCAGATGTTACTTTTAGAATTTTTGAAACAGTGTGTTTTTTATCCCCTGGATTTATACGTTCTGGTGAATAACCAACAAAAAAATCTTTGTTAAATTTGAATCCTGATACTTTCTCTAAAATTGGGACGCATTCTTCTTCTGTAGCCCCTGGATAAACCGTAGATTCATAAACCACAATATCGTTTTTAGATAAAACCTCACCTACCGTTTTGCTGGCTTTATACAGTGGTGTTAAATCTGGTTTGTTATTTTTATCAACAGGTGTTGGTACCGTAACTATATAAAAATTAGCTTGCTCTATTTCGGATATATCGTCGGTTAACCAAAGTCCAGTTGTGTTTAAATTCTGTAATGAGTCAACATTAACTGATTTTAAAGCCTCTTGAGTAATTTCTAGCGTACAGTCATCGCCTAATCTCAAGTCTTTTATCCTTACTGAGTTTACATCATAACCTACTACTTGGTATTTCTTAGCAAATTCAACTGCCAGTGGCAAACCTACATAGCCTAAACCAATAATAGCTATCTTAGTATCATTCATATTTTTTTGTTGATAATCTTTTTAAACTTTCCTATTAATTTTTTAAAAAACGGTTTTTCTTCATCGTCGTGGTAACCATTTCCATAGGTTCCGTAACCATAGCCGTAACCGTAGCCGTAACCATAGCCGTAACCATAGCCGTAACCATAATTATTTTTTGCTGAAAAATCATTGAGTATAAAACTGATATTAGACACTTTTTCTGCTTTATACTTTTCATCAATCATTTTAGGCATTCCTTTTTGCGTATAGTTATGTCTGATAACATAAATATTGGCATCGGCATGTCTAAACATTTCTAATGCATCTGAAACAATGGCTACAGGAGGGGTGTCAATTAAAATAAAATCGTAATTATTTTTTAAGTATTTAATAAAATCGTCAGTTTCTTTGCGGATAAGCAACTCATAAGGATTGGGTGGAACAGGACCCGAAGTTATTACATCTAAATTTGGAATAATAGATTTTTGGGTAATCTCTTTAATAGATTTCTGACCTACAAGATGGTTTACGATACCCTGTTCATTTTCCATTTCAAAATATTTATACAACTTGGGTTTCCTTAAATCAAATCCTACAATTACTGTTTTCTTTTCGCTCAAAGCAAAAACAGTGGCCATATTAAGGGCTATAAAGGTTTTTCCTTCGCCACTAACCGATGAGGTTACTACTATAACTTTGCCTTGCTTTGTATCTGAAGTCTCTTTTTTAAATAAAAATTGCAAATTAGAGCGCAGTGCTCTGAACCCTTCGGCAATAGAAGATTTTGGGCGTTCAAAAACCGTATAATTTTTATGAGTGGTATTCTTACCTATAACACCTAAAATAGGTATTTCGTAGGCATTCTCAATTTCTTCAACAGTTTGAATTTTATTATTTAACAACTCTTTAGAAACAACGATTAATGTTGGTATAATTAAACCCAAAAGTAAAGCGACAGCATAATTGAATCCTTTTTTAGGGATGGCCGAAATTTGACCAGTATCTTTGGCTTTATCTAGAATTGTAATGTCTGAAACAGTAGCTTCAATAGCAATACTGGCTTCATATCTTTTTTGCATTAAAAAAGTATAATTATTTTCGGTAAGTGTAAATTTACGTTGATAGTTAACTAATTTTTGTTGTTTTTTTGGAAGTTTAGATAGTTTATAATTAAATTTTGCTTGTCTCTTCTTATTTTTATCTAATTTAAGCTTGAATAATACCCTTAAGGTTTTAATATTTTCGCGCAATATCCTTCTTGTTGTTTTTATTTTTTCATCTACCAATTTTAATGAGGGATGATCTAAGGTTACATTATCCATCCAATACAATTTCTCTACAGACAATTGTGTTAGTTCATCAATACTGCTTCTAATTTTATTATCTTCAATTTCAATAATGGCAGGAGCCGGAATATCTGAATATGTATTATGTGTATCAATATATTTCTCAAGATTATCTAAATATTCTAATCTGTTAAATATGGCTGTATTCTCTTTTTCCAAATTTATTGTTTCGTTAAAAATATTTTCTCCTTCTACCGATAGGTCATAAATTTTATTTTTCTTTTTATATGCTCCTAAGCCAACTTCTATAGATTTTAAACTGTCAGAAGTAATTTCGAATTGCCTGTCAATAAAATTTTTGGTATTTCTTGCGAAATTTGTTTTTTCGATTAATTCAGCTCTAGCCAATTCATTTACAGTAGCATTTAAGAAATCTACTACCTTGTTTTTGTTAGAGCCCATCATAGAAACTTCTATTAATGAAGTGCCATCTAAAGCGGTAGTTCTTATATTTTGATAATCGCCAACTACCTGATTTATACCTTTCAGGTTTATAAAATAAATATTCCCAACTTCATTTGAAGATCTGTCTAAGTTTAAATTTAATGTCAGATTTAAAAAGGGCAAACTAACTTTTTCACCCATTTTATAAACCTTAGAATATTCAATCTTTGGCGAAAGGTATTCTCTTTCTCTTTCATTGTTATAGTTTAATAAAGATACTATTTTATCTTCAGGGAATTTAACCGTTAGTCTATAACTGTCATTAAGGTAAATTTTTATTTTTATTAAGGTATTTTGTATTTGATATTTATTAGAATCTAACGCAACGCTAAAAGGTACTTTCCCATAAACATCTTCCATCCTAAAACGTCCCTCGTGTAAATACTCTATATAAAGTTTTAATTTACGAACCACTTTTTCGTTATGTGTTCTAGACTTTAAAGTTCTTTTAATGGTTTCCACCTTATCACTTACACCTCCCCAATTAAAGGCTATTGTGGTTCCAGATGAAAACAAAGGATTCGATTTTTCTTTTACCGAAATAGTGGTATTTAACCCATAAATACGCTGTGTAGAAATATTTTTATAATAAGCAAAAGAAAATGTTATAGCCAAAAAAAGAACGACCATTTTCCAATGGGCTATAATTTTAAAAAAATAGGTCTTTATGTCAAATGTACCTATATCATTTTGTGTTTTTTTATATATCTTCTTATCCATTAATTTAGAATGTTTTAACTATCAATATTGTTGAAGTTACAACTGAGAAAATAGAAATAAAAGTTGTAAAAACGCTTAAACCTGTTGTTCCCAATCCCCAAGATTTACGGCCTAATGGGTTTACATAAATAATATCATTAGGTTTTATATAATATAATTCTGAGTTAAAAACATCAATAGTAGTGAGGTCAATTTTGTATTTTTTCCAACCATCAACCGTCTTTCTTAAGATCTCTACATTTTGCCTATCGCCAGTTCCATTAATTTCACCCGCATTGGCTAAAGCTTCAACAATACTTACCTGTTCTTGTTGTAAATTAACAGTTCCTGGGCTACCTACTTCGCCTGTAACCACAAACCTTATACCTGCTAATTTAACCTGTACAAATAAACCATCGGTATTTTTAATATACAATTTTAAACCACTTTCAATTTTTTCACGTACCTCTTTAACCGTATAACCTAAAACATTAATCTCCCCCAAGTAAGGAAGGCGAATATTGCCATTCCTATCAAGTGCATAATCATTAAAAGCATTAGAATTTTGATTGTTATTAACAACAGTTTCTGTAGGTTTAAACAAGGCAACCATTTTTTCGTCAAGAGCCTTAATATTTACAATTAAAACATCGCTAACTTGAAGCTTATAAGGTTCGTTATTAAGTTTATAGACATCTGATTTTAAAGAGGATTCTCCTTGAAAATAGACGGTTCTTTTATTTGACACACACGAAGTTAAAACAACTAAAACGACTGCTACAGAAAAAAACTTATACATGAATTAATTTTTGACTTAATAAGCAAATATAAATGTAATTCATTTATTACACCATTTTTTCTCTTATTTTCGTAGATATTATTAAAAATGATGATCTACACTGTAATTTCTTATATAAAGTTTCTAATAAAATCTACAAACAGGCATGGGGTGCACTCTCCATTTGTATATAATTTTATAAGTATTGGCTTAAATGCCAAACGCAAATATTTAAACAAAACATTTCAAGATTTTATTTATTTTAAAGAACAACTTATAGATGATAAATCTGAAATTATAATAACCGACTATGGTTCTGGTTCTAAACATTTTAAAGGGAATATCCGGCAGATTTCTGATATTGCAAAATATGCTGGAATTTCTGATAAGAAAGCCAAATTACTCATCAGAATAACCGCCTATTTTAAACCTAAAATAATTTTAGAAATTGGCACATCTCTAGGGCTTTCAACAAGTATTTTGGCCAAAAACAGCCAAGCTAAAGTAACAACTATAGAGGGTTGCCCAAACACCTCAGAAACGGCCAAAAAGTATTTAAAAAACCTTAATTACACCAATATAGAATTTATAACAAATAAGTTTGATGATGTTTTGCCAATGATTACTCAAAATAACACTTTCGATTTAATTTACTTTGACGGAAATCATCAAAAAGAAGCCACTCTAAATTATTTTAATCAATGCCTTAAAACAACACATAATAAGAGTCTGTTTATTTTTGACGATATTTATTTAAACGCTAATATGCAAGAAGCATGGCGCAAAATAATAACACATCCTAAAGTAAGTGTTAGTATTGATCTTTTTCATTACGGATTGGTATTTTTTAGAACCGAACAACCCAAACAACATTTTTATTTACGTACAAATTCTTAATATCTTTGACCAAATATTCACAATATGAAAATATACACTAAAACAGGCGATAAAGGATTGACCTCTCTTTTTGGAGGAAGTCGGGTATTAAAAAACAACCTCCGCATAGAAAGTTATGGCACTATAGATGAGCTCAATGCACACATTGGATTTTTAAGAGATTCCATCACAAAAAATTCATTAAAAAAAGAGCTCTTTAATATCCAAAATCAACTTTTTACTTTAGGGGCTATGCTGGCTACCAATCCAGTAAAACAACAATTAAAAAACGGAAAAGACCGGCTAAATATCCCTAAAATTAATATTCAAGATGTTGTTTACCTAGAACATCAGATCGATAAATTTAATGAAGACCTCCCAAAAATGACGCATTTCATTTTGCCTGGTGGCCACCCAATAGTGTCATCTTGTCATATTGCCAGAACAATTTGCAGGCGTGCCGAAAGGCGTATTGTAGCGCTACAACAAGAAAGCACAGTAGAAGAAGTTATTATTACTTACACAAACAGACTATCTGACTACCTCTTTGTACTGGCACGAAAATTGTCTACGATACAACAAGCAAAAGAAATCTTTTGGGTACCAAAAAAACAGTAGGTAATTGCTATTTTTTTTACGTTCATTTTTTTTTAAATTAAAAATTAATTTTCTTGCTTTTGTCAATAAAAAATTTACTTTTGCAAAAAAAAATAATTTTAATATCATGTATTGGACATTAGAACTTGCCTCTTATCTCAGTGACGCCCCTTGGCCCGCTACTAAAGACGAGTTAATTGATTATTCAATTAGAACAGGAGCACCTCTTGAGGTCGTTGAAAACCTTCAATCTATAGAAGATGAAGGCGAAAGTTATGACATCATTCAAGAAATATGGCCAGACTACCCTACCGATGAAGATTTTCTTTGGAATGAAGAAGAATATTAAAAATTAAAGTCTCGGTTGAGGCTTTTTTTTTGCTTAAATTTGAACCTTTAAATATATTGACACAATATTATGAGTATTATAAATTCCGTTCTTAAATTTTTTGTTGGCGACAAAAGTAAAAAAGATTTAAAAATACTTCAACCCATTGTTGATAGTGTTAAAACCTTCGAATCGCAAATAAGCACTTTAACTTTAGAGCAATTAAGAGATAAAACCAATCAATTTAAACAACAAATAAAGGAGTCAAGAAAATCCTTTGACGATAAAATTATAGCGCTTAAAGCAGATATAGAAACCGCAGATATTGACCAAAAAGAGATCCTCTATAAAGAAATTGATTTGCAAACTGACGAAGCTTATAAAGCCTCCGAAGCTACTTTAAAAGAAATTATGCCCGAAGCTTTTGCCGTTGTTAAAGAAACCGCAAAACGCTTTGTAAATAATACCACACTAACTGTTACAGCTACTCCATTTGACAGAGAACTCTCGGCTAAAAGTGATTTTGTGAGCCTTGATGGCGATAAAGCCATTTGGACAAATAGTTGGGATGCCGCCGGAAAACCCATAACTTGGGATATGATACATTACGATGTACAACTCATCGGTGGTGCCGTTTTGCACAGTGGTAAAATTGCCGAAATGATGACAGGTGAAGGTAAAACCCTTGTGGCAACCCTCCCTCTTTATCTAAACGCTTTAACAGGAAATGGCGTTCATGTTGTTACTGTAAACGATTATTTAGCCAAACGTGATGCTGCCTGGATGGGCCCTATTTTTCAATTTCACGGATTGAGTATTGACTGTATAGATATGCACGAACCCAATTCTGAAGCCAGACGCAAAGCCTATAATGCTGATATAACCTACGGCACTAATAATGAATTCGGTTTTGACTATTTAAGAGATAATATGGCGCATACACCTGAAGATCTGGTTCAAAGACCTCATAATTATGCTATTGTAGATGAAGTAGATTCGGTTTTAGTAGATGATGCACGAACACCTTTAATTATCTCGGGGGCAACACCGCAAGGAGATCGCCATGAGTTTAATGAACTTAAACCCAAAATAGACAAATTGGTAAACATGCAACGTCATTATCTCACAGGTGTTTTAGCCGAAACAAAAAAACTTTTGGCCGCAGGAAATACCAAAGAGGGCGGCGTACTATTATACCGTGTTTTTAGAGGACTCCCTAAAAATAAAGCCCTTATCAAATTTTTGAGTCAGGAAGGAATCAAAGCCTTACTTCAAAAAACAGAAGGTCATTTTATGCAAGATAACAATAGAGAAATGCCCATAATTGATGCCGATCTTTATTTTGTTATTGACGAAAAAAACAATTCTATTGAGCTTACTGACAAAGGTATAAACTACCTTTCTGGCGACAGTAAAGACGATAACTTTTTTGTTTTACCAGATATTAGTGTCGAACTTGGAAAAATTGACAAACAAGATGAATCACTTGAAAAAAAGGCCGAATTAAAGGATGAACTTTACCGTGACTTTAGTGTTAAAAGCGAACGAATTCACACACTCAATCAACTTTTAAAAGCCTATACTCTTTTTGAAAAAGACGTAGAATACGTTTTGATGGAAGGGAAAATTAAAATTGTTGATGAACAAACAGGTCGTATTATGGAAGGCCGCCGTTATTCTGATGGATTGCATCAAGCCATTGAAGCCAAAGAAAATGTAAAAATTGAAGATGCCACGCAAACTTTTGCAACTGTAACGCTCCAAAATTATTTTAGAATGTACCGCAAATTGTCTGGTATGACGGGTACTGCTGTAACAGAAGCTGGCGAATTTTGGGAAATTTACAAACTAGATGTTGTAGAAATACCAACAAATAGGCCCCTTATCAGAAAAGATGAAGAAGATCTAATTTACAAGACCAAACGCGAAAAATACAATGCTGTTATTGAAGAAATAGCTGTACTTGTTGCTAAAGGGCAACCTGTTTTGGTAGGGACAACCTCGGTTGAAATTTCAGAACTTTTAAGCAGAATGCTTAAAATTAGAAAAATTGAGCACAACGTTTTAAATGCCAAAATGCATAAAAAAGAAGCCGATATTGTGGCAAGTGCTGGTAATCCAGGAGTGGTAACCATTGCTACAAATATGGCAGGTCGTGGTACAGATATCAAACTATCTGACGAAGTTAAAGCTGCCGGTGGGTTGGCCATTATTGGTACAGAGCGTCATGATTCTAGACGTGTTGACCGTCAGTTACGTGGCAGATCTGGCCGTCAAGGAGATCCTGGTTCTTCACAATTTTATGTATCGCTTGAAGATAATTTAATGCGGCTTTTTGGCTCAGAAAAAATAGCCAAAATGATGGACCGTTTGGGCTTGCAAGACGGTGAAGTTATCCAACATTCTATGATTACAAAATCAATAGAACGCGCCCAACGCAAGGTAGAAGAAAACAATTTTGGCATTCGTAAACGCTTGCTAGAATATGATGATATAATGAACGCACAACGCGAAGTGGTTTACAAACGTCGCAGGCATGCCCTTTACGGCGATAGGCTTCAGGTTGATATTATGAACATGATTTATGACACCTGTGAAGTTATTACCGAAGAAAATAAAAACCTAAACGATTATAACAATTTTGAATTTGAACTTATCCGTCATTTTTCGTTTAGCTCTCCTATTACCAAAGAGGAATTTACATCAAAATCAATTCCAGAAATTGCCGAATTACTCTATCAAAAAGTATTTAAGCATTATCAAGAAAAAATAGAACGCAATGCTGTTTTAGCTTACCCTGTTATTAAAGATGTGTATTTGAATCAAGGCGATAAGTACGAGCGTATTGTTGTGCCATTTACCGATGGTATTAAAAATATTCAAGTGGTTACCAATTTAAAACAAGCCTATTATTCTAAAGGGGCTGAGTTGGTAAAAGATTTCGAAAAAAATATCACTTTAGCCATAATTGATGAATCTTGGAAAGACCATTTACGCCAGATGGACGAACTTAAACAATCTGTACAGAATGCCACTTACGAACAAAAAGACCCTTTGTTAATTTACAAATTCGAAGCTTTTGAATTGTTTAAAAATTTGATAGATAAAATAAATAAAGAAGTTGTTTCCTTCTTGTTTAAAGGCGAATTGCCAAATCAAAATCCGAATCAAGTTAGCCAAGCCAGAAGCTCAAAACGCGAAAAAGTTCAATTGAGTAAAGAAGAAGTTCACAATTTAAGTGAAAGCGGTGGCGCCAACCCTACCCAAGAGGCTCAAGTTGTTGAAACTGTTGTAAGAACAGCACGCAAAATTGGCAGAAATGAACGTGTAACTATTAAAAATGTGATGAGTGGCGAAAATAAGTCGCTTAAATACAAACAAGCCATTCCGCTTATTGAAAAAGGAGAATGGGTATTATCGGAGGATTCTTAATTTTTTTTAATAAATTTTAAGGTTTCTTTTCTATTTACTTTTTTTGTTGCAGTTTCTACAAACCGATTTACAAAAATTATTTGTTTGGGGCACTCATATTTTAAAAGTCTTTTTTCTATCTGGAATTTATCTATTTCTTGCGATTTACTTTCGCATACTAATACCACTTTTTCACCCAAAACGATGTCGGGCAAACCCGCAATAAAAAACCTAAAAGGGAAAAGAGAAGCTAACTTACGCTCTGCCGCTTCTGGAATAATTTTAACAGCACCCGAATTAATAATCGTGTCGTAACGCCCCAACCATTTAAAATGAGTGCTGTCTATAATTTCTACCAAATCGTTGGTAACAATGTCTGATCCTGAAACTTTAGGTGCCTTTATCACCAAACAACCTCTGCTGTCTTTTAAAATAGACACATTAGGAAGTGTTTTAAAACTACTTTCAAACCTGTCATTTATTAATGTATTGTGATTCAGCTTTTTAACAGCTATATGTGTAATGGTTTCTGTCATTCCATAAGTTTCGTAAGCGTCAATCTTAATTGGTTTCAATTTTTCTAAAAGCGTATTACTTATGGTTGCACCACCAATTATTAATTTTTTAATACGAAATAATTCTGTTAATGAATTTTGGACTTGCAGTGGAATCATTGCACAAAAATCATAGTGCTTATTATTGCCGTCAAGCGGATGAGAATTCGGATTTACAACATCCAAATGCCATCCTAAAATCAATGCACGTATTAACATCATTTTGCCTGCAATAAAATTGGGTGGCAAACACAAAAGAGCTGTTGTCTTTTCTTTTAAATTAAAAAAAGTGCCTGTTGCTAAAGCCGAATTGTATATATGTTCTTTCTGCAGTTGAATAACTTTTGGCTTTCCTGTAGAACCTGATGTTTTTACAGTTATCGTATTTTTATCAGAAAACCAATCAGTTAAAAAAGAATATATTTCTATGGAAATGGTTTTTGAATAAGTCAATAATGCTGATTCAGAAGTAAATATATTTCCGTTAAGGGTAAAATCTGTATGTATATTTTTGAGATTCTTCAATGCGTTCAGAATGACATTTTTAATTTAATCATTTATTATTTCAATTGTTTCTACAACGGGTTCTACAACTTTACCCATTAATTTTTGTTTCCAATTTGTCCAACCATATTTTTTAGAAAATATTCCTATAATTATTGGATAAACCACAAGCAAAGAAACATAACTTGTCCAATCTATTTTAGGCTCAGAAACATCTATCCATATAGCATCTGTTTGAAAAGCCGACCAGTTTGTAGTTACAAATAAAGCAACTGCAATATTATTGGCCGCATGGAGACCTACAGTTAGTTCTATGCCTTCATCCATTAAAGCCACAACTCCAAAGAAAAAACCAGTCCCTATATAACTTATCAATAAAATATCTCCCAATTTTTTTACTTCTGGATTAGCAAAATGCAATAGACCAAAAATTGTGGATGTTAAAATCAAGGCGCCTATTCTACTCCGTGTTAAAACACCAAAACCTTGCATAAGATAGCCCCTAAATAAAATTTCCTCAAAACTTGTTTGTAACGGTAATAATATAAATGATATTAACAGTAAAAAAAAGAATGGCAAGGGTTTAAAATTTAAAACATAATTACTTGAGTAAAATACAATATCAATTATTAAAAAAGCAATTATAATTATAAACAAAATCAAAAAAGCATAATTTACACGCTGAAAATCAAATCTTTGACGTGATGTTATTAATTTCAAAAAAGGTAATTTATGTATTTTAGTAATCCATAAATACAAGCCCCACAAACCCATTACAGAGGGAATAATAACAATTAACATAAAAAATACATTATTATCAATTCCCGGGTTTATAGTTAATGAAATATGTTTATCAGTTATAAAAATATTTCTTACAATCACTAAAGGAATAATACCAAGTCCTTGAAAAATAAATGCAAAAATGACACCAAAAAAATAATGATACCAGTTGTTTTTTCCTTTAAAAGCTTGTGCTATAAAATCCATATATTCTAATTAAAATTTAAGGGTGATAAGTCCCATTTTGTATCATTATTGTAAAATAAAGCGCCCTTATTTACTTCTAAAGGAGAGGCTAAATTATTTGTAAACAAACCGCCTGTGCCCAAGCCTTGAGGTAGCTTGTTTTTTAAACTATACGTAAACTGTGCAATGGCATTTAAACCAATATTACTTTCTAAAGCCGAGGTTATCCACCAACCAATATTTTGCTTTTCGGCTAAAGAAATCCACTTATTAGAACCCTTAAAACCACCAATTAAACTGGGTTTTAAAATGATATATTGTGGTTTAATTTCTCTTAATAATTGTTCTTTTTTAGTTTTTTCAAAAACACCGATAAGTTCTTCGTCTAAAGCTATTGGCAAAGGTGTCTTGCTACATAAATTAGCCATTGCCTCCCATTGATTAGCTTTTATAGGTTGCTCTATAGAATGCAATTCAAAATCTGATAAACGCTTGAGTTTTTCTAAAGCTTCTTTTGGTGTAAAAGCTCCGTTGGCATCTACTCTTATTTCAATTTCTTGATGCGAAAATTCTGATCTTATATATTTTAACAAATCTAATTCTGACTGAAAATCAATCGCGCCAATTTTTAATTTAATAGTTGTAAAACCTGCTTTAAGTTTTTCTTTAATCTGCTGACTCATAAAATCTTTTGAGCCCATCCAAATGAGGCCATTAATGGATATTTTTGCTTTTCCGTTTGTAAATTCTGAAGGAAATAAAACAAATTTATCTATGCTTTTAAGCGATAAAAAAGCCTGCTCTAAACCAAACTGTATGGATGGATACGCTTTTAAATCCTCAAATAAATCATCAAACTTTTCATTACAATTATGGCATAGCCATTGTAGTTTATCTTCGTAATCTGGCACATCATCGGCGCTAAGCCCTTTAAACAATCCACACTCACCAAGACCTAGCTTATCTCCTTTTGACAATTGTAAAAAATAAGTGGTTTTATGGCGTAAGATACCCCGTGAGGTTCCACTGGGTTGTTTAAAATGTAAATCGTATTTCTTAAAAGAGGCTTTTATCATCTAAAAAATTAAAGGAATTTCCATGTCTGACAAATATACAATTTAGCCTTTAAAAATTGATTTAATAGATTTTTTATTGAGCTGTAATTTTTAATTTAAAATAAAGACTAAACAACTAATTAAAACCCTTTTTAGACAAAAAATGAATAAGTTAGTTGCTATCTGTCTTTATTTTTGCTTTGGTATATCACTTCATGCGCAGTTTATAAATGGGCGTGTTTTAGATTCAAAAACACACGAACCCATAGTTTTTGCCAATGTGTATTTTAATGGTACTTTTAAAGGAACTACAACAGATACTATCGGAAAATTTAGTATAAAATTTATACCCCATCAGCACTTGCCTTTAACTGTCAGTTTTGTGGGGTATCTATCAAGTAAAATCAATAAATATACAGCTGACAAACCTTTAACAATTTATTTAAAAGCCAAAACTTATAATCTCCCTACTGTTGAGATTACAAGTGGCAAAACAAAACGCAAACAAAAAGAACGCATTTTTAAACGTGAATTTTTAGGCACAAATCGTACAGCGCGTTATTGCATTATTGAAAATTTAAATGAAGTCCAACTTAAATATTCTAAAGATAAAAAGACTTTAAATGCTTTTACAAAAAAACCCATCGTGATAAATAATACTTATTTAGGCTATAAAATTGATTATTATTTAGACTATTTTTATTACAGAAACGATACGGTTTTTTTTCAAGGCGCTTTTTATTTTAAAGATAAAAAAGTACATGACATAGCGAAATTAAAAACCATTAAAGAACATCGCAAAGATGTTTACTATGGTTCTAAAATGCACTTTATAAGGTCTTTGTATAATAATGTGCTTAAAAAAGAAGGCTATAAAGTTTTAGGATATAACCGTTATAAATTCAATTACGACAGTATAATGACACATAAAAAGAGTCATTATATCAATATAAAAAATCATATAAAAATTAGTTACCGAGGATACCAAGAATCTAATTTATTTCAGCTAACAGATTCTATTTACATCACCAAAAATGGTTACAATCATCCCTACGGTATTTTTTGGACAGGTTATATGGGCTCTCAAAGGTTAGGCGATTTATTGCCTTTTGAATACAATCCAGATAAAGATTAAAATAACCCGTTGCATTATGATAAATTTCGTCTTCCGAAGTTTCTGGACGAGTGAATTTTAGTCTTTTTAGGCTTAAAATTAGTATCGAGAATAGTCATTTTATTTAAAAACAACCGTTCTCGATACATCACGCCATAGCGTGATACTCGAACTGACGTAATAGTATGTTTAAAGAGTAAAAATGCACAACTAGTTAAAATATTTTTATTAAAACTGTTACCCTGTTGTTACTACTGTAACAATTATCTTATTTTTGCAAGACTTTTACCCTCGTAGTTCAACGGATAGAACAAAAGTTTCCTAAACTTTAGATCTAGGTTCGATTCCTAGCGAGGGTACATTTAATATTGGTTCTAAGATATTCAAAATCTGATAATAAAAAATATTTGTAACTTTATGTCATCTATGCACCTGACATGATTATGAAAAACACCATTGCCGAACGTATCTACGATTTTTTAAAAAACTTCCCGCCATTTGATGCTTTAAAAAAAGAGCAACTATTAAAAATTGCCGCTCAAGTAAAAGTGATTTATGTTGAAAATGAATCATTTATTTTTAAGCAAGAGGAAAAACCAAATGCCAATTTTTATGTTGTAAAAGAAGGGGCAATAGGCCTATTTAGAAGTGTTGAAAAAGACAATATCTTAGTTGACAAATGTGATGAAGGCGATATTTTTGGCCTGCGTGCATTAATTCAGAACGACATTTACGCATTGAGTGCCAAGACTAAAGAAGAATCAATTTTATATGCCATTTCTGTAGAACTTTTGCATGAAATTATAGAAACCAACGAAAGGGCTAAAAAATTTCTAATTGCCTGTTATTCAACCAACATAAAAAGCCCTTATGCTAAAAACAGCAAGGGGCAATTGTTTGCTAATGAGGATGTATTACAGTTAAATAAATCTAATATAAATGACATTCAAACTGTCAATTTTCATAAAAACCCCGTTTCATGTACCAAGAATATAAGTATAAAAGAGGCGGCTCAAATTATGTGTTCAAAAAGAGTGGGGTCAATTTTGATAGTAGAAAAAAACAAGCCTATTGGGATTATTACCGATAAAGATTTGCGCGTTAAAATAGCTACAGGAAAGATTTCTATCAATGATAAAATAACTAAAATCATGTCTTCTCCTGTTATCACTTCACAAGAAGGAATTAGTGTTGCCGAAGCTCAAATTGCCATGTTAAAGCATAAAATAACCCATTTATGTATAACAAAAGATGGCACGCCAAACTCCAATTTAATCGGTATTTTATCCGAACACGACATCGTTGTTTTGCATGGAAATAACCCATCAGTATTGGTAAAAGAATTAAAGCGGGCAACAAATGTTAATAGCTTAAGGTATATAAAAGAAAAAGCCAATAACTTGTTAAAGGGCTATATTGAACAAGATATTCCCATTAGTTTTATCTTAAAAATTATATCAGAAATTAATGATGTGCTTGCCGTTAAGGCTATTGGGTTTTCTGTCGATGAAATGCCGTTTAAACCTCCTGTAAAATTTACTTGGCTGGCCTTAGGCAGTCAAGGAAGACACGAACAGCTATTGGTAACAGACCAAGATAATGCTTTAATTTTTGAGAATGTTTCAAAAGAAAATTACAAATCCACACAATTATATTTTATAAAATTGGCAAAAAAAATAACTAAAAAACTTCATTTTATCGGTTATGATTATTGTCCAGCCAAGATGATGGCCAGTAATCCTAACTGGTGCCAATCAATTTCTGTTTGGAAAAATCAGTTTAACAAATGGATTACAACACCTACCGATGAAGCTATTATGATGTGTACCATATTTTTTGACTATTCTTTAATTTATGGTGATAAAACTTTAGTCGACAGTTTATCTGATAACATTTTTAAAAGTATTGGTGGTTTTGAAGTATTTCTAAATTTTTTAGGTAAAAATGCGCTAAAAAATCCACCACCACTAAGCTTCTTTAGGCAATTTTTAGTAGAACAAGATGGCAAACACAAAGACCAATTCGATTTAAAAAGCAGGGCGCTTATGCCTTTAATTGATGCTGCCAGACTTATAGCATTATCACACCATATTAAAAATGTAAGTGGCACCATAAGTCGCTATGAAAAACTGATTGAACTAGAGCCAAAAAACAAAGACTTATATCAATCGTGTATTGACTCGTTTAAAATTTTGATAAGATACCGTACAAAACAAGGTCTTAAAAATGGCAATAGTGGTCGGTTTGTTAATTTGGCTTACTTAAGTAAATCAGAAAAGTTAAAATTAAAGGGGTGTTTCAAACCTATAAATGCCATTCAAGAACTTTTAAATATTAGGTATAATTTATCCCAAATGATGTAATGATTAGCTTTTTAAAACGCAATAACAAACCTGATTTTTGGATCAAATATTTGGATAAATTTAAACCCAAATCCCCAAACAAAATTAGTAAAACACGCTTTGTGGTTTTTGATACCGAAACAACAGGTTTAGAACCAGCAACCGACAGAATTTTATCAATAGGTGCTATAGCTGTTAAAAATAATAACATTTTGGTTGCAGATAGTTTTGAAATCTATATAAAACAAGAAAAATTTAACAGAGATACTGTAAAAATTCATGGCATTTTAAAACAAGGACATCTAAAAAAAACGACAGAAATTGAAGCCCTAGAAATGTTTTTAAATTTTATTGGCAATTCGGTTTTGGTAGCGCACCACATCGGTTTTGATTTAAAAATGATAAACACAGCCCTTAAACGGATGAATTTGGGGCGGCTTAAAAATAAAACCATTGACACAGGTGTACTTTATAAAAAATTAAACGACAAAGAAAATAAACATTTCAGTTTAGATGTGTTATGCGACGCATTTAAAATTCCGAAACACGACAGACACACAGCGGCAGGTGATGCTTATTTAACTGCGCAACTATTCTTAAAAATTCTATCTAAAATCAAGCAAGAGCGTACACTCCACTATTCTGATTTGTTCAGAAATTCAGAAAATAAAGGCTTGCTTTAACAAAAAGCCCCAACAAATTCTTAAAACCTGTTAGGGCTTCACTCAATCAAAATTAAACTGTTTGTTTTACCAAAGAGCCTTCCATAATAGCTTTTACCACATCTGGATTTAACAAAGTTGAAATATCTCCTAAATTTGATGTTTCATCTTCAGCAATTTTTCGTAAAATGCGGCGCATAATCTTACCAGAACGTGTTTTTGGCAATCCAGATACAAATTGAATTTTATCTAATTTAGCTATAGGACCAATTGTTCTTCTGATTAAATCGTTGATTTCATTTCTTAAGAAATCTTCGTTCTCAGGTTTTTCATATAAAATAACATAGGCATATAAAGCATTTCCTTTTATGCTATGAGGATACCCTACAATAGCCGATTCAACAACGTTACTATGCTCATTAATAATATTTTCTATTGGGGCCGTTCCTAAATTATGACCTGATACAATAACCACATCATCAACACGACCCGTAATTCTGTAATTCCCTTCTAGATCTCTAAAAGCGCCGTCGCCTGTAAAGTATTTCCCTGGAAAGGCAGAAAAATAAGTATCTATATATCGTTTATGATTGCCATAAATGGTACGTGCCATTGATGGCCAAGGGTATTTAATACACAAACGACCTTCGGCGGGATTCATATTTTGCTCTTCGCCCTCAGCATTCAATAAACAAGGCTGAATTCCGGGTAAAGGTCTGGTTGCAAATGTTGGTTTGGTTGGTGTAACACCGGCCAAAGGCGAAATCATAATACTCCCTGTTTCGGTTTGCCACCAGGTATCAACAATTGGTGATTTTTGTTTGCCGATTTTTTCGTCATACCAATGCCAGGCCTCTTCGTTTATAGGTTCTCCAACAGTTCCTAAAACTTTGATAGAACTCATATCGTATTTTTCAGTAAATTCATTTCCTTGTGCGGCTAAAGCACGGATAGCTGTAGGAGCTGTATAGAATTGATTGACTTTATATTTCTCTACAATAGCCCAAAAACGACCATAATCTGGATAAGATGGAACCCCTTCGAACATCAAAGTAGTTGCACCAGCCGCTAAAGGACCGTAAACAATATAACTATGACCTGTAATCCAACCAATATCGGCAGTACAATAATAAACATCACCGTGTTGGTATTGGAAAACATTTCTAAAACTGTGCGCTGTTTGTACCATATAACCAGCACAAGTGTGCACCATGCCTTTTGGTTTTCCAGTTGACCCTGATGTATATAAAATAAATAAAACATCTTCGGCATCCATAATTTCAGCTGGACAATTGGCATCAACTTTAGCTAATTCGTCGTGCCACCAAACATCACGACCCGCTTTCATAGTCACTTTAGAATCTATGCGTTTTAAAACGATAGATGTTTCAATAGTAGGACAGGTTTCTAAAGCTTCATCGGCAATAGCTTTTAAATCAACCGCTTTAGCACCTCTATAAACGCCATCGGCGGTTAGAAGTACTTTACATTCGGAATCATTAATTCTAGTGGACAATGCCAAGGCAGAAAATCCTGCAAATACAACTGAATGAATAGCACCAATGCGTGCACAAGCCAAAACTGCAATAGCTAATTCGGGTACCATTTGCATATACAAACAAACACGATCGCCCTTTACAACACCCTTACTTTTAAGAACATTGGCGAATTTATTTACCTCGACAGATAATTCGTTATAAGTAAAAGTTCTATTGGCTTCAGATGGTTCATTTGGTTCCCAAATAATGGCTAATTCATCACCGCGTTTTTCTAAATGACGGTCAATACAATTTTCTGTAATATTAAGTTTAGCGCCTTTAAACCATTCGAATTTGGCTTTTTCCCAATCGTATTCTAATACTTTATCCCATTTTCTGTGCCAATTGTAAGTATTGGCAATTTGCGCCCAATACCCTTCTGGATCGTTGACACTGTGCTGATATGATTTATAATATTTTATAAAGGAATCTATTTGTAAATCGTATAAAGTTTTCTTTTCTTCGATTTCAATATTTTTGAAAACACCAATTTTATGCAATCTATATTCGTGAACGATTTCATTAATAATTTCTGGATCGTCAATTGTAGATGGAATTGTATATGCTATGCCATCTGCAATATTGCGTAATAATTTCCTCAGAATTTTACCGGAACGTGTTTTTGGTAAACGTTTAACAATCATCACTTTTCTCAAGGATGCCACGGCTCCTATAGTTTTTCTTACATCTTGAACAATATTGTATTCTAATTCAAAACTAGAAACATAATCTCCCGATTTTAGAACAGCTAATGCTAGGGGAACTTGTCCTTTTAATTCATCGGCTATACCGAAAACAGCACATTCTGCTACAGAAGGATTTGACGCTACTACTTCTTCCATTTCGGCAGTAGAGAGTCTGTGACCCGCTACATTTATAACATCATCTATTCTGCCTGTTATATAAACATAACCATCATCATCTTTATAACCACCATCTCCAGCTAAATAATAACCGTCAAATCGTTTTAAATAACCCTCAATAAATCGGGGTGTATTATTCCAAATGTCATAAATATTTCCAGGAGGTAGTGGTAATTTAACAACAACAATACCTTCTTGATTTGGGCCTAATTCTTCGCCCTCTGCATTTAATATTTGAATATCGTATCCACCTACTGGTTTAGCCGCAGAACCTGCTTTTACAGGCAAAGCTTCTACACCCATCATATTTGACAACATAGGCCAACCAGACTCCGTTTGCCACCAATGGTCTATAACAGGAATGTTTAATTTATCTTCGAGCCAATGTAAGGTTGAAGCGTCGCAACGTTCTCCGGCAAGGAATTGATATTTAAGACAACTTAAATCGTAATTTGCCATCAAATCGCCATCGGGATCTTCTTTAATAATCGCTCTGATAGCCGTTGGTGCCGTAAACATCACTTTGACATTATTCTCGCTAATCACACGCCAAAAAATACTGGCATCTGGTGTTTTTATCGGTTTCCCTTCAAAAACAATGGTAGTATTTCGGTTGATTAGTGGGCCATAAACAATATAACTATGACCTACAACCCACCCCACATCTGAGGCAGCCCAATAAGTATCGCCTTCGTCAACACCATAGATATTTTTCATAGAATATTTTAAAGCGACTGCGTAACCGCCACTGTCTCTTAAAATACCTTTTGGTTTTCCGGTGGTACCCGATGTGTATAAAATATATAGCGGATCGTTAGCGTTCATGGCGACACAATCGGCTGGTTTTGCATTATTAACCAATTCTACATAATCTGTAAACCTATGATTTTCTACAGTTAAAGCGCCTAAATCGCGTTGTAAAAGGATTACTTTATCGGGCTTATGTGTGGCTAATTTTATGGCTTTATCTACTAAAGGTGTATAAGAAATAAGTCTATCTACTTCCATACCAGACGTCGCTGTAATTATGACTTTTGGTTTACAATCGTCAATTCTAATGGCTAATTCGTTAGGTGCAAATCCGCCAAACACAACTGAATGTATGGCGCCTATTCTGGCGCATGCCAACATTGCAAAAGCGGCATGCGGAATCATAGGCATATAAATTATAACGGTATCTCCTTTTGAAACGCCTAAATCGCGTAAGCCACCCGCTAAATGTTCTACTTCCCATTTTACGTCATTAAAAGTGAATTTTAGTTTTTGTTGTGTAACGGGGGAGTCATATATTATAGCTATTTGTTCGCCATAACCATCTTCAATATGTTTATCTATGGCTAGATAACTTAAATTTAAAGTGCCGTCTTTATACCATCGGTCAAAACCATTATCATCTTTAGACAAAATATTTGTCGGTTTTTTATACCAAGCTATATTTTCTGCTTGTTCTGCCCAAAAGGCTTCGGGATTTTGTATGCTATTATTGTGATGTTCTTTATAATTCATGGTAATTATTTTTTATTGTTAAATAATCCAAACCAAGATGGATTTAAAAATTTTAATTTTACCAATACCCATAAAATTAAGAGGGCAAATAATCCTAAGAAAATTGAGATTAAAAAATGACCTCTAAACATAGGTTCTATATATAATCGGCCCAATAGGGTAATGGTTATATATACTGTTATAAAAATGTCTGATGCAATAGGACTTAATCTTAGTTTCATAATTTAATTTTTGTTTAATAGATTGTTGACTTCTTTTACTAATTTCCTTGTAGAAAAGGGCTTGGCTATATATTTATCGGCACCCAATTGTAGGCCCAATTCAATATCTGTTAATTTGTTTTTAGCCGAAAGCACAATAATTTTAATTTTTTTTAAATGCGGGCTTTCTTTTAAATATTTAAGCACTTGATAACCATCAACCTCTGGCATCATAATATCTAATAAAATAATTTCAGGCAGACTTTCTTCAATAATTTCAATGGCCTCAGCACCATTACGTGCAATAAAGACTTCGAAATTTTCTTTTGTAAAAACAAATTCCAATGACATTACAATATTAGGTTCGTCATCTACAATTAATATTTTTTTCATTTTTTTAGTTATTTAAAGGTAAATTAAATGTTATTCTAGCACCATTTGGATAAACATTTTCGGCCCAAATTTTTCCTTTATGTCGTTCAATAATTTGTTTGCTAATAGCCAAACCTAGTCCACTGCCAATAGGTTTAAGAATATTCTTATTTTTTGATTGATAAAATTTACTAAAAATTGAAACTAAATCAGCTTTTTCAATACCTTTCCCATTGTCTTTAACAGAAATTTCTACAAGCATCTGATTAATAATTGTACTTACAAATACTTTTCCTTCATTTTGGCTTGAAAATTTAATGGCATTAGAAAGCAGATTCATTATAACTTGCTGAATGCGATCATCATCAAAAACAACATTGACATCAACAACTTTATCACATAAAATTTTAACACCTCTTTTGGCGGCTAACTGTCCAACTGCATTTATTGATTTATCAATGGTTTCTTTTATTGAGTGGGGTTTTAAATTGAGCTTTGTTTTACCTTGAGTTAATTTTTCTAAATCTAATATATTGTTAATTAACCTACTAACACGTTCGCTTTCGTTTAAAATACTTGTTAAGAATTTTTCTTTTGTAGGTTTGTCGATATCATTATTATCTAATAATATTTCTGAGAGCGCTCTAATAGATGTTATTGGTGTCTTCAACTCATGAGCTACGATGTCTAAAAATTCATCTTTTTGTTTATCGCGCTCTTTTAATTCTTTGTTAGATTCTTTTGCCTTTTGTGTTTCGTCTAATATTTTTAAGACTTCCATCAAACTAATTTCTTCTTCTTTAACAACAGACGAAACTAAAATACGTGAAGATGCACTGCCAATACTTCCTGTTAAAAGTTTCTCTGAGAAATTAACCAATCGGGCATCTGCCAACTGGGTATCTTTATCAATATTATATTTCATAAAGAAGATATTCAGTGCGCGATCTGTTCTTTTTCGCCCTAAAAAGCGTGTCAATATTTTTTTAATATCCTTTACATAGGCCTCCCCTTTCCAAACATAAGCATCTTCGTGCAAGGTTGCATATTTAGTACTATCAACAAACATTTCGGCAAAATTACGCTCTCTATAATTACTTAAAATATTTACCGAAACAACAGCATAAACCACAATATTTACAAACATACTCCAAAAAAAGGCATGGGTAACAGGGTCAAATAATTGTAATCCGAATAAGTGATATGGTTTTAGCATTGTTATCCCAAATAAACCTTGACTTACAAATGATGAGGATATAATTTGCGAATCAATTGTAAAAGGCACAACAAGTGTATAAATAGTAACTGTAAATCCTGCTATAATACCCCATTTTGCGCCTTTTGCCGATCCTCTTCGCCACATGAGTCCACCAAAAAAAGCAGGTGCCAATTGGGCTATAACCACAAATGAAATTAAACCAATAGAGACCAAAGACCTATCAAGTGTAAAACTTTTATAGAAGAAATAAGCAATTATAATCAATGAAAAAATGGCAATTCGTCTTATGTACTTAATTGATTCAATATTTTTTTCTGATTCATTCTGGCTAAATTTTCTTAAGAACCCATAGGGAATGATAAGATTATTACTCAACATTGTTGATAGTGCCAATGTAGATACAACAACCATAGAAATAGCTGCAGAAAAGCCCCCAAGAAATCCTACTAAAGCCAAAATATGATTGTTATTTCTTAATGGTAACATCAGCGTAAATAAATCGGCAGGAACATTTTGACCTTGAAAAGATATGTTACCGGCCCAAGCTATAAAAATGACGAATACATTAAATAATAAGAGGTATAACGGAAATAACCAAATAACTTTTTTTAGATATTTTTCGCGTTCATTTTCAATTACAGAAACCTGAAACTGTCTTGGTAATAGCATTATGGCAATCATTGATAAAATACTCAATAAAAACCAGTTAAAACCATCTTCAGCATTCGAAATGCCTTGTTGTTCTTTAAAATTTGGCAGTAATGATGCTTGGCGAAAAATATCAGCGGGTCCGTCAAATAAATAAAAGGTTACATAGAGGCCTACAATCAAAAAGAAAAACAATTTAATAATCGATTCTAAAGCCACAGCTGTAATAATGCCCTTATGCCTTTCGGTTGCATCGGTGTGCTGTGTGCCAAAAAATGCCGCAAATACACCCAATAAGATAGCGATATAAAAAGTTGTGTCATTTATTATGCTACTGGCTACTAAATTATGATTGGTAATAACATTAAAAGTTTCTGAAATGGCTTTTAATTGTAATGAGATATATGGTACAATAGCAAATAAACAAATTATGGTAACTAAGGCACCTAAAAAACGGTTGTTTCCGTAACGCAACGAAATAAAATCGGCCAATGATGAAATTGAATTTGCTTTGGCTATTTTGATGATTTTTTTCATCAAAATAATCCAAGTAGGAATAATAATTACAGGACCTAAATAAATGGTTAAGAACTTTAATCCCGAGGTTGCTGCCAGACCTACACTTCCATAATAAGTCCAAGCTGTACAATATACAGCCAATGATAAAGTATAAATATAAGGATTATTTACCCATTTGCTTTTTGAATTTTTTTCTGCCAAATAGGCTACATAAAAAATAACCGATAGATAAATTACAATAACTAAAATAACTAAAAAACTACTCATAATATTTCTTTAGGATTTTATATGAAACAATAATATCTACCACCCAAATAAAGAAAATGTATAAATAGACAATAGGAAAGCCAAAAAAAGAAGCGCTGTTATTAAATAATAACAATAATGGAAAATTAAATAAACTGAGCAAAATAAAAGACAGTACAATTAATTTTTGTTGGTGTCGTTTTTTCATATTATAGGGTTTTAAAAGAAAAAACAAGCAAATAGTTTTACTTATTATTCATTAAGCGAATCTATTTAATTCTTTTAAATAAAAACAGCACTAACTTATAAATTAGTGCTGTTTAAATACTAACTAACTATTAATGAGCTTGTGCATCACCAGCTCCGGATGGAATTCTAATATCTTCAACTATTTCTTGTACTTCTTTAGGTGGAGCAGGTGTAAACTTGCTTACCACTAGAGATACTGCAAAGTTGAATAACATGGCTATAGTACCAAAGCCTTCTGGTGAAATTCCGAACCACCAATCAGCTTTAAGCGCACCTACTGCAGCTTTACCGCCGTCAAATAAGCCAAATTTAAATTTAAGCATATACCAAACCATTAAACTCAAACCTACTATCATACCAGATATTGCGCCTTCTTTGTTCATTTTTTTGTAAAATATACCCATAATAATAGCTGGGAAGAAAGAGGCAGCAGCCAAACCAAATGCTAAGGCTACAACGGCCGCTACAAATCCTGGTGGATGAATACCAAAATATCCAGCTACGACTACTGCTACACCTGCACTTATACGAGCTGCAAAAAGTTCGCCTCGTTCTGAGATGTCTGGTTTAATTATTTTCTTAATTAAATCGTGAGAAATTGAAGAAGCAATTACCAATAATAATCCAGCTGCTGTTGATAATGCTGCGGCTAAACCACCCGCACCAACTAATGCCACAACCCAATTGGGTAAATTGGCAATTTCTGGATTGGCCAATACCATGATATCACGGTCAATTTTCAATTCGTTTTTAGACTTATCTGCAACATATTGAACGATACCGTCACCGTTTTTATCAGTGTATTTTAATAAGCCTGTTTTCTCCCAGTTGGCTACCCATTCTGGCAATTCTTTGTATTCTTTATTACTTACAGTTTCGATTAAATTGGTTCTTGCAAATACAGCTACTGCAGGTACAGTTGTATAAAGAATGGCTATAAACAATAATGCCCAACCGGCTGATTTACGTGCATCGCTAACCTTAGGAACCGTAAAGAAACGTACAATCACGTGAGGCAAACCTGCTGTACCTACCATTAATGCAAAGGTAATGGCAAAGACATCAATCATTGATTTACTTCCCGATGTGTACTCTGTAAAGCCCAGATCTCGCGACAAGCCATCTAATTTATCTAATAAATAAACACCATCATGACCTGTACTACCAAATCCTAATTGTGGAATTGGATTGCCTGTCATTTGGATAGATATAAAAATAGCTGGCACCATAAAAGCAAAAATAAGCACACAATATTGTGCTACTTGCGTATAAGTAATTCCTTTCATACCACCTAAAACGGCGTAAAAGAATACAATTGCCATACCTATATAAACACCATTGCTAATATCTACTTCAAGATATCTTGAAAATACGATACCAACACCGCGCATTTGTCCGGCTACATAAGTAAACGAAACAATTAGCGCCGCCAAAACAGCTACAACACGTGCTGTATTTGAGTAGTATCTATCTCCAATAAAATCAGGTACTGTGTATTTTCCAAATTTTCTTAAATAAGGTGCTAATAAAAGTGCCAGAAGCACATAACCGCCAGTCCATCCCATTAAGTATACAGTACCATCATATCCTGTAAAAGACACAATTCCTGCCAGTGAGATAAATGACGCTGCAGACATCCAGTCTGCTGCTGTAGCCATACCATTTAAGATTGGAGGCACACCGCCGCCAGCTACATAAAATTCTTTAGACGTATTTGCGCGAGCCCAAATTGCAATTCCAATATAAAGTGCAAATGAAAGGCCAACAAGTATCCATGTCCATGCTAATATTCCCATAATTATAAATTTTTAAAGATTATTATTCGTCAACACCATATTTTTTATCAAGTTCATTCATCCATTTAACATAGACGAAAATCAAGACAACAAATACATACATTGACCCTTGTTGTGCAAACCAAAAACCTAGTTTAAAGCCCGCAATTCTAATGGTATTTAATTGATCTACTAAAAAAATACCAAACACATAAGAAACTACAAACCATATACTTAGTAAAATTGCTAAATATCTAAGGTTTTCTTTCCAATACGCTTTTTTGTTTTTTTCTGTCATAATATAAATTTTTAAAATCCGTAAATTGCTGTAACTAATAATCTTACATTATTAACTGAGTTAAATCCTGTGGTGCTAATATCTTTATTATTGGCAGCCAATTCACCATATTGAGCTGAGGTAAATTCGAGTTCAGTTCCAATTTTCATTTTACCAGAGAACCAGCCAACACGTGGTGCAAATCTAAAGGCGTGATCCATAGTTGGGGCTAATCCCCAAATGGCACCTCCTACAGGGTCGTTAAATCCGTTATTTTTAGAATAGCCTGTAAATATACCCCATTCGGTACTTTTACCTTTGCCAGATAATTCGCTCCAAACTGACAAAGTTTTATTAGCAGTATAACCACCACCTACAGCTTCAGCCAAACCGCTTATTGACAACTCATCTGACATGTTTTCGCCATAAACCACTTCTAACTTAAATGTTGCACTTCCTAATTTGGCTTTCATATAAGAAATTAAGGTTGTATTTGTAATGGTATTTTTTCCTAATTCAGGTCTTAAAGGTTTTAAGTTTACACCAAATCCCCCTAAAAATTCTTTACCGCCAAATTGTAATTGGGCATGTACTTGGGCAAAGCCAGAATTACGGAGATAAGTAGATGTAGTTCCTGCTGGACCCCTACTTGCAAAATCACGTTCAGAATATATTACACCAATAAATCTTACATTACCTTTAGTGGTTATTCTAATTTGTGGATTTCTGGCAAAAGGTTGAAAAGGCACACCTGTATTAAAGGAATACGTACCAGGGTAAACAGCTGTTACAAATAATGGACTCCAATATTGACCCATAATAATGTCAAACTTGTCATTAGATAATTTAACAAATGCATGTCGCAATCTAAAACTGTTAATGTTTGCATTGGCTTGCCCAAAAAAGGCACCTTCAATAACACCTGATGTTTTCATACCAAAAAAATCGGGACCTGAAATTTTACCTGTTAGTCTGGTTTGAACCGCTAAAATGTTTAAGTTAGCTTGAGAATTCAGATCGTTACCCGATGCAATATCGATGTTTTCACCCGAAGGAAACAAAAGGAAATGGCCTTCTCTGGCTGTTACATTTTGACGCGTGTCATACATGTAATCTGCTTTTACAAAGCCATGCCATTTAATCCCAAACTTTTGATCAGCCTTTTTAGCCTGACCATAACCAAAGTATGTTAATCCCATCAAGGCAATTAACACAACTGTGAGTTGTTTTTTCATAAAAAATAGAATTGGTTAATAATTAATTTATGCTAAGGAATTCCGTTTTAGCAAGTACAATTTGGAAAGATATATAGGCTAAAAAAAAATTAATATACTTTTATGGTAAACAAGTATAGTTAATCTTTAAATCGCTCCCATCGGATGAGCATAAATTTATCTCCAAGTTCGGTAACAACCACCCCTGCACCAATTAAATTTTGATGATTTGAGAAGTAATCTGAAAGTTCTTTGGCATTTAATATTTTATAGGTAGAATGATATTCAAAACTATAAGGGCGCTTAATATTATATTTTTTAACCCAATTTAATATACTTACATGCGAAATTCCCAGAATACGTTCAATTTCGCGATAACTTAAACCTTCTAAATAAAGTTGCAAGGCCTTGTTTACATAATAGGCGTCTATCTGCTTGCCTATCTTGTTTACTGTAAAAAAATATCCACATTTTTTACATTTATAACGCTGCCTATCCTTAACAATACCACTCTTAACATACTCATTTGAACCACAATTAGGACAGAAATCAACAGTCATGTATATTAATTTTGCATAAATATACTAATTTAGCAATAAAAATTAACAAAATATTTTACATCTTTTATTTAATCCTTTAATCTACTAGGATTATAGAGTAATAAGCCACATTTTAATATTAAGTGGTTTAATTTATCTAGGATGTAACACAATCTTATTTGCTAATGCATCTAAAAAAATCTGGTGTAAAATTATAATTGGATGGAATTTGACACTTAATAATGAGCGAACGCACGCCTACTTCTTTAAACCTCAACACTCTCTCCAACTGGCAACAATAGCAGCTCTTTACCACTTTTTTTAAAATGATTAATCGCTTTTTGGTGGGCTATCTCAATATAGCCGAAAGTGTCAAAATGATAGCCCAATACGCGTTTACACTGTACAAAATCGGCAGCTATACAAGCACTTTCAAAACCCATAGTAAAGTTATCGCCAACAGGCAAGATGGCTAAATTGAGTTTTGTTTGAAGCGGAATTGTTTTCATATCATAGGTCAATGCCGTATCGCCGGCTATATAGATGTTGCCTTCGGCTGTCTGCAATATAAAACCACCTGGTTGTCCACCATAACTGCCATCGGGAAACGAACTGGAATGTATGGCATTGGTATAAGTTACAAGCCCAAAATCGAATTGCCAAGACCCCCCGTGATTCATAGGATGCCCTTCAATACTCTTAGTACCGAAATGGGTTACAATTTCATAATTAGAAACCACTTTTGCACCTGTATTTTTAGCGATGGTTTCTACATCTAAAATATGGTCTTGATGGGCATGTGTGACTAAAATATAGTCCGCTTTAAGAGATAATATATCAATACTATTTGCCAAAGGATTGGCAGAAATAAAGGGGTCAACAATAAGATTTTTTCCGGCTACTTCTATGGCCAAACTGGCGTGACCTAAATAAGTGATTTTCATAATACAGATAGATTGAATTACTCTTGCAATTTAAAGAAAAAATCATAAAAAAACCACGACAAAATAAATTCTGCCGTGGTAAATACAAATTAATTAAACCGTTAATTAAAATTTGTAATTTAAATACACTGTAAAGTTTCTACCAGGCTCCAGTATTCTACCTGATAATAAATCGGAGTTTTTAAATGAAAAATTAAGATGTGCCACGTAAGATTTGTCTAATATATTGAGTGCGGCTGCTCCTATTTGTAATTTATTTTTAAACTTGATTCCCGAACGAAAGTTTAATAAAATATAACCTGGGGTTACCCTTTCTGAAAATGTATCTGAAATTCTATTTTGCATCGCTACCATTCTTGTTTCTATATTAAACCAATAATTTTTCTTTTCGTATGCTAAGTTCAAACGACTTGTTAAAGGCATAATTTGTGGCAATGGTTCATTAAAATCTTCATTTTTTGCATAAGTATATGACAATTCCGTTTTAAATCTTAAAACATGGCTTAAGGCATAATTTAAATCGAATTCAAATCCTGTTTGAAAGGCTTTCTTTACATTTATAAAACGCTTAGCAACAATAGGCGGTGTTGTAGGCATAAACTTACGTGGGATACTTTGATCTGCCTTGGCTGTAATAAAATCGGTTATAAAAGAGTAAAACAAACTACCTCCTACTTTAAGATTTTTCTGAACTTTAGAAAATGATATTTCAATCTGATTATTTATTTCGGGTCTTAAATTGGGATTACCCACATATTCATAAGGATCTATGCCAATGTTAAAATGATTTATATAACGCTCAATCATCGAAGCTGTTCTAACCCCCCTACCAAATGCAATTTGCGATTGGAAAGTTTGGGTTTTATATTTTAGACCAATATTTCCACTAAAATTTTCTTCGCTGGCATTTTGAATGCTCCCATCATATAACGCTAAAAAGTCTTCGGAAACATCGCTAATAGAGGCGTTTATTAAATCAAGTCTAAGACCCGAAGTAAATGTTAGCAAAGGAGATAAGTAATATTTCCCTTCTGCAAATAGGCCATAATCATTAACCTTGGCATCTTGCCAAACCTTGTCTACAAAATTCATAGGCATAGGCAAAACAGTACCATTCATTATTTTTACTTTTCGTTTTCTATTGCCATTTCTTTCAATTAAATACGCATCTGCACCTGCAAAAATGAGGCTTTTGGCATTGGGCGAAATAAGTAGTTCTATTTTACCACCATAGGTAGTTGCATAAACTTTTGTAAAGGCTTCAACCATCATAATGTTTGGCCTGTACTTATTGGTCATAAGATGTCTTACATTTGTATAATAGCTGTTAACTGTTATGGATTCAATGGTTTTAGAAACTTCTTTGATTTTATAATTTAAACCTAATAAAGAACTTTCGTCATATACAGCATCCATGGGCAAACCAGCATATTTAATATTCTTTGCAAAATTTTGTCTAAAGCTAAATTGTAATCGTTGTTTATTGCTAAAATTAAAGCCTGTTTTAATAGAATAATCTTTTGTGTTAAATTCTGATGGCACACTTACACTATTTCCATCTTTATAATTACCAAAATCGCGTAAAGCCCCATTAAGTAAAATATCGAACTTATCAGATGCATACTGTAATGATGTTCGGGTGGTTAAATTTGAACCATTAGATTCAAAACCACTTTCTACATTGCCGTGAAAACCAAAATCTTCTTTATTAGGTGTTTTTAATACCAAGTTAATTATGCCTCCAAAATTTTGACCAAACCGAACAGTGAAAGGGCCTTTTACTATTTCAATTTTCTCTATTTCTTCTGGAATAATATGTGTGGTTACGGGATCCATTCTGTTAGGGCCTGCACCAACAGTTTTCATTCCACCATCAAATAAAATGTTAAGCTCTTCGTACCGAAAGGCTCTAAACACAGGCTCAGCATTAAAAGCACCTCGTTTTTGAATACCAAACCCTTTAATATCTTTAAACAAATCGCCAACAGAGCGCGGTTGACTTACTTTTTTAAACCGATTATTTATAACAACTGAATGTGAAATATCTTGTAACGGATTCGCGTTAACAATAATATTTTCGAGACTTACTGGCTTTTCTTCTAAAGATATAACCGCATTATTTGTTAATGTTTGTATCACTGTTTTATACCCAAGGTGTGACACTTCTAAATCGCTATTATCTATAATAGTAATTTCGAATTTCCCATTAATATCGGTAATGGTATAGGTACTTTTACCTGTTACAGATTTAACTAGTGCATATGCAATGGGTTGTTTGGTATTCTTATCAATAACAACTCCCACAACAGAAGTCTGTGCCATTATAGCTATGTTTACCAACAACATAACTACAATGAAACTATTTTTTAATTTCATTATTATTATTTTTAATTTATTAATTATTTTGTGCTGAGGGTGTTATAAGATAACCCCTCCTGTTTATGAAATCATAAACAAATAATATTAAATGTTAAGCGAAAGTAGGGGGCCTAAAAATGCGGAAAATAATTTCTTTCGGAATTAATGTGTTTTTATAAAAGTACTTTTTTAACCGAACCCCGTCAGTCATTTTAAAAAAATGCTTTTGCGGATTTAAATTAAATTGAAATTTATAAACTTCTATCTTTGGTATTTTAGAATCTTGGCTGTTTTCTTCTTGTACTTCTTTCTTTACCATTTGTTTTAAATGACATTGACCGTTACAGTGCATCTCAGGTTTATCTTTATTAATACAAAGTACCGTTTTTATATAATTATAATTGATTATATAATCTAAAATAGGTACCAATGGCTTTATTAAAACCGATAAATACACAAAAATAAATAATATGCTAAAAAGCTTTTTCAAAATTAAATTTTAGGCCTTGCAAATTTAGTTATTTTGCATTATAAAAAGATACTTATCTCTCTTTTAGATTACATTATTTGGCCCAACCCAAAAAGCAACGCAAACAAAAAAGTAGAAAGCGCTAATTTTTTAAGTTCGGGGTCTAATTTTTTTAAATCCTTAGTGTTATAAACCGTTAAGAGTTGTTTAAAAATAGGTATAAAAGCCAATATAAATAAAAACTGCCAAGCCGATTTAAAAGTAAAGCTCGTATAAATCAATGTGAGAATAAAAGCGGTAATAAGTAAATAATAATGGTAATATTTGGCAAATTCGGCACCAATTTTAACGGCCAAAGTATTTTTTTGTGCTTTTGTGTCGGATTCTAAATCGCGCATATTATTGAGATTTAAGACACCCACACTGAGTAATCCTACAGAAAAAGCTGGTAATAAAACCAAAATATTAAACTGTTTGGTATATAAAAAATAACTACCAAAAACACTTACCAATCCAAAAAAAACAAATACAAAAATATCGCCAAAACCGCTGTAGCCATAAGCTTTTTTTCCTATGGTGTATTTTATGGCAGCCGCTATGGCTGCCACAGCCAATACTAAAAATAGCAAATCATAACTAATATAACCTTGACCGAAGGCCACATAAATTAAAAATAAAGCCAATAAAAGACTCAGTCCACCTGTAATTTTTATGGCATTATGCATTTGTTGCTGACTTATAGCGCCACTTTGTAAAGCGCGTTCTGGACCTACCCTGTCTTTGTTATCGGTTCCTTTTACACCGTCGCCATAATCGTTGGCATAATTAGACAGAATTTGAAAAGCAATGGTTGTAGCCAAGGCCAATACACAAATTTTCCAATCAAAAGCCTTTTCTGAAGCGGCTAAAAAACTGCCCACAATAATCCCTGATACCGATAAGGGTAAAGTGCGTAAACGGGCGGCTTGGATATAAGGTTTTATCAAAATTATACAAATAAGACCCTTCGACTCCGCTCAGGGTGACATCTTAACTTTATTTATTATTATTATTATTATTATTATTATTATTAGGCTTCGACTTCCCGCCAGAATGACTCTGTAGGGCTGGCGCTCAGCCTGACAATTATAGCTTTATAATGAACTAAAATGAATTTCCGCTTTCGCAGGAAAGACAAGTAAATAATTTAAATTACAAATCTTCTGCATTGGCAATTAATTCGGCTATATCGAGTACTTTTATACTGTTTTCTTTTTCTTTGTTTTTTACACCATCAGTCATCATGGTGTTACAAAACGGACAACCTGTGGCAATAATGTCGGGTGATCTTTCTAAAGCTTCTTCGGTGCGTTCTACAAAAATTTCTTTGTCGCCTTTTTCTGAATCTTTAAACATTTGAGCGCCACCAGCACCGCAACACAAAGCATTGATTTTACAACGTTTCATTTCTACCAAAGCAACATCTAATTTTTTAATTAAATCGCGTGGGGCTTCATAAATACTGTTGGCACGCCCCAAATAACAAGGATCATGAAAAGTAATGCGCTTGCCTTTAAAAGCGCCCCCTTCTATGGTTAACCTGCCTTCGTCTAATAGCGATTTTAAAAACTCTGTATGGTGCATTACTTTGTAATTACCCCCCAATTCTGGGTATTCATTTTTTAAAGTATTAAAACAATGCGGACAGGCCGTTACAATTTTTTTAACCTCGTAAGCATTGAGTACTTCGATATTTGTCATGGCCTGCATTTGAAACAAAAACTCGTTTCCAGCACGCTTGGCAGGATCGCCCGTACAGGATTCTTCTGTACCCAAAACGGCAAAATCTACATTGGCTTTTTGCAATAATTTTACAAATGCTTTTGATATTTTTTTAGCCCTGTCATCAAAACTACCGGCACAGCCTACCCAAAACAAAACTTCAGGTTGTTTGCCTTGCGCCATCATTTCGGCCATTGTTGGTACATCCATAATTGTTACTTTAAATTAATTTCTCTTAGTTCTATTTTAACTTTTCATAAAAACACTTTTCTTCCGTCCCGAAACTTCGGGAACGGGATGCACCTGCCAAAGGCGGGCGGGCCAGTGTGGCATTTATAAATTTATTAATGTTTCCCGTCGTCAAAGACTTCAATTGTAACTTCTCTGCTTACCAACTCTGTAAACTTACCACGGTAACGTGTTGCTTTAACCAAATGATTATCGATCCAATGATAATTACCCCCTCTTGGTTTGCCCATTAAAAGACTGTGGTATTTAAAGCCATTTTTTTTAAGCCATGCTTCTGTAATTTCACGGTGGGCTTCTGTTCTTGAAGTAAAAAAACAAATAATATGTCCTTGCTCATGCCAATTATTTAAAGTGGCAATGGCATCTGGATAAGCTTTAGCTGTAACCATACGCTCTGGCTCTTCGTTTGGAATATCTTCGCCAACAGTGCCGTCAATATCAATCAAATAGTTTTTAACATCTTTGGGTAAAATAGGGCTTATGTGCGCGCCTTCTTCAACTTTATCGTGTAATAACTTTTCTACGTCTTCTTTTTTCAATTTTTCTTATTTTAATAGTTAATATATTTATTCATCTTTCCAGTTAAGTCTGTCCATCTGGTTGTATTGCCACGGTGCTGCATTGTTTTCTATATTCGTCATCATCATATTGAGTTCTTGTGGTGCTACCGATTGTTCCATAACCAAATAACGACGCATATCTAAGATTATAGACAAAGGGTCAATATTAACAGGACATTCTTCAACACAGGCATTACACGATGTACAGGCCCACAGTTCTTCGGGTGCTATATAATCGTTTAACAGTTGCTTTTCGTCTGGTTTAAATTCTTTATTGGTATCAATATTACGGCCTACTTCTTCTAGCCTGTCGCGTGTTTTCATCATAATGGCGCGGGGCGATAATTCTTTACCGGTTATATTGGCTGGACATACTGAAGTACATCGGCCACATTCGGTACAGGTATAAGCATTGAGCAATTGTACCCAATTGAGATCAAACACATCACTGGCGCCAAATTTTTCGGGTTCTGGCGCATCATCCGCAGGAGCGGCATAAGGATCGGCATCGGGATCCATCATTAATTTGACTTCATTGGTAACAGATTCTAGGTTATTAAACTGTCCTTTAGGGTTTAAATTGGCAAAATAAGTGTTTGGAAATGCCAATAAAATATGCAGGTGTTTTGAATAATATAAATAGTTTAAAAAGATAAATATGCCTATTATATGTGTCCACCAAGCACCTCGCTCTAGCAGTTCTAAAGTGTGAATGTCTTGAGGTAACCAAGCAGCTATAAACTGACTCACAGGAAAACTTCCCGCATTAATATAGTGAGAAACACCAAGCTGTTGCAGACTGTAATCTGAGGCGTTCATCAGTAAAAATAAGCTCATCAATACCATTTCGAAATACAAAATATTCAGTGCGTCATTTTTGGGCCAACTTGTCATTTCTTTATTCCAAAAACGTGGAATTTGAAGCACCATTCTGCGAATCCAAAAAATAACAACCGAAATAAAAACTAAAAAAGCCAGTATCTCAAAAGCGCCAATCAAAAAATTGTATAAACTTCCGGCAAAAGACAGTATCCTATGCGTACCAAATATCCCGTCAATAATTATTTCGATAACTTCTATATTAATAATTATAAATCCCGCATACACCAAAATGTGTAGTATACCCGCAACTGGACGTTTGACCATTTTTGATTGTCCCAAAGCAATTAATGCCATATTTTTCCATCGCGCTTTAGAATTATCAGAACGATTGACTGATTTACCAAGTTTAATATTTCTAATAATCTTTTTGATATTCCTCACAAAAAAGCCAACTCCTGCTACAAGAAGTATGGCGAAAATTATATTTGGTAAGTAAGTCATATTGTAAATATTTTATTGATGTGTCGGTTATTTTATACTATCATTAGCTGTGTAAGTTTTGGATTTTTTACCAAATAACGAAAAGTGGACAAAGCGTTTTGGATGTAATTTCATATCGCGCAACAGCGCTTCTAACTCTTTAGAAGCATTTGTAAAATTTTGATATAACTGGTTGTCATTTAGCAATTTTCCTGCACTACCCTTACCCGAATTTATGTCGGTAAGTATTTGATCTAAATTGGCAATCGTTTTACGGAAATCGGTAATCGCTGTAGCAATATTGGCCTCTTTTAATGAATCTGTTAATTGTTTAAGATTTTGGGTAATCTCTTTTGAGTTTAGTAAAATTGCATCTAAATTAGACTGATTGCCAATAACTATTGAATCTATTGACTTAGATGTTTTTTCAAAAACCAACAAAATATTTTTGAGACTCTTAATTGAAGCTTTAATATTATCCTCAGTCTTAACATCTAATATATTGTTTAAATTTTGCATTAGTGAATCTGTATTGGTCAATAAACTTTGAAATTTAGATTGCAATGGGGCAACCTTTTCGTTGAGCAATTCAAATACACCTGGTTCTATTTCGCTTTTTAAGGTATCGCCACTAATAGATAATTCTCCTTCATAATCTGGAATAATAGATAGCGATTTTGTACCTATTAAATCGGAACTGTAAATTTTAGCAATACTTTTTTTAGAAAATTGGAAATCGTTATTTAAACTAAATGTAACAATGAGGTAACCTTTTTTTTGTGGATGAAATGAAATCTTGTCAATTTTACCCACTTTATATCCATTAATAGTTACCAAACTTGAAGATACCAAGCCTTGTACATTTTTGTAAGTAGCATAAAAAACACGCTCTTTTTTAAAGATATTGTCATTTTTAATAAAGCTAAACCCCCAAATAAATAAGATAATGGTAATTATAGCAATTAAACCTGTCTTTAATTCTCTTGATAATTTTATCATACCTCCCTATTATACAGCAATAGTAGTGATTTTTTCACAAATAATATCTTGCTTTTTAATTAGATTTTAATGCTTTTTGAACACTGACTTTTCGCCCGTTTTTAAAAGCGACAATAAAAGCCGATTTGTAGCCTTTTTTTTGGGCTTTATATCTTAACGATTTAATTTTTGAATAACTTTGGGTAGCCCCCAAATAATACTTATAATAGGCGCCAACTTTTACACGTTCTACATTTCTAAGCCCTTTAAAATTATAGGATTTTGGCGCTATTTTATTTGCGCCCGAAGCTATCTGTACTTTAAAAATAGCTTTTATATTTTTTTTGGTTTTGGACTTTTCTTTTGTTGGGGCTTTTATTATTTGTGAAGGGGTATCTTCTTCAATTATTACCTCGTTTTGCACTAAATGCAATTTGTACTTTTTTAATGCTTTAACAATGGCTTTGGCAATTTTTATCTGGCCCGCTTTAGAATTTAAAAAATCTTCTTCTTTTTTATTCGATAAAAACCCAACTTCTACCAAGACGCTTGGCATATAAGTTTGGTGTAAAACTATCAGTCCCGCTTGTTTCACACCTCTACTTAAGCGATTTGCATCATTTTTAAAAGCCTTTTCTACCAATTGTGCCAACTCAATACTCTTGTCTAAATACTCCTCTTGCATTAAGGTTAAACCGATAATAGATTCGGGGGAATTAGGATCGTATTGGTAATGCTTTTCGTGGTCTTTTTCTAATAAAATCACACTATTTTCACGCTTGGCAACTTCAAGATTGGTTTTGTTTCTGTGAACTCCTAATACAAATGTCTCAGTTCCATGAGCGCTATTGCCAAATGAATTGCAGTGAATTGACACAAATAAATCGGCATCTGATTCATTGGCTACCTTGGCGCGTTTCCATAAATCTGGATACACATCTTTTGTTCTGGTGTATAGAACTGTTATACCTGTTGTTTTATCAGACAGCATCTTACCAACTCTAAGAGTGATGTCTAAAGCAATGTCTTTTTCGTGTTTCTTATATCGTTTGGTTCCTAAATTCCCTGGATCTTTTCCACCATGACCTGCATCTAAAACAATGGTGAAGTTTTTTTGTTGCGCTTCTAAATTTGTTAGATTAAAAAATAAAAAAACATTTAATCCTATAAATAACGTATATTTAAAAAACGTGTTTTTCAATAAAAAATAATTAAAATTCAACATCTATTACCAAAACTTAACAACTAAAATATCTCTCTTTATTTAGCAAAAATTTAAGTTTACTCAAAAAAAATATATGTATGTTTGTCTTGTTATTTTAAGTTGTAAAAATATTAAAATCTATCAGCCAAAATAACAATTCTATCTCTTAGATAGAGCAAAAATACTATTAAAAGCGTTGGATACAAATTTTAACAACATACATTTAACACTACTTGTTTTTCTTTTGGGCACTCTTTTAAGTTTCTCGCAAAGAAATATCAAAAAAGACACTCTAAAAACAGTGGCCAAAGACGAATTGATATTGGCTAAAGATTCTATGGCAACAGACAGTATTGCCAAACCCAAAGATATACTAGAAGCTATTATTAAGCGTAATGCTGTAGATTACGAAATAAATGATTACATCAAAAACACCGCAACTTTGGTCAATAAAGCCGAAATTCATTACAAAGAAATTATCTTAAAAGCGGGCATCATAAATATTGATTACAAAAACAATCTGGTCTTTGCAAAAGGAATTGTTGACAGTATTGGAGAATACACCCAACTGCCCGAATTTAAACAAGGTTCTCAGGAATCTAATCAAGACTCTTTGTTGTATAATTTCAAAACCGAAAAAGCCGTTATTTGGGGTTTACACACAGAGCAACAGGGTGTTATTATTACAGGCGTTCAATCTAAAAAGGTAAACGACTCTACGCATTATATTAAACGTGCCCGCTTTACGACCTCGCCTAAGAAAAAACCCGACTATTACATTCAAACAAACAAAGTAAAAATTGTACCTGGTAAAAAAGTGATTGCAGGGCTCAGTAATTTGGTAATTGCCGATGTGCCAACACCTCTTTTTTTACCTTTTGCTTATTTTCCTATTACACATGGTCGTGCCTCGGGCATATTGTTTCCCACATGGGGGCAAAATAGCAATCAGGGTTATTTTTTACAAAATGGTGGTTATTACTTTTCCGTAAACGACTATTTTGATTTGGCCTTAATAGGCGATATTTACACAAACGGAAGCTGGGGTTTTAGGGCCGAAACCAACTACGCCAAACGCTATCGGTTTACTGGAAATTTGAGTATGCGTTTTGAAAATTTGATTAATAGCGAACGTGGTTTTCCTGATTATAGCAGGGCCAGTAATTTTAATATCCGTTGGACACACACGCAAGATTCACATGCCAGCCCAAATTCACGTTTTTCGGCTTCAGTAAACTTTGGTAGCAGTCAGTTTTTTAGACAGTCTTTAAACGAACTCAGTACCCCTCTCTTTTTAACAAATACTTTTAATTCGTCTATCTCGTACAGTAAAAAATTTGTGGGAACGCCTTTCAATATGACTTCTTCTATCACATTGGCACAAAATACCAATACTAAAATAATTGACATGTCTTTCCCTTCTCTTCAGGTTAGTATGGATCGTGTTTACCCTTTTGCACCTAAAAATGGCCCTAAAAAGAATCCATTACAAAAAATGGGGCTAACCTACAATTTAAGAGCCGACTATCGCATTAGCACCAACGACGAGAACTTCTTTAAAAAAGCCATGTTTGACAATGCCCGTTCTGGCGTTCAACACAACCTATCTGCCAGTACCAATTTAAAATTGTTAAAATATTTTACAGTATCGCCTAACGCTTCATTAAAAGAAGTTTGGTATTTTGACCGCATTAATAAGCGTTATGACGACACTTTAAATGAAGTTGTAACCGATACGCTTAGCGGGTTTAATTCGTTTAAAGATTATAGGGCATCGCTTTCTGTTAGCACCACTGTATATGGTACTTATAATTTTAAAAAAGGCCGTTTAAAAGCCATCCGACACGTTATAAGACCTTCTATTTCATTTGGCTACAAACCCGACTTTAGCTACTACTACGAAAATTTTCAAGCCAGTGCTGACCCTACAGACATCCAAGAATACAATCCGTTTCAAAATGGCATTTATGGGAGCCCTTCAAGAGGGCTATCAGAAAGTATTGGTATTTCAATAAACAGTTCTATTGAAGCCAAAGTTATGCCTAAAGATTCTTTAGATGGCAAACCTAAAAAAATAACTCTTTTAAACAACTTGAATTTTTCTACAAATTACAATATGGCGGCCGATTCGTTAAAGTGGAGTCCTGTTTCTATGAACGCCGGCACACAAATACTAAACAAAAAACTCAATATAAATTTAAATGCCACTTTAGATCCTTATGCTATTGATGCCAATGGCAATAGATTTAATAAATTTAATATAAATAATGGCGGTGGATTATTTAGACTTACCAATGCTAACATGTCTATGAGTTATGCTATTTCTAGTGACTTTCTTTCAAAAGACAAGCCTAAAACAAAAGCCAAATCACAACAAAACGACAGCTTTTTTGGAAAAGATATAAACAGTTCAGATGGTAAAGATGATGGCGACAATACCAAAAAAGTTGAGAAAAAAACAGCCAAAATTTATGCGGCTACAATACCTTGGAAGTTTAGTTTGAGGTACGCTTTAAATTACAGCAATTCTAGAGGCCAAAAAGAAATCACATCACAATCTATCCAACTTACGGGAAATATGGAATTAACACCCAAATTTACTGTTGGCATATCTTCTGGATATGATTTTAAAAATAAAGGTATTACCTATACCCAATTGCGTTTTGCACGCGATTTAGACAGTTGGAAATTGTCCTTTAATTGGGTACCTATTGGCAATAGAAGCACTTATTATTTTTATATAGGTGTAAAATCATCCGTATTTAGTGATTTAAAATGGGACAAACGCAAAGTACCAGACAGAAGATTATTTTAAAATAAAAAATTATGAAAAAAATTATTTCAAGCGCCAAAGCCCCAGCACCTATTGGCCCGTATAATCAAGCCGTTTTAAGCGGAAATACGCTCTTTATATCTGGACAAATTGCTTTTAACAATGCCACACAATCTTTCGAAACTGCCAATATTAAGGAAGAAACCGACAGGGTAATGCAAAATTTAAAAGCCATTCTTTTTGAGGCTGGTTTTACCTTTGAGAATGTAGTTAAAACGAGTATTTTTATTAAAAATATGGATGATTTTGCCGCAATTAACAAAATATACGGTTCTTACTTTAACTCAGAAACAGCCCCTGCTAGAGAAACTGTTGAGGTGGCCAGACTGCCCAAAGATGTAAACGTAGAAATTTCTTTAATTGCAATGCACTAGTTTTTTATCGCAAGCCTTTCATCAACAATTCGGCTGTAGCTGGATTTGTGGCCAGAGGAATGTCGTGAACATCGCACAAACGCATTAACATAGAAATATCTGGCTCGTGGGGGTGCTTTTCTAAAGGGTCTCTAAAAAAGAATACCATGGCTATTTCTCCCTCAGCCACCAATGAAGCTATTTGTGCATCGCCTCCATAAGGACCCGATAAAAACTTTTTGACTTTTAAACCTGCCTTTTCTGCTTTTGTGCCTGTTGTACCAGTGGCCACAAGCTCAATCTTTTTGTTATTTAAAATGGCCTTATTTTCTTGTAGAAACTGTACCATTTCGGCTTTCTTACCATCGTGAGCTATAATTGCTATTTTCATATTAAGTCACTTTAAAATGCTTTTTCACCAATCCCCTTATGGGATGTCTTTCAATGACCCCCAAAGTTAAGTTATATTCTTTTAATACTTCGGCAATTTCATTTCTTAAAAAGTAAGCAATTGAACCTACAAAATGAATGGGCAATTCGCTTGCTTTTTCATACTGAAAAACTTGATTTTCTACGAATAAGCGCAGGCCTTTTTTAATCAATTCTTGATGGTAAGTATGCGCTTTATAATCTACCATAAAATGGCCAAAACATGCCAAATATGTATTTGGATTTGACTTTCTATAGAGGTTTTCTTTAATAAAATCGGCATCGAGATTAAACCTTTCTTCAAACTTATCTGCAAGGTCTTTGGGCATTTTTCCAAAGTAATAATCTCTTAATAATTGTTTGCCATAATAATTACCACTGGCATCATCCATAATGATATAGCCTAAAGACACTATCTTTTGATGTATTGTTTCTCCGTCAAAATAACTACAATTAGAGCCTGTTCCTAAAATGCAAACAATGGCAGGTTTTTTATCGGCTGTAGCGTAAACGGCAACGGCTGTATCTTCTTTAATTGTAATTTTTGCATTTGTAAAGATAGATTCTAAAACACTTAATAAGATTGATGTTGGCGCTTCAGTACCACATCCGGCTCCAAAAAAATTAACCTTCTCTATTTTGCCTTTTATTGCGACTAATTCTTTATTCGAAAAAATACGTTCTTCTAGCAATTCTTTAGGAAAAACAGCCGGATTTAAACCTTCTGTTCTTAAAGAATATAACTCTTCGCCCGCTTTAGATAAAACCAACCAATTGGTCTTTGTAGAACCACTATCTGCAATTATTATCATCCGTAAAAAATTAAAAAAACAAATATAACGAATAGCCTAAAGTAAAACAGCTTATAGAAAATATATTCACTAAACCGATTTCTTAATTTTTAACTAATATTAGACCAAAGGGTTGCATTTTTAATTTTTTCTAAATAAGCAGCCCTAATAAATCTGTTTGTTTGATTAATAAGGTTTGGGTCATCCTTCAAAATCTCCATTGCTTTTTGACGTGCCAATTTTAAAAGAGAAGCATCTTTAATTATATCGGCTATCTTAAGGTCTAAAACACCGCTTTGTTGTGTGCCCATCAAATTGCCTGGCCCTCTTAATTTTAAATCTACTTCTGCAATATCAAACCCATCACTGTTTTCAACCATTGTTTTTAGCCGAACTTTGGCATCGTCAGACAATTTATTTCCAGACATCAAAATGCAATAGCTTTGTGTATTACCTCTACCCACACGACCTCTTAATTGGTGTAATTGCGAGAGGCCAAAACGTTCGGCACTTTCAATAACCATAACACTGGCATTTGGCACATCTACACCAACTTCTATAACTGTTGTGGCCACCATTATATTTGTTTCTCCCTTAACAAAACGCTGCATTTCATAATCTTTAGCCTCAGGTTTCATCTTGCCATGCATGATGCTTATTTGATATTCTGGCATTTGAAAATAACGTGACAAACTCTCATAACCATCCATTAAATCTTTATAATCCATTTGTTCTGATTCTTGAATAAGTGGATAAACAACGTATACCTGATGCCCTTTGGCTATTTCTTCTTTTAAAAACTTAAAGACTTTTAGCCTGTTGTTATCAAATCTGTGTGCTGTTTTAACTGATTTTCTGCCTGGTGGCAATTCATCAATTACAGAGATATCTAAATCGCCATAAACACTCATGGCCAAAGTACGCGGAATTGGTGTGGCCGTCATTACCAAAATATGTGGTGGAATTTTATTTTTTAACCACATTTTTGACCGCTGGGCAACTCCAAACCGATGTTGCTCATCAATAATGGCAAAACCCAAATTTTTAAAAATTACCTTATCTTCTAAAACGGCATGTGTGCCAATTAAAACTTTAAGATTTCCCTCTTTTAAATCTTTAAAAATTATTGTGCGCTCTTTGGTTTTTGTTGAACCTGTTAATAATGCCACACTTGTTTTTAGTGGGTTTAAGAATTCTTTTACAGCATTGTAATGTTGTTTTGCTAAAATTTCTGTAGGGGCTATAAAAGCGGCTTGAAAACCATTATCAATTGCCAATAAAATAGTTAAGACAGCAACTATGGTCTTACCTGAGCCTACATCGCCTTGCAAAAGTCTGTTCATTTGTGCCCCTGTTGCCAAATCTTTACGGATTTCTTTTACAACTTTTTTTTGAGCTCCCGTTAAATCAAAAGGCAGATAATTATTATAAAAATTTGTAAAATTTTCACCCACTTTATCAAATATAAAGCCTTTAAATTTCTTCTTATGATTTATTTTTTGCCTGAGTAATTGCAACTGAATAAAAAAGAATTCTTCAAATTTTAAACGCTTTTGGGCCTTTGACAATAAGGCTTGATTGATAGGAAAATGAATATTAAAAAGGGCTTCTTTTTTAGAGATAAGTTTTAATTCGTCTAATAAATTAGGCGATAGTGTTTCTTTAATTGGTTTTTTCTCTGTAAAAAGTTGCTTAATCAATTTAATAAAAGTGCGGTTATTTAATCCTTTGGCTATTAACTTTTCTGACGAGGGATATACGGGTTGCATTTTAGTCTGAACGCCTTTTTTATAATCAGAATATAATTCTAAATCGGGATGAGGCATACTTGGCATGCTATTAAACCAATTTAGTTTGCCAAAAATAACATAAGGTACATTCAGTTTTAAATTAGATTTAATCCATTTAACCCCTTTAAACCAAACCAAATCCATTGTGTTTTCCCCATCAGAAAATTTGGCAACCAAACGGCTTCCTCTTTTTTGAGCTACAGAATTAAAGGAAATTATTTTCCCAACCAATTGCACTTCGGCTGAATTTTGTTGCAAGTCTTTTATCTTATAAAATTGTGACCTGTCAATATACCTAAACGGATAAAAGTCAAGTAAATCACCAAAGGTTTCTATCCTTAATTCTGATTTCAAAACACTGGCTTTAATTGGCCCTACGCCTTTTAAATAAGCTATTGGTGCGTTCAAATTATTCTCTAATTAAAATTAGATTACGAATATAATGATTAAAATATTTACAATTTCAGCAGATCAATAATTTAGAAAAAAAACAACATATTTTTTTTTGATTTTTAAAAAATAATGTAACTTGCGACTGATATATTAATTCCCCTTATATATTTATTGACTTTATGATTTACCCCCTCAAATCTACCAGTCTTACTGGTAACGCATGCGCCTATGTGGCGCCTTTTTCTCGCCTTAATTTTAAGATTTTCTTATCATTTATTCTTTTTAGTTTTTCTGTTATTGTAACAGGTCAAAGAATTCAAACTGTTGGCATTAACAGTAAGGTTAAATCTAAAAGTACCAAAGGTGTTTCTGTTTCTCCTGCTCATTTTAACTTGAGTCTAAATCCTGGAGAAACTAAAACTTATAAAATAACTGTCAATAACTCAACTGATTTCAAAAAACAATTTCAGGTAAATGTATATGATTTTGATATGACAGGAAGAGGTAAAAGTAATTTTTTACCTGCAGGAGATGGCAAGTACTCATTGTCAAAATGGCTAAACATTTCGCCTACATTTATAGAATTAAGTCCCCGACAAAAAAGGGAAGTTACTTTTACCATTACTGTACCAACATCTGACAGTGGTTTTAAATCGGCTTGGAGCATAATAATGCTCGAAGAACAGAAACCCAGACTAAAAATTGGCAATTCCAACAGAGATGGCAATACAATTGCTTTGGGTATTGTACCCACTTTTGCATTTGGTGTTTTTGTTTACCAAAACCCACCCAATGTTTTAACACATAAAATTGAGATTACAAACTTCTCATTTGAGAATAAAAATGAAAATAAAGTTATTTTTATTGAGGCTCAAAATAAAGGAGATGGTATTGCTTATTGTACATCTTATATAGATTTAACAAATCTTGAAACGGGCATGCAGCAACGTTTAAAAGTAAAACGTTTTACAATAGTACCTGATTTAATTAGAGATTTTATTTTCCAACTTCCAGATAAAATGCCCCAAGGCAAATATTTGGCAATTGGTGTCTTAGATTATGGAAGTGCAGAAGAGATACAAGCGGCAAAATTAGAATTTGAAATAAACTAAATTTTTATAATAACTTGAATTATTAATTATTAAACCCCCTTTTATTTATGAAGAAAATTTCTTACTTAGTAGTTGCCTTTTTAATTTTTGGAGCTACAAGCCTTCGGGCTCAATTGATTGACGAGAAAGACGTCACAATTACAATGGACTTGCAACCAGTGTTGCAGTTAGACATGACAACTCCTGATCAAATCGAATTTGTATTCGATAACATCAACGAGTATTTTGCGGGTATAACCCATTACGGTGCCACCATCTTAAAAGTTAGTTCAACTGTTAGTTGGGACTTATACGCTGTAGGCAGATCTTCTGGATCTAATGGGGCCGGTTTTTGGGACCAACAAATTGCCTATGGCAGTGGTACCAATACCAATGCTATCGCTAATTTACCTATTAGTTTATTAGAATTAAGACAATCGCAACCTAATGCAGGTGCTTCTGCTGCTGCTTTAGCTAGCTATGCAGATTATAGTGCTTCTTTTACAGCTGCTGGTACTCCTAGTGGACAAAATAGTTTGTATGTTAATGGTGGAAGTAATACACCTCCTTCTTTAGCTGACAAATATATTGGTGGCCATGCGGGTACTACAGGTACAGGCGATTTTTTACCCGGTGGTAGTTATTTAACCCAAACAGGTACAACTTCTAATTACTATTATTCTATGGATTATAGGATTTTACCTGGTTTACCAGCAATTTTTCCCAATGCTTATTCAGCTGATGGATTAACTGCTCAAGATATAGTTACAGCTAATGCCGCTGGTAATTATGCAGAACCTGGTGTTTATACCATGTTTGTACAATATGTTTTATTAGAAGATCAATAAACCTTATTGTATAATAAATTATTTAAAGGATGTAGCTTATTTTTAGCTACATCCTTTTTTACAATAATCAATGAAAATAAATAAACATCTTATTTGGCTTGCTATTTTGGTGTGGTTTCCTTTTTTTACCAATGCCCAATTACATTGTGGTTTGGTAGAGTTTGTGCCCAATACCAGCGAAAGTAATATGTTAACTTTTGATACGCCTGCCAAATATCAAGGAGGCATAACAATAAATGGCGCTGCCCGTTTAAAAATTAATGTCAAAGATCAGACCGTTCCAGACCCGCTCTGTTCATGGAATTTGACCCTGTTAATTAACAATAATCCTGGTGCTGGCACTCCTAATAATGAATGGGAAGTACTTACAAGTTATGGCAATGGATTGGGCAATAACCCCTTAATAAAAACATTGCAAATTAGGGTACGCAATGCTTGTGCCACATCTCCCTCTGATGGTGTCTTTCAAACTTTTACCACCACCTCAGACATTATTGATATCATTGCTGCTTTACTACCCATTACCCCAGCAGGAAGCTGTACAACTAATGTTAACAGCCCTGGGAATTATATTAATAATTATGACGAATTTCATTTTGATATTGACATAAGGGTTGTTCCTAAATTTGCTTTCAACCCAGGAATTTTTCAATTAAACCTAAGATTTCACTTAGAAGAAAACCCTTAATTTGCTGTGTTTAATTACCCTTCTTTTTTAACTAAATACCGTTTCTTTGCTTTCTATTTTATATTGGTGCTAAGTTTTTTTTCGTCACAAAAAACCATAGCTCAAGAGAGTCCCTTTAAGTTGGGTGTGGTAAGTATTGCACCTATCGAAAAAATTTATACACATCTTATAAAAAAAGAAATGGCACTAAAAGAAGGTGAAATTATTTCTAATGTATTAAAAGTTTACAACAACAGTTTAGTTCCGATAGAATTTAAATTAGATATTACAAAACCAAAATATTGGTCTTCTTTAGACGAACAAAATAAAATTTATACAGCAACTCCCAGAGACACTTTAATCATCCCTATTATTCTCGTTCCTTACAAATTAAACAAAGGAAGAGGTGACGTAATTATCAATGTCTTTTTATTAGACACAGACAGGCAACAAATTGCTAATAACTTCTTTACTTTAAGAACAAAAAAAACAGTTTCTTGGAATATTAATTTAAAATCAGAAAACAAACTCTATTTTAAAAATGACGAAACATCCAAAAAATTATCTTACTCTATAACAAATACGGGGAATTCTAAACAAGATCTCTTTGTTAGTTACAAAACTTTAAAAGGTAATCTTAATATTACTGACACGCTAAAACACATTATAAAAAACCCAAATTTAACCTTAAATTTAAATGCAGATGAGTCGGCAACATTTGATTATCTAATATCTGAAATTGATCAAAAAAATAGAAATGTAAAAAAAGTATCTTTAGATAGCTACATACCCAATGGCAATTTAGACTATAAAAAACACAGCCTTTTTATAAATACAAGTCAGACCAAAGTTCTCGAAAAAAATGCACAACGAAAGGACTTAAAGGTCGATTTCATTAAACTTCCCAACCTGGTTGTTGCAGAAAATTACGGATACCCTTCCTTGCCTTTAACTTTAGAGTTAAACGCTCAAAACATATTAGAAAATAATGCTTTTATGTCTATAAATTTAAGGGGGTTCAAACAAATAAACGAAAGGGCAAGTTTGGCTTATTATACCCAATTAAATTATAATAAAGCTTATTTCTCAAGCGATCCGTTTAACAATGCCACATGGTATGTGGGATATTATGACGATGTTAAAACAATAGAGGTTGGACAAATAAGTGCTAATATTATGGGCCTGTCAAGTTCTGGTAACGGTTTAAAACTCTCATACAAATATTTGAGAAATCATAAAACAAGTATTTTTTATTTAAATAACAACCGAAATACCATAACCAATACAAAATCATTTGGAATAAACCATACTTACAAACCACTCGAAAATTTTAAAATAATTGCTACTATGGGCAGAAATGAACGGGCATTTAAAAATAGGAATACAACTATTTTCTCTCTTCAGCCTTCGCTTAATTTTCTCAAAAAACATTACTTAACATTAACAACAGCCCTTTCTTTAAGAACCGATGATTTAATACAAAATACCATACACGGTTATTTGTTTGGAGCTACCTATAATGCAAATTTTCTAAAAAAACAGCTAAAAGTAAGTTTGAATACACGTTATAACGATAAATATTTTGGTCTAGGTTCTTTCGAAAGGCTAAACTTTAACCACCGAAGCAGTTTCATAATAAACCCCAAATGGAGCGTTAATGTCAATAATTTTTATCAGAATGTTAGCCTATTTAATTTAAATACAAATTCAGACCCTACAAGACAAGAAATTTTATTTAATAGTGCCATTTTTAATACAACAAATAAATCTGGGAATTTACAACCAGGTATTTTTTATGAATACTCAAACTACCCACTTAATAAATTAATTTCGCGTGGTGTGAGCTTTAGAATTTCAAAATTTGATTTTAGCCAAAATGTCTTTTCTGCCATAAATATAAAAGCTGGTTATAGCCACCCTCTTGAAACTTCAGAAAATAAAGATTATTTCACTTTTCAGTTTTCTACGCTATTGCGTTATAAAGTTTGGAATTTTAATACCAAATATAATTATGGGTTTATAACTTCAACAAATACTTTTACACAGTCAAACAATAATATTACACCACAATCTTTAAGACTTTCGTTACAAAATCAATATGCTTTTAAAAACCGACACCTACTTTTAGATACCAATATGGTTTACAGCTATATAAATGTATTTAAAAACCACAGTATAGGTGTGTTTCCTACCTTATATTATTTTACCGATAGCGGATGGCGGTTTAGTTTAAACTCTAGTTATTCATTTAGCACCCGAAATTTTACAAATACATTTATAAATCCTTTTAACACAAGTTCTAATAATATTTTAAATACAGGCCCTACAATTAACAGTGACTTTACATTGGGCTTTAGTTTAAAAAAGGATTTTGGTGTTCCCATTCCTTTTTTAGAAAAAAATGCAGCAACCATCACCATTCAATCTTTTTATGACTTAGACGGAAATGGTATTAAAAATATAAATGAAGAAGCCAGTATTGGAAATGTTGTTGTTAAAGTTGGAAAGTATGAAGTAATAACAAACAAAAATGGCAAAGCTGTTTTAAAAAATATTCCCATTAAAAAACACAGTTTTAAGGTTATTCCTCTTGAAAAACTTGACGGATGGTTCCCTAAAGTTAACGATTCTATAATTATTGATAACGATGGTATTGCGACCATCCCTTTTGTTAGAGGCGTAAAAATATATGGTGATATTATTTTAGACAGACAAAAAATTGCCATTGTAGATGATAAAGAAATAGACCTATCGCGTATTAAAATATCGGCCTTTAATAACAATAAAGTTTACAATACTCTTACCGATAAAAAAGGGCGTTTTGAATTTTATTTACCCAACGGAAATTATATTATTACAATGGACGAAAACGTTTTAGGAAACACCTATAAAATTGCACGAAATAACATTCCTGTAAGTCTTAAAAAGACACAAAATGGCATATACGTCTCTTTTTATGTTATTGAAAATAGGCGAAAGGTTATTATTAAAGATTTTAACAAAAAGAATTAATTGATTTTATAAAGATTATTACACTTTAATAGAAGCCGAAATTCTTTTATACACTCCTTCTTTGAGCTTTTCTCGTATCTCAGAAAAGGCTTTAAGGGTTACGTCAATATCGTCAAGAGTATGGGTTGTTGTAGGTATAAGTCGCAATAATATCAATCCTTTTGGGATGACTGGATATACAACGATGGAACAAAAGATGCCATAATTTTCTCTCAAATCTTTAACCATTACCATGGCTTCAGGAATCTCTCCTTCTAAAAAAACAGGAGTAACACAAGTATTTGTAGCGCCTATATTAAACCCTTTTTCTTTTAAACCATTTTGCAAGGCGTTTGTATTCTCCCAAAGTTTATCTTTTAATTCTGGCATTGTACGCAACATATCTAAGCGTTTTAAAGCCCCTTTTACCATGGGCATTGGCAATGACTTGGCAAATATTTGAGAACGCATATTATACTGTAAATACTGAATAACCTCTTTATCTGCTGCAAAAAAAGCACCAATACCAGCCATTGACTTTGCAAAAGTGGCAAAATACACATCTATATCGTCTTGAACACCTTGTTCTTCGCCAGTTCCTGCACCCGTTTTTCCTAAGGTTCCAAAGCCATGTGCATCATCAACCAATAACCTAAAATTGTATCTTTTCTTTAAGGCAACTATCTCTTTTAATTTACCTTGCTCCCCACGCATCCCAAAGACTCCTTCAGAAATTACCAATATGCCACCGCCATTTTCACTGGCTAATTTTCCAGATCCAACGGATATTATTGTAGCAATATCATTCCCAACAAGTACAAATATTGCACCCAGTACATCTAGTGATACAAAAAAGGTGAACAGCATCATTGGAGCTATTAATGGACTTCCCTCTCTGGGTAATGGTACACATATAGTGAATACCATGTACTGGCCATCAGGGGATAATACCATCACTGTTTCGGGTACTGTCACTGATAATAATGGATTTTTAATATCTACACTGGGAGTTAATTTGAATCTAAATACTAAGACAGAGCCTGGGCTTGCATGGGCAACTCATACAAATGTATATTCAGATTCAACAACCACAGATGGATCTGGTGCATTTACATTTACACTCGTTATGTTTTGCTGTACATATCGGAGATGGGACATAAAAAGACACGAACAAAAGAACCTGAACCGGGATTTCATGGTCGGGTATGGCTTGAGGGTGAGGAAGGAACTTTTATCGGCTTTGGCCGGGCCATACTCCTTGAAAAAATACGGGACCTAGGCTCCATTGCCAAGGCCACCAAGGAGATGAGAATGTCCTACAAACATGGCTGGAGCCTTGTTAAATCCATGGAACGCCAGGCAGGATCGCCAGTTGTTGTCACCAGTCGTGGGGGCAAAAATGGCGGAGGAGCGACTATCACCTCAACCGGAGAACAGCTCCTTACCTGGTTTTGGCGTGTGCAAGAAAAACTTGAGACATTACTCGCCGAAGAAACAGCCCTGTGGCTTAAGGAGAAAAAAGAAAATGCCCCCTCATAAACGACTTACATCCTGGCTCTGTCTCGCCCTTCTCATCATCAGCGCACCCGCGTGGGCCGAGAACAATCTTGCCATTGCCACGGCCGTGAACTTTATCAATCCCATGACAGAACTGACCGGCACCTTTACCAGTCAGCATAATATCAAAACAGATGTAAGCTATGGCTCCTCCGGCAAACTCTTTGCCCAAATGGAACATGGCGCCCCCTACGATATATTCCTCTCAGCCGACCGTAAACGCCCGCAAATCCTTCATGAACAAGGGATTTGTGGCCAGCCATTCAGCTACGCCCAAGGCTCCATTGTCCTCTGGTCGGGTAAACAGATAACCTTCTCCTCATGGCAAAAGGCGTTGCAAAACAGCACAGGGAAAATAGCTATCGCCAGCCCCGAGTCCGCCCCCTACGGCGAAGAGGCTTACGGGGCACTTATTGCGCAAAACCTTGTACAAAGGGTAAAACCACAACTCATCTATGGTCAATCGGTGGGTCAAACCTTTCTGTTTGCGGCAAAAGGCGGCGCATCCTTCAGCTTTATTGCCCTATCCCAGGCCATTTCTACCGATGGCAAAAAAGGGTTTTACCTCCCCGTACCAGAGGCAAAACCAGTGGAGCAATGGGGTTGCATTGCCATCAAAGCCAAATCCCGAGACTCAGCTCAGGAATTCAAAACATTTTTACTGTCTGCAGAGGGTCGTCATATTTCCATGAAATACGGGTACAGGTGAGATGGACTACGCGCCCCTTATCCTCTCCCTTAAACTGGCGTCCATCACTACGGTGGGACTGCTTTTAATCGGCGCACCACTGGCCTATCTCCTTGTCTTCTTCCCCATGCGGGGCAAGATATTTATTGATTCCATCCTGGGACTGCCACTGGTATTGCCCCCCACGGTGTTTGGCTTTTTTCTGCTGATACTGATGGGTTCCGAGGGTGTGGTGGGACGTTTGCACGAAGCAGCCCTTGGTCGTCCATTGATCTTCACCTTTGGCGGTATTGTTGTGGCTGCCATGCTTCACGGTATCCCCTATGTTATTCAACCCCTGAAATCTACCTATGCCAAACTCGACCCGCGTCTCCTTGAGTCGGCTGCGGTGCTTGGTTGCTCAAAGACAGCCAGTTTTTTTCGGGTGATTCTGCCCAACTCATTACCCGGCATTGCTGGTGCAGCCATCCTGACCTTTGCCCACACCATGGGAGAGTTTGGAGTTATTCTGATGATTGGTGGCTCCATCCCCGGTGAAACCAAAGTGGCCTCCATTGCCATCTATGAATTTGTCGAGGCCATGCGTTACCAGGAGGCGTGGCAGCTTTCCCTTGCCCTGCTGGCAATAAGCTATCTGATCCTCCTCACCTTCCATCTTTTAAACCGGAAACAGTATGGCCGTTGAAATGCAGGTCAGCAAACAGCTCGCTCATTTTAAACTAGAACTTGAGCTTGGGTGTGCCAACGGTGAAATCCTTGCCCTGGTCGGCCCATCCGGCAGTGGCAAAACCACCGTGATTCGTCTTCTTGCCGGACTTGA
>JAKIUU010000013.1 GCA_021647405.1 Flavobacteriaceae bacterium
TAAGTGCATTTATTTGACTAAAAAATGTTCTTTTTATCTTTCTTGTTCGCAAATCACAAATACTATCTGCTAGAGTGGGTGTTTTTTGTAGTTTCATAGGTTAAATATACAACTTAATTGTATAAATAACAATAAGTTAATGGTGTGATTTGTTCTTTTTTTTTTAGAAATTTACCTTGCAACGGTCTTAAGTTTTGTCTTATCTTAGCCTCACGAAGTGTTATTTATGGAAAAACGTATTTGGATATCACCACCACACCTTACAGGAAATGAACTGACATATTTAAAGGAAGTTATAGATTCTAATTGGGTAACGGTGGTAGGACCCCAGTTAAACCATTTTGCCACAGCCATTGCTGGTTACACGCAAAGTCCGCATATTACATTAACCAATAGCGGTACTTCTGCATTGCATTTGGCACTGCGTTCTTTAGGTGTTGGAAAAGATGATTTTGTTATCACATCTACATTTACTTTTGTAGCCTCTGTTAATCCTATAGCTTATTTAGGTGCCAAACCTATTTTAATTGAGTCTGAGACGGAGACATGGAATATGAGCCCAGTGTTTTTAGAAGAAAGTATTTTATGGTGTTTAAAAATGGGTAAAAAACCTAAAGCCATTCTGTTGGTTCACCTTTACGGGATGCCAGCTCAGATAGAATTAATAAGCGCCATAGCTAAGAAATACGACATTCCACTTATCGAAGATGCCGCCGAAGCATTGGGAAGCACATATAAAAATAAGCATCTTGGTACATTTGGATGTTTGGGGTTGTATTCTTTTAATGGCAATAAAATAATAACAACTTCGTCAGGAGGGGCTCTAATATCTGATGATGTGTCTTATATTAAAAAGGCCAAATTTTTAGCTTCACAAGCAAAGGAGGATAAGCGTTATTATGAACATAAGGAAATGGGTTATAATTATCAGATGACAACACTAAATGCAGCAATGGGCTTGGCGCAGTTTGAAAAATTGGAGGATTACATCAAGTTACGCAGGCGTAATTTTGACTATTATAAATTGGCTTTAAGTCCATTTGGTTTTCAATTTTTAGAAGAACCAAATTCAAATTATTACAGCAATCGTTGGTTAACTACGATGTTATGGGATAAAAAAGAGATTAATGCTTCTACTGAAAGTTTAAAAGAAGCTTTAAAAAAAGAAAATATAGAATCGCGTCTTTTATGGAAACCCATGCACACACAACCTTTGTATAAAAAGGCCAAATATTTTGGTGATAAAACATCCGAAAAGCTCTTTAAAAAAGGATTGTGTTTGCCCTCGGGGTCTAGCTTAAGTGAAAGCGATTTAGAACGAATTACCGCTATAATTATCAAAAAAATAAAAGCTTAAAATTTTAGGAGTTCCCCTTGTTTCGGAAAAATGAGATTCAGTTTTAACTTGTTATTCTCTAAGAGTTCCTCTTTAATAATAGCTTCGTTATTTTTATGTGGTTTGCGATGGGTTATTATTATCGGAAAATTATTTAAAGCTTGAATGCCTGTATATTTTGCCAAAGCATTTATTTCGTCATAAAATAACGAAGGTTTTAAATGGCCAAAAAGTTTGGTATTTGATTGTGAATTTGGAAAAGAAACTTCAATAAATATGGCTTTAAGTTGTTTGGTCTTAATCAGTGGAGAAACGGCTTTCCAAAGCCGGTCTAGTTTGTCTGATTTTTCAATTTTGTCAGAACCAGTATCCCCCAAATATAAAATGTAGCTATTTCTAAAACGGATTAAAAAAGCCAAGCTTTTATACGGATTAGAATGACTTAGAGTGAAAGGCCTAATATATAATTCGGTGTTTTTTAAAGCTACTTCTTTTTGAGTTTCGAGTACTTTATAATGATAAGTATTCAATTGAGGCTTCTCTCCTTCATTGGCAAAATTAGCCCAACTTTGCCATGTAAAATAGTTGTTTTTAAAAACATTAATAACATATTGTGAGCTGTAAATATCTTTCGGACTATCGGCAGGTGCGTTTATTATAAGTCCAGACACATGGTCTAAATGCGCATGAGAGATTAAGTAAGCCTTGATGTTGTTTTTTAGAATATATTCAGGACTTTTACTAAAGACCCCATTTGAAATAGCTTTAGCTATTCCAGCATACACGGTGCCTGCATCCAAACAAATATAATTTTTAGAAGCTGTAGGTGCCAACAAGTAAGCAGACAGGTTACTTTCGTCTAGCCCTCCTTTTACACCAAGCGGAATGACTTTAAAAGTGTTTTCTTGGGCTTTTAATGGCCAAGAGGCAAACACTAAAAACAGTATAAAATAACTTAAAATGCGTTTCATTAAACGATGTGTTTATTAGGCTACAAATTAAGTAAAAATGTATTAAAAAAAACTTTAAGCAGATAAAATATCACCTTCACCTTTTGTGGGGAGGTTCGATTCGTTCATCAGATAAAAATCTACAGCTCTGGCGGCTTCACGGCCTTCTGAAATAGCCCAAACAATTAAAGACTGACCTCGGTGCATATCGCCAGCTGTAAAAATATGGGGTATATTGGTTTGGTAATTTTTGGCTTTGTAATTTGTGCGTTCGTCGGTTTCTATTCCTAATTGTTGTGCTATATTTTGATCTGGACCTGTAAAACCCAATGCTAATAAGGCCAAATCACAGGGCCATATTTTTTCAGAGCCTTCTTTTTCTATCAATTCTGGTCTTTTATCAGGGAACATTTTCCAAGAAACTTCAACGGTTTTAAGAGCGGTTAATTCGCCTTTATCATTACAAATAAATTCTTTTGTATTGATAAGCCAGTTCCGGTCGCAACCTTCTTGATGCGAAGTGCTGGTTTTTAATTGTAAAGGCCAAAAAGGCCAAGGTGTTTTCTCACTCCGATTAATAGGGGGTTTGGGCATTATCTCAAAATTTGTAACCGATTTTGCACCTTGTCGGTTCGATGTCCCCACACAATCTGAACCTGTATCGCCACCACCAATAACAATAACGTGTTTGTCTTTTGCACTGATAATTTCTTTTTTGATAGGCTTGTTAAATATTTGTTTGGTTTGCTGTGTTAAAAATGTCATGGCTTGCACCACTCCTTTGCTATTACTGCCCTTAACGGGGATGTTTCTACTTATGGTTGCACCACCACACAACACCACAGCATCAAATTTATTCAAATCACTTAACTTGTAATTAACACCTACATTAACATTGGTTTTAAAAGAAATACCTTCGGCTTTTAGGATGGCAATTCTGCGATCTATAATATTTTTATCTAATTTAAAATTGGGAATACCGTAGCGTAACAATCCGCCTATTTCCCCTTCTTTTTCAAATACTGTTACTGTATGACCAGCACGATTAAGCTGTTGTGCAGCTGCCAAACCGGCAGGCCCAGAGCCTATCACAGCAATGTTTTTTTTTGTTTTATTTTTTGGGAATTGGGGGGTAATCCATCCTTCCAAAAAACCACGTTCCACGATGTTTTTTTCGATATTTTCAATCGAAACGGGATTGTCAATAATGCCTAATACGCATGATTTTTCACATGGGGCAGGGCATAGTCTTCCTGTAAATTCAGGAAAGTTATTGGTTGAATGTAAGATATTAAGTGCTTTCTTCCATTCGCCTTTATGCACCATATCGTTAAAATCTGGAATTAAATTTCCTAAGGGACAGCCACTATGGCAAAAAGGAATGCCACAATCCATACATCTAGATCCTTGTTTTTTAAGTTCTTTAACCTTTAAAGGGATGCTAAATTCGTTGTAATTTTTAATACGTTTTTTAACAGCAATATAAGCTTCGTCTTGTCTGGTAAATTCTCTAAATCCGCCTAGTTTTCCCATATTACACAGTTAATTTTTCTAATTCTTGTTCTTTTGAAATACGTTCAAGAGCCAGTTTGTAATCGGTTGGAAATACTTTTGTGAAATGTATAATTTCCATTTCCCAATCATTTAAAATAGTGCTTGCCAAATTGCTGTTGGTGTATTTTTTATGGTTTTCAATTAACTGTTTGATTGCTATTGCATCTTCATTGGTAAGTTCTTCTAATTCAACCATTTCTAAATTACACAAACCATTCCTAAATTTTTTACCTTTATCATACACATAGGCAATGCCACCACTCATTCCTGCAGCAAAATTACGTCCTGTTTTACCTAAAATAACCACTTTCCCTCCAGTCATATATTCGCAACCATGGTCACCAACACCTTCTACAACGGCTATGGCACCAGAATTTCTAACGGCAAACCGTTCTCCTGCGATGCCATTTATATAGGCTTCGCCAGAAATGGCACCGTAAAAGCATACGTTGCCAACTATAATATTATCTTCAGCAATAAAACTGGCTTCTTTGGGTTTTTTTATAATTATTTTGGCACCCGAAAGCCCTTTACCCAAATAGTCATTAGTTTCGCCTTCAACTTTTAAAGTGAGGCCCTTGGTTGCAAATGCCCCAAAGCTTTGACCTGCAGAACCTGTAAAGGTGATGTTTAAAGTGTTTTCGGGTAAGCCATCTTCGCCATAAAGTTTTGATATTTCATTACTTGTAATGGCACCAACAGTTCTGTCTGTATTGTGAATGTTGTATTTTAAGGAAGTTTTTATTTTATTCTTTATGGCTGCTTTGGCATCACTCAAAATTTTAAGGTCAAGAACATTGTATAAATTATGATTTTGATTCTCAATATTTAAAAGGATGGTTTTATTTGATACTTTAGGTTGGTGTAAAATAGCTGACAAATCTAAACCTTGTGCTTTAAAATGATTTTGAGCGGTTTTGGTATTTAATTTGTGGGTTTGTCCAACCATTTCGTCAATGGTTCTGAAACCCAAGCTGGCCATAATACTTCGCAACTCTTCGGCTACGAAATACATAAAATTAATAACGTGTTCGGGGGTGCCTTTAAAGTTTTTACGCAATTCAGGATCTTGTGTGGCAATACCAACCGGACAGGTATTTAAATGACATGCCCGCATCATAATACAGCCCGATGCTACCAAAGGGGCAGTGGCAAAACCAAACTCTTCGGCGCCAAGCAAACAGGCAATAGCCACATCACGCCCTGTTTTTAGTTGCCCATCGCATTCCAATACCACACGACTTCTTAAATTGTTAAGTACCAAAGTTTGTTGGGCTTCGGCTAAACCTAATTCCCAAGGCAAGCCAGCGTGTTTTAATGAGGTAAGTGGTGAAGCCCCTGTACCACCATCATAACCTGAAATAAGAATTACATCAGCTTTGGCTTTGGCAACACCTGCGGCAATGGTACCTACACCTACTTCAGAAACCAATTTGACATTAATACGCGCCTCTTGATTGGCATTTTTAAGATCGAAAATAAGTTGTGCCAAATCTTCGATAGAATAAATATCGTGGTGGGGTGGTGGCGAGATTAAGCCCACATAAGGTGTTGAATGGCGGACTTTTGCAATCCAAGGGTAAACTTTTTCGCCAGGCAATTGACCGCCTTCGCCAGGTTTGGCTCCTTGCGCCATTTTTATTTGAATTTCCTGGGCATTTGTTAAATAGTTGCTAGAGACTCCAAAACGTCCTGAAGCCACTTGTTTTATGGCACTGTTTTTAAAATCGCCATTGGGTAATTTTTTAAAGCGGGCTTTGTCTTCGCCGCCCTCACCTGAATTTGATTTACCACCAATGCGGTTCATAGCAATAGCGAGGTTTTCGTGGGCTTCTTGGCTGATAGAACCGTAAGACATGGCGCCCGTTTTAAAGCGTTTAACAATTTCAGTCCATCCCTCTACTTCATCAATAGGAATGGGGTCGAGGTTGGTAAATTCAAACAAACCTCTTAGTGTCATCAAATTTTTAGTTTGTTCGTTTATAGACTGGGTGTAGATATTATAAGCATTCTTGTTTTTATTGCGAACAGCTTGTTGTAATTTTGAAACCGTGGTTGGGTTAAACATGTGCTTTTCGCCATTACGTCGCCAACGATAAGCCCCGCCAATTGCTAATTGTGTATCTAAATCTGCAAAAGCAAAATGATGGCGTTTGGCAATTTCACGTTCAATTTCGTACAAGCCGATACCCTCAATCCGCGTAGGTGTATAAGGAAAATATTTTTTAGAAAAGGATTTTTTGAGGCCCAGTATTTCAAATATCTGCGAAGCGCGGTAGGAATGTAAGGTAGAGATGCCCACCTTATTCATTATTTTTAAAATACCCAATCCTACAGCATGGTTAAAATTTCGTACAGCATCGTGTGGTCTGATGCCTTTTATAACTTTTTCGGCAGCCAATTTTCTAATTATTTCATTAACCATATAAGGGTTAATAGCACTGACGCCGTAGCCAAATAAAGTGGCAAAATGATGAGGTTCGCGGGGCTCGGCTGTTTCTAAAATAAAACCAAATTTAGAGCGCAGTCCCATTTTATGAAGCGAGTGATGTACGTATGAACAGGCTAATAAAGCAGGAATTGGCGCTTTGTCTTTATTGACGCCTCTATCTGATAAAATAATGATATTCCTCTTATTTAAAACAGCATTTTTAACCTGTTCCAATATATTGTCTAGAGCGCTTTCCAATCCGTTTAGCCCACCGGTAATAGAATACAGAATAGGAATGAGGGCTACCTTAAAATCGGGGTGGTTAATGTTTTTTATCTTGTCTAAGTCGGCATTTGAGATAACGGGATTTTGGATGCGCAATTTTTTAGCTTGCTCAGGGATAATTTCAAAGATATTGCGATCTTGACCAATAGCCAAACTTATATCGGTAATAATACTTTCGCGAATACCATCTAAAGGGGGGTTGGTTACTTGGGCGAAAAGTTGTTTAAAATAGTTGTATAATAACTGGGGTTTGTTTGATAAAATAGCCAGAGGTGTGTCGTTACCCATAGATCCGATAGATTCTTTTCTTTTAACACTCATTGGCGTAATGAGGGTGGTAATATCTTCTTGCGTATAGCCAAATATTTTCTGTCGTATTTTATAATCGGTGGGTTCAACAGGCATCTCAAAATCGTTATAAGGGACTTTTGACAAGGGCAGGGTGTTTTTTGATACCCAAGATTTATAGGGGTATTTTGAAATGATGGTGTTTTTAATTTCATCGTCTTCAATGATACGGCCTTCATTCATATCCACTAAAAACATTTTTCCGGGTTCCAAACGGCCGTGTTTTATAACATTTTCTGGTTTGATATTTAAAACGCCAATTTCTGAAGACATTACCAAGTTGCCACTTTTTGTGACTGTATATCTTGAAGGCCGCAATCCATTTCTGTCAAGTACAGCTCCAATAATATTACCGTCAGTAAAAGGAACTGATGCCGGACCATCCCAAGGTTCCATAACACACGAATTATATTCGTAAAAAGCTTTTTTCTTAGGACTCATGGTTTGGTGTTTTTCCCAAGCTTCTGGTATGAGCATCATCATTACTTCGGGCAGAGATCGCCCTGTCATAAGAAGTAATTCAACCATCATGTCCATACATGCCGAATCAGATTTTCCGTCGAGTATGATAGGGAAAAGCGCTTTGATGTCATCGCCAAAGAGGGGGCTTTCCATCAACTCTTCTCGGGCACGCACCCGGCTAACATTTCCACGAATGGTGTTAATCTCACCATTGTGGCACATATAACGAAAAGGTTGGGCTAAATCCCAAGACGGAAAAGTATTGGTTGAAAAACGTTGGTGTACCAAAGCCAATCGGGTCACCACATCGGGTTCTCTTAAATCGGTATAGTAATTGCCAATATCTTCAGGAACAAGCAAGCCTTTATAAATAATTGTTGTGGTAGAAAAGCTTGGCAAATAGAAAAAGTGTCGTTCAGAAATTTTAGATTTATTGACAGCGTGCTCTGCTTGTTTTCTAGCAGAAAATAATTTGGCATTGAACTGAAATTCGTTTAACTCAAGATTGTTTTTACCAACAAAAACCTGTTTGATTTTAGGTTCTGTTTGTGCGGCAATTTTTCCGAGTTTTGAGGTGTCAACAGGTACGTCTCGCCAGCCCAATATAGCCAATCCTTGTTTTTGTATTTGTGCTTCAAAAATTTTAATACAATAATCACATTGGTTATATGATTTTGGAAAAAAAATCACTCCAACAGCGTATTCTTTGGGTTTTGGGAGCGAAAAATGGCAAATACGTTTAAAATAATCATGCGGAATATCTATAAGTATGCCAGCGCCATCACCAGTTCTACCATCAGCACTTACAGCACCGCGATGTTCTAATTTGATAAGAATTTCGAGCGCTTGGTGAATTATTTTATGCGATTTTTCACCTTTTAAATTGCATATAAACCCTGCACCACAATTGTCATGTTCAAATTCTGGCAAATACAATCCTTGCTCTTTCATTAAATTCAAATATATTTACAAAAATAGCGAAAATGATATAATATATTTAATAAAAATACGAAAACGATATAGTAAATACAGTAAAAATAGTAATTAATTAAATAAAATATAATATTTATTATTGTATAATAGCAAGCCTCACTTCTTTAAATATTTAAAAAAGTGAGGCTTAATTGCTCTCATTTATTAGTTAAAACGATGTGTTTTTAGTATATAGTGTTTAGCTACAATAATCTGGTCAGTGCGCTAGTGCTCATTTGACCTAAAATCAGGATAAGCAACCATGCCGTGCTCGTGAATATCCAATCCTTCGATTTCTTCTTTTTCAGAAACCCTTATGCCCACAGTTTTCTTGAGTGTGTATAATATAATGAATGATGTGCTTATACAAAATAGGGCGTAAGCGCTAATACCTGTTAATTGGATGGTGAATTGTTTCCAGCTGGCTAAATTACCAAAGATTCCAACAGCCAAAGTTCCCCATATACCACATACCAAATGTACGGCAATGGCACCTACTGGGTCGTCTAGTTTTAATTTATCAATAGCACTTATGGCAAAAACAATAATAGTTCCTGCAATACCGCCAATTAAAATTGCATCGGTAGGGCTCATTTGATCGGCACCAGCCGTGATGCCTACCAATCCGCCAAGAACACCATTTAAAAACATGGTTAAATCGTAATTTTTATAGAGTGCTGTTGACACTAAAAATGAGATGACTCCACCAGCGGCTGCGGCAAGAGAAGTTGTAACTAAAACCAAAGAAGTAAGCGCAGGGTCAGCAGATAATACAGAGCCCCCATTAAAGCCAAACCAACCCAGCCAAAGAATTAAAACACCAGCAGTTGCTAAGGAAATATTGTGACCTGGAATGGCGCGAACTTTACCTTCTCTAAACTTGCCAATTCTGGGGCCTAAAAGACAAACAGCAATCACAGCTGCCCATCCACCAACTGAATGTACAAGGGTTGATCCTGCAAAATCGTAAAAACCTAATTTATCTAAAAAGCCACCGCCCCATTTCCAAGAACCCGCAATTGGATAGACTAGCCCAACATAAATAATTACAAATACCATAAAGGGGCCCAATTTGATACGTTCGGCAACAGCTCCAGAAACTATGGTTCCTGCTGTTGCGGCAAACATTCCTTGAAAAAGAAAGTCTGTCCAATAAGTGTAGCCAGAATTATAAGCCAAATCTAATCCGCCTTGGGCATTTAAAGGAGCCGTTAATCCAAATCCAGAGAACCCCAAAAAGTCATTAAAATTGCCAGGGTACATTAGATTGAACCCAATAATGGCATACAATAATAAGCCAACTGTAATGATGAAAAAGTTTTTAAATAGTATGTTTATGGTGTTTTTTTGTCTGGTTAATCCGATTTCTAAAAAAGAGAAACCTAAATGCATAAAAAAGACCAGCGCTGTACAGATCATCATCCATACATTGTTTATAGTAAGAATTTCCATTTTATTTTAAAGTTTTGCCGCCTTTTTCGCCTGTTCTTATTCTGTATGATTCTTCCATGTTTGAAACGAATATTTTGCCATCACCAACTTCTCCTGTAAATGCATTTTTTAATATGGCTTGGATGGTTAATTCTTCAAAATCATCGTTTACGATAATAGAAAGGTACCTGCGTTGGATATCGCTTGTGCTGTAGGAAACGCCTCTGTAAACATGCCCTTCCTTTTCATTGCCAACACCTGTTACATCCCAGTAGGAAAAGAAATTGACACCAACATCGTGTAAGGCATCTTTTACGGCGCGGTATTTTGATCTTCTGATAATTGCTTCAATTTTTTTCATAACAATGGTTTAAATAATTATAAGGATTGGTTTTAAAAACGACAAATTTATAAAAAACATATAAAAATAAGGGGTATAATCCTATAAAAGTATATAAAAAATACTTACACCCTATAAAACAAGTGGGTATGTATGTAAAAATATAAAATCTGCATATTTTTAAAAATATGCAGATTTTAACTGTGAAATGTTTGTTGAGAAATTTAAATATTTAGTTTGATCTAAAATCAGGATAAGCTTCCATGCCGTGTTCGTGGATGTCAAGACCTTCAATTTCTTCTTTTTCAGAAACTCTCAATCCAATTGTTTTCTTAAGAACAAATAAAACAATAAAAGAAATGGCAATTACCCATGCCGCAATACTAAATACACCTATGGCCTGAATACCAAGTTGTTTAAATCCGCCGCCGTAAAATAAGCCGCCATCAAGTGCAAATAGCCCCACAAGTAAAGTGCCTAAAGCGCCCACAACACCGTGTACAGAAATAGCACCAACAGGATCATCAACTTTTAATTTTTTATCAATAAATTCTATTGAGAAAACAACGGTTATGCCAGATAGCAATCCTATTATCGCTGATGCCCCTGGACTAACTGCGGCACATCCGGCTGTAATACCAACCAAACCTGCTAGTGCGCCGTTCATGGTCATAGAAAAATCGGGTTTGCCATATTTAAACCAGGTGAGTAGTAATGCGGCAATTGTTCCTGCGGCTGCTGAAAGGTTTGTTGTAATTAAAATTCCTGCAACATGATTTGCGCTGTCACCCGAAATAGCTAGTTCGGAGCCGCCATTAAATCCAAACCATCCAAACCATAATATTAAAACGCCAAGTGCGCCATACATCATATTATGACCGGGAATGGCATTCGATTTTCCTTTAGTGTATTTCCCAATCCGAGGACCTACTAAGAATGCAGCTACAAGGGCTGCCCATCCACCAACTGAATGCACTACCGTTGAACCAGCAAAGTCAATAAAGCCTAAGTTGGTTAACCAGCCGTCACCTTGCCAAACCCAATGGCCTGAGATGGGATAAATAACAGTTGTCATTATGGCTGAAAATATAAGGTAGGTTGAAAATTTAGTTCTTTCGGCAATGGCGCCAGAAACAATCGTTGCTGCTGTAGCACAAAAAACAGTTTGAAAAAATAAGTTGTGCATGTCGGCTGTATCGTTGTAAAAAAGCGAAGGCATGCCAATAAAATTTCCAATTGATTTTCCGTACATTAAGGTGTAGCCAATGGCCCAAAAGGCTAAAGATCCTATGGCGAGGTCCATAATGTTTTTCATTATTATATTGATCGTGTTTTTTGATCGTGTGAATCCGGTTTCTACTAAGGTAAAACCTGCTTGCATAAAGAACACCAATATGCCTGCAATTATTATCCACATTAAATCTAGTACTGCGTTAGTTTCCATATTAATTATTTTTAGTATTTAGTTGGTTTTAGTTTAAAGTGTCGCTGCCTTTTTCGCCTGTTCTGATTCTGTATGACTCATTGATATCTGAGATAAATATTTTACCATCGCCAATTTCGCCTGTAGCTGCGGCGTTTAAAATGACTTTTATAGTAGCTTCTTCAAAATCATCGTTTACGATAATAGAAAGATGCCTGCGCTGTATGTCGCTTGTACTGTAGGTAACGCCTCTGTAAACATGCCCTTCTTTTTCGTTGCCAACGCCTGTTACGTCCCAGTAGGAGAAAAATTTAACACCAATTTCATGGAGTGCTTCTTTTAAAGTTCGGTATTTTGATCTTCTAATAATTGCTTCAATTTTTTTCATGATAGGTTATGGTTTAGAGTGAGAATCCGAATGTGATAAAAATATTCCCTTGATCGGGATTGAAAATAAGGGCGGTATTTATAGGCAGACTATAAGTGCTGCTCAGTTTGATATTTTTCGAAGCGCTTAAACCAAGATTAATTAAGCCAGAGCCACTGGTTAAATAGTAGCCCCCTTTGTCGCCTACAACACCACCTGCAAAGAGACTGTAATCTACCTCATTTACAGTTTTAGAATAGTTCAATTCTAAATAAGTAGAATAGGATTGTTTTGTGCCGTTTTTATCGGCTCCAGCAAAATTGGTAGCTAATGTGAAACCAATAGGCGAATCTTCGCTGGCATAGGCTAAGGTAAACTCATAAACATGCCCAGTACCATTTTTATAAGTAAAATAACTACTTTGTGTGCCTTCTTCTGGAAAGAAATAGTCTGTTATTGTAAACGATAAATTATCAGATGGGGCATAGGTTACGTATAAATCGGTCTCTTGAAATTGATTGATACCTCCTAAAGAATAGGCTGCCCATGCTGCAAATGTAAATTTACCAGAACTTACTTCTAAATAGGGTTGGGCACTGGCACTATTGCCTCCAAACTGAATACCACGCCAAATGTAACGCGATTGGAAGTCGGCACCAAAATCTAAACTGGTTTTGGAGGTTTCTTGAGTAAAACCTATTAGGTTGCTCAGTAATAATGTTGCAAAAATAATTTTTTTCATAGTCAGTTTTTTTAATTAATAATTAGGTTTTAACTTTAAGCGGGCAAATATATTTATTATTTTATTAAAAACAAGGGGGTGCTGCTTTAAAAAGCATTAAAAAATAACTATTGTATCAAAAAAAGAAGGGGTAAAATGTAAAAAGTATAATAAAAGTAAATATAATATGTAAAAAATATGGGGTATTGATAAAATATATACTTTTATTTAAGATTCTTATAAATATGCATTTTATTAAAAAAAAATAAAAAAAGTCCATCCTTTAGGGATGGACTTTCGTTAAAAAAGATGTTTTACTTGAAATTAGCCTTTTAGGACACCTCTGGATATGACAATTTTTTGAATTTCGGAAGTGCCCTCATAAATTTGTGTAATTTTAGCATCGCGCATCAAGCGTTCTACATGGTATTCTTTCACAAAACCATAACCACCGTGAATTTGAACAGCTTCTATTGTAACATTCATAGCTGTTTCGGCTGCGTGCAATTTGGCCATGGCACTGGCCATATCATAATTATTGCCTTGGTCTTTATCCCAAGCGGCTTTCATACACATGTGTCGCGCCGCCTCAATTTGTGTGGCCATATCGGCCAATTTAAAAGCAATGGCTTGGTGTCGGCTTATTTCTTTACCAAAAGCTTTGCGCTCTTTTGAATATTTCAAGGCCAATTCGTAGGCGCCTGAAGCTATGCCGAGTGCTTGAGCCGCAATACCGATACGGCCTCCCGACAGTGTTTTCATAGCAAAAGAAAAACCAAAACCATCAGCGCCAATGCGGTTTTCTTTAGGCACTTTAACATCGTTAAACATAAGTGAATGTGTATCGGAGCCACGAATACCGAGTTTATTTTCTTTGGGGCCTACCACAAAACCTTCCATGTCCTTTTCTACAATAAGGGCATTAATACCGTGGTGTCCTTTTTCGGGATGTGTTTGGGCTATAATCAAATAAACACTGGCATTGCCACCGTTTGTTATCCAGTTTTTTGTACCGTTTACAAGGTAATGGTCTCCTTTGTCAATAGCAGTTGTTCTTTGCGAAGTGGCATCGCTACCTGCTTCGGGTTCACTTAAACAAAAGGCGCCTATAATTTTGCCGGTAGCTAAGGGTACTAAATATTTTTGTTTTTGGGCTTCGGTACCGTATTTTTCGAGCCCCCAACATACCAAAGAGTTGTTTACAGACACCACTACAGAGGCCGAAGCATCAATTTTAGAGAGTTCTTCCATAGCCAACACATACGCTATGGTATCCATACCACCACCACCGTATTTAGGATCTACCATCATACCGAGGAACCCGAGTTCCCCCATTTTTTTGACTTGTTCGGCTGGAAATTGTTGTTTTTCGTCGCGTTCTATCACGCCAGGTAACAATTCGGTTTGGGCAAAATCACGTGCGGCATCGCGAATCATAATATGTTCTTCGGTAAGGCTAAAATCCATAATAATAAATTAAATTTTATTGGGAGTTCAAATGTACTAAAAATATCAAAATACTATTGTATTTTTACAGAATTATGACACAGAAAATTTACCGTGCTATTGGCGTGATGAGTGGGACTTCTTTAGACGGAATAGATTTAGCATATGTTAAATTTATTTCTAATAAGGTTTATGAATTTGAAATATTAGAAGCAGAAACGCTTAAATATTCAGAATATTGGAAAGAAACCTTGCAAACGGCATTTACCAAAAACAAGGGTAATTACAGCGATTTATCGGTTGAATACGGCCATTATTTAGGACATAAGATAAAGGCCTTTACAGAGAAAAATAACATACAAAACATCGATTTTGTCGCTTCGCATGGCCATACTATTTTTCATAGACCCGAGCGTGGTTTTACACTTCAAATTGGCGATGGCAAATCAATTGCTAAAATAACGGGTCATAAAGTTATTTGCGATTTTAGAAGCCAAGATGTTAAACTTGGTGGGCAAGGGGCGCCGTTGGTACCTGTTGGTGATGCGCTTTTGTTTTCAGATTATGATTATTGTCTCAATCTGGGCGGATTTTCTAATATTTCATTCAACGAAACTGGTATAAGAAAAGCCTATGATATTTGTCCGGTTAATATTGTGTTAAACGCTTTGGTTAAACCTTTGGGGCTTGATTATGACGATGGCGGTAAACTGGCTGCCAAAGGACAGTTAAACAAACAATTACTATCTGATTTAAATGGGCTTAATTTTTATAACAGTACAAACCCAAAATCTTTGGGTTATGAATTTGTGGTAGAGGTAATCAATCCTATTTTAAAAGCTTATAAATTACCTGTGGTTGATTTATTGCGCACTTTTACAGAACACATAGCGCAACAAATAGCTTCAAAATTACAAACCAAAGGTCAAGTTTTAGTAACAGGAGGTGGGGCTTATAATACTTATTTGATAACGCGATTAAAAGCCTTGTGTGAATGTAAAATTATTATTCCCTCTAATAAAATAATTGATTTTAAAGAGGCCCTTATTTTTGCTTTTTTAGGACTGCGTCGCCTAGAAAACAAAGTCAATTGTTTAAAAAGTGTGACGGGGGCTAGTAAAGACCATGTTAGTGGAGAGGTTTGGGGCTAAAGGTAAAAGGTGTAAAGAGAAAAGTAAAAAAGCTTATTCAATTTTTATTTTAGGTCTGTTTTTTTCTACTTCGTTTATGAGTGCTTTTTTTACATCATTTTTTTTTGCATAAATAGGGAAGTTGTCAATTATTGTTTTAATCCTCCTTATTATTTCTTTTCTTTTTTTGATATTATACTTCTCTCCAATTACTAATAAATCAATATAATTAATATTTACTCTTTTATTATTAACTCTCATATTATGCCCATTAACCCACTCATTTGAACTATTATAAGAATAACAAAGATCGAAAGCAGGAGATAATGACCACTCTCCTGATTGATTCATCATGAACGAAAAATTTTTAGTATGATCATCACAGTTATGTGCTAAAACATTAAATACCATCCGTTTAAATATTTCTATCATTGAATCTTGTCCTAATCCTAATTTGCGTGCAGTAGTAAAATAATGGTCGTATGAATATTCGCCTATTTTATTATAGTCGATTCCAAGTATGCCACAAAGGGAATGGATGTGTATTTTTTCACCATTTTGATTGCAATCAAACCGCTTTGTTAGAAAATGAATTTTATTATATAATTGGCATTCAGCCATATTGATTTCACACTTTTTTGCCATTTGCGCATACGTATATTCTAACCTTCCGAACCCACTAGGTTCTCTTAGTTTATCTTCATTAGCACCATCAATTTTAATTAGATAATATTCATATTCTTTGCCTTGATTAATTTGACCTGATTTTATTGTTCCATCTATTTTATTTATAGCTATTAATGCTTTAGCTCTAGCGCCGCCCGCAGATGTTCCAATATGAAGAATTTGCAATAATGCTTTTTTATCTTCAAGGTTCGTATTAAGAACTTCTTTGCCTTTAGAGGCAAGGATAGATATTTTTTCAATTTCTTGTAGGGTTATCGCATCATTACTTTGATTGGTTTTAGTGGCTGGTCTAAATTCTAAAGCGCCCATTCCTCGAGATCCAATGTATTGTAGTTTAACAAATATGTCAATATCTTTTTCTGTTAATCCTTTTTCATTAAAATAAGTTTTAAGAAGATTGTTTCCAAAACGATCAGGTAAGGAATCATAAATTACACCTGGAATACTTCCAGTTTCTTTCCAATCGGGTTCATTGAGAAATACCTCTTTCCCATCAACTGGTAGATTGATTGGAGATATGTCTAAACCCAATTTTTTAAAATTTGAATCATATTGGAATGCAATGCCCTGATTTGTTTTGACAAGCGCTCCAACATAATGATTCCATAAATAAACATTTATTCCCATTTATTCCCTCACTCTTTTCCTTTTGTTTTTTTCTATTTTCATCATTTTAATGGGGCTAATTGTAGGTAATTGTGGGATAAGTTCGTTAAGATTATTAATTAGCTTTAACACCCGAAGTATTTCAATCAAAGTTTTGAGAGAAATATTTTTTTCACCTCGTTCAAACCCTATAATAGTTCTAATACTTACACCACTTTTTTGTGATAATTTTTTTGAAGATAGATTTTGGTTAAGGCGGTGTTCCCTTAATTTCTTACCGAGATCTGCTAGTATATCTTGATTTAATAATATATCGTATTTCATGAATTATATTGCTTGTTATGGCAAATATAATGCTTTTCAGGCAATATATTGCGTTTTTTGATATTTAAAAAAAATGATTTCTACCTTATCATATTCAAACAAGTGATGTCTTAACAAGTAGAAAATAAAATTGTAACTTTTTACAGATTGTAAATCCGCGTTATTGGAACCATAGTTCTGGAGAAATATTTTTAGCGTGATGAATTATTACTAAGTATTAATATGTTGTATTAAAAATACGCTGAATCATAAGTATTGCTTTTCTCAAAAGTAGTCCAATTTTGAAAGATTCAAAATCTCTGTCAAGTTGGTTTCTTCTTTCAGTTCCTTTTTTACCGTAAACGGTATTTTTTATTTCTTTCCAAGTTTTAGTTTCCATTGTTCTTAACAATATTTCTTTACTTTTATAAGTTGTTATGCACTGGCAAATCATTATTGTTTGTAAGTTAATAACATTGGAGTTGAAATTCCGCCATATTTTTTCCATTTCGCTTGAGCTCCGTACTTATAATAATGTGTTGAACTAATTGATGGAATTATTATAGGTAAACTCAATTTATTTCCATCTTTAGATGTGTTAATCCATTCAACGGTGATTATTATATCTTGTTTTATTTTTAAATTATAATCTATTAAGTTTACCTTAATCCAGCCCTTAAAATAATTATCAACATTTACTAAAATGTTTGAATCGTTCAATTTATTTCCAGGTCTTTTATTTTCAATAGAGTAAATATTTAATCTAAACTTTAAGTTTTTAAAATTACTTTCTATTAAATAGAATTGAAAATTTTCAAGAATACTTGCCTTTCTACTTCCTAGTGAAAATTTTCTTCCAATTTCAGAGCCTAAATTTAAATTTTTTATACTTGGTATAGCAAAGTATACTTTATTTTTAGAGTTTATTCTTTTCTTCCCTTGTGTATATGTTTTAAGTTTTCTTGAAGTTATGGTTATTTCTTTTAATTTTTCTGTATTATCTTCTAAAGATATCTTAATCTCATTTGACTTACCGTTCAATAAATCTTTAATTAAAAATTCTTTTGACTTATATCCTAAACAGGATATTTTTAATGTGTCTTGTATATAATAGTTGTTAATATTTAATGAAAATTCTCCATTTTCATTTGAGACAGTTCCTAATGGTTTATTCAATATTCCAATGTTAGCGTATGTAATTGGGTTATTAGAGTTATAAATTATAACTCATTTTAAATCAGTCCCTTGTGAATATAAAAAAACAAAATTTAGACTTGTTATAATTATTAATAAAATCTTCTTCATAAAATATTTTTTGAAATCCGTTTACACATAACTCATTTTATCCTAACAAATGATAACTATTTATCAGTTTAAATGGCGTTTGTTTAACAACTAAAATCAGCACTTTGAACACAGTGGATAGATGTGCTAAGCATAGTCGGAATTAAACTGTTTAAGTCTATATTCTAAATCTTTAAATTGAGAAGTATTGGTTTGCGAGACACAAGCACGTAAACCTTCGGTATGTTCGCTGCCAGTTATACCCAAGCCAATACCCGAAATACCATAATAAAGGAGGCGTTCTAACAATTCATCTCCCCTCATGCTTTTATAAGAAAATGTAAAATAAAAACCATCGGCAAGGGGTTTATCTTCGTCTTTGTTATACACAATAGTAAAGCCATTATCTGTAAAGAGTTTCTTCATTATTTTGGCACGGTCACCGTATACTTTTACAGCTGCAACAAAATTAAAAGTACCATCGTTAACCGCTTTCAACATAGCGGCTAAACCGTATTGTGCAGAGTGGGTTACCCCCGATGATAGGGCGTATAGCACTTTATAAATCAGATTATAACCAAATTTAGAATTGCCAAATTCAGTAGCCAACGCGGGGTATTCTTTAGAGAATAAAATATCGCTAATAACCATCATACCTACCCTTTGTCCGGCATACGAAAAAGCTTTAGAACTCGAAATAAGCAATATCCAATTGTCTGTAAAATGGGCCACGGTGGGTTGGTAAGGTACCACACCTGGTTTGGAATAGTCTTTGCGAAAATCCATGGCAAAATAAGCCATATCTTCTATTACCACCACGCCGTATTTTTGAGCAAGAGTTCCAATTATTTCCAATTCTTTATCGCTAAAGCAAATCCACGATGGGTTGTTGGGGTTTGAATATAAAATGGTAGATATATTCCCTCTAGATAAATAGGATTCTAATTTGTCTTTAAGGGCAACCCCACGGTAATTGTACACATCAAAGGTTTCGTATTTTTGATTTAAGACTTCTAATTGTTGTTTTTGAACCGGAAACCCAGGGTCTATAAACAGAACAGTATCCTTTTTGCGGCTTAATTTATTGAGCATTAAAAAAGCTGCAAAACCGCCTTGCATAGAGCCCACTGTAGGAATACAGACTTTAGGACTCACTGAGATGTTTAAAAAGTTTTTAACAAAGCGCGCTATCTCGGGTTTAAGAGAAGCAATACCGTCAATCATAGGGTATTTAGAGGCCACACCCTTTTTTAAGGCTTCAATTTCGGCTGCTGTGCCAATCTCTGGAGGGGCTAATCCTGGAACCCCCATCTCCATACGGATGTATTTTTCACCTGTTTCATTTTCAATGCTGTTAACCAAACTAACAAGCTCTCTAATAGAAGCTTTGCCAATATTTTTAATACCCGAAGCTTTTATTTTTGAAGCGACAACAGTGGCTTTTATGGGGGTGTTTTGGCTGCTTAAGTCTATCATAAAAATCTTACTTTTTAAGATGTGAAATTACGCAAAGTTTTTAAACCATATGCTATAAAACAGACTTAGGGTAGGATGCTTTTGGTTAAAATATTAGTTCTTTAAAAAAAACATAAAGTGTCTCTTGTATTTAAAGGGTTTAAAAAATAAATTTTTATATATTTAGCAAATTTTAAAATTGAATTATGACAGCGGTAATCATCCTCATTTTCGTACTCGGTTATTTAACCATAACCTTAGAACATCCTTTAAAATTAGACAAAACAGTACCCGCCCTTTTAATGGCGGCCATAATGTGGGCGCTCTTGGCGATAGGTTTCCATCAGGGATGGTTTAGCTTAATTGATGGTCACGAAAGCGTTTTTAAAGCAGTGGACGGCATGGTTGGTACCGAAGCCGAAGAAGGTTTCCACAATTTATTGCTACATCATTTGGGTAAAACATCTGAAATATTGGTGTTTTTAATCGGTGCGATGACCATTGTAGAAATAATAGACTTACACCGCGGATTTGAAATATTAAAAAGTTGGGTGCACACCAAAAACAAGACACGCCTCCTTTGGATTATTACTATTTTGGCATTTTTCTTATCGGCTGTCATCGATAATTTAACGGCTACTATTGTGCTAGTTACCTTGTTAAGGAAGTTGGTTCAAGACAAAAAAGAACGTATTTGGTATGCTGGACTCATAATAATTGCTGCTAATGCTGGCGGTGCATGGTCGCCTATAGGTGATGTTACAACCACCATGTTGTGGATTGGCAAACGTGTCTCTGCAGCGCATTTGGTAGAGCGTTTGTTTTTACCTTCAATTGTCAATTTAGTGGTGCCAGTTTTCTTAGCTAGTAAATTTTTACCTGTCTTTAAAGGCAATCTTAGTGTTGTTGGCAATGAGGAAGATAATGCAGAAAACAACAAACTATTAAGTAGCCAAACCATGCTCTTTTTAGGTTTGGGTATGATTCTTTTTGTGCCTGTTTTTAAAACCGTAACCCATTTACCTCCTTATTTGGGTATGATGTTAGGACTTGGTGTTGTGTGGTTGGTATCTGAGTTTATTCACCCTGAAGAGGATTTTACCGACGAGCGCAAACATTTGTATTCGGCCCATCAGGCACTGTCTCGGATAGAAATGTCGAGTATCCTCTTTTTCTTAGGTATTTTGATGGCTGTGGCTGCCTTAGAAGCCTTGGTTTATGGCACGGTAATGGTTGACGGACAAGCCACTTCTGTTGGTACTTTACGTTATTTGGCTGAAATTTTAAGTCAGGCCATTCCAAATCAAGATATTGTTATATCCTTATTGGGTGTTTTGTCTGCCATTATTGATAATGTACCTTTAGTAGCTGCGTCAATGGGTATGTACAATGCGCCAATGGATGCCAGTATTTGGCACCTTATTGCTTATGCCGCTGGAACAGGGGGCAGTATGCTCATAATAGGTTCTGCTGCTGGTGTAGCTGCTATGGGCATGGAAAAAATTGACTTTATTTGGTATATGAAAAAGATTTCTTGGTTGGCGGTAGTCGGCTATATAATGGGCTATATTTTACTGTTGTTTATGGAGTCGTTGAAGTTTTAAGATAATCTTCACAATTTAAAATCATTTTTATCGTTTTTTCGATATAACCCAAAAGAACCAAATTGCCATGTTGCCATTTTTACAACAAGTTTCTAAGCCTGTACAAGAATTGTTAGAGAACACCTCTCAAGAAAAATCGCTATCTATTTTTAAACTTGTAATGGATGGGGGTCTCGGCGGTCAGATAATTATAGGTATTTTATTTGTGCTGCTAGCGATGGCTTTATACATATATTTCGAACGTTTTTTTGCGATAAAAGCAGCCTCTAAGGTCGATAAAAACTTTATGAATCAGATTAAAGAGCAGGTTAGTAAAGGTAATTTAGAAGCCGCCAAGTTGCGCTGTACTCAAGATAATTCACCTACTGCCCGATTGATAGAAAAAGGCATTTCTAGAATTGGCAAACCTTTAGAAGATATCAATACTGCCATAGAAAATGCAGGTAAACTCGAAATTTACAACCTCGAAAAAAATGTGAGTATATTAGCTACAATTTCTGGAGCAGCCCCTATGTTGGGCTTTTTGGGAACTGTAATCGGTATGATTGTTGCCATTCATCAGATTGCCAATGCAGGGGGACAAATAGATATCAAAATGTTGTCAGATGGTCTTTATACCGCTATGACGACAACTGTAGCTGGGCTAATTGTAGGGATTATAGCTTATGTTTCTTACAATCATTTGGTGGTAAGAACCGATAAGGTGGTGTATCAAATGGAAGCCACATCACTCGAGTTTTTAGATTTGTTAAACGAGCCTGTATAAAATATTGTTATTTGAGATGTGTGTCATTTCCGCACACCTGGGCCTGTCGGCAGACAGGGACGGAAATTTAATTTTTTAATCACTTTCTATGAATTTTAGAGGCAGAAACAAAGTCAATCCACAGTTCAATATGTCGTCTATGACGGATATTGTGTTTTTGTTACTGATATTTTTTATGATAACATCTACTTTAGTAACCACAAGTGCTTTAGATATTATTTTACCCAAAGCCAGTGGTAAAACAGTAAATAAAAAGAATACTTCCATTACCATAAAAAAGAATTTGAAGTTCTATTTAAACGATAGTAAAAGCAGTACACCCGAATCTAGGGTAGAGTTTGCATTAAAAGCTTCCATCATAAATTTAAAAAATCCCGTTTTGGTCATTCGCGCCGAAGAAGGGGTACCTATTGAAAAGGTGGTTAAGATTATGGACATTGCCAACCGCAATAAATTCAAGGTTATTTTAGCTGTAAGACCCAAATAAGATGGCTTTTTTAGATACCACATATAAAAAAAAATCGGCTGTTATTACAGTTGTTATATTGGTTTTTGTCATTTTAAGTCTTTTTATTTTCGGACTTAGTTATTTCGATCCACCCAAAGAATACGGCATGGCAGTTAATTTTGGCACGTCAAATATTGGCAGGGGTGAGGCTCAACCAAAAACAGTTCCCAAAGCAATACCTAAAAAAGTAAAAACCAAGCAAAAAGAAGTTGAAACAAATGTTAAAAAGCAAACACAGGTAAAAGAAAAGGTACTTACTCAAGATAAAATTGAAGTGCCTGTAATTGCTAAAAAACCAGTTAAAAAGAAAAAAGTAATCCTTAAAAAAAAACCAATACCCATCAAAAAGAAAGCTGACCCTAAACCCGACAAATCAACTACCGATGTTTTATCAAAGTTAATAAATGGGGTTAAAGATAAAACCAAAGGCAAAATCGGGGAGGGCACCGACACCAAACCAGGAAATAAAGGCCAGAATGATGGCGATTTAAACACAAAATCCTATTATGGAAAAGGTGGGAAAGGCAGTGGTGGTAATTATAATTTAGGAAATAGGAAGCCATTATTTAAACCAAAGCCTATTTATGATTGTAATGAAGAAGGACTGGTTGTGGTAAGTATTGAAGTTGATAATATGGGCAATGTTATCAGTGCCAATGCGGGTGTAAAAGGGTCGACAAATTCGGCGCCATGTTTGTTAGAACGCGCTAAAAATGCAGCCTTAAAAACAATGTGGCAGGCAGATGGTACAGCACCAAACAAACAAATAGGAAGTATTATTTATAAATTTTCACTTTCAAATTAACTGTGACTTATCAAGCAACTTTAGATTGGCTGTTTTCTAAATTGCCAATGTATCAAAAAGTAGGAACAGCTGCTTTTAAAAAAGATTTAACCAACATTTTGGCATTGTCAAAACACCTTGATAATCCTCATAAAAAATTCAGTAGTATTCATGTGGCAGGCACCAATGGCAAAGGTTCTACAAGCCATATGTTGGCTTCGGTTTTACAAGAAGCAGGTTATAAAGTAGGCCTTTATACTTCGCCTCATTTAAAAGATTTTAGAGAACGCATTAAAATAAACGGACAAGAGATTTCCAAGCAATTTGTCACTGATTTTGTAAAAGACAATAAAGCATTTTTAGAACAACAAGGCTTGTCCTTTTTTGAAATGACAGTAGGAATGGCATTTCACTATTTTGCTTTGCAAAATGTGGATGTAGCCATTGTTGAAGTTGGATTGGGAGGCCGTTTAGATTCTACAAATATTATTACACCTGTGGTGTCGGTCATTACAAATATTTCGCTAGATCATACCCAGATGTTGGGCAATACGCTGGTTGAAATTGCCACCGAAAAAGCAGGAGTTATAAAACCCAATACCCCTGTAGTTGTCGGCGAAAAACAAGAAGAGGTAGCATCGGTTTTTATTGCAAGATCCAAGGAATTAAATAGTCCTATTGAATTCGCTTTAGCACATAAAAATTTAGATTATCAAACCGATTTAAATGGTATCTACCAGTTAAAAAATTTTAAAACAGCAAATACTGTTTTAAATGTAATAGCCCAAAATGACTTTATTATACCCGATAAAGCCATCATAAAAGGGTTTTTAAATGTGGTTAAAAACACTGGATTTAGAGGACGCTGGCAAATTTTAAACGATATGCCAAAAGTTATTTGCGATACGGCTCATAATCTGGCAGGACTAACTTATGTGATGCAACAACTAAAAAAAGAAGTGTATGAAAATTTGCACATTGTTTTAGGGACTGTAGCTGATAAAAATTTGGAATTTATTTTGCCTTTATTTCCTAAAAATGCCATTTACTATTTTTGTAAGCCCAATATCCCACGAGGTTTAGATGCTGCTGTATTGCAAGAAAAAGCTTTAAAATTTAACCTATCAGGTAGGGTTTATTCTTGTGTAGAGACAGCTTATAAATCGGCCTTAAATAAGGCTCTAAAAAAAGACTTTATCTTTATTGGCGGAAGCAATTTTGTGGTGGCAGAAGTTCTATAATATTTTTCGTAAAAAGCTTTGTAAGAATAAAAAACTCATTTATATTTGCGTCCGCTTAGGGCAATTAGCTCAGCTGGTTCAGAGCACCTCGTTTACACCGAGGGGGTCGGGGGTTCGAACCCCTCATTGCCCACATTATTAAAAAAATCCGCACATCAGTGCGGATTTTTTTTAGTTGCAGTAGTGAACAAACTAGGAAAAAAACGCAGTCAGCCCCGAAATGATGAGATTTGTATTTTTATACAAACGTTTGTTATTTTTTCTTAAATATTAATTTAAATTTGACCTTTCTAAAATGGGCTCTTAACTCAGTTGGTTTAGAGTGTTACCTTGACAGGGTAGAAGTCGCTGGTTCGAATCCAGTAGGGCCCACATCAAGCACAATCTCAATGCTGAATGCATTAGGATTTTTGTTTTTAGACAAGCAAAGCTTGCTTTGTTTTGCAAAAAAACAAAAAGACTTCAAAAGCGTAGCTTTTGGGATTGTATTTGCAAAAGTAGTTTTATCTGGATCACCGCAGGTAATCCAGTGATATTTTGTGTTCAAGTTTTGATTTGAATACGCAATTTAAAGCGTAGCTTTTGGGATTGTATTTGCAAAAGTAGTTTTATCTGGATCACCGCAGGTAATCCAGTGATATTTTGTGTTCAAGTTTTGATTTGAATACGCAATTTAAAGCGCAGCTTTTGGGATTGTATTTGCAGAAGTTGGTTTTATCTGGATCACCGCAGGGGTAATCCAGTAGGGCCCACATCAAGCAAAAAGTCCGACACATTCCTGCATCGGACTTTTTTTTAACAAATAATTAATATAACAATATGAAATAGTGTTATTTACTAATTCTCTTTACCAGTTCGGCTCTGGGAATTATCAATACCCTACCAATAGGTTTTCCATCTCTAAAGGTTTGTGTTCTAAGATTGAGATCGCCATTGGGTATTTCGAAAGCACCACTGTATTTTACGCCAAATTGTACAGGGTATGTGTTATTTATTGTATAGTAGATAGCTGTATTGGGAACATTATTTTCTAGTTTACACATTAAGATATCATTGTCTTTATGCACTTTAACAATGGGGTCATAAACAGCTTTAGAAATGTTGATTTTTTTGCTGTCAAATAACCTAAATTGATTTTCAACTCTATAGATAAAATCATTCCAATTTTTATTTATTTTAGGACTCCAAAGTGTTTCGGAAATGGCAAATGCTCTGGGATAGGTCATATAATAAGCGAAAGACATACTCGGAACAGATTCTGTCCATAAATTTCCTTGCCCACCTAATATGTATTTTGGGTTGATACCTTTTGGGATTGGTTCAAAACGGTATGATTTTTTTAGAGAAAGTGACGCATAGATAGGATTCTCTATGCTTAAATCTCCTTGGGTATAATCTAAATAGGCAAAAGTAGTTGGAGACATTATAACATCGTGTCCCATTTTTGCAGCTTCTATGCCACCTTTCATACCCCTCCAACTCATAACAGTAGCTTCTTCGGCCAAACCACCTTCTAATATTTCATCCCAGCCTATCATTTTTTTACCTTTACTATTAATTATCTTTTCTACGCGTTTAACAAAATAGCTTTGAAGTTCCCCACCATCTTTCAGGTTATTTTTTTTCATAAAATTTTGAACATTGGGGTCACTTTCCCAATAGCCATGATAACACTCATCTCCTCCCATATGTATGTATTGACCAGGGAAAAGTGCTGCAATTTCAGTAAAAACTTTATCAACAAATTTATATACCTTTTCGTCAGTTGGGTTTAGCATATTTTCAATAAGCATTTTAAATTTTCCGTCGCCATACCATTCTGCAAATTTAACCCCCGGGCTCACAAATTTCGGTTCTTTTTTAGTGGAAAGTTCAGGGTAGGCAGCTAGAACAGCCATGCTATGGCCGGGCATATCAATTTCGGGAATTATGGTAATATTTCTATCGGATGCATAGTTTATAACATCTTTAATTTGTTCTTGAGTATAAAAACCGCCATAGCTAGCCTTTTCTCCTTTTTTTGGATAGGGTCTGTCTTTCCCAAAACGGCCATATCGTTTAACCCGCCAAGCCCCAATTTCTGTTAATTTAGGTAGCGACTTTATTTCAATACGCCATCCTTGATCATCTGTTAAGTGCCAATGAAAAATATTAAATTTATATTGAGACATTTTGTCAATATAGGCTTTCACTTCATTGACTGTAAAGAAGTGCCGGCTTACATCAAGCATCAATCCGCGCCAAGCAAATCTTGGATAATCTTTAATTTTACAGCCACTAATTTTAATAGGAAATTTTCTGTTAGAAGCCATTAATGAGGTACTAATAAGTTGCTGTAAGCTTTTAAACCCGTTAAAAATACCAGAAGGTTCATTTGCCGTAAGTTTTATGTAATTTTCACTAATCTCTAATACATACCCTTCTTTTCCAAGTTCTTTGTTGTATTTTTTAAATTGAGCGATATTTAAAATCTTGGTTTTATACTTTTTAGAATGCTTTATATTTGTTTTAATGCCATTGCTTATCAAGAATTCCTGAAATAAATTAGTGTATATTTCAACTTGATTGTCATTATATGAAACGTTTATACCTAATGGGTTATTTATAATAAAAGCAGTGTTGGTTGGTTGGTAGCTTACAGGAGCAGGAATAATAGAATTTTGAGCATTAATTTGTTGAATAATGACTATAAATAGAAGTAATATTTTATTTTTCATAGGATAATTATTAAATTTAGTTATTAAAAATAACAATGAAATTAATTATAAATAATATCTTTTAAACGCTTCAATAGCAGCATAGTCTGCCAATCCTAGGGCATTGTACTTTTTTGCTGTTAACTCATTTCTATCTTCCACTCTTACCCAAAATTCTCTATAATCATCACCTTTAAACATGACACCATCTTTTTGCGATTGGTGATAAAAAATAGCATGTCTCTTCTTTAAAACTTGATCAGGACTCATAGGCACTGCCATGTCTATTTCGTAAGTTTCCCATTCATGCCAAGCGCCTCTGTACAGCCAAATCCAACAATTTTTCATAAAAGGTTTGGTTTTTAAGACATCTAATGTTAAAAATAAGGCGTTTAGACAAACTTCGTGAGTACCATGGGGATCGGCTAAATCGCCAGCTGCATAAATTTGATGGGGTTTTATTTCATCAATAATGTTACACATAATATCAATATCTTGTTTGGATAATTTATTCTTTTTTATAGTTCCTGTTTCATAAAAAGGAAGATCTAAAAAGTGGACTTGATTGTCGGGCAAACCTAAATAACGTGTGGCAGCTATAGATTCATGGTGGCGGATATCACCTTTTAATTTTCGAACTTCGTGGCTATCAACGCGATTGGTTTTTTTATTTTTAATTGCACCAATAATATTTTGAATATTTTTAGAAGGGTTTAAACCCTTACTAACTTCTGCAAATTTGAGTGATTCTTCGTCAGAAACCGCAATATTACCTGAAGTTTGATAAACCACATGAACAGTGTGACCCTGTTCTACCAACCTGTCAAAAGTGCCCCCCATTGAGATAACATCATCATCTGGGTGCGGACTAAAAATAAGAACTCTTTTTTTAGCGGGTAAAGCACGTTCGGGTCTATTTGTATCATCAGCATTTGGTTTACCGCCTGGCCATCCAGTAATGGTATGCTGTAATACATTAAACATTTTTATGTTTAAATCATAAGCTGTACCTTCTTCTATTAACAAACCAGACATGCCATTGTTGTTGTAATCTTTGTCTGTTAATTTAAGAATTGATTTATTTTGTAACTCACTTAGCCAAACCACTGCTTTGCGTTTTAAATCGTTTGTCCAAAGGCATGACGATACCAACCAAGGTGTTTTAACCCGTGTTAGTTCTGAAGCTGCTTGTGTGTCTAATACAAAGGTTGTGTTATCGTGTTTCTGTAAATAGGAGGCAGGAACCTCTGAGGAAATTGTCCCTTCGATGGTTTTTCTAATAATAGAAGCTTTATTTATACCCCAACCTAAAAGTACAATTCGTCTGGCTTTACGGATGGTACCAATACCCATAGTTATGGCTCTTCTAGGGACGTTATCTATTCCTAAAAAGTCGGGTGCAGCATCTGCTCGGGTAATATAGTCTAATGTTATATTTCTTGTGCCAGAATTAAAATGAGATCCAGGTTCATTAAAACCTACATGACCTGTACGGCCGATACCTAATAATTGAAAATCTAATCCACCAACTTCTGCTATTTTAATATCGTAATCAATACAATACTGGTATAATTCAGAATTTGGAATACTGCCATTAGGGATGTTAATGTTTTCGGGTAAAATATCAATATGGTTGAACAAGTGCTCATGCATAAAGTAATAATAACTTTGGATATTATCTTCAACCATAGGATAATATTCATCCAAATTAAAAGTGATAACATTGGCAAAGCTCAGGCCTTCTTCTTGGTGCATTCTCACCAATTCTTCATACACATTAATAGGCGAAGAGCCCGTTGCTAAACCTAAAACACAGTGTTTATTATTTTTATTTTTTTGTCTTATTAAAGTAGCAATTTCTTGTGCCACTAAAACTGATGCCAAATTTGAGTCTTCAAAAATAACATTGTGAATTTTTTCAAATCTTGTTTCTTCAAACATTCCCGAAGGTGTGTGTGAGATGTTATTATTATTAAATTCACTTTTTAACATAAACGTAAGAGTTTACAATTAGCACTGTATATTAGTATATAATATACTTATTAGGGCAAATGTAGTACTGAACCCCCCCCTGTAAAAATTTAATATACTAAATACATAAATTTGACAATGAACGACCTTTATTTTGCTATAAAGCAGATTATAGCAAAATTTGATCTAATAGACTTTGAGTTTATTAGATTTGTTATATGTATATTAGCTCAAAAATTCTACCAAAGTATATGCTAAAAATTTTTCAAAGTACAGAGAAAAAGATACCTATAATTTATCATTTTGTTTTTTGGATAAGTTATTTTTCGTTTAATGTAATACGGTGGGGAAGCTATTTTAATGATTATTGGTATTCTATAAAATCTAATGCAGTTGAATTTCCGTTACACATTATTATTGTATATTTTAACATCTACTATTTGGTGCCAAAGTTTATTCTTAAAAAGCAAGATTTAAAATATTTTATTTATTTGATTTTATCGTTAGCTGTATTGTATGTTGTACGTACAGAATTAACATATTACTTGGTAAATGAAAATATTTGGCCAGAAGCTGTTGGACATCAAGAGGCATTTACTTTTAATCATATTGTGGCAGTTACACTTGGTGAAGTATATGTATTGGCTTTGGCAACAGTAATTAAACTAACCATTGATTGGGTGTCAGAAAAAAGGCGAAATGAAGAATTGTTAAAGATTCAATTAAAAACCGAATTAAATTTTTTAAAATCTCAAATTCAACCTCATTTTTTCTTTAACACATTAAATAATTTATATGCACTGGCCATAGAAAAGTCTGATAAAGTGCCCGATGTAATTTTAAAATTATCTGAAATTATGCAATATGTTTTGTATGATGTCAAAGATTCAAAAATCGATTTATTAAAAGAGATAAATTATATTTATAGTTATTTGGAATTAGAAAAATTACGATACGGAGATAATATTGATTCTAAAATAGATATTAAAGGAAATATTGATAATTTAGGAGTGCCACCCTTGTTGTTTATGCCATTTATTGAGAATTGCTTTAAACACGGAATCGATAACAACAGTATTAGTGTTAAAATAAATTTCAACAGGAAAAAAAAATTCCTGCTTTTTAATGTCGAAAATAGTTTTGTTGGTATTGCTAAAACAACCATAAAGCATGGTATTGGTTTAAAAAATGTAAAACGCAGGTTGCAATTGCTATATCAGTCTAATTTTAGACTTAGAGCTGATTTAAAAGACAACAAATACATAGTTAATTTAATAATTCCAATTACATGAATATTAAATGTTTGATAATAGATGATGAGCCTTTAGCAATTAAAGTTATTAAAAATCATTTAAAAGAATTTAAAAATTTCGAAATTGTTGCCAGTTTTAGCAACCCAATTGATGCCATGGCAACACTAAAAAAACAACAGATAGATGCAGTTTTTTTGGATATTAATATGAGTAAAATGGATGGGCTTTCATTTGTCAGAAGTGTTGACTTAAAGCCAATTATTGTCATTACTACAGCTTATAGAGAATTTGCTATTGAGAGTTATGAACTTAATATTTTAGACTATCTGGTAAAACCAATACCATTTAGTAGATTTTTAAAATCTATTAATAAAATAACACAACAAATATACTTACAAAGAGATAAAAATAAGCGCAATATAACCAATACTGACTCGCATATATTTTTAAAAGCTGATAGAAAATTGATTAAGGTAAATTTTAATGATATTTATTATATAGAGAGTCTAAAAGATTATATCATGGTATTTACAGCAATTGGCGATTATTTAACACATAGATCACTTACCAGTTTTACAGAAGAATTGCCTAAAAATAATTTTTTGCGTATTCATAGGTCTTATACCATAGCAATTAATAAAGTAAAAAGTATTGAAGGTAATTTAATTGAAGTTTCTTCAAAAAAAATACCAATAGGTAGAAAATATGTAAGTCAAGTGAAACAGATAATATTAAAAAAAAGTATGAAGGATTAAATTAATTTTTAAAATTTTTCTATTTCCTTTTTATAATCCAAAATTAATTTTACATTTGTCCCAACAAACAAAATAATGAAAATTCAATTAACAAATACTTGGTGGTGGACTTACGGAAAACAAATGTCGTGAGGTAGCTATGGGTATATATAAAACACAAAAAGGCTTGTCATCACGACAAGCCTTTTTTTTGTTAAACAGAATGAATAAAAATCAATTGTCAGGCTGAGCGGAGTCGAAGCCTTTTAAATAAAAAAAATGTACACTTTAAAAACAACATATAAAAACATAGTAGCCGATACCATTACGCCAGTGCAAGTCTACCTTAAAGTAAGAGACAAATACCCCAACAGTATTTTGCTAGAAAGTTCTGATTATCATGCTAATGATAATAGTTATTCATATATCTGTTGCAATCCTATTGCAAGTATCAGCTTAAAAAATAACGTTTTAACAGAAGAGTATCCAGAGGGTAAAATTACTGAAACACCGATAACTTCTGGTGTTAATGTGGCTGAAAGGGTACAAGAATTCGGACAAAAATTTAAAACAGAAAAGCAAGATTTTAACTTTATAAACAATGGTTTATTTGGTTATATGGCTTACGATGTGGTACAGTATTTTGAAGATGTCATAATTACCAAAAAAGAAGGCGATTTAGAGGTGCCCGATTTGTATTATGCCGTCTATCAAAATATCATAGTCATCAATCATTTTAAAAATGAAGCCTTTGTTTTTGCACATTGTTTTGAAAGCGAAAGCAATGTTGATAGCCTTACCAAATTAATTACGGCTCATAATTTTACTTCTTTTAGTTTTAGTGCTCTAAATAACGAACAGAGCAATTTTACCGATGAAGAATTCAGACAAAAAGTAGATTTAGCCAAAGAACACTGTTTTAGAGGCGATGTTTTTCAGTTGGTTTTGTCACGCCGATTTTCGCAAGGTTTTAAAGGCGATGAGTTTAATGTGTATCGCGCACTGCGTTCTATAAATCCGTCACCCTACTTATTTTATTTCGATTATGGAAATTTTAAAATTTTCGGTTCTTCGCCCGAAGCGCAACTCGTGGTAAAAAATGGCGAAGCAGAGATTCATCCCATTGCTGGTACTTTTAAAAGAACAGGCAATGATGAGTTTGATCTAGCATCGGCGAAAGCCTTAGTAAAAGACGAAAAAGAAAATGCAGAACACGTTATGTTGGTCGATTTGGCCAGAAATGACTTGAGCAGAAGCTGCAACTCAGTAGAAGTAAAAAATTATAAAGAGATTCAGTTTTTCTCACATGTCATTCATTTGGTGTCAAAAGTGGTGGGGAAAAAGCGGAAAGAAGTTGCTACCATGAAAGTGGTAGCCGATACTTTTCCCGCAGGTACTTTAAGTGGGGCACCCAAACACAAAGCCATGCAATTGATAGAAAAATACGAACCTACCAATCGTTCATTTTATGGAGGCGCTATCGGTTTTATGGATTTTAGTGGTAATTTTAACCATGCCATTATGATACGTTCTTTTTTGAGTAAAAACCACAGTTTACACTACCAAGCAGGAGCGGGTATTGTATCAAAATCAGATTCAGAAGGAGAATTACAAGAAATATATAACAAATTAAGAGCCCTAAAAAAAGCCATGCATTTAGCAGAAGAATTATAATCTCATCTTCCGTCCAGCCTGCTGCAGGTAGGCTTCCCAAAGGGAAAGAACTAGATGATTTAAAAAATAAAATATTTGTCAGGCTGAGCGTAGTCGAAGCCATAAAAAGTAAAAATGAAAAAAATATTAGTCATAGATAATTACGATTCGTTCACCTACAATTTGGTACACTATTTACAAGAACTGGGTTGTGAAGTTTCCGTTAAACGGAATGATAAATTAAGCTTAGATGAGGTAGCCGATTATGATAAGGTACTCTTATCTCCAGGCCCTGGTTTGCCCGATGAAGCAGGCTTATTAAAAGCCATTATTAAATCCTATGCCAATACCAAAAGTATTTTAGGTGTTTGTTTGGGGCAACAGGCCATTGCCGAGGTTTTTGGGGGCACTTTAGTTAACTTAAAAGAAGTACACCATGGCATTGCTTCCGATATAAAGTTGACCAATCCAGATGCTGTTTTGTATAAAGATTTGCCAAGTATATTTAAAGTAGGCCGTTATCATTCTTGGGTGGTTTCAAAAAATTTACCTCAAGAACTTATTGCAACTTCGGTTGATGAACAAGGCGAAATAATGTCTTTAAAACACAAATATTTAGATGTGCGTGGTGTGCAGTACCACCCAGAATCTATTTTAACACCTAATGGAAAAGCCATATTGAAAAATTGGATAGAAAATTAAATAATGAAAAACATATTAAACAGACTTATAAATCAAGAAACGCTTAGCAAAGTCGAAGCCAAAGAAGTATTGGTAAATATTTCTAGCGGCATCTATAATCAAAGTCAAATAGCCTCGTTTCTAACTATTTACATGATGCGAAGTGTTACCATTCACGAATTATCAGGTTTTAGAGAAGCCTTATTAGAGTTGTGTTTGCCCATAGATTTATCCGCGTTTAATGCGGTAGATTTGTGTGGTACAGGCGGCGATGGGAAAGATACCTTTAACATCTCTACACTGTCCTCTTTTGTGGTGGCTGGTGCCGGTGTTAAAGTGGCCAAACATGGCAATTATGGCGTGTCATCTAGTTGTGGATCTTCTAACGTTCTAGAACATTTGGGCATTGCCTTTACCAATGACGAGGCCAAATTAAAACAGACCTTAGATAAAGCAGGAATCTGTATTTTGCATGCGCCTTTATTTCATCCTGCCATGAAGCATGTAGCCCCTATTCGCAGAGAATTGGGTGTAAAAACTTTTTTTAACATACTAGGTCCTTTGGTAAACCCATCTTTTCCTAAAAACCAAATTGTGGGGGTGTTCAGTTTAGAATTGGTGCGTTTATACAGTTATTTATTACAAGAAACCGATAAAAATTATGCCGTTTTACACGACTTAGCTGGTTATGATGAAATTTCTTTAACAGATAAAACAAAAGTAGTATCACGCGAAAAAGATTTTATGTTTGACGCTAAAAATTTAGGATTACAATTCATCAGACAACAAGATATTTACGGTGGTGAATCTGTACCAGAATCGGCTAAAATATTTGTAGATATCTTAGAGGGTAAAGGAACTGAAGCACAAAATAATGTGGTTTGTGCCAATGCCGGTTTGGCAATTTCGGTTGTAAATAAGCTAGCGCATATAGAAGGATTTTCCTTGGCAAAAGAATCATTACAATCAGGAAAAGCATTAAATGCCTTTAAAAAATTACAAGAATTGAGTAAATAATGGATATTTTACAAGAAATAATAGCCTTTAAAAAATTAGAAGTAAGACAGTTAAAGAAAGATATCTTAATTAAAAATCTGGTAAAAAGCCCTAATTTTAAACGCACACCAATTTCACTAAAAAAAGCACTTACATGTTTAAATTCGACGGGTATAATAGCCGAGTTTAAACGGCAATCGCCATCAAAAGGGATTATCAACGTTAAAGCGTCTGTTATTGAAGTAACAAATGGTTATTTAGCCGCCAATGTAGCTGCACAATCTGTCTTAACAGACACCAAATTTTTTGGCGGTAATATTGGCGATGTAATAAAGGCAAGGTCTGTAAACGATACGATACCAATTTTGAGAAAAGATTTTATTGTAGATGCATTTCAAATTGTAGAAGCCAAAGCTATTGGCGCCGATGTTATTTTACTGATAGCTGCCTATTTGACAAAGCAGGAACTCAAAAAATTTGGCATGTTGGCTGAAGATTTGGGTTTGGATGTTTTATACGAAGTACACAATCAAGAGGATTTAGATAAAATTGAATTGAACAATAAAATTATAGGCATTAATAACCGAAACTTAAAAACCTTTGAGGTCGATTTAGAACACTCTATTGAATTGGCAAGTCAGATTCCGAGTACTTGTATAAAGGTATCAGAAAGTGGCATAAGCGACCCTAAAATTGTAATGGGTTTAAAAGAATATGGTTTTAAAGGCTTTTTGATAGGTGAGAATTTTATGAAAACAGATAGTCCAGGAAAAGCCTGTAAAGAATTTATAAACCAACTCCCCTCTCTAGAGGGGATGTCACGAAGTGACAGGGGTGTGTAAAAACAGAAAACTATGAAACTCAAAATTTGCGGTATGAAATACCCCGAAAACATCCTAAAAGTAGCGGCTTTACAACCCGACTATTTGGGCTTTATTTTCTATAAAAAATCCAAACGTCATTTTGACGGCACCCTACCCACCTTACCTAAAAGTATTAAAAAAGTCGGTGTTTTTGTGGACGCATCAAATGATTATATAAATGATAAAATAAAACGTTATAATTTGCAGACTATTCAATTACACGGTGAGGAGTCGCCCGAATTTTGTAAGCAATTTTACAATAAAAATACAGAAGTCATAAAAGTGTTTTCTGTAGGTAATAATTTTGATTTTAATATTTTAGAAAAATATGAACCCGTTGCCGATTATTTTTTATTCGATACCAAAGGCGCACAAAAAGGGGGCAATGGTATTTCATTCGATTGGACACTTTTAGATAATTACCCTTCACAAAAACCCTATTTTTTAAGTGGCGGTATTGGTCTTGAATCCGTTGATGATTTAAAATTATTTAAGAAAAGTCCTGCTTCAAAATACGGTTATGCTTTAGACATAAATAGTCGTTTTGAAGAGGCGTCTGGTCAAAAAAATATAGAAAAATTAAAAGCATTTAAAAACACCATACTATGAGTTATTTTGTAGATGAAAACGGTTATTACGGCGATTTCGGTGGGGCTTATATCCCCGAAATGTTGTATGCCAATGTAGCGCAACTGCGCCAAGAATACCTAACAATAATGGCATTGCCCCAATTTAAATCAGATTTCGACCAACTGCTGAAAGATTATGTGGGGCGTCCTTCACCATTGTATTTGGCCAAGCGTCTATCCGATAAGTACAAAGCTAAAATCTATTTAAAGCGCGAAGATTTAAACCATACAGGGGCTCATAAAATTAACAATACTATTGGTCAGATTTTGATGGCCAAACATTTGGGTAAAACACGTATCATTGCCGAAACCGGTGCAGGACAACACGGCGTGGCTACGGCTACCGTTTGCGCCTTAATGGGTCTGGAATGTATTGTTTATATGGGGGCGATTGATATTAAACGTCAAGCGCCAAATGTGGCACGCATGAAAATGTTGGGCGCTTCGGTTGTACCGGCTTTGTCGGGAAGTCAGACTTTAAAAGATGCAACAAACGAAGCCATTCGCGATTGGATTAGCAATCCTACCGACACTTTTTATATTATTGGTTCGGTGGTGGGACCACACCCGTATCCTGATATGGTGGCACGGTTTCAATCGGTTATCTCAGAAGAGATGAAAGTACAATTACAAGAACAAGAAAACAGAGAAAATCCCGATTATATTATCGCTTGCGTAGGAGGTGGGAGTAATGCGGCGGGCGCTTTTTATCATTATTTAGATGATGATTCGGTTAAGCTAATTGCCGTAGAAGCGGCTGGAAAGGGCATTGATTCAGGAGAAAGTGCTGCCACCAGTGTTTTAGGTCACGAGGGGATTATTCACGGGAGTAAAACCCTGTTGATGCAAACAGATGACGGTCAGATAACGGAACCTTATTCTATTTCGGCGGGATTGGATTATCCGGGTGTTGGACCATTACACGCCCATTTGTACAAAAGCAAACGGGCGCAATTTTTAAATGCGACAGACGATGAAGCTATGAAAGCAGGATTAGAATTATGCCAATTAGAAGGCATTATTCCGGCTATTGAATCGGCGCACGCTTTAGCTGCTTTAGATAAAATGACATTTAAATCTACTGATGTGGTGGTGGTAAACCTTTCGGGGCGGGGTGATAAGGATTTAGAGACTTATATTGAATATTTTGATTTATAATCAAAAATGCTGAACTTGTTTCAGCATCTATTTCTATATGAAGAAGATTTTTGTTTACATATTGTCAAATAAAAACAGAACAACGTTTTATACGGGTTTTACACGAGATTTAGTGAAACGCTTAAAGCAACATACTAAAGGAAATGGCGCAAAGTTTACAGCAAAGTACAGAACATTCGATTTGATTTACTATGAAGAATTTAAATCTGTAAGTGAAGCGATGAAAAGAGAAAAACAATTAAAAAATTGGCATCGTGAATGGAAACTAAATTTAATTAAAGAAACCAATCCAAATTTAGAGACAATAACATTTAAAAAAGATACTGAAACTTAAAAGAGACCCTGAAACAAGTTCAGGGTTATAATTGAAATTATAATGAACAGAATTAACAAAAAACTTAAATCAGAGAAAAAACTTTTATCTATTTACTTTACAGCGGGTTATCCGCAGTTAAAAGATACGGTGCGGATTCTAAAATCATTGCAAAGTTCGGGAGTTGATATGGTAGAAATTGGTATGCCTTTTTCTGATCCTTTGGCTGACGGGCCGACCATTCAGAACAGTGGTAGTATTGCTTTAAAAAATGGCATGACTACCAAATTACTTTTCGCACAACTTAAAGACATCCGTAAAGAAATTAATATACCGCTTATTTTGATGGGTTATTTAAATCCGATTCTGCAATTTGGTGTCGCGGCTTTTTGTAAAGCCTGCGCTGATGTGGGTGTTGACGGTCTTATAATTCCAGATTTACCGGTAAAAGAATACAAAGAATTGTACAAAAAAACCTTTGAAAAATACGGTTTGTTAAACATCTTTTTAATCACACCGCAAACCACAGATGCCCGCATACGCTACATTGACAGTATATCAAAAGGTTTTATTTATATGGTCAGCAGTGCCGCTACTACAGGAAGTCGCAACAGTTTTAACGCCAATCAAACCGCCTATTTTAAACGCATAACCACTATGAATTTGGAAAACCCTCAAATAGTAGGTTTTGGTATTTCTAATAATAAAACATTTACCCAAGCTACGCAATTTGCCAAAGGGGCTATTATAGGATCGGCTTTTATTAAGCAAATAACTCAAGAAGGACTTAGTCAAATTCCAAATTTTATCAGAAAAATAAGAGTATCGTAGGTTTTATTTTAGGCATGATATTTGGTATCTTTATCCGGTAAATAAAAACGATGCAATTCAAAAGATTTTCATTACGTACCCGTATTTTCTTGGCAATGACCTTGTTGGTAATTATGGCATCAGCTTTTATTGCTCTTGTAACCGTCTACCAATACAGAGAACAATCAAACGACTATCACACAAAACGTTTAGAAAGAAAAGAACAGGCGGTAATAAAAGAAATAGACTATTTATTTAAAGATTTAGGTCATCCTTTAAGCAGAGAACGCATAGATACAGTTTTAAAAAAACGCGTTTCGCAAATAGCCGACATTCACAGTTTAACGATTCGTTTTTACGATTTAGAAGGGAAATTAATGGCACAAACGGCACAAAAATCTTTACATTTCAGGCACAATAAATTAGCGAAAAAAACACTCGACGAAGTTGCACAATCAAAAACGCACAGGATTTTACACTTTATTAAAAATGACACGACCAATGTACAGGCCTTGTTTAGATATGTGTTTGACGTAGATAAGCACCCTGTTGCCATTCTTCACATACCATATTTTAACAATAATACCGATTCAGAAAATGAATTAGAGGAGTTTTTAACGCGGTTATTGGGGATATATATATTCCTCTTTATAATTGCTATTAGCGTGGCCTATTTTATTTCAAATTATATTACACGTTCGTTAAAAACCATTAGTGACAAAATACGGTTGACCGACATTAACAAACGCAATAAAAAGATTGCCCTTAAAAATCCCAGTAAAGAAATTTACGCTTTGGTAAGTGCTTATAATGCCATGATTGACGAGTTAGAAGAATCGGCTGTAAAATTGGCTCAAAGTGAGCGGGAAGCTGCTTGGCGTGAAATGGCCAAACAAGTAGCCCACGAAATTAAAAATCCACTGACGCCTATGCGTCTTACTGTACAGAGTTTTCAACAGCGCTTTAATCCCACACAAGGAGATTACAAACAAAAACTGGATGAATTTTGTAGCAGTCTTATAGAACAAATTGACACAATGACCGCTGTAGCAACGGCCTTTTCGAGTTTTGCCAAGATGCCCGTAGGCAAGAGTGAGTCTTTAAACGCAGTAGCTGTCGTAAAAAGTGCACTTGAAATTTTTACTGAAGAATACATTTATTTTAAAACTTCTAGAAAACATATTTCATTGCATTTTGACAAGACACAACTTATTCGCATTATAAATAATTTGGTTAAAAATGCTATTCAGGCCACGCTTAATTCAGACAAACCCCATATTGAAGTAAGTGTGAGTCAGACCCATAAATATGTTATCATAAAAGTAGCGGACAACGGGAAAGGTATTATTACCGAAAATAAAGCCAAGGTTTTTGAACCTAAATTCACAACTAAAAGTAGCGGAATGGGATTAGGATTACCCATAGTTAAGAAAATAATCGAAACTTATAAAGGTGTTATCAACTTTGAAACAAAAGAAGGAGAAGGCACAACATTCACAGTTACAATTCCCAAATAAAAATAATTAAAAATTATATAAATGTCTTATCAAAATATTTTATTAGCACAAAATGAGGCTATTGCCACCATTACGATTAACCGTCCCAATAAACTAAATGCCTTAAATAAAGCAACCCTTGAAGAGTTGCACGAGGCTGTTGTGGATGCAGAATCCAACAGTTCTATACGCGTTATAATTTTGACAGGAAACGGCGACAAAGCTTTTGTGGCTGGCGCCGATATTTCTGAATTTTCTAATTACGACGTTGCGCAAGGTGCCGATTTGGCTCGTAAAGGACAGGACATGGTTTTTGACGCTATTCAGAATTTAAAAACACCAGTTATTGCAGCTGTTAACGGTTTTGCCTTAGGGGGCGGATTAGAATTGGCTATGGCTTGTCATTTTAGAGTGGCCTCTACAAATGCTAGAATGGGTTTACCAGAAGTGTCTTTAGGATTGATTCCGGGTTACGGTGGCACGCAACGTCTCGGACAAATTGTGGGCCGTGGCAAAGCTATGGAAATGATTATGAGTGCCAGTATGATAACTGCCGATGAAGCTTTAAAATACAACTTGGTAAATTATGTAGTAGCCCAAGAAGAACTCTTAGTTTTTTGCGAAAAGTTAGCTGGTAAAATTTGCCGCAACTCAGCTACAGCTATTGCCGCAGCCATTACAGCTGTTAACGCTAATTACGAAGCAGGCGTTAACGGATTTGAAACAGAAATTGAACAATTCGGCTACTGTTTTGGAACACCCGATTTTGTAGAAGGAACTACCGCCTTTTTAGAAAAGCGCAAGCCCAATTTTAAATAGAAAACTAACATAAACCGACTTATGGAAACGCTTAAGAGTCTTTTAGAATTTCAAATATTTCAATTTTCAGAACATTCTTTAACTGTTTTTGATTTGGTAAGTGTTTTTATCATTTTTATTGTTACAAGACTGTTTTTATGGCTTATTAAAAAGGCTTTAAATAGAAAAGGCAAGTTTAATAAATTAGACAGCGGCAGTCTTTTTGCCTTGTTTCAACTTATAAAATATGTGGTGTGGATTATGGCCTTGGCTTTAATGTTAGAAGCCGTTGGTATAAAAGTAACGCTGTTATTAGCGGGGTCTGCCGCCTTATTGGTGGGTGTTGGCTTAGGCTTACAACAGACATTTAACGATATTCTATCGGGTATTATACTGCTTTTTGAACAGTCTGTTAAGGTTGGCGATATTTTAGATATTGATGGCGATATTGTAAAGATACAAGAGATAGGCTTACGGGCTTCAAAAGGATTAACAAGAACAGACATTAGTATTATGATACCCAACTCTATGATAACAAACAGCAAAGTTGTTAATTGGAGTCACCAAACTAAAAAAACCATTTTTAGTATAGAGGTAGGTGTGGCTTATGGAAGCGATGTTAATTTGGTTATGAAATTACTCGAAGAAAGTGTGGCCACCCACCCAAATGTTTTAAAGAAAGGTATTATTCAAGCCCGATTTAAAAACTTTGGTAACTCTTCTTTAGACTTTCAGATACTGTTTTGTAGCGAAAAGATTTTTATGATAGAAAAGATTAAAAGTGATATCAGAATAGCGATTAATAAAAAGTTTATTGAGAATAACATTTCTATTCCGTTTCCACAAATGGATGTGCATGTTAAGTCTAAGGGGAATTAATTTAGAAGAATGGAGAATGTTGGGATGGCTTTTTTAGAAAAGCGCAAACCGAAATTTCAGTTGGCAGTAAGCCAAGAGTTCAGTATTCAGTTGAAAGTAATTCATTTAATAAACACTTAAAACAAATAACAATTAGTCTCTATCTGATTATTACTGCTCACTGCTACTGCCAACTGAACACTGAACACTGCTCACTTTTCCCCATCCCACTCGTCAAAAAATTGTTTGAGGTAAGTTTGCATAAAGTCGTGGCGTTTTTGGGCGAGTTGTTTCCCTGTTTCGGTATTCATCTTATCTTTTAAAAGCAAGAGTTTTTCGTAAAAGTGATTGATAGTGGGTGCTTGACTCTTTTTATAAGTTTCCTTATCCATATTAAAATTTGGCGGCATAGCGGGGTTGTATAAAGCCCGATTTTTAAAGCCACCATAATTAAAAGCACGGGCAATACCAATAGCGCCCATAGCATCGAGACGGTCGGCATCTTGTACTACTTCCAATTCTTTTGAGGTGAATTTTTTACTTTTTGTATCTAAACCCGATTTAAACGAAATGTATTTTATAATATTTTCTATATGTGCTATAACCGTTTCGTCAACTTGTAGCGATGCCAAAAAGGCACGTGCTTTTTTAGGACCGATACTTTCGTCACCGTTGTGAAATTTAGCATCGGCAATATCGTGTAGAAGTGCGCCTAATTCAACCACTAATAAATCTACTTTTTCTGTTTTGGCAATGTATTGGGTATTGCGCCAAACCCGTTCAATATGAAACCAATCGTGTCCGCCTTCGGCATCAGCCAAAGTCTCTTTGACAAATTGTACGGTTTTTAATATGAGTAGATTCTTTGGCATATCTTAATAATTCAAATGTCACCCTGAGCGCAGTCGAAGGGTCTCGAATATAATTTTTGTAAAAGCTTAACGATTTCGAATTCGCCTGCCTACCGCAGGTAGGCTCAATCTGACAACGAACTGTAATTTTCTAGCAAAACTCTTCGTAAGCACCAATCAAATTATTGGCAATCATCTCGGCAGAGCGTCCTTCAATATGATGACGTTCTAACATATGTACCAATTCGCCATTTTTAAATAGTGCAATTGAAGGCGATGATGGCGGAAAAGGCACCATTTCTGCACGGGCCGCTTGTGTGGCTTCGGTATCAACACCAGCAAAAACCGTGGTCAAATTCGCAGGTTTTTTATCGTGTTGTAAAGACAATACAGCACCTGGTCTGGCTGTTCCGGCGGCACAACCACAAACCGAATTGACAACCATTAAGGTAGTGCCGCCTTGTTTTAATATATTTTGTACGTCTTCTGTGTTTTTTAACTCTTTAAAACCAACAGCTGTTAATTCTTGGCGCATAGGCGCTACTAATTCTTCTGGATACATAATCTTTAATTTTTTATAGTAAGCAAATATATAGAAAATGTATCTTTGCGACTTAATTAAATGATAATTAAATGGCAAGTTTTTCACGATGGTTGGGTGCAGGTTTGGGATGGACTTTTGGGGGACCTATTGGCGGATTGATAGGTTTTGCCTTGGGAAGTATTTTTGATGGGGCTTCAAAAGCCGATATGGAAACCTTTCAAGGTAAATACAGCAATCAGCAGCAAGCGCAAGCAGTAGATTTTGAAATGAGTTTGTTGGTTTTGGCGGCTGTAGTTATCAAAGCTGATAAGAAAATAGACCAACGCGAATTGGATTTTGTACGCCATAGTTTTGTACAGATGTTCGGGAAACAACGTGCTAATGCCGCTTTTAGATTGTTTAAAGGTATAGTAGCTAATAAACAAATTTCTACTAAAGAAGTGTGTGAACAGATAAGGCAAAACGTGACACATGCCTCGCGTTTGCAATTATTACATTTCTTATTTGGTATCGCTAAAGCGGATACACATGTAGATAAAAATGAAGTTGATGTTATTAAAACAATTGCCAATTATTTGTATATCAGTCAAGCTGATTTTGATTCGATAAAAGCGATGTTCTATAGAGATACCCTTAGCGCTTATGTTATTTTAGAAATTAAAGAATCGGCTACGGTTACAGAGATTAAAAAGGCCTACCGCACATTGGTTAAAAAGCACCACCCAGATAAATTACAACACCTAGGCGAAGCGCACATACAAGCAGCTAGAGAAAAGTTCTTGCAAATACAACAAGCCTACGAAAGCATTCAGAAAGAACGCAGATTTAAATAAGAACACGATGTTAGAAAATAAAGAAAACACCCGAACCAGTTTGGCCGAATTAGGCGAATTTGGACTTATAGATCACCTGACTAAAGGGATTAAATTAATCCATAAATCGTCTGTAAAAGGTGTGGGCGACGATGCGGCGGTTATCAATCACAAAAACACACAGACACTTGTTACAACCGATTTGTTGATAGAAGGTGTGCATTTCGATTTGAGTTTTATGCCCCTAAAACATTTGGGCTACAAAGCCGTGATGGTCAATTTATCTGATGTGTACGCTATGAATGGTACGCCTACTCAAATTACGGTTTCTATAGCGGCTTCTAACCGTTTTCCGCTTGAAGCGATAGAAGAATTATACGCCGGTATTCATTTGGCTTGTAAAAATTATCAAGTCGATTTAGTAGGAGGAGACACCACTTCTTCAACCAAAGGTTTATTGATAAGTATCACTGCTATTGGTGAAGCTAAAGCTGATGAAATTGTATATCGTAATGGTGCCAAACAAAACGATTTGTTAATCGTTACGGGTGATTTAGGCGCCGCTTATTTGGGCTTACAAGTTTTAGAACGCGAAAAACAAGTTTTTGAAGTCAATCCACAATCGCAACCCGATTTAGACCAGTATTCTTATTTAATAGAGCGTCAATTAAAACCAGAAGCTCGGAAAGATATCGTTAAATTATTAGCCGATTTAAAAGTAAAACCCACCGCTATGATTGATATTTCGGATGGATTAGCTTCAGAAATTATTCATATTTGTCAGCAATCAAAAGTAGGTTGTCATTTGTATGAAAATAAAATCCCACTAGACCCACAAGTTATAGCCACCTGCGAAGAATTTAAATTAGACAGTACTACCATCGCTTTAAGCGGCGGCGAAGATTACGAATTGCTCTTTACCGTTGCCCAATCTGATTTCGATAAGATAAAAGGCAATCCTAATTTTACGGTTATTGGTCATATGACAGAGGATTCTCTGGGCATGCAACTCATCACACGAGGTGACCAACAAATTCCTTTAACTGCCCAAGGTTGGGATGCGTTTTTGAAGAAAGCGTAAAACAGTATTGTAATTGTAGATTTTAAAATAGATTTTGTATTTTTGATTAAAAGTATAGACGTATGAGTTTAGAAACAAGGAAAATATCATTTATTCAAGAATTTCTAAGATTACAAAATGAGGAAATAGTTACTGGTTTAGAAAATTTTTTAAGAAATAGAAAGATTGAATTAGTTGAAAAAGAATTCAAACCAATGAGCCTTAATCAATTTAATAAAGAAATTGACCAAGCCCTTGATGATTCTAAAAACGACAGAATAATTAAAGCTACAGACCTAAAAGATGAATTCCAAAAATGGAGTTAATCGTTTATTGGACACAGGTAGCAGCGGATAAACTTGATAATATTTTTAACTATTATAAATTAAAAGCAAGTTTAAATATTGCCCAAAATTTAGTGAATGGAATTGTGGATTTAACAATTGACTTAGACAAAAATCCACAAATTGGTCAAAAAGAACTTCTATTAAAAGACAGACTTCAAGAGTTTAGATACTTAATTTATAAAAACTATAAAATAATTTATTGGATAAACGAAAATAAACAACGAATTGAAATTGTGAATGTTTTTGATTGTCGACAAAATCCAGATAAAATAATGAACACCTAATAAAAGCCAGTTGCCAGTACCAATAATGCGTATAAAAATTGCTTAATTCAATAAAATAGAAAGTTTAAAAAGTATAGCCTATTCTTAAATGTAAATCTGCGGCAGTATCGTTAAAACGGCTATCATCTAAATCAATATAATAGCCAATACCCAAACCCAACTCATAGGTAAAATGTTTGCCAATAGTGCGTTTAATACCCCATTTTGGTATTATAGATAAAGAATTCGTAACACTTCCTCGCGTATTAGATATCACAAATAAATCAGGAACATAAAAGAATTCTAAAGCTAAAAAATTAGCTGAATTTTTTAAAATACTTTTCCCCTTCTTGCTTCTTTTTTTAAGATTATAATAAAATCGAGGTTCGGCTGTAATAGTGGGTGCAAGAACATAAATAAAACCTACGCTGCTACCAGCAATAAATCCACCGTCCAATCCTATTTCACTTCTTAGAGCTATGGTATTTGTGAGTTTGGCTTCGTTATAAAACCAAAAACCTAATGTACCTGTCTGAATGCCATAAATTGATTTTTCAACACTTATTTTATTTTGACTTTGTACATTAAAATAAGAAGCCATAAGGATTATTGAAAGTAGAATTGTTTTTTTCATTAGAACATTGTTTTTAATTAAATTGAATACCTAAAGAAATGCCAACGCTTTCTCTAAGAATATCAGTATTATTATCTAAAATAAAATTTTTGAATTTAAAAATAGCACTTATCTCATAATTAAAAGGGGACTCATTTATATTAAAAGCGTATCCAACACCAATTTTACCAGATTTTCCTTTTTTAAAATTACCTACAGCTATATTGAGCCCTGTATTTAGCAGTAAAAAGGGACTCTCTTTGTTATAATCATTAAAATACCACTTTAACTGAGCAACTAATGGCAAGGCATTAAGATTCTCCTTAAAATTAAAAGACATGCCTATACCCGCAGAAAAAGCAAGTTTTCTAAAAAATACAATACCATAAAAACTATTTAACTCCATGCCCATGCCTTGTCCTTGAAAGGTCCCATGATATGTTCCTTGGAATTGCCCCTGGTTTACAAATTCACCGGTAGAGGAGTTATCTTTATTCATAAATAATTCAAGGTTAAAAGAATGTGTTAGAGTAATTACTCTTTGTTTATCTTGCGTATAACCTAGAAAGGATATAAATAAGGCTAAACAAATAAAGTGATATTTCATAAAAGGTTGTGAAATGTAAAATATATCTGGTTAAATATATTATCACAAATATAATACCAAAACTTTTTAATTACAACATAACCCGTGCCGTCCAACAAATTCCCCTAACTGCTCAAGGTTGGGATGCGTTTTTAAAGAAAGAATAAATTATATTTGTACTTTATAATAAACATAAAATATTAAAAATGTTTATTACAGTAAACAAAAATATAGTATATTTGTATTTTAAAGAATACAAATATGGAATTGTTACGTCAAAAGCATACCAATATTATCAATGAAGTTGATTTATCCTTTCAACGGTATTTATTAAAACAATTACCTTTTAATGAGCGACTTATTGGTATTAAAGGGTCAAGAGGTGTTGGTAAGACCACACTTTTACTTCAGTATATTAAGCAATACTACGGCGTGGTGTCTGATAAAGCTTTGTATATTTCTCTAGATGATTTATATTTCACAGCGCATAATTTAACCGATTTTGTGTCAGAATTTGTAGCCAAAGGAGGAACGCATTTATTTATAGATGAGGTTCATAAATACAAAAATTGGTCGATAGAATTAAAAAATATCTATGATAGTTATGCTAAATTACAAATTGTTTTTACGGGATCGTCTTTATTAGAAATTCTCAATGCACGTAGCGATTTGAGCAGAAGGGCTTTGGTTTATACTATGCAAGGAATGTCGTTTAGAGAATTCTTAAACTTTAATTATAAGACTGATTTTAAATCTTTAAGTCTATTGGATATATTAAATAATCATGTCGAAATAGCCAATCAACTAACTAATGAAATAAAGGTTCTAAAATATTTTCACACTTATTTAAAAGTAGGCTATTTCCCGTTTTATAATAAAAACGAAACCTTGTATTATCAACGATTACAAGAGATTATTAATATGATACTTGAAATAGAATTGCCTTTATTGCGAAATACAGATATTTCAATTATCGGTAAAATAAAACAGTTATTGTATGTTATTAGTCAGTCTGTTCCTTTTAAACCGAACATTTCAGCTTTATCAAATAAAATAAAAACGACGCGTAAAACTTTGCTAGAATACTTGCATTATTTAAACGATGCCAATGTTTTAAAATCATTAAATAAGGATAATTTTGGTGTAAGTGTGTTGCAAAAACCTGAAAAGCTCTATTTTGAAAATACTAATTACCTTTATGCTATTAGGGGTACTGAACCAAATATAGGTAGTATAAGAGAAATGTTTTTTTTAAATCAGTTATCTCAAAAACACCAGTTGACTTATCCTGATAAAGGCGATTTTAAAGTGGATGATCATTATATTTTTGAGATAGGAGGTAAGGCTAAAACAAATAAACAAATAGCAGGAATTGAAAATGCCTTTATTGCCTCAGATGATATTGAGTTTGGTTACGAAAATAAAATTCCGTTATGGTTGTTTGGGTTTTTGTACTAAGTTTTAAAACACAAACGGCAAAAACGGCTTAATTCTGCCAAAACGATGTCTTTATTTTCAATAAATCCCATATGGCCACCCTCTAAATAAACAACCTGAACATCTGGTAATGTTTGCAGCTTTTTTTTGAGTGGTATGGTTTTTATAGCAAGATCTTCTTTACCTATAAAAACCAGTGTTTTAAAAGTATTATCTTCTAGAAGATCAGACAAATCTTCGCGAATTTTCATACCTTCTAAAGCGGCAACAATACCTTGTTTTGAGGTTTTTAAAGCTTCTTTTAAAATATGCTGCATTTCTCTTTTAAAAACGACTTTATTTTTATCGGCAAACAAACCCGGAATAGCGATTTTAATTATGATTTCTGGATTTTTTTTAACGATTTCTATTGTTTTATTTCTATCACTTACCTTATTAGGATTATCAGATAAAAATGTAGAGTTTAAAAGACAAATCCCTTTGATGTTTTGTGGAAATAATTTTGCAAAAGCCATCGCCACATAACCGCCCATACTGTGTCCAATGATGATTACTTTTCTTAATCTTAATTTATTGAGAACTGTTTTAACCATTTGAGCTTGCTGATCCATGGTATGCACATAGCCCAAATTATCGGTTTTTCCGTGACCCAATAAATCAATACAAACCACACGGTATTTCTGCGACAAAATCGCTGAGATATCATTCCAAATGTTTAAATTTTCTAAAAACCCGTGCAATAAAACTACAGCAGATCCTTTACCTTGTTGGGTAAAATGGACTTGGCAGTTTTTGTATTGGATAAAATTAGGCATAGATAAAAAAGACTGTTCTAAAAATTCACGTCAGTTTGAGTGGTCACGCCTTAGCGTGATTGTATCGAAAACAAGTGATTTTAATATACAAATACTTCTCGATATACCCACTTGATGTGGGTACTCGAAGCGACGTTAGTATGTTTTATGACGACTTCATCAAAGCCTCAATTTCCGTAATTTCAATAGGTATATTGGCCATTAAATTCAGCGGTTCGCCTTGTTCTTGAATCACGTAATCGTCCTCTATACGGATACCCAAATTTTCTTCGGGAATATAAATGCCGGGTTCTACAGTAAACACCATATCGGCTTGCATGGGCTCGGTTAAAATACCGTAATCGTGGGTGTCTAAGCCCATATGATGCGAGGTGCCGTGCATAAAATATTTTTTATAAGCCGGCCAAGCGGGGTCTTCATTTTTAACATCGTCTTGGGTAATTAAGTCCAATCCTATGAGTTCTTGCGTCATTATTTTACCCACTTCAACGTGGTAATCGGCCCAAATAGTACCGGGGATTAGCATTTTAGCCGCCGCTTTTTTAACACGTAAAACGGCGTTATAGACATCCGCTTGACGGGGCGTAAATTTACCAGAAACGGGCACGCAACGTGTCATATCACTCGCATATTGTGCATAGGAAGCCCCTACATCTAAGAGCATTACATCGCCGGCTTTACATTCCTGATTGTTTTCTATATAGTGCAACACACAAGCGTTGTAACCGCTGGCAATTATGGGCGTATAGGCAAAACCATCGGCACGGTTGCGCAAAAATTCGTGTGTAAATTCGGCTTCTACTTCATATTCCATCACGCCGGGTTTTGTAAAACCTAAAATACGCCTAAAGCCTTTTTCGGTAATATTACAAGCCTGTTGAATTAATGCAATTTCTTGGGGCTCTTTTACAGAACGCAAACGTTGTAAAATGGGCTGACTGCGTAAATAAGTATGTGCAGGATATTTGTCTTTACACCATTTTACAAAACGCGCTTCGCGTGTTTCGGTTTCTACGTTGGCACGATAGTGTTCGTTAGTATTTAAATAAACAGCTTGTGCTGAAGTCATCACTTCAAAAAAAACTTTTTCGAACTCCTGTAGCCAGAAAACCGATTTAATACCACTGGTATCAAAAGCCTGTTCTTTGTTGAGTTTAGCACCTTCCCAAACGGCAATACGGGCGTTGGTTTCTTTTAAAAAGAGCATTTCTCTGTGCTCAGGTTTGGGCGCATCGGGGAATATAACCAAGATACTCTCTTCTTGATTGACGCCCGAGAGATAAAAAATATCGCGGTGTTGGACAAAAGGCAAAGTGCTGTCGGCACTAACAGGATATATGTCGTTAGAGTTAAATACAGCCAATGAGTTGGCTTGCATTTTAGCTGTAAATTTCTGACGGTTTTTAATGAATAAGTTACAGTCTATAGGTAGGTATTTCATAGTTGATTAATATAAAATTATCTAAGATTTACAAAGGTATCAAAATTAAAGATTACTTTATATCAATATCTGTTTTAGTATTTTAATACTTTGGTTATCTTTAAGCGCTTAAAATTTAATAAATAATCTTATGAAAAGTATGAAATTAGGAGTATTGATAATCCTTTTTTTAGGGTCTATTACTTTAAATGCTCAAAAAAAAGCATATCAAATTTACAATGCCAACGGACATAAAATAACCTATAAAAAGATGTTAAAAAAGTTGGCTAAAGCCGATATTGTTTTTTTTGGCGAAGATCATAACAACCCCATTGCGCATTGGTTAGAGTTAGAATTAACAATCGATTTGTTTAAGAAACGCCAACTTATTTTAGGTGCAGAAATGTTTGAAACCGATAACCAACAGGGTTTGTCGGATTATATTTCTGGTGTGATAGATGCAAAACAACTTAAAGATACAATTCGCCTTTGGAAAAATTATAAAACAGATTATAAACCTTTGGTAGAATTTGCAAAAAAGAATCAAATTGAGTTTATTGCCACTAATGTGCCCAGACGCTATGCCAGTTTGGTCTATCACAAAGGCTTTAAAGGCTTAGATTCTTTAAGTGAAAATGAAAAACAATGGTTTCCTAAAATCCCCATTAAATATGATGCTTCACTTCCCGGCTATGTTAAAATGCTTAATATGATGGAAGGTCATAGCGGCGATAATTTACCCAAATCGCAAGCCCTTAAAGATGCCACAATGGCCAATTCTATTGCAAATAATTATGAGGTAGGTAAATTGTTTTTCCATCTCAACGGTTCTTATCATTCAAATGATTATGAGGGTATTTTATGGTATTTAAAACAACAATTGCCACAAGTTAAAATTGTAACAATTTGTCTGACAGAACAAAAGTCTATTTTAAAAGTAGCGGCAGATAATAAAAACAAAGCCAATTTTATAATTCTTGTTCCAGATACCATGACCAAGACAAATTAATTTTGCTTATTAATCGTTATAATGAAAATACATCACTTAAGAAATGCCACTTTAATTGTTGAAGCAGCAGAATTTTTTATTTTGGTTGATCCGATGCTCGGCGCAAAAGGGACGTTCACTCCTTTTTCGTTTTTTCGGTATAAACCTAAAAAAAATCCGTTGGTTGATTTGCCCGCATCAGCAAGTTCTTTATTAAAAAAAATAACCCACTGTTTGATAACCCATCAACATCTAGATCATTTAGATAAAGAAGGCATACATTTTCTTAAGGAAAAAAACATTCCCGTTAGTTGTAATTTTAAGGATGATTCCGATTTATCTAAACACAGATTAAACATTCAATCAGTTCTTAAGCCTTGGGATGCGCAAGATTATTTAGGTGGTAAAATTATAGGAATCCCTGCAAAACACGGATACGGATGGGTACATAAACCCATGGGAAATGTAATGGGTTTTTTTTTGGCATTGCCAAATTGTCCTTCAATTTATATAAGTGCAGATACCATTTATACCAATGAAGTTGAAAAAGTATTTAAAACCTTAAGACCAGATATTTCTGTTGTTGCTTCGGGTGTAGCAAGGTTAGATATTGGGCAACCACTCCTTATGACAATTGATGATATTATTCGATTTGTAAAGCGATCGCCTAAAAAAGTTATTGCAAATCATTTAGAAGCACTTAACCATTGCCCTACCACACGAAAATACCTTAAAGAGATTTTAAAGAACAAAGGACTTTTAAGTAAAGTTTTTATTCCAGAGGATGGTGAAACGATAGTATTTTAAAAATCTAAATCCTCGCCTGATACGTATATAAATCGTAATAGCGCCCTTGTTTGGCAATAAGCTCATCATGTGTGCCTTGCTCAGCAATTTTTCCTTGTTCAATGACGAGTATCTGATGGGCTTGACGGATGGTGCTCAATCTGTGAGCAATGACAAAAGTAGTGCGGCCCGCTATTAATTTGTTCAACGATTTTTGAATGAGTGTTTCACTTTCGGTATCTAAATTACTGGTGGCTTCGTCTAAAATGATGATTTTAGGATTCGCTAAAATGGCGCGGGCTATGGCCAATCGTTGCCGTTGCCCACCCGAGAGTTTAACACCGCGTTCGCCAATAACGGTTTCCAATCCTTTTTCAAATCGGTCAGTAAACTCATCTACATAAGCAGCTTTTACGGCACTTTTTACTTCTGCCTCTGTAGCATCTGGTTTCGAAAAGAGTATATTTTCGCGGATACTTCCCTCGAATAAAAATTCATCCTGTAAAACAACCCCTAAATGTTTGCGGTAAGAATTTAAAGATACTTTAGAAATATCTTGACCATCAACGGTAATTTGTCCCGATTTGGGATTTAAAAAAGTAGCTGCCAAACCAGCAATAGTCGATTTACCTGAACCCGAAGATCCCACTAAGGCAATAACCGATCCCGAAGGGGCTTTGAATGAAATGTCATGAATAACTTCATTACCTTCTTCGTAAGAAAAGGAGACATTTTTAAAATCGATATCTCCTTTTAAATCATTTAGAACCACAGTGCGGTTTTCGGGGTCGTCTTCTGGCTTCATATTCATAATTTCTTCGGTACGGTCTAATCCAGCAAACGATTCTGTCAATTGACTCCCAATATTGCTCATTTGCACAATAGGCGCAATAAGAAATCCCAGATAAAGGGTAAACGATAAAAATTCGCCAAAAGTCATGCGGTCTTCAATAATAAAATAGCCGCCCATACCCATAATGCCGGCGGTTGCCAATCCCAATAAAAAGGTGGCAGAACTGGTAAGCACAGCAGTGGCAGTTAAACTTTGCTTTACATTTAAAAAGAGTTTTTCAACACCACGTTCAAAAGTTAAAATTTCTTGGGCTTCGGCATTAAAGCCTTTTATAACCCTTACGCCATTTAAGGTTTCGGTTAAGCGGCCTGTTACATCTGCATTTATGACGGCGCGGTCTTTAAAAATAGGGCGAATGTACCCAAATGCTTTTAAGGCGATGACTGCAAAAATTATGACAGGTACCAACACATAAACAGTCATAATCGGACTTATTTTTATCAGTAAAATAAGCGAAACTACAGAAGTTAAGGTGCCACCAATAAGTTGTACCAATCCTGTGCCTATTAAATTGCGAACACCTTCAACATCAGTCATAATACGTGATACCAAAGCACCTGACTTATTGTTGTCAAAATAACTAATGGGCAAGGTGAGTATTTGTTTTTGGACTTTAACGCGTAATTTTGAGATGAGTAATTGCGCTTCTACACTGAGCAACCGGGTTAGTAAAAACGATGTGATGGCCTGAACTATTATAGCCGAAATAACCACAATTAATAAGACTTTTAATTGATGCATATCTTTGTTTACTATGACATCATCCATTAAAAATTTACTGGCGCCTGGTAAAATTAATCCAGCCAACCGGCTAATAATTATCAATACCAATCCGATAAATACAATTTTACGTCGGGGCCATATAATTTCTTTAAAAGCTTGCGATAAGCTTACTTTATTTTTTTTTGAAGACATTTTTAGTAGTAAAAAATTAAATGGCAAGATATAAAAACTGGCTCTATCTGGCAAAAATTAGTTTTTGATACCATTCATAAATATGTATATATTTACACTTTTTAACAACAAATAATTTATTTATAAGCATATGGGTATAATGTATTTAATTTCAGTCTTTATCCATATTATCTGTGCTGCTTTTTGGATTGGTGGCATGCTATTTCTTCCTTTGGTTTTGTTGCCAAGTATAAAAAACCATCCCGACAGGTTGTTATTGTTACAAGAAACGGGCATAAGATTCAGATTTGTTGGTTGGATAGCACTTCTAATTTTAGCTGTTACAGGTGTTTTGAATATGTATTTAAGAGGTTTGCCATTAACATGGGATTATATAACACAAAGCAGTTACGGCAATTTATTAGGTATTAAATTACTGCTTTTTATAGCGATGTTAATAATTGGTGGTGTTCACGATTTTTACATTGGACAAAAAAGCATCGAAGAAATGAAAATTTCTGATAATGGCAGTTTAAAACAAATGGCACGTTGGTCGGGTAGGGTTAATATAGTGTTGGCATTGAGTATGGCCTTTATTGGTGTTTCTTTATCGCGGGGTGGGTTTTAATCGAAAAGAATTCCGCGATGCGCTGCGTCGGGGATAGATAGTTTTAAAATATTTCTTTACTTTTTTTCTTTTGATGTATACGTGGCGGTAAGAATGCCAGAAATAATGAGTACCAAGCTGTAAAAATGCAGCAGACCAATACTTTCTTCTAGAAATATAAAGGCTAAAAAACCACTAAAAAGAGGTATTGTATAATAAATCATTCCAGCATTTGTTGCGCCAATTTTATTGACGGCGCTATTCCATAAGATATAAGCTGATAAAGAAGCGAAAATACCCACATAAAGAATTGATAAGATTGTTTTAATTTCATATTGAATGTGATGTGTGTCCGCATTCTCCCAAATATAAAAAGGAAATAAAAAAATAAGCCCGATGATAAAAGTGCTTAATTGAAAAGTTAGCAGATCTAAATTTTTTGGCTTGTGCTTTAGTAAAAGTGTATAAATGGCAAAGATAATTGCTGCCAAGAGCATCCAAATATCGCCTATGGCAAATGAAATACTCAAAAGACTTGATAATTCGCCTTTACTAATAAGTAATACCACACCGATTAAAACCAAAACGATACCAATGGCTTTGTAGCGGGTTATATGTTCTTTATAAAAGATACGCGAGAGAATTATAATAAAAATAGGGAAGCTTATTGATATGAGCGACAAGTTAACAGCTGTAGTTGTATGTCCTGCCAAGTATATTAAAGTGTTAAAGATAGTTACCCCTAAAATAGCTGTTATTGTTAAGTATAAAATATTTTTCCTTATGATAATTCGGTTGGCTATTAAATTTTTAATGGCAAAGGGAAACAGGATAATTACAGCGACAAACCAGCGCCAAAAAGCAAGACTAATAGGAGGGATGCTCTCGTTGAGACCCCGTGCAATTATAAAATTTCCAGACCAAATGGCGGTAGCTCCAAAAGCAAAAAAATAGCCTAATAGCTGGGGACTGTTTTTTAATTTATTTTTCAAGTCCGAAATTTCTGAATAAAGAAAGTGATACGCAAGAAAATAGCAATAAAAAGCAAAATCCCTACTCCAATCAGCTTTTAAAGTGATTCAAATTTTTTACCTTTCGGATGTTTAAGAAAAAGAAATTGTTAGTAGAAATATATTTCGTAACTAAATGAAAGAAAGTAAATTAACCCGAATTAATAAATACCTAAGCGAAGCGGGTTATTGTTCGCGTCGCGCTGCAGACAAGCTTATTGACGAAGGACGCGTAACTATTAATGGTAAAGTTCCAGAAATGGGTACCAAAATTGCCGTGGATGATGTGGTTAAAGTTGATGGAAAATTAATTTCTGAATCCAAAGAAAAACCCATTTATATTGCTTTTAACAAACCGGTAGGAATTGTCTGTACAACAGATACAGGTGTAGAAAAAGACAATATTATTGATTTTATTAATTACCCAAAACGTATTTTTCCTATTGGACGTTTAGACAAACCCAGCGAAGGGCTTATCTTTTTAACCAACGATGGCGATATAGTTAATAAGATATTACGCGCCCGCAACAGTCATGAAAAAGAGTATTTGGTTACGGTAAACAGACCATTAACCAAAACATTTATCGAAAAAATGGGTGCTGGCATTCCGATTTTAGAAACTGTTACCCGAAAATGTAAAGTTGAATTGGTGGGCGATTTCAAGTTTAAAATCACCTTGACCCAAGGTTTAAACCGACAAATTCGCAGGATGTGCGAATATTTAGATTACCGTGTTTTAAAATTAAAACGGGTACGGATTATGAATGTTATTTTAGATCTTCCTGTGGGTAAGTGGCGTCATTTAACCGATGCCGAATTAAAAGAAATCAATCGGTTGGTTTTGGCGTCATCTAAAACATACTAGTTTTAAAATATTTACACAAATCTTGTCTATAAAAGCACTATGAATGAGCCCTTAATTTTATCAGAAACTTTTAATAAAATTAAAAAATATCTTAAAAAAAGCACAGATAACAGTGTCCCTGTAAATGAATTCAAAACCCCTTTAGAGCTAAAAAATGTAATTGATTTTGATGTTAATGCAAAAGGCATTTCAGAAAATGATTTTTTAGAGCTTATTGACAAGTACCTTGATTATTCTGTAAAAACGGGAAATAAACAGTTTTTAAATCAGTTGTATTCGGGCTTTAATTTTCCTGCTTTTATTGGCGAAATTTTTACAGCTTTGGCAAACACATCTATGTATACATACGAAGTGGCGCCTGTGGCTACAGTTGTAGAAACCGAGATGATTCGTTTGATGAATACCTATACTGGTTACCTTGAAGGTGATGGTATTTTTGTAAGTGGTGGTAGTAATGCCAATCTGGTAGCCATGTTTTCTGCACGGAATAGGACAGTACCCGAAAGTCGTTTTGAGGGTTATGACTGCAAGTATAAGTTAAAAGCTTTTATCAGTGATCAAGCCCATTATTCTTTTGAAACAGCGGCCAATATTTTGGGAATTGGATCAAATAATGTTGTAAAGATTAAATCTGATACCGATGGTAAAATGATTCCGGCCATGCTTGAAAAAGAAATTGTAGATTCAATTAACAGCGGCGAAACCCCTTTTTTTGTAGCAGCCACCTGCGCCACAACTCTGGCAGGCGCTTACGACCCCATTGACGAAATGGCTAAAATTTGTAAAAAGTATGCCCTCTGGCTTCACGCCGATGGCTCTTTTGGCGGCTCTTTAATTTTAAGTGATGCACATCGGTATTTAATGAAAGGCATTGAAAAAACCGATTCCTTTACATGGAATCCGCATAAATTGATGAACATACCGCTTATATGTTCTGCTTTTCTGGTAAAAAAACGCGGCACATTACAACACAATATCACTGATATTTCTACAGATTATATTTTTCACGATATTGATAAAATTGAAGATTTGGGTAAAAAATCAATCCAATGTGGGCGTAGGGTAGATGCCGTAAAATTGTGGTTTGCATGGAAATATTTTGGTCTTGAGGGCTATCAAAAACGGATTGATAACCTTATGAGTATGGCAATTTATGCCTCAGAAAAAGTGGATACTCATGCCCAACTAGAACTTTTAATTCCGCGGCAATCTTTTGCGGTTTGTTTTAGATATCTCCCCAAAGGAGAAACAGATTTAAATACTTTTAACTTAAATTTACGTGAAGCTTTAAGAAAAAGTGGAAAATCAATTGTTAATTTTGGGTATATGGGTAAAACTCTGATTATTAGATTTGTCATTACAAATGGCGCACTAAATCATTCTGATGTAGACTTGTTTTTTAACAACCTGCTTTTTGAAGCTAAAAAGTTAGAGGCTAAAATTAATTAAATTGTAAAATATACCTGTTTTTGATTAATTGTTGGTAAAAAAATATCTTTCTAAGCACAAAATAGACACTTAGAAACCATTATAACCTCATTAATTTAGAAGCAAATACTCCTAATGTAGGGCATATATACATGCGTATTCCTTTAATCTATTGGGTTTAAGAGACGTATTAAAAAATAAGAAAAAACCTATTATATTTGATAACAAAACACTACATTTGCGCTTTATAAATAATTTTTAATTTTCAATAATGAGTAAAGGAACAGTAAAATTCTTCAACGAATCAAAAGGATTCGGATTTATCACTGAAGAAGGATCAAACAAAGAACATTTTGTACACATTTCTGGTTTAATCGATGATATTCGCGAAGGCGATGAAGTTGAATTTGAACTTACAGAAGGTAGAAAAGGACTTAATGCAGTAAACGTAAAAGTTGTATAATATAAACTTATTACCTTATTTTAGAATAAAAGCCTATCATTTCTGATAGGCTTTTATTATTTTAAACAATACATGATTACTATTTTAAATACATGACATTTAAAGATTTAAAGATAATTGACCCTATTTTAAAAGCTGTTGCTGAGGTTGGTTATACACATCCTACACCCATACAAGAGCAATCTATTCCTATTTTGCTCAGCGGTAAAGATTTATTAGGTTGTGCCCAAACAGGTACGGGTAAAACAGCTGCTTTTGCAATACCTATTATACAGCAGCTTTATAATAACAGGCAGCAAAACACGAATTATCGTAAAATAAAAGCACTTATAGTTACGCCAACACGCGAATTGGCCATTCAAATTGCTGATAATTTTACCCTTTACGGAAAATACACTGGCATCAAAAATACGGTTGTTTTTGGAGGGGTTAAACAAGGGGCGCAAACACAGGCGCTTAAAAAAGGTGTTGACATTCTTGTAGCAACTCCTGGCCGTTTGTTAGACTTGATGCAACAAGGGTATATATCGTTAAGCGATATTAGCTTTTTTGTTTTAGATGAAGCCGACCATATGTTAGACATGGGTTTTATTCATGACATACGGAAAATAATCGTCAAAATTCCTGTAAAACGCCAATCTTTATTCTTTTCGGCAACTATGCCGCAAGCTATTGTGGCACTTTCGGGCAAGATATTAGGTCATCCTGAAAAAGTGACCATAAGACCAGAACAAGCTACAGCAGAAAAGGTTACACAATCGGTTTATTTTGTGAGTAAAAAGAGCAAGCCAAAATTATTAATTCACTTGTTGCAAAATGAGACAGTTTCTTCTGTACTAATCTTTTCAAGAACAAAACACGGTGCTAATAAAATTGTTAAACTACTGGATAAAGTGTCTATTAAGGCCGAAGCCATTCATGGAAATAAATCGCAAACAGCGCGCCAAAAAGCACTGGCTAATTTTAAAAATGGCGATACGGCTGTTCTTATAGCCACAGATATTGCGGCACGTGGTATTGATGTTGAAGAGCTTTCGTTGGTCATTAATTACGACCTGCCCAATATTTCTGAAACTTATGTGCATCGTATTGGCAGAACGGGTCGTGCAAATGCAAGTGGCATTGCCATCTCTTTTTGCGATAATGAAGAAAAAGCTTTTTTAAGAGATATTCAAAAGCTTATAGGGCAAAATATACCTGCTGTTTTAGAACATCCCTTTATGAATGACATGGTGGATGAACAGTTACCAGAAGCCAAATCAAAACATAAAAAACAACAATTTTGGTCTAAAAATAAAGGAAATAAAAACAGGAATAATCCAAATAAAAATAAGAGCCAACACCAATCGCGTAAACGCTATTAAAGGTATGTTAGTTACAAATAAAGGGAGTTTTCTTTTATAGGACCTAAATATATTTAACTTTGTAAAAGGGTGTGCAATTAGTATAAATCAAAAAAATGCTTGTAAATGAAACTAAAATACTTATTATTTTTCTTTAGTATATCATTGTTTTCGCAGAGTAAACTCGCTGTAAAATATTATTACGAAGAGGTTGAAAATGGCTTTAACATAATGGTTGATAACAATGAATATTGTGAGGTCAGCGTTGTTTTAAGACTAAACCATGAAAATGTAACAGTATCTTCAAAAAAACAAGACACTTTTATAGTGCCAGCAAGAACAGTAGGCGTAAGATTATCAGCATTAAAAGCCATTCATATTGGCCGGTATGGATTTGATTTTAGACATAGAGAATACCGTGGCAATATTACCAAAACATCTTATAATAAGAATTTCCCTTATTCGTTGCCTTTTAAAAAAGGACAATCTTTTTTAATTAGTCAAGGGTATGATGGCGATTTTTCGCATAAAAATATAAAGGCTCTTGATTTTGACATGCCATTAGGAACCCCTGTTACAGCTATTAGAGGCGGAACTGTTGTAAAGGTAGAAGATAGTTTTGACAAACATGGCGAAACAGCCGACTTTGCGCGGTTTTCAAACTATATAATAATCAGTCATCCAGATGGTACCTTTTCGCGCTATGCACATCTTAAAAAGGAAAGTGCCAAAGTTAAGGCAGGCGATTTTGTAACCACCGGCAAGGTGCTGGCCTTAAGCGGAAATACTGGTTGGACAACAGGGCCACATTTACATTTAGAGGTATATATACCCAAACCATCTGAGAACTTATATATTAAAACAAAATTTAAAGTAGGCAGAGGGCATGTTTCTGTCTTTTTAAAAGAGAATCAAACTGTAAATCGCAATTATTAGTAAAATCAGATATTATTTCTTTCTGAAATAAATAGTAATCGGCACACCATTAAAATCGTATAATTCGCGCATTTTATTTTCAACATAACGTTTATAGGGTTCTTTTACATATTGCGGTAAGTTGGCAAAAAACACAAACTGAGGTGTGGGTGTAGGCAGTTGTGTACAATACTTAATTTTTACATACTTGCCTTTTAGAGCAGGTGGTGGATTAAATTTTATAACCTCTAACATTGTTTCGTTAAGCTTGCTTGTTGCAATACGTCTTTTTCTGTTTTCGTAAACTGCAACAGCAGTTTCGATGGCTTTGTAAATACGTTGTTTTGTCAATGCCGAAATAAAAATGATGGGTACATCTGTAAAGGGAGCTATCTCGTTTCTAATTTTGGCTTCAAATCCTTTTACAGAGTTGGTTTCTTTCTCTACGAGATCCCATTTGTTAACCAAGATAATAATGCCTTTTCTATTTTTCTCTGCCAACCAAAATATGTTTTGATCTTGTCCTTCAAAACCACGTGTGGCATCAATAATCAAAATAACCACATCGCAATATTCAATAGAACGCACGGCACGCATGACCGAATAAAATTCTAAGTCTTCTTTTACTTTTGATTTTTTGCGAATACCTGCCGTGTCTACCAAGTTAAAATCGAATCCAAAACGGTTGTATTTGGTGTCGATAGAATCGCGGGTGGTACCAGCAATATCGGTAACAATATTGCGATCTTCGCCAATTAAAGCGTTTATAAAAGATGATTTTCCGGCATTGGGGCGTCCCACAACGGCAAAACGCGGAAGGTCGCTTTCTTCGGTTTCGGGTTGTTCGGGTAATTTATCTACAAGGGCATCCAAAAGTTCGCCTGTACCACTGCCATTAATAGACGAAATGGTAAAATAGTCGCCCAAACCAAGCGCATAAAATTCGGCAGCATCAGCAACACGCATGGCATTATCTACCTTGTTTATAGCTAGTAAAATGGGTTTGTCTACACTTCTTAAAATTGCGGCGACATCGGAGTCCATGGCAGTAATACCTCTTTCAACATCAACCATAAAAATAATGACATCGCACTCTTCTATGGCTAATTGTACTTGTTTGCGGATTTCTTCTTCAAAGATATCTTCAGAACCTACAATATAACCACCTGTATCTATTATAGAAAAGGTGGCACCATTCCATTCACATTTCCCGTAATGGCGGTCTCGGGTAACACCACTAACCGAATCAACTATGGCTTGACGGCGCTGAATCATGCGGTTAAAGAGTGTCGATTTACCCACGTTGGGGCGTCCTACAATGGCTACAATATTATTCATATCAAAAATTTCGGTGCAAAGATAGGGTATTAAGCACAGATTTTATAGGCTATTTTTGATAAGTAAAAAAAGTGTACTTTTATTTTCTTTTTTATATGAATACACCCATACACAATAACGAAATTAACAGGTATATTTTAAAGCCACGGTTTAAGGTTTCTTTAAAGGCATCTCAAGAAATTGTGATTAAAGAACTTGGCAGGATTTTTAAAAATACAAGTTGTAAATATTCTAGTAAAATAGTTAATCATCACATAGTTGTTGATATTCCTGAGGAGGATAATCATTTTTGGTCGCCACAATTACATTTAGAGATTGAAAAAGAAACCGCAGAAACGGTATTGCTAAGAGGTCATTTTGGGCCAAAACCTCAAGTGTGGACTTTCTTTATGTTTCTTCATTTTGCGGTGGCTTTAAGTTTTTTTGTATTCTTTGTTATTGCTTATTCGAATTACACTTTAAATAAAGATTATGCTTTTGCGCTAACAATGTGTGTTGTATTACCCATTATATGGATTGGATTTTATATAGCGGGACAGTTGGGTAAAAAGAAAGGCCATACACAAATGCAAGATCTACACGATTTTTTGATGGATAGTTTATCAAGGTATAATCCAGAATAAGCACTTTATTGTATAAATTTTGACATCTCACTTTGTAAGGCTTTGGCCTTTTCGCCGGCTTTTTCAGCAAAATCTGTTCCGCTTGAAGCGTAAATAATACCTCTTGACGAGTTGATAAGCACATCGCCATTTTTATTGCAAGCGTTTTTACAAACATTTGCAACGGTACCGCCTTGTGCTCCTACACCGGGAACTAATAAAAAGTGATTGGGAATCAATGTGCGTATTTTTTTTAAATATTCGGGTCGGGTAGCCCCCACAACAAACATAAGATTGTCACTATTTTTATAGGTCAATGCTTTTTTTATGACGTTTTCGTATAACGCCTCCTCACCAACTTTTAGATTTTGAAAATCGGCGCCCCCAGCATTAGATGTCAGCGCTAAAAGAATACTTATTTTGTCTTTAAAAGCCAAAAAAGGCTCTACAGAATCACGTCCCATATAGGGGGCAATGGTAAGCGCATCAAAATTTAAAACATCAAAAAAGGCTTTGGCATATTGTGAAGAAGTATTGCCAATATCGCCACGTTTGGCATCGGCAATGCTAAAAATAGCGGGGTAGTTATTGTTGAGGTAGTCTATTGTTTTTTGTAAAGAAAGCCACCCTTTAAGCCCTTGAGCTTCATAAAAAGCCATGTTGGGTTTATAGGCAACAGCGTACGGATGTGTGGCGTCAATTATTTGTTTATTGAATTCAAAAATAGGATCTTTTAAATCTAAAAGATGTTTGGGTATTTTGGTGACATCAGTATCTAAGCCCACACATAAAAACGATTTTTTTAGCCGGATTTGTTTTCTGAGTGCTGCAGGTGTCATGATATTTAAGAAATATATTTTGACAAAAATAGACATTTTAATAGTTTAAACTATATTTGCTCTGTTAATTAAAGAATTTTGTTAAGCTACATATTCCAGAAAATATTTTACGGTTTTTTAACCTTGTTTGGTGTTGTTACCGTTATATTTTTGCTGTTTAGTGTTTTACCTGGCGACCCAGCCAGAATGATGCTTGACCAACGCGAAGACAGCTCACAGTTGCAAGCTATAAAACATAAATACGGTTTTGATAAATCACTGAGCTTACAGTATGTATATTATTTAAACGATTTATCGCCACTGTCTGTTCACAGTACAAATCCAACCGATTACACCTATTTTAACAAACAAAAATACAGTGCTATAAAATTGTTTAGAATTGTAGATTTTGACTTTGTAATTAAATATCCTTATTTGAGAACCTCTTTTCAAAGAAATGGTCAGAAAGTAAGTAGTATTATTGCAAATACTTTGCCCAATACGGCTATTTTAGCTGTTGCGGCTATTAGTATAGCCATTGTTTTGGGTATTATTTTAGGGATTGTATCGGCATTGACCAAAGACACTTTTTTTGATAGAAGCATTGCCATTTTTAGCACTTTAGGGATGAGCATTCCATCCTTTTTTTCGGCCATACTATTTGCGTGGTTTTTTGGGTTTGTATTGCACAAATATACCAACCTTCAAATGACGGGTAGTTTGTACGAAGTAGATGATTTTGGCAGAGGGCTATTTATCCAATGGAAAAATCTAATCTTGCCGGCCATTGTTTTAGGCATAAGACCATTGGCTGTGGTAAGCCAGCTTACGCGGAGTGCTCTTTTAGAAGAATTGGGGAAAGATTATATTTTAACAGCCAAATCAAAAGGGCTTTCAGATTACAATATTATAAAACGACATGCTTTAAAAAACGCTTTAAATCCTGTAATAACTGCCATTTCTGGATGGTTTGCTTCATTGCTTGCTGGTGCTGTTTTTGTAGAGTATATTTTTAATTGGAATGGTTTGGGAAAAGAAATTGTTTTTGCTTTAAATACCCTAGATTTGCCCATTATTATGGGAAGCGTTTTGGTAATTGCCACAATGTTTATCATTATAAATATTTTTGTAGATGTTATTTACGGATGGCTAGATCCACGGATTAGAACTAATTAATAAAAAGATAAATTAAAAAAATGAGAACTAAAATTGTAGCAGGGAATTGGAAAATGAATAATAATTTTGAGGAATCGGTAAACCTTGTAAAGGCTATAGAGAAAAAAACAGATGTTTTAAAGCTTAAAAACACCCGTGTTATTGTGGCACCTACTTTTGTAAATCTAAAATCTGTGGTAGATAGCCTAGGTGATGGATGTGTTGAAGTGGTGGCTCAAAACATGCACCAAGCCAAAAAGGGTGCTTTTACGGGCGAAATATCTGCTCAAATGCTTCAAAGTATTGGTATAAAAACTGTTATTTTAGGCCATTCAGAACGCCGTACTTATTTTAATGAAACAGACGAAGCTTTGGCAGAAAAGATAAATACAGTTTTAGAAAATAAGATGGAAGCCATTTTCTGTTTTGGCGAAGTTTTAGAAGATCGCAAATCTGACAACCATTTCAATGTGGTTGAATCTCAAATAAAAAAAGCTTTATTCCATTTAAAAGATACCGATTGGAAAAGCATTGTTTTGGCTTATGAACCTGTGTGGGCCATAGGTACAGGCGAAACAGCTAGCCCAGAGCAAGCGCAAGAAATGCATGCTTTTGTGCGCAGTCTTGTTGCCGATAAGTATTCTCAAGCTGTGGCTGATGAGGTGTCAATCCTTTACGGAGGCAGTGTAAAACCTGGAAATGCCCTAGAAATTTTTTCAAAACAAGACGTTGACGGTGGTTTAATTGGAGGTGCAGCTCTTAATGTTGATGATTTTATTGGCATTATTACGGCTATTTAAGAAAATTTAAAAATGACCTATATTGTTTATCACTTTTTAATTTCTCCCAAAGAATTGGGAAGCGAGATACTTTTAGCAGAGTTAGATGGCATAGGTTTTGATAGCTTTGAAGAAACAGAAAAGGGTTTAGATGCTTATATAAAAAAAGAAAATTGCCATGCTGGTATTTTATCGCCTGTTAAAATTTTAAATTCTAAAGAATTTGTCATTATTTATAGTAAAGAAGAGCTGCCACAAATTAATTGGAATAGCGAGTGGGAGAAAAATTTTAATCCCATTTTAATAGAAAATGAGGTGGGTATTCGCGCACCGTTTCACAAGAAAATTCAGAATGTAGATTACGAGATTGTTATCGAGCCAAAAATGAGTTTCGGCACAGGACATCATGAAACCACACATGTTATGATTCAGCATATTTTAGAGCTAGATCTTGAAGAAAAAAAGGTTTTAGATATGGGATGTGGCACAGGTGTACTGGCTATTTTGGCAGAAATGAAAGGTGCCAAGCACATTGACGCAATTGATATTGATACTTGGAGCTGCGAAAATTCTATAGAAAATATTGAACGAAATAATTGCCATTGCATAAATGTTTTTAAAGGAGATGCTTTGCTCTTAAAAAATAAAACTTACGATGTGGTTTTAGCCAATATCAATAGAAATATTTTACTTCGAGATATTAAAATATACAGCAAATCTCTTAAAAAAGGAGGGATGCTATTATTGAGTGGGTTTTACACAAAAGATGTGCCTGCCATTGAGTTAGAGGTTGTTAAATACAACTTTAAAACACTAAATCATAAGGTTATTAATGACTGGATTGGTATTAAATTTATAAAATTGTAATTTTTTTCATAATTTAGCCCACTATTATGGGAGGTCAAATAAAAAAACAAGAGAATTTAGATGTATTAGAACAGAAGGAAAGACTGTATAATATAGTACTGTTTAATGACGATGTGCACAGCTTTGATTTTGTTATTGAGATGCTTATTAAAGTTTGCGAACATTCATCTGTACAAGCTGAGCAATGTTCTATTATTGTGCATAACAATGGTAAATGTACTGTAAAGACAGGTACTTTTAGAGAATTGAGGCCACGTTGTTCAAAACTTCTTGAAGCGGGACTTTCTGCAGAAATAGTTTAAAAACATTTTGATTATAAATACAAAAACCTCAAAACCTTATGTTTTGGGGTTTTTTGATGCGCATACATCAGTCTTAACATCCTTAAGTTAAATTCTAAAAAGAATTTATATAGAGGGCTTAATGATGATTTACCAGTCTTCGCCATTGTTTATTCCCATTATAAAATCATTTAATGATTGTGTTTTTGCATTTAATTTTTCTTCAATTCCTGTCACGGCATTGTCATAATTATACCGCACACTACCGTCAATTTTTTTGAATAAATCTTTATAGGTAGTTGTCAATTTTTTACCATCTTTTAAAAAATTTCCTAGGGTGTATTTTATTCTAATCCGGTCATTTTTAAATTCAATTTTTAAGGTATATTCCATATCATAATTCACATCAACCCCTATCCTGTTGGCAATCCAAACTGTTTTTTCAACGTCTTTGATTCCCAGTTTTTTATTTTCTATATTTTCAAAAATAATATCATCTGGCGCTTCGTAAGAATTTTCAAGCCATTCAATTGTTTTGTTATAAATAGTTGAAGCTTGTTTCATATCTACATTGATAATAATTGGTTCAATTCCGTTAGGAGTGAGCTCTAGTTTTGGCACTTGGCCAAAAGTCACTGTACTTGCAAGAAGTGCGATGAGAATTATTTTTTTCATAACTTAAGATTTTATGGGTTACACAGCCGTGTTAATTAGAACAAATATGTGCCGAAATAAATACCGCTACAAGCGTAAAAAATAGTATTTCTAAAATTACTGTGAATTACTAAGCAGCGATTTTTTATTGTTAGAAGTAGGTCAAAAGGAGTTAAGCAATTTTCCATCATGGTAGAAAATATTTCCAATTACAAAAAAATCCGAAACATAAAGTTTCGGATTTTTTTGATGCTCTCACATCTTTATAAACATCTTAAGTCTAGTTCAAATTAAGAGTTAGGGGGCTTATTAGTGATGCGATTTTACCAATCTTCGCCAT
>JAKIUU010000047.1 GCA_021647405.1 Flavobacteriaceae bacterium
TAATTTTATTAGTTTTTTACTTTTAATAACACTACAAATGTGCGGTTAAATGAAAAGTACAGCAACAGTAAAAAAGAGTAAATTAAAAATTACCGTAAATTACTAATAATTGAAAAGTAGAAAAAAGGCCTATTTAGATGTTAACAGTTTGCCATCTTTATCAAAATAAAAAAACTTGTCAAATTTCCCTATCTGACCATATACGTTGTCACCTCTAAATTTTGAATGTAATGCCCAAACACCTTTGCTTCTGTCTTTTGTATGTGTGATAGAAAAACCTACCGGAAGGTAAGACTCAGGGTTTTTGGGGAAAGTTTTTGAAGTTAAGTTGGCTTGTATTATAATGAGGTTTATGGCTTTTAGACTTATTTTGGGCGCTTCTTTATCAAATTTCCATAACAATTTGATAGAAACAGGTTTTTTTAATCCATTATTGATAATTATGAATTTATGGATAGAGTAGGTTTCGTTGCTTCTGTCTTTTAAAATATCTGTTTTAGGATTTACCCATTTTGTATATTTATCGAGAATAACAGTATTTTCAGAAGTATTTACTTTGGCATAAGACCAGGTGCCATCACTATTTAATATTACTTTAATATTATTTTCGGTTTTAGCTTCTTGGATTTGTGCTAAACAGAGCTGCACAAAAAATACGCTAAGTATTAGAATAGATTTTTTCAATTTGGTTTGGTTTTTTTGTACGATAAATGTAGTAAATTTATTATTACAATACATTTAGTTTTTAATTAATTCAAATTGGTTTGTATCTACACAAAAACTATTGTTAAAGTCGCTTAAAAGAATAAGCATGCTGTTAGGATTTTCAATAAGGCCCAAATTATCTTTAGCCTCGTCATAAGATTTGTTTAAAGTAAAATTTTCACTCCAATCAGTTATTTCGGTTTCTTCTAAGCCGATACATTTAAATTGTCTTCCAGTTTTGACTGTCATAATTACAAATAGTTTAAGTAACAATCTATATTGCCTTGACTTAACCAGCATATCATCAGAACTATAAATTGACTTTTGATAATTGCCATGGTTTTTTATAGATGTTATGATTATGGAGAGGGGAGCAACAAATGTATATAAAATGACTTAGAAAAAAAATAATTTTGGGTTAAAAGTTATAATCCTATAGGCTAACTTTTATTATTGCTTAAAATGGGATTAAATATTCTTTTGAACTCTGTAATTCAGCCGAAAATTTTTAACCTTACTATCGGCTTTACTTTATATGGTATATTGATAAGCGTTTTATATTAGTAGTGTTCATAGCATTATTAGCTTCGGTTTTCTTTGAGCGCTGTAGCCTGATTAAAAAACTACAGACCTATGTTTGTAGTTCCTTTATCTATACAGTACATTGAGTACAAGCTCTCTGCTTGTATAAATAAAGAAAGCTTGTAATTTCTTACAAGCTATTCTTAAGTGACCTCGACAAAGCTCTGCTTTGAAAATCAACAAAAGAAATCTTCACATTTTTCAAAATAAAAGAGCAAGCTCAATATTTTGAACTTGCTCAATTTCAACTTTTTGTTGATTTATTCGTGACCTCGGCAAGATTCAAACTTGCAACCTTCTGAGCCGTAATCAGATGCGCTATTCAGTTGCGCCACGAGGCCATTTTGAGGGTGCAAATATATTTCTTTTAGAATTAACTAGAAAAGAAAATCGAAAAATTAATCCAAACTATTTGTGGTTACGTAATACCGCCAACCAATTAAGGCGCGTTGCCACTTTTTTGCTTTCGCCAAGTCAACAGCTCTTTTAGATAGGCTGGGAAGAAATAAGCGGTTTAAAGTGGCCAATATTTTAAAACATTTCTTTTTCATAGTGATTTCAAAATTACAAAAAAAGCACCTATTAAATAACAGGTGCTTTAAACTTTAAGTAAGTATTGAAAACTTAATTTTTCTCAGTATTTTTTATGGTAATTTCTATCACACCGTTTTTGGCTTTCTCGCCGTATTTTTTAATAGCCTTTTCGCCTTTTAAAATAGATATTGATTTAATAGATTCTGGTTTAATTTTTTGTAAGGCGTCGTTTTCTATTTCTTTGCCATCAACTATAAATAGAGGTGGTGTGCCATTATCAGTATTAAGAAAGAACATGTTATTACTGGCATCTATATCATCGTTATTGTCAATTTTTATTTCTTTGAGGGTTACTTTTTTATTTTTACCTTTTTTATTGGCTCTTATGTCAATGACTTCTGTAAGTGTTCCATCTTTAGCTTTCCATATTTTATTTTTGTTATCACTTTTTATGATACTTTCGTGATTCTTGCCACTCTTAGAAATTAAAATAAAGCTTTCTTTCTTACCTGACTTTATTTTATGAATATCATCTTCAGTCTTTACATAAAAAATAGCAGTATTTTTATCGCTGCCATCTTTATGAGTCTTATCGAGTTTTAGAAAGTCATTGTTGTTTGTATAGATATAAGAATAATTGTTACCAAAATGTTTATTTGTAACAGCCCCTATTTTTATTCGATTGCTTTTTGAGTTGTACATAAACCTAATGGGCTCTATAGGTTTAATTCCTTTAACGGCATACTCAGTACTAGAACTCCCTTTTGAAGCAGTTATCCTAATCCCTGTAATTTCGTTTTTGGTATTGCGTTTTACATTTTTAATTTTTATTTGAAAGCCATAGTCATTTTTAAAAGTAGATTTAATGTTTGCCACATCTTCTGGTGTGAAATCTTTGTCTAGAATCATGGCAAAAACAGTGACATCTATTTTTGTATTTTCAACTTTATGTTGCGCCACAACTTTGGTGTTAAAAGCGAAGATAAAACCTATTAGTAAGGGTAAAATCAAGGCAAGCTTTAATTGGTTAATGCGGCGAGAATTGTTTTTGTGTAACATCATAATACGTTTTTTTAATAGTGAGTTATAAAAATTATTTACAAGTGCCATTTGATAATTTGGCGAGGTTGTTTTTAATAATAAATAAGAATAATTTTTTGGCGTAACGGTATGTTTGGCAGATTGATCGGCGATGTATTCTAAATTCTGATTAATAGCTTTTTTGTATAACCAAGCTAGGGGATTAAACCATTGCACACAAACTAAAATCTGAGCTAATAACATGTCTATTGTGTGTAACTCTAAAGCATGTGTTTGTTCGTGTTTTAAGAGCTGTTTTAATTCCGCTTCATTAAACTGACTCGGATTATAGACTATATAATTAAAAAATGAAAAAGGCGAAATTTGTTTATTTGTTGTAATTATTTTAAAATTATTAAAACGCTTCACATCGCTTTGCGATAAAAGTTTAATGAGTGATATTAAATTGATAAATAAATAGCCAATACCAATGCATAACCCAATAATGAAAAGTATAGAAAATAAGTTATTCCAATCAAAAGTGGCTTCTATGGGAGTAGTATTTGATGAATTTGTCACAACAAAGTTTGATAAATTTTTGGATATAACTTCTTTATAGGAAGTGATGCTAATAAGCGGGATTACAAAAGACAAAACAATACCAGAAATTAAAAATAGACGGTTTGATTTAAAGAAAGTGTCTTTTTCTAAAAATATTTTATAAACCAAGAAAAACAGGGTAATAATGCCAGCCGATTTTAAAAGATAGTCCATAATCTATTTATTTTTTTTCAATGAGTTGGATGATTTCTTTGAGTTCGGCCACACTTATTTTCTCTTCTTGAGCTAAATACGAGACCACATTTTTGTAAGAATCATCAAAATAGGTATGGATGGTTTTTGACATGTATTTTTTGCGATAATCTTCTTTAGAAATAATCGAGAAATACTGATGTGTACCGCCAAATGTAATATGACCTACAAATCCCTTATCTTCCATTTTTCTAATTACTGTAGAAACTGTATTATAATGTGGTTTAGGATTGGGTAACTCAGCTACTACTTCTTTAACAAAAGCTTTTTTAAGTTGCCACAGCACTTGAATTATTTCTTCTTCTTTATGAGTTAGTTTTTCCATAGAGATTATTTTTGATGAAACAAACCTACAACTATAAAAGTAGTTATGCAACTACAAAAATAGTTATTTAACAAAAAATTAAGATTTTTCATCCTTTTAAACAAGGAATACTATCTTTGTTCATATTTAAATAATAACTTTTTTATGAGTTTAGTATATGTTGTTTTAGGATTCGTTTTATTGGTTATAGGGGGTGAATTATTGGTAAAAGGATCTGTGGGTTTGTCATATAAATTCAATATTTCAAAAGCGGTAATTGGTATGACAGTTGTCTCTTTTGCAACGTCGGCACCCGAACTTATTGTAAGTCTTAAATCGGCTTTAAACGGTCATTCTGATATTGCTTTAGGAAATATTATTGGCTCAAATATTGCCAATATTGTTTTGGTATTAGGCTTAACAACAGTCATTTCACCGCTATCTGTCAACAAATATTTTTATAAACTCAACTGGCCCAGCATGTTGTTATTCACATCTTTGCTTTATTTGTTTTTAAAAAACGATGCCATTATATCTAGTTTTGAAGGGGTTATTTTACTTGTTTTATTGGTTATTTTTATTGGAATTTTAATCAAAAAAGCAAAAGTCTTAGGTGTTGATATTGAAGAAATTGATGGACTTCTAAAGAAATCGTCAAACTTGCGAATAGGCCTGTGGTTTTTAATAGGAGGCGTTGCTTTATGGGCGGGTTCAGAATTGCTTATAGATGGCGCTATAAGTATGGCCAATTATTTAAAGGTATCCGAGCGTGTTATTTCTATCAGTGTTATTGCAGTAGGAACAAGTATTCCCGAAGCAGCTACATCGATAATTGCAGCCATCCGTAAAGAAAAATCTATTTCACTAGGTAATCTAATTGGATCTAATATTTTTAACATTGGTTCTGTTTTAGGCATAACAGCTTTAATTAAACCAATTCCGCTACTTGATCAAAAATTGCTTAATAATGACATGATTTGGTTGTTGGGATTCTCTATTTTACTACTTCCGTTGGTATTTTTACCCAAAAGCTATAAAATATCCCGTTACAAAGGTGCATTTTTATTAATAAGCTATGGTTTATTTTTATATATAGTATTTTAAATAGGGGTATTTTTATTAAAAATACAAAAATTACAATTATATTTAAAAAATAGCGGGGGTGTAGTAAGATATTTTATAAAAATTTATATTTTTGTAAAAAATTTAAAATAAAAGTATCCCCATGGCAAAAATTAGATTCCAAGCTTTAAAAGAAACGTTTAATAGAACTCCTATTAATATTGATGAACCAATAAAACGTTCTGTTTTATTTGGCGAAAACGTCTTTAATGAAGACACAATGCGTCAATACTTGACCAAAGATGCCTTTAACGGCGTGATGAGTGCCTGCAAACTAGGAACTAAAATAGACCGTAAAATAGCCGATCAGATAGCCGGAGCTATGAAAGATTGGGCAATGTCTAAAGGTGTGACACATTATACGCATTGGTTTCAGCCTTTAACAGGAGGTACTGCCGAAAAACACGATGCCTTTTTTGAAACAATAGGCGGCGGTAGAGCTGTAGAAAAATTTGGCGGAAGTGAATTGGTACAACAAGAGCCAGATGCCTCTAGTTTCCCAAATGGGGGTATCAGAAATACTTTTGAGGCCAGGGGATATACAGCTTGGGATCCTACTTCTCCTGCATTTATTTATGGTACAACGCTTTGTATTCCTACTGTTTTTGTGTCTTATACAGGTGAAGCACTTGATTATAAAACACCTTTGTTGCGCGCCTTGCAAGCGGTAGATAAAGCGGCTACCAAAGTGTGTAATTATTTTGATAAGAATGTTTCTAAAGTGACTTCTTCTTTAGGATGGGAGCAAGAATATTTTTTAATTGACAAAGCTTTATACGCTTCGAGACCTGATATGGTATTAACAGGAAGGACACTTCTAGGGCATGCTCCTGCAAAAGGACAACAGCTAGACGATCATTATTTTGGCAGCATCCCTACAAGGGCTCTAAACTTTATGCGCGATCTTGAAACAGAATGTATGCTGTTGGGGATTCCTGTAAAAACCAGACATAATGAGGTGGCACCAAACCAATTTGAGTTGGCACCTATTTATGAGGAAACCAACTTGGCAGTAGACCACAATTCATTGATAATGGATGTGATGGGTAGAGTGGCTTCACGCCATAATTTTAAAATACTATTTCACGAAAAACCATTTGCTGGCATAAATGGTTCAGGTAAGCACAATAACTGGTCTTTAAGCACAGATACAGGTATTAATTTATTGGCGCCAAGTAAAACACCAAAACGAAACTTACAATTCTTAACATTTTTTATAAACACCATAAAAGCTATTAATGATTACGAAGAGTTGATGCGTGCCGGTATTGCCTCGGCAAGTAATGACCATCGTCTTGGTGCTAACGAAGCCCCTCCAGCCATTATTTCTATTTTTATTGGAGAGCAGCTAACAAAGGTTCTTAAAGAATTAGAAAATGTTACCAAAGGTAAATTATCGCCCGAAGAGAAAACAGATTTAAAACTGAATGTAGTTGGTAAAATTCCTGAGATTTTATTAGATAATACCGACAGAAACAGAACTTCTCCTTTTGCCTTTACAGGAAATAAATTCGAATTTAGAGCGGTGGGCTCAAAAGCCAATTGTGCCGATTCAATGATTATTTTAAATACCATTGTTGCCAAACAATTAAAAGAATTTAAAAAAGAAGTTGATGCTTTGATAAAATCGAGAGGACTTAATAAAGATGAAGCCATATTTAATGTACTTCGCGAGTATATCAAGCAATCTAAAGATATTTTATTTGAAGGAAATGGTTACGGAGACGAGTGGCAAAAAGAAGCGGCCAAACGCGGGTTAAGTAACAACCGTTCAACACCAGAAGCCTTAAAAACAAAAGTATCTCAAAAATCAATTTCATTGTTTAATGAGATGGAAGTGATGAACGAGGTAGAACTTAGAGCCCGGTACGAAATAAAAGTTGAAGAGTACATTATGAATATTCAAATAGAGGCAAGAGTACTTGGTGATATCGCTTTAAACCATGTGGTACCAACGGCTATTTCTTATCAAAATTTATTGATAAAAAATGTAAAAGGTCTCAAAGAAATATTTGGCGCAGAATTTAAGAAATATGGAAATGAACAATTAGATTTAATCACAGAAATTTCAACCCATATAGAAGCCATTGGCGCTAAAGTCCACACTATGGTAGAAGCACGTAAAAAGTGTAATAAAATAGAAGACGAAGTTGAAAAAGCTGATAAATATTGTTCAGAAATAAAACCTTATTTTGATGAAATAAGATATCATTGCGATAAACTTGAGATGATGGTTGATGATGAAATATGGCCATTGACAAAATACCGCGAAATGTTGTTTACCAGATAAATTTAAAATCCCGCTAAAAGCGGGATTTTAAATTCGTGTAGTTATTTTTAAATTTCAATAAACGTTGTTACTTCTAATTAAATAAAAAATATTTCCTTTGCATTAAAAAATGAGTTTATTTAATTTGTTTAGAAGTTTTGGAAATAAAGATAATATGATAAAAGAATATTTAAAAAAAGAGGCTGTTGTTTTAGACGTTAGAACACCTGCAGAGTTTGATGAAGGTCACGTAAATGGTTCAATTAATATCCCACTTCACGTTTTGCAAGCACGCATGCATGAAATTAAAGATATGAATAAACCTGTTATCGCTGTTTGCCGAAGTGGCGCACGTAGTGGGCAGGCTACTGGTTTTTTAAAACAGCAAGGTTTCGACATTATCAATGGAGGTCCTTGGCAAAATGTGGCGGCCGTTTTAAAATAAACTTAAAATTTAATTCTAGGATATATAACTGTTAACGCCGCTATTTTTTTGTTTAAGTGTTCTGTAAATTTTTGATGTGCTTGTGTGTTCTTATTAAAAGGGCGGTGTTGCAAATCTTTTTGAATCCCATCAATTGTCATCATTATTTCATTAACCCTATCGGATAACCAAGAGTTTTTAAATAAATCCCAAATGTAATTGATGGCGGAGCTATTCGGATGAATCATATCGGCTTCGTAAAAACGGTAGTCGCGTAAATCGTCTATCATAATTTCGAAAGCAGGAAAATAATAACTGCTCTCATGCTTATTAACATATTTTTGAACAGCCGCAATTAAATGCGCTTTGCTTTGCATATTTTCGGTAAAACCATTGTGTAAATGCCTTACCGGACTCACAGTATAAATTATTTGAGCCTTTTTATTGACCGATTTTATAGCTAATTCTATGGCTTCTAAATCGTCAAAAATTTGTGCAATACTTTGCAACGATTTTGTAAACTGCTTTTGAGCTACTTTATGACAATTGGCAACAATTTTTCCGGTGTCATTATCAGTAAAAACCCAAGATGTTCCTAAAGTAATGACAATATGCGAAGCGGTTTTTATAAATTCATTTGCTGTATTAAGCGATGTATTAATAGCCGATAAAGTTTTTGTTAAATCGGGTGAAGAAAATTGCGAATGATGCTTAAAACTGTGCCATAAATCGTTGTGTTTTTTTAAATCGGTTTCGGTGTACACTTTGTTATTAACACACTCTGTTACAGCTGTTTTTATGGCGCTAGAGTTAAATACAATACCAAACGGATTTGTGAGGGTTTCAAACTTAAAATAATCTAATTTCTGACTGATATGCTCTGTAAAACACGAGCCCAAAAGTAAAATACGGGAATCATAATCCATATTTGGTGTTTGCTTTTTAAGTTTGATAGTTGTTCTAAAGGATGTCATAAATTAATACTTTTCGGGCACAAATGTCTGATCAGAAAAAGGCGGGCGTATATAGCCTTCTTCTACTTTACGGGGTGCTAAAACAATCTTTTTATGCTCAATTTCTTCATAAGGAATACTGCCTAGCAAATGACTTATACAGTTTAAACGCGCGCGTTTTTTATTATCGGCAGGCACCACAAACCAAGGCGCTTGCTTGGTATCGGTATATTTAAACATTTCGTCTTTGGCTTTGCTGTAATCGAGCCATTTTTCGCGCGATTGCAAATCCATTGGACTCAATTTCCACCCTTTTGTAGGATCGTCTATACGCGATTGAAAGCGTTGTTCTTGTTCTTCATCTGAAACAGAAAACCAATATTTTATTAAAATGATACCCGATCGGATAAGCATCCGCTCAAAATCGGGACAAGTGCGCATAAATTCTTGATATTCGGCATCGGTACAAAAATTCATAACCCGTTCTACACCCGCACGGTTGTACCAGCTGCGGTCGAATAAAACCATTTCGCCAGCAGCAGGTAAATGCGATACATAACGCTGAAAATACCACTGACTTTTCTCTCTGTCGGTTGGGGTGCCCAAGGCAACAACTTTACAAATCCTTGGGTTAAGACATTGTGAAATACGTTTTATAACACCGCCTTTGCCGGCAGCATCGCGCCCTTCGAAAATAACGACTACTTTGAGTTTTTTAAGGCTAATCCACTCTTGTAATTTAACGAGTTCAACTTGTAAATTAGCCAATTCTTTATTGTAGAATTTGGTATTTATTTTACGATTGTCCTTTTTTTCGGGTTCTATGTTTTTTTGGGAATTCATAGGGTATTTTTTAATCATTTAAAAGTATAGAAAATTAAGGACTAATAAAAATAAACCTTTTAACAATCTTGTACAAATTGCCATGGTTTCATTCGTTTGAAAATGGTTAAAGTATTATTTTTTCCTGCTTTATTGGTTCTTTTGAAGAGGCTATTATTGATAGAGTCATGTTTAAATAATATGTACCAAAACACAAAAAAAGGTTCAATTACAAAGAACATGTTCTTTTTTGTCCCAATAAAAAATTAATTATGATAAGATAATAGTATTTTCTTATCATAACTTTTGCAGATGATAAAATATTTTAATTTATCAAGGCTATTTTTTCGGAATACTTATATTGGGTAAGGTACTTTTATAAGACTTGTGAGATGAAAAATTGGGTGATCCTCCTTCGCGTTCCGCTTCGGCGGACGAGAAGACTAGGCTTAATTCCCCGACCCTCTGGGTCGGAAATTATGATGTTTGCGTAGCAAACGCCATTTAATACCTCGTATGCTTGCGTCGAGGTTGTTTATTATTAATGACTAAACTAAAAAAGGCTTGTTTTTTAACGCGGTTCTTTGTTGTACACAGGCATTAACTCTTTAGAAATTCTCTAAAATTAGTGCTATCAATTATTTTCGTTTTAGCATTGTATGTTTTTACAAAGGTTTCAGGTAACTTGATTTTTGATTTAGCTTTCCACTTAAATTCAAAGCCATAGACTCTTCCATCTTTTTCTTCTACATAATCTACTTCTTGTTGTTGTTTTGTACGCCAAAAGTACATTCGTGCAAAAGTATCTCTATAAATATTCTGTTTTTTTCGTTCTGATATTAAAAAATTCTCCCAAAGAGCGCCAATATCTGTTCGTAAGGCAAGAGGATTGAAACTCCCAATAATCATATTTCTTATACCGTTATCATAAAAATAGATTTTTCTATTCCGTTTAATTTCATTTCTTAAATTTCTACTGAAACTATTCAATCTAAAAACTATATATCCTTTTTCAAGTATGTCGATGTATTTTTGAATTGTAATCTTATTAACACCAATTGTTTGCGCCAATTCATTGTAATTTACTTCATTCCCTACTTGTAATGCTAGTGCCAACAATAGATTATCCAGTATTTCTGGTTTTCTTATTTCTGAAAAAGCTAAAATATCTCTGTATAAATAACTACTTGCAAGGTTTTTCAAGACTTCTCGTTCATTTCCTTTATCGTTTAACACTTCTGGATACATGCCGTATAATAAACGATTTTCAAGTTGTTGTTCGGCTTTGACGTAGCCTTCTTTCATTTCAAACTCTTCCCATGAAATTGGAAATAATTCATATTCCCATTTCCTACCTGTTAAGGGTTCGTTAAGTTGATTTCCTAAATCAAATGATGACGATCCTGAAACAAATAACTGTACAGAGGGAAATTGGTCTGTAATTATTTTTAAAGTTAAGCCGATCCCTTTAATTCTTTGAGCCTCGTCTATAAAAACAATCTTATTTTCGCCGATAATACTTCGTATTTGTTCTGTATTCGGACTTGTCAATAGTTTTCTTGTTGACGGGTCATCTGCATCTAAAAATAAGTATTTTCTCTCTTTTAGTAAACCCTTAATTAAAGTCGTTTTTCCAACTTGTCTTGCGCCAACAACTATTATTGCTTTTCCTTTTCCTATTTTATTACTTATTATATTCTCAATTATTCTTTGATACATGCTCGTTCCTATCTTTTTACACAAAGATATAAACTATTATTATAATGACCAAAAGTTATAACTAAAAGATATTATAATGATTAATATTACAATATTGAGCTCGTGTACAACGGTTTTACTATTGCTAAATCAGGTATTCCTTATGATAAGAATCATGTAGTATCCTGATAATTACCGAGATTAAACTATTTTTTTTATCTCAACCTACCTACCATAGTCAGGTTCTTTGTTCGGCTTTTTCACTTATAAATCTTTCTTCAAATTATCTGGATTTTGCCTTGTGTCAAAAAAGGTAATAACTTCAATTTCGCTTTTTTCTGTTATTCTATAATAAAATGTAGTCTGTTTTGTTAGCACACACTTGTACAGTCCTTTATGTTTTTCAGATAGTACACAGCTTTGAGGAAAATGTGAGATTTGCTCAAACTTAGATGTAAGTTTTGCTACGAATTCATCTCTAGCTTTTGAATTCCAATTTTCAAGTAAATAGTCATTCAATTTTTCAAGATTAAATTGAGCTTGAGGCGAGAGGAAAACGCTCATTTAAGATGTTTTTTTTAAAAAATCGTTGTATGAAATTCTTTCTCCGTTATCTAATTGCTTAATGCCGAGTTCAATTTCAGCTTTTTCAGAAGAAGTCAAATCATCCCAAAAATCCTTTTTCTCTTTAGAAATAAAGTTTTTTATCTTTTCGATAAATTCAGTATTTTCAATATTCAAAATAATCTTTGCTAACTCAATTTTAGATGTCTGAATATCCATAACTACAAATTTTACTTCAAAGATACATTTTTTTTAGAACAGGAATTAGTATAAAGAACAATGTCCTGATAAACATAATTTGGCTCTAGATTTTAATTTGAATTGTATCAAAGATATGTATATAAATCATCCCGATAATTACCGCTATTAAACTAAAAAAAAGCTGTTTTTTTTAAATGAATGCGACTTATTATATCCCAACAAATATAACTATTTATCAGCTTGAAATCAAGATACTTGTATTTAAAAAAAAGACTAACTTAAATAAGCCTCAGCCGCTTTAAGGGCCGCTACTATACCCGCCGGGTTTTTACCACCGGCTGTGGCAAAAAAGGCTTGACCTCCGCCGCCGCCTTGTATGTGCTTGCCCAGTTCGCGAATAATAGTCCCTGCATTGAGGTTTTTAGCAGCTGCCAATTCTTTAGAAATATACAAAGAGAGGAGGGCTTTGCCATTCACATTAGCGCCTGCTAAAAAGAACAGGTTGTCAATTTCGGCACCCAATTCAACAGCCAGTGTTTTTAGGCCATTGGCCTCTAAATCTACAGTAGTCGCTGAAAAGGTAACACCGTTGATAGTAGTAATGTTGTTTT
>JAKIUU010000002.1 GCA_021647405.1 Flavobacteriaceae bacterium
GAATAAAAATGCTCCCTGTAAAAGTTAAGCCGTCTTTTCGTACAAAAGATTGATTGGATACAAAATTTGAACTCCAACCTGATTGGGGTTGAAGTTGTAATGCTGTCCCAGTACTGCTTACAGTCATATTATTACTGGTATAATTGGCCGTATTTAATGTACCCGAAAAATTGTCATCAAATATTTTTTGTCCCCAAGTTAGAGGTGCTACTGCATTAGCGGCGTTAAGTTGAACACTGCCACTTGGGCCTGCACAACTGGCATCGGTTACAGATGCGCTTAAATTTATGTTATAAGCTGGTGGCACTACTATTGGCGCAGCCACGCCGTTTATTTTAACTTCGGCACCTGTTAAATTATTTCCTGCTGGACAATCGTCAAACTGCACAACAACAAGTCTGTTAACTTCGCCTGCTATTGCCAACGAGGCATAATTGGCCGTAATTGCTGTTTGACCAAATCTTATTTCGCCTATAAAAGCCCCATTGGGGTAACTGGAGTCAAAAATATAAGCCCTTGCGCCATCATCTGCTGCCGTAAATGAAACTGTTAAACTATTAACAGTAAAATTAGTGGGAATATTTATATTCGTTTCAAAATAGGTAAAATCTAATTGATTTAAACAACTCCATAGGATAGAAGGCACAGAATAGTTTATCCTACCTAAACCATCTACAGGAGCCGCTGTCCAATTAATGTCGGTTGGGACAGGAATATTCATTTGACCATAGGCTATAGGGTCTCCGTGATTTGGGAGATGAAAATTAATTACCCCGCCACCTTTATTCATTCTCCAAGGCGAAATAGTAACTTGAGCATTAGCCATTTGCAAAAACATAAAAAAGACAAATGCTATAGAGCCTTTTTTTAAACTAAAAAAAGTATGTGTACGTTTCTTGAAAAGTAGTTTTGATTTCATTTTTTTTGAAAGTTTAGTTAATAGTAATATTCCCTGAGTAAACACGGCTTGACAAACCTATATCAAAATGCTAAAGATTTCAAATAAAAGGTGTTAATAACGTCTTTTTGTATGTGTTTGACAGAGGTTGGACTAATTCTGCTATTTAAAGCATATAAAAAAGCAGGTTAAAGTATTAAAACCTTAACCTGCTTCATTATGGTAACCCCCCGGGTTACTTGTCTTTAAATATAGTAGAGGTGTAAACCTTACCCTTGTACCTTATCCGTACAAAGTAAGTTCCCGTCTTCTTGTTAGACATGTTTATATTGGCTCCCTTAGCTATGTCTTTAACCTTTTTGCTAAAGATTAAGTGTCCTTGGTAGTTATAAACCTGTATCAAGCCCGAACCTTTTTTATTCATTCCAATAACGGCTGTGTTAATCACAGGATTTGGATAAATCAATGTTTTTATCTGGGCTCTTGAACTATGATCTTTGTCTTTGCCTTTTTTATCATCATCCTTGTCATCACCATTATCATCTGAGTGATCTTTGTCGTCATTATCGGCATGGTCATCATCGTCATTGTCTACTATGACCTCTACGTAAGTAGTTGTACAAGTCGCATTACAGCCGCCTAAGGTACCGCCGTGCTCTAAGTATTCTGCTACCTTTTTGGCCTTTACGGCTTTTGTCTTAGAACCATGGTCATCATCATCTCCCTTACTGCTGTGATCTTTGTCTTTATCCTTATCATCGTCGTTGTCACTACCTCTGCAGACCAAGACCTTGCCATCATCCCACTCGCCTTCTTTATTTATATACCTCGCATCTATAACACAAACATCAAGTGATGTTGTTGCCTCGCAGCCATTGGCATTGGTTACTGTAACCGTATAAGTAGTACTTACTAGTGGACTAATGGTTGGATTCGCCACACTTGAAACTAACCAGCCTGTTGAACTTGTCCAACTATAGGTAAAGCCTGTACCGCCTGTTGTATTGGTATTTAAGGTAATACTTTGTGGCCCATAACCCAAGTAAACCGTATTGGTACTCTGTGTGGGGACTGCCGTAAAGCTGTCTATTCCTATCGTGGGGACTTCGCCTACTACTGTTACTATAGTTGTAGCTGTTGATACGTTACCACTGTTATCCGTTACCGTTAAAGTAACTGTATGGTTTCCTTGGTCGCCACATACAAAAGTACTTGGTGAGACGCTCATACTTTGGATGCCGCAATTGTCATAACTACCGCCATCTACATCGGTCGGTGTTACCGTAGCTACGCCGCCCATTATAGTTGTGGTGAAAGCTTGGGTTATTACCGTTGGGAAAATGTTGTCCTCTACTGTAACCTGTGCCGTAGCTGTTGACACGTTGCCACTTGGGTCTGTGCCTGTTAAGGTGACTGTATTTACACCTACATTCTCACAACCAAAGCCCGTTAAGTCTAAACTTAAAGTTACCGAACAGTTGTCGTAACTGCCATTGTCTATCATCGTTGTATTTATTGTAGCATTGCCCGTAGCGTCTAATTGAACCGTAATAGGTTGGGCTAGTACCGTTGGCGCTGTGTTATCTTGTACTATAACGTTAAACGTTGTTGAAGAACTGCCTATAGCATTAGTGGCTGTAGCTGTTACAGCTGTTGTGCCTAAAACAAAATTACTGCCAGGGGCTATAGTATATGTTATCGTTGAGGCTGGGATACCTACCGTTTCTGTAGCAGCATAACTTACTAAGGCACCACATTGTCCCGCATCTGTGTTTTGTGTAATGTCTCCTGGTGATACGATCACTGGTGCCACACCTACTACTACTACATTAAACGAACTTGAAGCTGTATTTCCTGAAGGGTCGGTTACCGTATAGGTCACCACTGTTGTCCCTATTGGGAAAGTCGCACCACTGGCCAAGCCTGCTGTTAATGTTGTAGTGGGTGTACAATTGTCTGTACCTACAGGAGCTGTATAATTTACTACTGCTCCTTGCGCACTTGTCGCTACCATATTAATGTCTAGCGGTGTCGCTATAACAGGAACTGTCGTATCTTGAACCGTTACAGTAACTGTGGCTTGTGTCTCATTATTATTGATATCGGTTACTACTAAGGTTAAATTATGAGTACCTACATCTGCACAAGTGAGATTTGCAGGATCTATCGTGACACCTCTTGGGATAGTCAAAGCATAACTCGCAATACCACACGCATCCGTAGAGCCCGCATCAAATTGTTGAGCTGTGACACTGGCTGTGCCGTTGGCATCTAAACTAACTGTTAGGTTTTGCGTGGCTACCGTAGGCCCTGTAATGTCTTGAACCGTGACATTGGCTGAGGCTGTGGCTACATTACCACTGTTATCTGTTACCGTTAAAGTAACTTGTTGTACGCCTACATCAGCACATGTAAATGTGGTTGGTGTTACTGTCATACTTTGTATGCCACAGTTATCTGTAGATCCATTATCTATCTGACTCACTGTTATACTACCCACTCCTTGATCGTTTAAATTTAACACGAAATCTTTAGCTAAAGCCGTTGGAGCCATGGTATCAACCACGGTTACAACTGTTGGAGCAAAAGCCGTATTATTACTGGCGTCAGTCACTACTAAGTTTACTGTATTTGGCCCTATATTAGCACAGGTGAAATTCCCTTGGCCCGCATCTAAACTCAAGGTGACTGCACCACAATTGTCATAACTACCATTATCTATATCTCCTGCTGCGATGCTTGCATTGCCAAAAGCATCTAGCTGAACTGTAATTGGTTTAGCTTGTACAGTTGGCGCTATATTGTCCTCTACGGTAACTGTAGCAGTGGCTGTGGATGTGTTACCACTATTATCAGTAACTGTTAAAGTAACAGTATTAGTACCAAGATTAGCACAGGTAAATGTGGTTTTATCTAGTGTATAAGAAGCAATTCCGCAATTATCTGTAGTACCATTATCTATCATTTGCGGTGTGATTGTGGCACTACCCGTAGCGTCCAACTGAACCGTAATGTCTTGGGTTAAAACGCCACTAGCTGTACTTGAATTACCTACAAAAATATACAACTTCTTTACATTATAATTTCCTGCATTCTGCATAAAAGTATAATCTTTATGTAGATTACCTGTATTGTTGTTAATACCAATATCTGAAGTACCGCCCAAACCCCATCCGTTATAAGCTAACATTACTAGTTGCGCGCCATGGTCGTGTATTTGGAAACTTGAATAAGTTGAAGAACCAGCAGAACGGTCGCCCCAATCATAAGTATTATTGGCATTGGGAACACCTGCAATATTATCGGCAGCATAATTATAATTCCATATTTCAAGGTTTCCTGTTGCCACATTTTGACGACTGGCTAATCCTGAATTACTACTTGCAACAACCGTCATATTGTTAACTATACGTTGTTGTATGAAACTATTTCCCGCTTGGTTTTGTTGTGGTAAACCTAATTGAGCCAAATTTGTTGTAAAAGCATCCATAGATACCCACACCCATTTGTTATCTAATTCTAATAAATAGGCTACTCTGCTAAAATTGAGTCCTGTTAAAGATGAATTATCAACAGTGTAAGGCACACCTGCTGTCCATGCAGCAGCATTTGGAATATCGAGTTGATATAACAATCCAAAACCTGATGCTTCTGGCACATTATTTAATGCCAGTTGCGGTACGGTACCTAAACCTGATGGACTACTAGATCCGCCACCACCTGGCGCCATATTATCTTGTACTGTTACAGTGGCTGTTCCTGTAGCCACATTGCCATGGCTATCGGTTGCTACTAAAGTAACCGTATTTGTTGTACCTACATTAGCACAAGTAAAATTACCCTGACCAGCATCTAAACTTAATGTAACTGGGCCGCAATTGTCAGAACTGCCATTGTCTATCTGTTGTGGCGTGATAGTAGCATTTCCGTTGGCGTCTAACTTAACCGTGATGGGTTGGGTTATTACTGTGGGCGCTGTGTTGTCGACAACCGTAACTACGGCTGTGCCTGTAGCTGTATTGCCACTGGCATCAGTAACTGTAAGCGTCACTGTATTGCCGGCATTTGAGCCACCAGATCCAATAATCCAGTTAGAATTAGTTCCTGACAAGGCAAAATTAGATAAGATCCCATTATTTGAATTTACAGAAGCATCCGCCGCTGTAATGGCGCCAAAGTTATTGGCTCCGGCTACGCCATCATTTAAGGGATAATAACCCACTAATCCCGTTTCAGTTCCAGTTAGACCTGTGTTTAATCTCGATTGGATTTCTGATGGTTGCAGGGCGTAATTCCAAAATCTTACTTCATCAATATCACCGCTCCAATATCTGTTATTTGATTGCTGAAGTCCAATATAAGTTGGACTGGTTCCTGAGGAAGATCCATTATAGGCTGATATGTTTGTCGTCCCTATTAAGACCCCATCTATATAAGCTTCAAAGTTTCCGTTTCTTTTGAAAACACCCGTGTATTGATGCCATTGTCCATCATTAAAACCAGAACCTACCGCAGGGAAAGTAAATCTTCCTTGACTGGATGTCAAAAATCCATAGACACTCCCATTGCTAATTGCTAATCCATATCCACGCTCATTAGCTAGCACATCTCCTCCTTTAGAAACGATATAATTCCATGTAGTTGAAGTCGTTCTAAACGACGCTTCAATTGAAAAGTCATTTGAACCAAAGTTCAATGCAGCTGGACTACCCAAATTAATTTGATCATTTACACCATCAAAATTCAAAGCCTCACCAAGAGCTATCGACGTATTAACATCGGCACAAGTAAAATTGGTTTGGTCTAAACTTAAAGTTACAGGGCCTGAGAGGTCGCTAGAACCATTGTCTATTTGTTGGGGTGTAATGGTAGCATTACCGCTCGCATCTAAATTAACCGTAATCTTTTGGGTGACTACCGTAGGGGGCGTAACATCTGTAATAGTTACGGTAGCCGTACTACTGGCTAAATTACCATTGGTATCTTTAACTGTTAGTGTAACGGTATTGGTTCCTATATTAGTTATATTAAAAGAGGTAATATCTAAACTCAATCCACCATTAGCTATAGCACAATTATCGGTAGAACCATTGTCTATTTGCTGAGGTGTTATAGTTGCATTACCTGTAGCATCTAACTGGATTGTAATATCTTGTGTAACAACTGTAGGAAGTGTACTGTCAAGACCTAAATCACACATACAAGTCGCCGAAGCATTGGCACTGGTGCCTACGCCTTGGCCACCATTGGCAGATAAGGGTACACCATTGGCATCTACAGCGCCTACTAAAGCACCACTGCTAAACTTGGACTAAGACCCAAACTCCCTTCAATAGCGTCAAAACAACCATCTCCGTCGCTATCTAAATCTAAATAATCTTTTATGCCATCACCATCTGTATCACAAAAAGTGAAGAAATCTGCTCCAAATACAAAATTGACATAGTTTTCATAGGTTAAATAGTCAAACGAAATACTAGAAAAAGTACCATTCATCCTCACTATGACAAAAGCCTCTTTACCTGTAACTTGAGTAGGCGAATTTTGCACAAATGATGACCCAAAACCAACATGTGTTGACCATAATACTTCTACTGGCGCACTAAAATTAATAGGGACCGAAACATTGCCACCTACTGATGAAAATACCAAAACAGGATTGGTCATAGGGCTTGCAAAAGTCAAAGTATTGGTACTGGCTTCTATATTTTGTATAGTTGGATTGTTATTAGGTACATTAAACGAGGAAGGGAAACGGTAATGTTGAAATACGTTACTTGTTGTTCTTACATTTACTGATGACGTATAAGTATAGCCTATGCCATTTATTGTTCCTGTAGCTGTTTTACCATTTACTGTGGGCGCATTTGACCAATGGAAATTAGATGTTGTACATTCGGCCGTATCTAAAATGCCATCATTGTCATCATCCAAATCGCAGGCATCAAAAACACCATCGCCATCTGTATCTATCCCCGAAACACCAACCGTAGCTGTAGTTGTAGCACTTACACCGTTGGCATCGGTAACATTATATGTATATATTCCTGAAGATAAGTTTGTTGTGGGCGTAGGTGCGTCATATACTTTCCAATTTTTATGTAAAGTGTGTGTTACACCGGAACTAGAATTGGCTTGAACTCCCACTTTTAAATTAGCAGGATTAGCCCCAAAATCTATTGTAACTGTATTGGTAAAAGTGGCTTCAGTAGATTTCTTAATATAATAAGTTGCGCCACCTGTATGAAGGGTTATTTTATAATCGAACCAAGTTCCAGGGCTTGCACTATTGGTATAGCTTGATGTTGGAAACGCTACAGCGCCACTGCCCCCTTGCCTTGCTGATACAGAAACGGGCGATGTGGTGCCATTGTCAAAGAAAAAGATACCATGCGAAGCACTTACTGTTGAATTATTAGCGCCATCGTTAAAACCAACCATTATGGCTTTATAACCCGCATAAGGAATAAAAATGCTCCCTGTAAAAGTTAAGCCGTCTTTTCGTACAAAAGATTGATTGGATACAAAATTTGAACTCCAACCTGATTGGGGTTGAAGTTGTAATGCTGTCCCAGTACTGCTTACAGTCATGTTATTACTGGTATAATTAGCTGTATTTAAGGTTCCTGAAAAATTGTCATCATATATTTTTTGCCCCCAAGTTAGCGGCGCAACAGCATTAGTTGCGCTAAGTTGTACACTGCCGTCTGAACCGACACAGCTGGCATCTGTGACAGTTGTGTTTAAATTGATTGTGTATGCTGGCGGCAACACTATGGGTGCAGCTGTACCATTAATTTTAACTTCGGCACCTGTTAAATTGTTTCCTGTTGGACAATCATCAAACTGAACTATTACAAGTCTGTTAACTTCGCCCGCTTTGGCAAGCGTGGCATAATTTTGTGAAACGGGATTAGAACCCAAACTAATTTGCCCAATAAAGGCACCCGATGGGTGGTTAGAGTTAAAAATATAAGCCCGTGCCCCATCGTCTGCGGCCGTAAATGAAACTGTTAAACTATTAACAGTAAAATTAGAAGGAATATTTATATTGGTTTCAAAATAAGTAAAATCTAGTTGATTTAAACAACGCCATAAGATGGATCTTACAGAATAATTGATTCTTCCCAAGCCATCTACAGGCGCCGCTGTCCAATTAACATCAGAAGGCGCGGGAATATTCATTTGACTATAAGCCGCAGGATTTCCATGATTGGGAAGGCTATAGCTAATTACCCCAGCCCCTCTATTCATTTTCCAAGGCGAAATAGTTACTTGCGCAAAACTGGTTTGCAAAAACATACAAAATGCAAACGCAATAAAAAATTTGGTTTGATTTAAAAAATCATACAAATAACGGGGCGCATTTTCTTTAAAAGGTAATTTTACTTTCATAATTATTTAAGTTTGGTTAACAACAAAAATCCACGTGGGAATGTTACCCGCAAACTTATCTTAAAAATGCTGAACTCTAAAAAACTATGTGGTAGGTGGTGGTTTTTTGTGGCGAATAACCTTATCGCCTCATTTTAAATAGATATCGCAATAAAAAATCAAGCTTTTAGGGCCTTCTTTAAAGCTTTTAAATAATTTCTTGAAACAGGTAATTTATAACTACCTACTTCAACCATTGTTGCATTTACTTTATTGACATGGTGCAAATTAACTATGTATGACCTGTGTATTCTAACAAAACCATTGGGTTCTAAATTGTCTTGAAGGGTTTTTAAACTGATACGCTTAATATGTTTTGTTCTGTTGGTGTATATTTCTGCATAATTATCATCCGATTTTATAAATAAAATGGTGTATAAAAGTACTTTTACCTGTTTGTAATTTTCTTTTATCAACAAAAAATTATCTGCTTTATTATTTCTAAATTTATCGGTAGCAATATGAATGGCTGTATAAACATCAATCGGTTTAAATGGTTTGATGATATATCCGCTGGGCTTTGTAGGTAATGCTTTGTCTAAGATATCTTTATTAGAATGGGCTGTGATAAAAATAAAAGGGATGCCGTATTTTTCAGAAACAATTTCGGCAATTTCAATACCGTCATGTTTATTCTTCATTCGAATATCTAACAAAACCAAGTCTGGTTTTGTTTTGTCAATAATCTTAAGAATTTTAGCCTTGTCATGACCAACACCTACAACATTGTGTTTAAATGAATTGACAATATCTTTCAGGTGTTCGGCAATTAGTATTTCATCTTCACCTATTACAATCCTCATTATTCCTACATTTAAATTGAATTAAAATTTCTGTTCCCTTTTTGTTATTAATCTCAATACTGGCATTTAGCTGTTTGGCAAAAATAGTAATAAGCCGCACCCCAAGCGATCTGTCTGTGTTTTTAAGGTATTTTGAGGCAATTCCCACACCGTTATCCTTAATAATAAAAGAAATCTCTTGCCTTTCTTTATCAGATTTTAGTGTGATATCTATTTTGGGATTTTTATTGTTTTTAAACGCATATTTAATGGCGTTTGAAACAGATTCATTGGCTATCATACCCAAAGCAATACAGTCTGAAACATTTAATTTAATATCGTCGAGAGCGGTGTTAAACTGAATGTCAATATGCTCTAAATTAACCATCTCATTCAGATTATTTATCAAATCTGAGAGGTATTTCCTTAAAGAGATGTACGAAACATTGTCTTTTGTGTATAGTACCTCATGAACAAGTGCCATAGAAGCGATGCGGTTATACGTTTCTAATAATATCTTTTTAGATTTTGATTCTTTTAGCGATGCAATCTGCATGCTTACCAAGCTAGAAATAAGCTGTAAATTATTTTTAACACGGTGATGTACCTCTTGAATAAGGGCGTCTTTTTCTTTGTTTTGAATAAGTATTTTTTTATGACTTTTTCCTAGCGCCTCTTTTTCTGATAAAATTACCGCCGTTTTTTGAGATATTATTTTTTCTAAATCCCTTTTTTTGTTAAGCGCTAATTTCTTTTTGTATTGAAAATAAAAGACCGTTATGCCAATAATTATAATCCAAAACAGAATGTGATAATAAATGTTTTGATAAAAGTAAGGTTGCACTTTAACAGCTATTCTTACAATATTACTCTCTCCTGTTAAAGAGGTGGCCTTTATCTGTATTTCGGTAACATCAAGATTTAAATTACTAAAAACAGCTTTGTTCTCGCTACTCAAAGGAAGCCATTTATTATGAGATTTTTTTTTGCTGATTTTATAGTGATATTTAAGAGTGCTCTCGTAGCCCCAATTTAAAGCAGAAAAATTGGGTTTAAGTTTTTGATGGTGTTTTAATTTTATAGGAGTGTTTGGGTTCTTAATTACTTTTTCGCCATCCAAAAAAAGACTGTTCAAAATTAAGACTGGTTTTTGCGGATTCAAGCCCTCATATGGTTTTTGATAAACCAACAGGCCTTGTTTGGCTCCCCAGACTATTTTATGCGTCTTATAAACCTTAGAAGCTCGGGAAAGCCCCACTAAATTTAAACCATATGCAACGCCAAAATTTTTAATTGTTACATTGCGTGTTTCATCAAAGGTCAACCGCGATAAACCTAGGACTGTTGTAACCCAAAATATATTTTTATTTTCTTGTAAAACAGATACAATTTGATTAGACAGCAAGCCCTTAGATTCGTCAAACGTATAGGTATTTTCTCCTTCAATCAATTGCAAGCCGCTAGATTGTGTGCCTATCCAAAAATGTTTTTGAGAGTCTTCAAATAATGCTGTAACGTCATTCGATAACAAACCTCTTCCTTGTGTAAGTGTGGTAATAGTGTCGTTATTAATAATGGCCACGCCGCTGTGTTCTAATGCCAACCATGTACGTCCTTTCGCATCGCAGAGCAGTGCTGTAATGTTATCTTCACTTAAACCATTGTCTTTATTAATACTGTAAAAAGCCTCCTTATATCGGTAAACCACCCCATTTTTTTCTGACGAAAACCACAGGCGTTTTTTTAAATCGCATTCTATATCTAAAAAATTATACCCTTTCTTAAATTGGTAAAAGGTAAAATTCTTCTCAGTAAAAAGGGCAATCCCCATAGTGTAAGTTGTTAGCCACGCCTTACCTGGAGCTGTAAAATATCCATCAAAGGCATGATGTATGGCGGTTATTTTATTACTTGTCTCGTTAGAATAGGCAAAAAATTGTGTTCCTTTTTTAGATACAATGCGGCCGCCATTTTGGAAAAACCACTCTGTTCCAGCGGGGTCTGTAACAATATTCTCTACTCTTTTAATAGGGACTTCTCCTTTAAAAGTTTCGTTATAGAAAATATTTTTGTCCAACCTTGAAAACCCTGAAAATAAATCGGCCAACCAAATATTATCATCCCTGTCATTAAAAATTCTATAGGTACTTCTTCCGGGCAATCCTTCTTTCTTGGTTATAAAATTAAATACCCCTGCTTTGTAGTTTCCCAACCCAACGCCATAGACGTTAAACCACAAACCCTCTTTATTTTTTGCAAATGAATAGGTGTTATAACCAAAATTGTACCTGTAAAACCCAGAACCGTCATAATATATCAACCCAGCCTCAAAAGTACCTATCCATATTTTTTTATCGTACGCTATAAAACTGTGTACATCTGCCCCCAATTTTTGTTTTTCGAGGAAATAGTGATAAAAATATTTACCATCGTACCTGCTAAACCCTTTGCCATTGTGCATACCAAACCAATAAACTCCGTTAGACTCTTGAAAAACTTGTAACACGCCATTGTCTGATAAACCCGTCCCTTTATTAAAGATTAAAACACTGTCTTTTTTATACTTAAAAGCCCCTTTATTTAAAGTGGCTATCCAGATATTGTGTTCGGTATCTTCAGAAACTTTATTAAATAGCGTCTCTTTAAATTTTGATAAGGTAAATAAACTGTCGTTTTTAATATAATACAAGCCATCTTTAGCTGTTACCCAAAGTCTGTTTTTAGAATCGAGAAATAAATTTTCTATGCCATTAGAGGACAATCCAGATTGGGTATCAACAATGCTAAAAGTACGCCCATCGTACTTTGCCAAACCAAGGTCTCCTGAGCCCAGCCACATAAAACCCATACTGTCTTGAGCTATGTCTGTTATAACATCAGAAAAGGCGCCGTGTTCCCTATTTAAGTATTTAATATTGTATTTAGAGTTGTCTCTAAAAAGTAAATTTGGTGCCTTAAAAATTTTGTGATATTTAATTTTCTTACCCTTAAACAAAAAAGGGCGTTGTTGCGGTTTTCCTACTGTATTGACTGTAACAACAACAGGTTTTATGTCAAGGTATTTTGCCTTAGGCGCCTTTAAAGAATATTTTAAAGGGGTTGCTATGGTCTTTTTTATGATTTTTTTCGGATTTAATTTTTGAGGAGGTGCCATCATTTTATTAGTGACCGAAACAAGGCGCGTAGAATCTTTAAAAAAAGACAAATTTTGAGCCTTTAAGTTATAACTTAAGCACAAAAAAAGCATTATTAAAATTTTATTTTTCAAATATCTTGTTTTCTATAACAAAAACAAATGTATCATTTTATGTTGAACCTTCGAATAAATTCAAGATTAGTAACCTTGTTTTGTACGTGTTTGAAATATCCAACCCTTTATAATGGCAATTTATATACCTTTGTAAGCATCCTATTTTTTATAAAATGAAACTATTTAATACAGCTCAATTAGAAGCGATTCTTCCTAAAATTCAAAACATTGTCAATACACATATTATCCCTTTAGAGCGGGAATATTTACAACAAAACTTTAGTAAAGTCAAACCAAAACTTGAAGAAATTCGTCAGAAAATTAAAAAAGAAGGCTTGTGGAATCCACATTTAAGTACTGCTCTTGGCGGATTGGGCTTAAGCCTTACAGAATTCGGGCAAGTAAGCGAGGCTTTAGGGCAATCGCCTTACGGGCATTATTGTTTTAACTGCAACGCGCCCGATATTGGCAATCAGGAATTGCTTTTAGGACATGCTTCAAACTTTATTAAAGATCAATTTTTACAACCTCTTTTAGAAGGTAAAATTCGCAGCTGTTTTTCTATGACCGAACCCCATTTTGCCGGGTCAAATCCAACTGAAATGGACACAAGTGCTTTAAAAGAGGGCAACAATTACATTATTAACGGTAAAAAATGGTTTACCTCTTCGGCTGATGGCGCCAGTTTTGCGGTGGTTATGGCTAACACGAATCCCGAAGCCGAAAACAAATACCAACGCGCTAGTATGATTGTGGTACCAACTGACAACCCTGGCTTTAAATTAACCTGTAATACCCCCATTATGGGCGATACTAACGACGATTATTTTAGTCACGGCGAAGTAAGTTATACCAATTGTAAAGTGCCTGTTAAAAACCTTATCGGGATAGAAGGACAAGGATTTGCTTTAGCACAACAACGTTTAGGCCCTGGGCGAATTCACCACTGTATGCGGTGGATTGGTATTTGCGAACGCGCTTTCGATTTAATGTGTCAACGGGCTGCCACACGCCAGTTAGCAAAAGGGGTTATGTTGGGCGAAAAACAAAGCATTCAGAATTTTATAGCCGACTCGCGTGCCGAAATCAATGCGGCTCGTTTTATGGTTTTACACACCGCAACAAAAATTGACAACGAAGGCGCTAAAACCGCACGTATAGAAATATCGACCATTAAATTTTATGTGGCCAATGTTTTACAACGGGTTTTAGATCGTGCTATTCAAGTGCACGGCGCCTTGGGTTTAACCGATTATACTGTACTGGCTTTTTGGTACCGTCACGAACGTGCCGCCCGCATTTACGACGGTCCCGACGAAGTACACAAAGCTGCTTTAGCGCGTCAGGTTTTAAAAGCTTATGGTTTAAATACCAGCGTGGTATGAATGAAGCCTTAGATAAAGCACAAAAAGTCCACGATGGCGAAGCGCTTGATATTAAAAAGTTAAACACTTACTTTGAAGGACATCTGAGTCCTTTTGAAAAGATTACCGCGGTAAAACAATTCCCTGGAGGCTATTCTAATCTCACTTACTTGCTCAAAACAGCTACAAAGGAATATGTATTACGACGTCCGCCTAGAGGCGCAAAAATAAAATCGGCTCACGATATGCATCGCGAATTCGAAGTGCTCAGCCAATTGCAACCTGTCTATACCAAAATTCCGCAACCTGTTTGTTATTGTGATGATGCAACTATTATTGGCGCGTCATTTTATATTATGGAACGTATAAAAGGCGTCATTTTACGCAATCAAATCCCAAAAGGGCTGACTTTAACAACTGCTCATTTTAAACAATTATCTACCGAATGTATCGATACACTTTTGGCATTACACCAGCTCGATATTAATAAAACAGGCTTGGTAAATCTAGGAAATCCGGAAGGCTATGTCTCTCGACAAGTAAGTGGTTGGACCAAGCGCTATTTTAATGCAGAAACTGACAGTATAAAGGGTATGAATAAAGCAGCCGAATGGTTGCAAAGCCATTTACCACAAACACAAACAACTGCTTTTATCCACAACGATTTTAAATATGACAATTTTATTTTAGACCTAAATAACTTACATATCAAAGCCGTTTTAGATTGGGAAATGGCTACCGTGGGCGACCCGCTTATGGATTTGGGAACTACCTTAGCTTACTGGGTTGAATCAGAAGACAATAAAGCACTTCGCGCTTTTAATCTTACTTGGGTTGATGGTAATTTAAGGCGTGAAGAAGTCGTAACTTATTACGCTTCGCAAAGCCCTTTAGACCTTAAAGACATCGTATTTTATTACGTCTTTGGCAGTTTTAAATTGGGTGTCATCGCACAACAGATTTATGCACGCTACAAAAAAGGTTTTAGCAAAGACCCCCGATTTGCAGGGCTCATTTATGTTGTAAACGCTTGCGCGGATAATGCCCAACAGGCAATTAAATTTAATAGAATTCACGATTTTAGATAATTGTCTTACAATTTCATTTAGAAGTGTGCTTTAGCCAAAACAATCAAATTCAAAACAAGAGGTGATTTTAAATAAATGGTAAATCCTGTTTTTCAAAAGGGTTGGGCTTTAGCCCATCCTAAAAAATGCAATCATCCTATCGGCTTTAGCCAAAACAATAAAATTATATTTCACATCTTTTCCCTACTTTTGAGAAACTAAATAAATATAAAATGCCTTTTATCAAAGTTTATATTCATACGGTATGGAGTACAAAAAATAGAAATCCTTTCTTGTCATCAAAAGAAATCAGACAAAAAGTGTGGCAACACATCAGAGAAAATGCTAAGAAAAAAGGGGTTTTTATCGATTTTGTCAATGGTTATTCAGACCATTGCCACTGTTTAATTTCGCTAGGAGTTGACCAAACAATTCAAAAAATTATGCAATTGATAAAAGGCGAATCTTCTTTTTGGATAAATAAACAAAATCTGACTACAGATAAATTTGAATGGCAAGATGAATATTTTGCGGTTTCTGTCTCTGAATCTATGATTGATCGTGTTAGGAATTATATTAAAAATCAGGAAGCTCACCATAAAGCAAAATCATTTATAGAAGAATATGATGTGTTTATCAAAAAATATAGATTTGAAAAGCACAAAGATTTTGGCTAAAGCCAAATAAAAATATTTAATCTTATTCCTCCTGCTGAAGCAGGAGGCAATTCAAAGCAGGGGACAATTCAAAGCAGGGGACAATTTTTTTATATATCTCCCACCAATCATACAAACTAAAGCTGGATGAAATAATTTTGAATAATTTTACCTACCTTCTTAATTACCCAATTTAGATTGGACTAGTCCATCTAATTACAATGCTTCAACTCTTATCTATTCAACTAGGGTTGGGCTTTAGCCCATCCTAAAGAAAACAAGCATCCAATCGGCTTTAGCCAAAACAATCAATAACAAAATGGCATTATTTTCTATTTTGAATTTACCTCCAGATTTGGCTAGAGGAATCTCCTATCTTTTCCCTACTTTTGGACAAACTAAAAAAATAAAAATCCTATGAAAGCCATACGCATCCATAAAACAGGCGGTCAAGACGTCCTTAAATTCGAAACATTAGAAACACCTATTTGCCAAGCAGACCAAGTTGTGGTAAACATTAAAAGCGCTTCTGTAAATTATTCCGATGTCCTTATCCGCAAAGGTGATTATCCTTATATGCCAACATTCCCAGCCATTTTAGGCAATGAAGCGGCAGGTATCATTACCAAAGTGGGTTCAGCCATAAAACATTTAAAAGTAGGACAACGCGTCATTGCTTTTGGCGGTCCGGCATATGCAACAGAGGCTGTGGTTAAAGCTTCATCCATCATTCCTATTCCAGATGCAGTCGCTTTTGACGAAGCCGCTGCGCTCCCCATTATTTACCTAACCGCTTATCATATGTTACATTCTGTGAGACGCGTTACAGCAGGCGAAACCGTTTTGGTACATGCCGCCGCCGGTGGTGTGGGTACGGCGCTGATTCAGTTGGCAAAAATTGCCAATATCACCCTTATCGGATTGACCAGTAAAGACGCTAAAGCCGCCGTTATTAAAGAAATGGGCTACCAGCATGTGATTAATTACAAAACAGAAGATGTGGTGGCACGCGTTAACGAAATCACCAAAGATAAAGGCGTTGATTTGATAATAGATTGTATTGGCGGTCCGCGATTTGACGCTAATTTTAAAATGCTCGCCACCCTTGGACATATTATTTGGTACGGTATTGTGGCCGGCCCCCCTTCAACCGATTTTAAAGTAGCTCTGGGTAGCAAACCTCATAAATGCCATTCGGTTTCCATGTTCCATCTCTATGGCATCTTAAACAATCCTGCCTTAATGATGGCCTCGTTTAAAACACTTATCGGCTATTTATTAAGCGGTCAAATAAAACCTGTTATTCACGCACGACTACCTTTATCGGAGGCTGGTAAAGCCCATGCCATTCTCGAAAATCATGAAAATATTGGCAAAGTCATTTTAAAACCATAATTGTCAGAATAAAGACCCTAGACCGCTGCGCTTTTAGAATCAAGATATGTTTTAGGTTAAACCATTAAAAAATTATAAAAATGAAAACATTAAAAGACATACACAACATCCTTATTTTAGGCAGTGGTACTTTAGGCTTACGTATCGGTTTGGCTTGTGCTTTAAATAATTACAAAGTCACTATTTACGATATTGACGAAAAAGCTTTTGCATCGGCTAAAAAAATACAAGCCAATTTGCTCAAAATTTTAGTCAAAGCGCAAACTTATACACAAAAACAAGCAGATGCTGCGCTACAAAACCTACAGTTTACAAGCAATGCTCAGGAGGCGGCTCAAAAGGCCGATTTGGTAAGCGAATCGGTTACAGAAAACATCACTATCAAGAAAAAAGTATGGCAACAATTCGGGAAACTGTGTCCACCAAAAACAATTTTTACAACTAATACTTCGTCATTATTGCCTTCGCTTTACGCGGATGATACGGGCAGACCCGAACGCTTTTGTGCTTTTCATTTTCACGATGTGTTTTATGCTAACGTAGTAGATATTATGCCCAATCCGCAAACGGAAACTTGGATTATTAAGTTACTTCAAGACTTTGGTAAAAGCATTCAACAGACACCTGTTATTGTTCAAAAAGAATCGCCCGCCTATATTTTTAATGCCATGCTGATTGCGCTTATAGGTGCGGCTGGTGCTTTGGTAACTTACGACATCGCCAGTATTGAAGATGTTGACCGTTCTTGGATGGGAAATTTTAAAATGACCCGAGGTCCTTTTGGCATTATTGACGAAATTGGTTTGGATACCGCTTGGCATGTAACAAGTCCTAAAAAAGATAAAAAAAGCAAACGTTTTGCAACTTTATTAAAAACATATATTGACAAAGGCAAATTGGGTAGAAAAACTGGCGAAGGCTTTTATAAATATCCCAATCCACGGTTTTTGGATACCGATTTTATTTAAATCTACTAAGCCTGCCCTTTTTATAAGATTGCAAATGTTTTTTTAGCCAACCTTTAGTGGTAAGGTGTTTTATAATGTTTTGACGCTTGCTTTTATTATTAAAAGCCAAAACCATTTGGCGTGGATAATTATAAAAACGGTTACAAAAGTAAAATATATTGGTTGAAATAATATAAAGTGTTTTGTCAGTCATTAACAAATAGCGCCACATTAGAACATTTAAAAATAATGTCTTTTTATATAAAATAAACTCTGCCTTAAATAGTTTGTGAAGCCATTTAAAATATATATTCTTTAAAAAATAATCTTGGTTATAATCTTTTAATGCATTTTGAACATTTGGATAAAAAGACAATAAAAAACAATCGTATAATTGCCTCACTAAAATCAAGCCCCTTTTATAACTATGGTCATTAACTTGAGCATTGAGTGTGTTATGTAGGGCTTGATGTTCAAACGACGGCAGATAAAAAGAGCCTTGCTTTTGTTTGTTATCAAACAATGTTTCGTAATTTAAATCGTGTTTATGACCTTCTTCCAGGATATCCCAATGAATTTCTACCGAGGCGATATAATCTTTATGAGCCAGTCGTCTGTAATGACGCGGTTTATCTAATTCTTCATTTTCAAGGCAGTTATAGTAACCTCCCTTTTTTATGAGAGAAGCTGTTTCTTTAACGCGATTTTTAGCGACTAAAATATCAATATCGCCAACCATACGTTCCCCAATATCTTGGTATAAACCGCCTATTAAATGAGCCATGCCCTTTAAGAATATTGCATTTATTTGGTGTTTTTGTAATAGAATAGCTAAATCATTTGCTTGCTTTAATAGTGCTTTATTACGAGATCTATTGGCTTGTGTGATTTTTTCAAAGTACCTTTCTAAGCCTTCAGGAAGTAAGGCTAATAACTGTGCGTTTTTAAGATTGAAATATACTGCCGGAACAACCATTTGATTGGAGCTAAATTTCACAAGCATATCCCAGTCTACATAACCCGATGTAATAAGCCTAGCAATCTTCTTTTTCCTTTCGGGATACTTTACCAATGATAAGCACTCGCCTACAAAAAATAAAGTTTGTTTATAGGTCATTATATTCTGATTTAGAATCTATTTTAAACACAACACATGACAACCTATTATAGATTGTCATGTGGGATTTTATTGCTTTTAATTTTGATGCTATTTAATTAAATCCTGGTCCCCCTGGGCCCCCTGATTGCGCCTGAGCCTTTTTTGGATTTAATATAACAAAGGTAGATAAAGCTGTTAAAGCCATGAATCTTGCCGTTTTCTTTAAAGCCGCTTTCCTCGTTATTAAATTATCTTGAGAGTCTATTGTATCTTTTGCTTCTTTTCTCATTTGATTTAAAGTTCTTTTATCCATTATTATCTCCTTTTTAATACCATACTATTTTTTTATTAAAGCGCCTTGAATCAACTTTAATTTTAACAAAATAGACTCCCGTAGCCATTGCTGGTACATTAATTTCTTGTTCTGTGCTTGTTTGTAAAGATGTTGTGTAAATCATCCTACCCAAGCTATCATAAATAGTTAATGAGCCTTTTTGGGCTACCGCCCCAAATAGTTTTAAATTATTGGTTTGTGGAGAAGTTATCAATGTGTATTTTGAAGCAATAAAATCATCTGTCGCCAAAGTAGAAGAATTGTTTAGTGTACGCATATAAAAACGCCCTACACCTGCACTTGCTGTGCTCAATGTGGTTGTATAGAACTTATCGGTATTGTTAATCTCTGTAACCGTGTTAAGCTGTCTGTCTTCTAAAAAAACTTTTTTACCTACAGGTAAATCTGTTGCCAAAGCTTTAATGGTTATTTGAGAACCAACATCGGCATCTAAGCCAATTGGTATTACTGTGGTGTCATAGCCTGTATCTGGCACTACTTGTAAAGAAAAAACTTCGCCATTGTCTTGTACCAATTGTGTATAAATACTAAATCCTGTACCCACACCGTCAAAACGACCCGCATCAAAACCTGGATCTAGACCTAGAGTAGCACCCGACATATATTTAATCTCTGTATTACTTGAATTACTATTTAAATCTGTAATAAAAAGCTTTACTGTTGGAATACCTGTAGTTTGTGCTTTTTGAAAATTGTCAACCGATTGGTGTGTGCGCATGGCTGTGGTAAAACTTGCATTTCCCCCACCATTTGATTTTACAAAAAAGGCTTGCCCAGGCGCTAAAGAGCGCGCGCCAGACGCTTGATTAATGATGGTATATGATGAACCATTCCAAATATACATAGATACATAAGAAGCGTCTAATACAGCACTATTTACCGTTAAAAAATTATTCGTAGCATCTGCATTAACATTGCCAAAAACAGAAGAAGAAAAAGGGTTTGCTACTAAATTCCAAGCATTTCCAGAAGCTGATAATGTAGCTGCACTGGTAGCAGTTAATATCGACCCTGTAAAATCTACCGTGCCACTGGCAAGCATATTGATTTCGAAACCTTGCCCTAAAGGAAAAGCAGAAGCTGGTGCTTGGTTAGAGATGTCAGAAGTGTAGTTACTCCATAAATCTACACCTACTGTACCCAATTGATTGTACGGCGCCAAACTATAGAGCACACCACTAGTTGTCATAGCTGCCCCATTGGTTGTTACAAAACTTGAAATAAGGTGTCCAGACACAGGCGGCCCAAATAAATGCCATTGGCCTCCTATAAAATAGCGTTGGTAAGTTGCGGCATTTCCTGCATAAGTCCCTACAATTACAGAACTGCTCGTTGCGCCATCAGAAGCAATTGTAAAGGTGCCATTATTGGTTAAAGTATTCGTCACCGTTAAGGCTTTTCCGCCGGCTAAATTTAATGTGCCTCCTGCATTGATATTTAAGCTCAAGGCAGCAGCATCAACAGAATTTAAATTAACCACTTTGCCATTTGGAATAGTAACATCATCAGAACTTGTGGGTACTTGCGCTGGTGTCCAATTACCAGAAGCCCCCCAATTACCCGTACTAAAACCCGTAAATGTTATAGGCGCAGCTACTTTTTGATTTTTTTCTGTCTTAGTTTGGGCAAAACTAGAACTAACTATAAAAAGTAAAATTAGAAATGTAATTTTTTTCATGCTTAAGAAATTAATAAGTTAGTGGCGCAATTATACAATAAAAAAAATTAACTTTATGGGAATATATTAAAATATTCACTTTTTAAAATGTTTTAAACATGGTATTTACGTTTTGAATTGGGTAAAATAGCTTCCTTTATTTTGCTGTTTTTAAAAAGAAAGACTGTTTTTAAACATGGTGTTTTTATATAATTTAAAAACAGGTTATTACTTATACTCTTTTACAGAAGGTTTGTCTTAAATACTGTTTTTAAGATTATTTTAATATCTTTTAAAAAGCTTCTTTGTTTGTGATAAGCTAAATTTATACGTGCTTTTATGGGGATAATTTCATTGATAAAATAGGCTTCTGGGTCTTTTTGAAGGGACAATATTTCACATTCATTTCTGTATTTAATAGAAGCCAAACTGGTAATACCGGGTTTGTAATTGAGTACTTGAAGTTGCTCATCATTATAAAAATTGACATAGTGCCGTAATTCGGGTCGTGGCCCGACAAGACTCATATTTCCTTTTAGTACATTAAAAAGTTGTGGCAACTCGTCTAGTTTGTATTTACGTAAATAATAACCCAATTTAGTAATTCGCAGGTCATTATTGCCTATGGTTAAAAGCCCCAATTTTTCGGATTCCTTTTGCATGGTTTTGAATTTATAGATGTGAAAATCGGTATTGAATTGACCAACTCTTAACTGTTTATAAATTATTGGACCTTTATCAACTATTTTTATCGCTAAAGCGATTAACAATAAAAAAGGACCCAATACAATTAGGCCTAATAAGGCGCATACAACATCAAACAGGCGTTTCATTTTGTCATCTTTTTAGGAAAATACGAAAATAGCAATAGTCTGTAGTTTTTTACCATTCTTTTTTATAAAAAATCAGCCCTCATATTTAAAAGATTTTAAATGCTTTGCATACCAAGAAGGGTTTCGTAGGCGGCGGTATATACTTATGCGTAATTCCTTTTTAAAACAGGCCAAGAACAATTGTTTTGGATAATTTAACAGGCGCAATATAAAATAAATAACAAAATTAATACCGTAAGTTGTTTTAGGAAAATTAATGCTTTTAAAATACCAAAGCATTAAAAGCCGAAGTCTTCTGCTTTCTTTTAAATGCAAATGATTGGTTTTAAAAATAAGTTGTATCAGTTTTAAATACCCATTTTTTCTGTAAAAATAATCATCCCTTTCTTTGTAAGATGCCACAACATGTGGCTTAAACGATAACAAATAGCCATCATACATTTGGCGCATCATAATTTTAGCATATAAAAAACCACTGTCATTTATCTGAACATTTAAGATGTTGTGTGCTGCTTGATGTGGATAACTGGGCACAAAAAAACCATCCATTTGCAGTTTGTCCTTAAAAATAGCATTGTAACCTAAGTTGTTTTTATGACGCGGTTGGATGATGCGTCTGTGTATTTCTACAGCAGCCATCCATTTATCGTGGACCAACCGTGGGTAGTGTTTAGAAAGTTTCTCATCTGCTTCACAAAATTTAACCAACGGTTTATAATCTACTTCACTTAAGATCTCTGCAACGCTCTCTACTTGATTTTCGGCTACTAAAAAATCTATGTCGCCCACCATACGCTCACCCATATCGCTGTATAAATTTTCTAACAAATGAGCCGTTCCTTTTAAAAATACAGGTGTGATACTGTGTTGCTTTAACAAACTGTTCAGTTGTTTTGCTTGTTTTATTATGGCTGTATTGCGGTCTCTGTTTTGTTGGGTAATTTCTTCGCAATAAGCTACCAAATCTAGGGGCAAACAACCTGTTAAATCAGCGCGTTTTAAATTGAGGAATAAGGCGGGCAATACCATGTGGCCTGTACTTACCCTGACAATGGTTTCCCAATTTACAACGCCCGATTGAATTTGCTCTAAAAGATTATTTTTTCTTTCAGGATACTGCGTTAGTGTCAAACATTCTCCTATAAAATACAGGGCTTTTTTATAAATCATCTGTAAAAATTTTATCAACCGTTTTATACATTAATTCATTGTCAGAATACGTTAACTGATAACAAGGCATTAAGGCAAACCAATTTAAAAATTGTTGTGCATTTTCTGTTTTTGGCGACAACCAAGTATCTGGAATCAATTGTTCGAAAGCTTTTTCTTTAGCTATTTTTTGGAAAGAATGTGCGCCTTTTTCTTTGTATTTTACAAAGACCAACGCTTTACAAGGCAATTGTTTTTTATAATTTTTTAAAGGTTGTGGTGTGGACAAATACCGCACCTTTTTATTTAAATTTTTAAAATCATACAAAGGGGCCTCTTCTAAATTTGGATATAGAGGCAACAGTGCTTTTACGGCCTTTTCTTTTATAGAAATCGCTGCCGGGAAATAATACACTTGTCCTGTTGTTGCAGCTACGGGCACAAAATCATCTGCAAATAAAGTATAGCCTCGTGTTAATAGCAGCGCTGCCAATGTGCTTTTACCATTACCCGAATCGCCTGTAAATAACACGCATTTTTTACCATCGCTTATCGCGGAAGCGTGAAAAACACCCAACCATTTCTCTTCCAATAAATTGTATATTTTTTCTAATAAAACCATTGAAAATTTCCCTTGAAAATAGTGGACCTCTTCAAGATTCCATTGTCCAATTAGCATTTTATCAGCTTTTAAAAAAATATTTGAGTTGTGCTGAAAAACTTCTAAATGATGCGGGTGGTGTGCTTTTCCTTCTATTTCGAGATGTGCAAATTTTGGGTGGATTAAAAAGGCCAAAGCCTCTGTCTCAAAAGACACTTTAAAAAAATGTGTGCCTATTTTATATAATTTGACAGAAGTGTAACTTTTTGGCAAATCAAAATCCTTTTTAGCAGCCAATGCATCAGGTGTGGGTTTATTTAAATCGGCGTAAAGCCTGGAAGTAGAAATTAATATGTCATCAGATTGTCTGGCGGTCAGTTTAAGAGTGGTTTTACAATATTCTTTAATCTTTTTTAAGTCAAGTCCTTGGCTCATTTTTAGCAATAGCTCAGCTGTTTGATGCGCCACCAAAACATAGGTGTTAGAGGCCTTAAACCACACAATACTTTTATACGCTAAGGGTTTTATTAAAATGGAATTAGATGTAGAAGACATTATTGGTTTGTATAGAAATGTAAATGTAATAAATTACTATTTCTTCCGTCAGTATGTTGTTCAATTTTTTATAAAAAAACCTGAGGCACAGCTTTTTTTTACCAACCCGGATCGCTTGGTACCGATTGCGCCTGTGCTTTTTTGGGATTTAAAATTATAAAAGTAGCCAAAGCAGTATAAGCCGCATATTTACCTGTTTTTAATATAGCTTCTTTGCGGGATATGAGTTCCTTCCCATTCTTTATTATTTTTTTTTGCTCTTCGACTCCCACTTCGTCTCCCACTTCGACTCCGCTCAGTGTGACATTGCTCAGAGTGACTTTATTATTATTTTTCATTTTTGTGTTTTTAAAAAGGTTATTTGCTCAGGTTAATACCAAGCTATTTTTGTACTAAAGTTACTGTTGGCTGTTTTTATTTTAATAAAATAAATGCCTTTAGCCATTTGAGGGATGTTTACCTCACTGTCATTTGTAGCTTTAAGCCCTGTTGTGTAAATAAACCGTCCTAGGGTATCATAAATATTTAAAGTAGCTGTACTTTCTACATTGCCTATAACACGAATTGTGTTGCTTCTTGCTTTTGCAACAATAGTAAATCTTAGTTTGTCTATGTCTGCTGTTCCAAGCGTTGAAGCATTGTTTTGTGTGCGCAGATAAAAACGCCCGGCTCCTTGTGCTTGGGTGCTTAGTGTTACTGTGTATGTTTTGTCTGTATTATTGAGCTCTGTAAAACTGCCTATCAACCGGTCTTCTAAAAACACTTTTTTACCAATGGGTAGGTTTGAATAGGTGGCCTTAAAGGTTATTTGTGTACCCGCATCAGCATCCAATCCTATGGGAATAACCGTGGTGTCATAAGCATTATCTGGCAGTACTTGCAGCATAAAGTTCACGCCATTGTCTGCTACTAATTTTGTGTAAAGACTAAAATTACCACCTGTCGCATCAAAAAGTCCTGCATCGTAACCCGGATCTAATCCCAAACTTTTCCCTGCTATATATTTTATAGCTGTAGTACTTATTTTTCCTGTATTGTTATCCGCACTGAGCACAATAGCTGGTGTGGCTGGCGTGGCCGTTTTTTGAAAAGCAACTGTTGATTGATTGGTACGCATAGCTGTTGTGAAGCTTACCGTAGCGCCTGCTGAAACAGATTTTACAAAAAAGGCCTGGCCGGGGGCTATATAAGTGGTTGCAGAGGCTTGGTTTATTAAATCATAGGTTGAAGTTCCTGGATTCCACAAATAAATAGCTTGAAAAGAAGCGTCCATTGCAGCGCTATTGACTGTTATAAAATTATTGGTAGCATCGGCACTGCTGTTGGCGAAAAGAGAAGAGGGAAAAGGATTGCCTATTAAATTCCACGCATTAGCCGAACCAGGCTTGGTGATAGCAATACTTACTTGTGAGGTTGGTACTGTGCCTGTAAAAGCAACTGTACCATCGGCTGTGGTCAAAATTTCATAGCCTTTACCCGCTGTAAAATTACCCGCTCCCGATATATTGCCTGCGCCAGTACCATCGCTTGTCCAATGGCTCCATGTGCCTGTTGCGCCTTTGGCAACCGTATTGTCATAGGGTGTCACACTGTAATTTACACCGCTGTTGGCTATATTGTTACTACCTGTGGTGGCAAAGCTATTGATACTTTGTCCGCCAACAGGGGCGGCTATTAAATGCCATTTATTTACCCCTGTCATATAACGATTGTAAATAATGTTGCCTGTAGAAGTACCACTTACAATTAATGAGCCACTGCTATTGGCATCTGAATTTATGATAAAAGTGCCGTTGTTGGTAAGGTCATCACTTAAGGTCAGTGATTTTCCTGCGGCTATAGTCAAAGTACTTCCCGTTGTTATTTTTAAATTTTTACAAGTCATCCCATTGGTATTGACAATCGGATTGTTTGCTTGGTTTGGTATATAAGCATTAAAGCCTGCACTGGGAACGCCAACATCCCAATTCCCTGAAGTATTCCAATTGGTATCTGTTGTGCCCGTCCAAGAGATAAAAGGTATGATGCCAAAATCAACATCCCCTAGCGTTGCTGATGGTGTGAGGCTTTCTATTTTAAAACGGGTGCTGGGATCGGTAAAACCAGAAGTGTTTCCTGTAGTGATGCCTATTTTGAGTTTTATATTCTGGTCGGCTGTAGAGACACCATTACCTGTCCATGCCGTTCCGGGATCTACACCAGGCATCCCAAAAACATCTGTTTTAGAAACCCCATACCACACTTCGAGGGCATCATCGCCATTAAAAGTGAAGTTTTTTAGATAAAAAACAGCCCCATTGGCTTCTGTAGTTGCCTGAAGCTCTACTTTTCCAATTACTATAACGGCTTTTGCCACTAAAGTACCCGTATTTAGGGTGAAATCGGTAGCAGGTGCCGCACCATTAACGCCTTTTTTAATAACCAAATTGTTGGTAGAAAAATCCAGTGTTGCGTTGGTATTATTCCATATTTCGATGCCTTTAGGTGTTGTTCCAGAATCGGTATCTATATATTGACTTATTATTTGGCTATTGCCAGCAATCGCAAAGCCACACATAAAAACACAAAATATTACAATTCTTAACATCTTATATTTATTACAGAATATTAACCTAGTTCACAAAATGAGGGGATGGTATGTTTTAACTCTTAGGCAATTCTAAAAAACAGGACTAAATGTACTTAAAATAAATTAATTTATACGCTAAAGTTCTGAATATCAGTAAAATTTAGAATGTTTCTAAATAAGGAGTCTTTTTAGACCCCCTCCCTACCCTTCTCAAGGCGGGATTTGTTTGTGCTATAATTTAAAATTAGTTAAAAAAAATAGACACTATTGCTATTTTCAAATTAAAGCACAACTTTGACTTTTTCAGGCCCGAAAGCTTTTGGGGTTGTGTTTTGGTATTTGGAATTTTTATAAGGCTATTCCACAGAGACTCACAAAGTAGCACGAAGATTCACAAAGTTTAACCGCAAAGGGCGCCATGAATACTGCTAACTGTGTCTGCCTACTGAATACTAACTTTGACTAAGACACTGACTTTGACTTTTGGTCTTAGTTTTAGTCAAAGTCTAGGTTTTATTGATGAGATCGCCCGCCCGAACGTACCGTTTCGGTACGGGCAGGCCCTCGCGAAGACGTCAATTTATTAGGTTTTTAGCAAAGTGTTAAAGCTGACTGTTCTCTGCTTTGAATTCTGAATTCTTTACCGATACAATAATTTTTATAGTTTTGGATTCATGCAAACTGATCACCCGCCTCAAGCCAAGGCTAAATTCGGGCAAGGAACGCCATGAATTCTGCTTGTTTTCGACCTGCCTCGCCGGCAGGCGGGTACTATTTTTGTTCATTTCTCTCTCAAAAATCACTCAAACTGACGCTTTTGGGATACTTGACTGAACACTGATCACTGAATACTTTCCCACATCTTCAAATCAACACATTTTCAAATTATCAAATCGACACATCTTCAAATTGCCCAATCAAATTACTGCCTACTGATTTGAGCCTGCCCGCCGAAGGCTGGTTCTGGCTATGCCAATTCTACATTTTGATTTTCAAGTTCCACATTGAAGTGAATTTTCGCATTCAATGCTCTAAAAACTTTTAATATGGTTTCAAATCTGGCATCATTAAGGTTATTCTCAATCTTTGAGATTTGTGCCTTTTTTACACCTATTAATTTTCCTAATTGCGCTTGTGTTAAGTTTCTTTCTTTACGCGCTTTTTTTATAGTTTTACCTAATATGTCAAGTCGTAATTCGTTTTCAAATGTATCTCTTTTTGGCGTTCCTTTTTTTCCAACATGTTTGTCAATTAATGTGTCTAAACTTGTAGTTTTCATCATTCTTATTTTTTTAGTTCGTCAAAATATTGTTTTCTTAAATTTTCTGCTTTATTAATTTCCTTTTTCGGTGTTTTTTGGGTTTTCTTTTCAATTCCGTGTGTTGCAATTACAAGAGTATCTTTTTTGTCCGTTTTGTTCCAAAAAGCAAATAGTCTATATTGAGTTCGTTTATATAAAGTTCTAAATTCCCATATTTCATCATTCAATTTTTTGAAAAGAGTATTATCATTAAAAATTTGAGCTTTTTTTAAGTTGTAATAAATCTTTTCTCTTGCTTTTTCATCTAAAGCATTTAGAAAATCAACAGCCTCTTTTAATAATTCAATCCTATATTTAGGCTTCATTGCTATTCCTTTTTACAAATATACAAAAGTTTCCTAAATAGGAAACAAATACGCTTCCGTTTTATTATTTCGGGTTTTTAAAGCTATTCCATAAAGGGACATGAAGAGTCACTAAGTTTCGCTAAGAATACTGCCTACTGTGACTGTCTACTGAATACTGACTTTAACTTTTGGTCTTAGTTTTAGTCAAAGTCTGGGTTTTATTGATGAGATCGCCCACCCGAACGTACCGTTTCGGTACGGGCAGGCCATGGTTGTGCGCTGCACGCTCTCGCGATGACGTCTTTGGCGAAGGCGTTTGCTTTTTTATTTTATCCCTTTCATTTTAAACCCTAATAAATATTGCGTCTTTACGAAGGAGCCCTAAGATAAGGGGCGACTGTGGTAATCTCATGTAGAAATAAAGATAACTCTATAAAAAGACCATTCTCAAAATATCAAGAAGCTAATGAATGTTTTTATGGGAAACGTTCTTTTCTTAGAGGCCGCCCGCCCGAATGTACCGTTTCGGTACGGGCAGACCCTCGCGAAGACGTCTTGGCGAAGACCGATTTATCGGGATGTGGCCATCTCTATATCCATAACAAACATTTGATGAACTGCAATAAGCACAAAGAATACCCGCCTCAATTAACATTAATTCGGGCAGGCCCACCTCAATCTATAAATTGATTCGGGCAGGCCCGCCTCAATTAACATTAATTCGGGCAGGCCCACCTCAATCTATAAATTGATTCGGGCAAGCTGCTAACTATTTTGAGTTTTGCCCTTCGACTCCCCTCCTGAATGACTTCGTCGGGCTGGCGCTCAGGGTGACACATGTTTTGGGTTTTGTTTTTTGGAATTTCCAACTAATCCTCCATTAAGAAAGGTTCAAAATTATCGATGTGAATTATTTTAAGACATGCCTTTGGGTAAGCTTTAGAAAAGGTTTTGGCTCCCTTAATTTTTGATTTGGGCTGCCATTTAAATTCATAGGCCGATAACACACCATCCGATTCTTCTAAATAATCTATTTCTTGTTGCTGTTTGGTCCGCCAAAACCAATTATTGACCCATTTTTGTGAATATTTGATATATTTCATGCGTTCTGAAACTAAAAAATTTTCCCATAAAGCACCCACATCCGGACGCATTTCTACTTGATTGAAATTTGCGATTAAGGCATTGCGGATACCATTGTCATAAAAATATATTTTTTTACTACTCTTTAATTCATTTCTTAAATTCCTGCTAAAAGACCCCAATCTAAACACAACAAAAGCTTGTTCTAATAATAAAATATATTTTTCTATCGTTTTTGAATCCAGTCCGCATATTTGTCCTAATTCATTATAAGAAACCTGATTGCCGACTTGATAAGCCAAAGCTTGCAATAGTTTTACCAACTTATCGGGTTTTTGAATTTTTTCCCAAGTCAATAAATCTTTGTACAAATAACTATCGGATAATTCTTTTAATACTTCTTTTTCTTCTCCGGGATGATTGACTACATCGGGATAATAACCGTATAACAATCTATGGGCCAGTAATCTTTTTTCGGTTAACAAACCGTGATGTTGTACCATTTCAGAAAAAGACAAAGGAAACATTTTATATTCCCATTTACGTCCAGTTAAAGGCTCATTTACTTTCGATGCCAATTCAAATGAAGAACTTCCCGTGGCAATTAGTTGTACTTCAGGTAAGGTGTCAGTTACAAGCTTTAATCGCAAACCTATATTCTCAATGCGCTGTGCCTCGTCTATAACTAAGAGATTACATTTTCCTAAAAGGGCTTTTAAACGTACTGCCGAAAGATTTGAAAATAACGCCTGGATATCAGGCTCATCACCATTGAGCCAAAGGACTTTGTCGTTTCCTTTAACAATTTTTTTTAAGAGTGTGGTTTTACCAACCTGCCTGGCACCCATTAAAAGAATTGCCTTGCCTTTAAAAAGTTTATTACTGATGGTTTTTTCGAGTATTCGCGTAATCATACCTCATAAAATTTACTACAAAAATATAACTTTTTTGGATTTTAATCCTTATAATAGTTAACTTTTTTAGATTTTAAAGGGATTATTCCACAAAGTAACACAGAGAATCACAAAGACTAACCGCAAAGAACACTGGTCACTGGTTCTGGGTTTTGAGTTTCGGGTTTTGTCCCCTTTGTCCTTTCGGACATTTCTCCAGCCTACGGCGGATAAACCCGAAGGGGAAAGACTTCTCAATCAAATTTTGATATTTGTTTTTTGATATTTGGAGTTTGGGGTTTGATATTTTAAAAAAGGCTATTCCACAAAATAGCACAAAGTAACACAAAGATTCATAAAGACTTAACCACAAAGAATTCTGCTTGTTTTCGACCTGCCTCGCCGGCAGGCGGGTACTATTTTTGCTCATTTCATTCTCAAAAATCACTCAAACTGACGCTTTGTGCCGAATACTATTCCGAGTTCAGAGTTTTGGGTCTCCCCGCCGAAGGCTGGTTTTGAGTTTTGGGTTAATCCTCAAATCAACACATCTTCAAATCGACACATCTTCAAATTGTCAAATCGCCACATCTTCAAATCAGCTTACTGCTACTGCTGATTACTCCGTACTGATCCTGCGTTAAAATGTTAAAGATTTAGAATTGAGAGGCTTCGACTCCCCGCCAAAATGACTTCGTCGGGCTGGCGCTCAGCATGACATTGAAGTAACTGATTACTGAACACTGCTTTTGGGTTTTGGAATTTGTCTTTTGTTTTTTAAAAAGTCCATGATAACTAAAAATATTTTAGTCTAGGTCTAATAATATTTTTATATTTTCTTTTACCAATTCAATTAAATTTGTTGGTAGATTGCCAATTTTCTTAATCAGTCTTTTATTATCAATTGCACGAAGTTGATCAATCATAACATCACAATCTTGAAGTAGATTACCCATGCCTCTTTTTAGATGAACACGTAAGATTTCAACGTCCTTTTTAACGTTTGTTGTTAATGGGCAGACAATGGTTGAAGGGTGTGGAATTTTATTTAGCAGATTTGTCTGGATAATTAAAACTGGTCTTGTTTTACCTGGTTCTGTGCCAATTTGAGGATTTAAATCGGCAATCCAAATCTCGAATTGTTTAATCGGCATAATCTAAATTTTCGAATTCTTTTAACACCTCTAAGGAATCTGATTTTACCAAATCTGATTCTTTCTTTAAGCTTCTTTCTAAAAGTGTTCTCCTCTGGAGTTTATTATAAAAGACAAGTGCCTCATTTATATACCTGTTTCGTGGTTTTTTAATTCTTGAAAGTATTTTTTCTGTTTCTCCAAAAACAGAATTATCTAATTTTAAAGATATATTTTTCATTGAATAAATATTTAAAGCTTAAAAGTATATAATAATAGTATATTAAACAAGTATATTATAAAAGATTTTTCGAATGTTAAATATGATATTTTGTTATTTGCCTCTTGTGATTTGGGGTTTTTATAAAGCTATTTCACAAAGCAACTCAAAGCGTCAAGAAGATTCACAAAGTTTAACCAAAAGAACACTATTTTTGAAAATTCAGAATTCAGAATTATTAAAACCGCAAGGGCCGCAAAGCGTTACTCCATAAATACCAACTTTAACCAAGACGGTGACTTTAACTTTTAGTCTCAATTTAATTCAATTTTTAAGTATTATTACCTAATTTTTTGAATCTATAATTGTTTTTTTACACCCCTAAAGTCCCCTCTAGGGGACAATCCTTCTCATTAAAATTGTCAAATCTAGCGTAAGCTAACTCAGACACTAACTTTGACTTTTTTGGATTTTGGAATTTGTTATTTGAAAATTTAATGCGCGTCATTACAAAGTCTAGGCTCTTGTCTCTAGCATCTAGTATCTCTTTTCTTCTTTAACCGCAAAGAGCGCTAGGTTTTACGCTAGGGTCGCGAAGAATTCTGTTTACTGCTACTGACTGCTGAATACTGCTTTTGGGGTTTGCCCTTCGACTCCCCGCCTGAATGACTCTGTCGGGCTGGCGCTCAGGGTGACATGGGTTTTGTTATTTGGAATTTGTTATTTGTTTTTTGAAAATTTGATACTTCCGATTACAAAGTCTAGGCTCTTGTCTCTAGCATCTCGTTTCTCTTTAACCGCAAAGGACGTTGCTTTTGAAAATTCAAAATTCAGAATTCAGAATTATTAAAACTGAACATCTCCGATTATAGTTGACCAATTTATATTAATTGTTCTGCATCAGAAATAGTAAAAACAGCATATAGCGGTATATTGATAAAATTATTTGATTTTATAAAATTTCGTGGAGAAGTTCTAATCAAAAGTTTAGGTTTATATTTACCTTCATAACTTCTTAAACTTTTTAAATTTCTACTCAAACCACTCTTTACTTCAAGCGGATAAATCGCCGTGTTTTTTTCTATAATAAAATCGACTTCTGCATCACTTTTTGAAGTCCAATAAAACAAATCTGTATTGCCATTTGCAACAAGCTCTTGCGCGACATAATTTTCTATAAAAGCCCCTTTGTATTCCGAGAAAATAGCTGACGGTTCTATAATAATTTGTGAGCCTATATTTAACATAGCTCCCAATAAGCCGACATCTAACATATAGACTTTAAACTTTAAAAAATCGGCATATCCCGAAAGGGGTAAACTGGGTTTTGAGATATTAAATGCAAGGTTGATTAATCCCGCTTGTTTTAGCCATGTTATGGTTTGTTCAAAATTGGCAGCCCGCGCATTTTTGCGCACATCGTTATACTTAAACTTTTTATTCTCTTTAGCGAGTTGTCTGGGAATGGCATCCCATAATTCAGCTGTTTTTATAGCTTGAAGCTTTGTAGTATATTTTGAAAAGTCTCTTTTATAGGCTTGTAATATTTCATTTTGAAGGGTTCTTACCAATCTAATATCACGGTTGTTTAAATAACTTTGTAAAACTTCGGGCATACCTCCTAAAAAAAGATACAATTTAAAATGTGTGAGTAACTTATCGTGTATAATCTGTGGTAAGGGTGCTATTATATTACGCTCTTTAAGTCGGTTAACAATAAGTTCTTCTCCAAAAGCCATGAGGTATTCGGCAAAGGTCATAGGGTATAGCGTCATCAGGTTTACTTTGCCAACAGGGAAACTGCCCTTTTTACCTACACTAACGCCTAATAAGGATCCCGCCGCAATAATATGATATTCTGGTGTTAATTCGTAAAAATATTTTAAACTTGTCAGAACTTCGGGAGCGGTTTGTATTTCATCAAAAAAAAGTAAGGTGTTTTCTGCACTTATTTTTTTACCTAAAAACAAACTTATATTGTGAATGATGCTTTCGGGATTAAGAGCTCCTTCAAACAAGCTTTTAAGGTCGGGGATTTGTTCGAAATTTAAATATATTAGGTTTAAATACGCCTTTTCGGCAAAAGCCTTAACCAAATAGGTCTTGCCAACCTGCCTGGCTCCCTGCAATAAAAGAGGTTTTCTATTTTTGCCCGTTTTCCAACTTATTAGCTTGGCATACAATTGTCGTTTCATAATTTATCTCCCAATAAATGTAACAAATATAACTATTTATCTCCAATAAAATGTATTTTTTAAATTTTTAACCTCCAATAAAATGTAATTACATATCAAATATTCGAATTTGGAGTTTAGAATTTGTCTTTTGTTATTTGTCATTTGGAATTTGTTATTTGTGATTTTTATAAGGCTATTTCACAGAGATTCACAAAGTAACACGAAGATGCACAAGGGCTTAACCGCAAAGAACACTGAACACTGAACACTGATTACTGATCACTGGTTTTGGGTTTTTCCCTTCGACTCCCCGCCAAAATGACTCTGTCGGGCTGGCGCTCAGAGTGACATGGGTTTTGTGATTTGTTATTTGTCATTTGGAATTTGTTTTTTGTTATTTGAAAATTTAATGCTTGTAATCACAAAGTCTAGGCTCTTGACTCTATAGCATCTAGGTTCTCTTTAACCGCAAGGGACGTTGCTTTTGAAAATTCAGAATTCAGAATTATTAAAACCGCTAGGGTCGCTAAGCAAATGATAATTCTTACTTCAAACTTTAAACACCTCCCTGGCCCTCCTCAAGGAGGGATTTGTTTTGGTTTTTATTTAAAATTTAACGAGAACTGATCACTAATCACTGGTTCTGGGTTTTAGGTTAATCATCAAATTGCCACATCTTCAAATCAACACATCTTCAAATTAGTTTACTGACCACTTCTCACTTTTCTCACAATAACACTAACTAATCACTACCTCACTAACATCCTTCTTATCTAGCGCTTCAAAAACAGAATTATTAGACAGGTATTCCGGAACGATTTCTTTTAAAACAGCGACCAATTCTGAAGCTTCGGCATTTTTTAAAGTCGCTAAAATTTCCAAACGGTCATTTATTAAACCGCAATCCACCTCTGGAACTTTGGCAATTTTTATCTTTTCGTTATAGGTTTCTAAAGTCAGTTCTTTATCCGATAATAATTCCTCATACAATTTTTCCCCTGGGCGTAAACCTGTAATTTTAATAGCAATATCTTCAGGAAAACGCAATCCTGATAAGCGTATCATATTTAAAGCCAAATTGTATATTTTCATGGACGCGCCCATATCAAACACAAAAATCTCGCCCCCATTACCCATAGCGCCCGCTTCTAAAACCAATAAACAGGCTTCGGGAATCGTCATAAAATAACGGGTTATCTCTTTATGGGTTACCGTAAGCGGCCCACCATTTTCTATCTGTTTTTTAAAAAGGGGTATAACCGACCCATTCGATCCCAACACATTGCCAAAACGCGTGGTAATAAATTTGGTAAGGCCTTGTTGGTTTAAACAATTGATATACATTTCGGCCACACGCTTGGTAGCGCCCATCACATTGGTGGGGTTCACCGCCTTATCGGTAGAAACCATTACAAATTTTTCTACCTTATATCTTATGGCTAAATCTGCTACATTTTTAGTACCCAACACATTAACCTGAATGGCTTCGTAAGGGTTGTCTTCCATTAAAGGCACGTGCTTGTACGCTGCGGCGTGAAAAACAATATGGGGTTGTTCTTTTTTAAATATTTTGGCCAGACGGTTTTTATCGCGTATATCTGCTACAACCGCCTGTATATTATGATAATTTTTCTGACACAGTTCTTGTTGTAAATTGTATAAATCTGACTCCGCTTGATCTATTAAGATAATTTTTTTATAGTTAAAGTGGGTTATTTGACGCGTAATTTCACTCCCAATAGATCCGGCGGCACCTGTTATTAAAACCGTTTTATTGTTGAATTCTTTTTTTAACAAGGTGCTGTCTAAAGAAATTTGGTCTCTTCCTAACAAATCTTCTATTTTAACAGATTTAATCTGATGCGAATTCAAACTGTTATCAATCCAATCTTTTACAGCTGGAACGATCTTTACTTTTAATTTTAAGGCAGATAGCTTATCAACTATCTTTACCAAACGCTCAGATTTTATTGTTTGAATGGCTATAATAATAGTATCAATCTCTTTTGACGCTATAAATTCTTCAGTAATAGACTTGGGGTCATACACATTTAAACCATTAATTTTTTTACCTACTTTACTTTGATTGTCGTCTATGTAGCCTAAAACTTGAATCTTACTTTTTTTATCGGTCTTAAGAATTGTCTGCGTTATTAATCCGGCTTGACCGGCACCATAAATCAAGGCGTGTTCTTTAAATTTAATATCGGTTATTAAATAATCATAAACAATTTTAAACACAAACCTACTGGCTATTAAAACGACAACATTCAGTAAAAAATGAATAAGAATAATGGATAATGGGATGTTTAAACTATCGTTAAAATTAGTTCTACGATTTATGAATACCGTAAGGCCCAACAGCATTACCAAAACAATACTAGCCGTTGTAACGTTAAAAGCATCTCTCATGCCCGTTCGTCTTATAACACCTTTATAGGATCCTATTAATAAAAAACTAACTAATGCACCAATAATTACAATAGGTAATTGTGTAAAAAAACGAGATGTATCAAAGTTTAAATGAAAATTAAAACGAATTAAATACGCCAATATGAATGTATTGGATACAATATAGATATCAATAAGTAATACCAACCAACGGGGTGCATTGTTTTTTAATAAATATCTTAAGGTGTTTTTTAGCATAGATTATACTAGATGAGTTGTGTATAATTATTTGGTTTGTGAGGACAAATATAGGGGTTTTAAAATCTATTTCCCATAATGGTGTAGAATTTGATATTTGGGCATAAAAAAGCCCGAAAAAGCTTCGGGGTATATCAAAAATAGTGACTAATATTTTTAAAGGTCTAATGAAAATATTTATTTTAAAACAATAAAGATTGTCTTTATAATTATTTTAAAATCTTTTAAAAAACTTCTTTGTTTTAAATAATTTAAATTAATCTCTAATTTTTTTGGCATTATAACATCTATATAAAATTGGTCTGGATTAGATTGAGTTACTAATATTTCATTCTCGTTTCTAAATTCTATGGAGGCCAAATCTGTTATTCCAGGCTTAACCGATAAAACTTCTTTTTGTTTTTGAGTGTAAAGATTTACATATTTTCTAACTTCTGGTCTTGGCCCTACAAAACTCATGTTTCCAATGAAAACATTAATGAGTTGGGGAAGCTCATCTAATTTATATTTTCTTAAATAATACCCGGTCTTTGTAATTCTAGAATCGTTTTGTCCTACCGTAATAAGACCTAAACGATCGGAATCTAGATACATAGTTCTGAATTTAAATATTTTAAAATCTTGATTATTCTTACCTACCCTAATTTGTTTAAAAAAAACAGAGCCTTTTGAATTTAGTTTAACAAAAAAAACCGATATAATAAAAATCGGACTCAAAACAACCAATCCCAAAAAAGAAAATAGAACATCAAACAATCGTTTCATCTAATTTAAAATCTTATTTACAGAATTTACAACCCCTTTAATAACACGATTAATTTGCTCTTCTGTTATATCATAAAAGACAGGTAAAGATATTTCATTCTCCCATAAAGCAAGAGCCTCAGGATAATCTGCCATATTATAATTTAACGATTTATAGTATGAAAGTAATGGCAATGGTTTATAATGAACATTTACAGAAACGTCTTCTTTAAATATTTCTTGAATAATAGCATTTCGTTGTTCCATTGAACAATTTTTAATTCTTAAAAGGTATAAATGATAGGATGACTCTCTAAAACTATCCTTAAAGACCGGAGTAATAGCCCAATCATATTTACTTAAAGCCGTTGTATATTTTTCAAATACTTCTTTTCTTTTAGGAAGGGTTTCTGTCTCATAACGTCCCAATTCCACCAAACCAATAGCGGCTAAAACATCTGTCATATTACATTTAAAACCAGCATCTACAACATCATATTCCCAATTCCCTTTTTGTGTTTTGGCAAGTGCATCTTTATTTTGACCATGTAACGATAATGTATTTAAATGTTTATAAACTTCATTATTACTAAAAGGTTTAGGTAAATTAATACAAATAGCGCCCCCCTCGGCCGTTGTTAAATTTTTAACTGCATGGAATGAAAATACGGTAAAATCGACCTGTGACCCTATATTTATACCCTTATATTTGGCGCCAAATGAATGCGCGGCATCAGATAAAATCATAATGCGGCCTAACTTGGCTTGATTTGCTGATTCGGGTTTAAATTTATTCATAATATCTTCTCTATTAACCAACTCATTTAATTTGTCATATTTAATTGGAAGGCCTCCAACATCTACGGGAATAATGGCTTTGGTTTTGGGTGTTATGGCTGCTTCAATTTTAGAAATATCTATGCCAAAATCTGACCTTACATCAACCATAATTACTTTTGCGCCACGATGCCTAACTATATTTGCTGTGGCACAATAAGTGTAAACGGGCACAATGACCTCATCTCCTTCTTTAACCCCAAACCAATACAATAACAGCTCTGCTCCTGTTGTCCAAGAATTAACAGCCAATACATTTGATACGTTACAATACTCAGCTATTTTTTTTTCAAACAATTTAGTACGAGGGCCTGTGGTAATCCAACCAGATTGTAAAGCATCGGTAACTTCTTTAATGATTAAATTGTCTATTCGAGGTGGTGAAAAAGGAATTAAATTTTTATTTACCATATTTTAAGATCTTTATTTAAAAATTTATTACCATGCCCTGGATACAATATAGTTTCATCATTAAATTGATATTTTAAGAATTCATATGACCTTTGTAACTCAAAAATATTACCCCCTGGTAGTTTTGTAACTGTTTTTGTATTATAAATAAATTGATCTCCTATAAACACCAAATTTGCAATATTTATAAACATTCCGCCTAAAGAATGCCCCCCAAAGGGAAATAACTTTAATTCTAAATTATTTAACAATCTTAATTTATGAAAATCGTTCACAATATAATTAGCAGGAACTGAAACATAATTTTGATTATAAAAAGCTGACATATTTTTTTTGGAATCTAAAATAGCCTTAGAACAATATTCAGAACAAACAATTTTAACTTTTGGATTATTTTTTTTTAAATAATTAGTACCTGATATATGGTCTATATGTTCATGAGTTAAAAAAACATATTTTAATTCAATAGAATTATCCAATAGATATTTGTAAAAAATATTATTATCACAGGGGTCAATTACTAAAAATTTATTAAGGTAATATTCAATTAGATATGTATTTGATTTGAATAAATCATTAACAAACTTTTTAATTACCATTATAAAGCAATCATATTTTTAATTTCAAAAGTTTTATCAAAATCATGAATAGATTTCGAATTTAAAAAATAATTGGGATTCTTGGTTATAATATCAACATACAAACTATACGCTTCAACTTCATCCAAAATAGTTATTGATGTTTCTCCTATAGAAACTCTTTTTGAAATTCCCTTTTCCAAAAGCATTCCCTCATATTTATAACTACCATTCCCAGGGAAAATATTTTTATATCTTACAAATAAATTATATGTATCGGTAAAAGAATTTAAACCATCATTTATCAATCCAGTAAATTTTCTATCATACCTATAATTTACATTAACCATTTTTTCAATATAATGCATATAAGTAAAACAATCACCAACCTTAGTGCCAAAAAACAAAAACTTTACACCGTCTCGCTTATGGAGCTTATCAAATGTAGAACCTTCACCTACTGATTTTTTTGATAAATTTGTAACTAAATCTATATCTGGTCCAATCAATACATTAGACATTAATGGATCAATTGATCTTATAGCATGTGGTAATTTACGAGCATACTCATTTATTGATCCCATTTTTGATTTAGAATTAATTAAATCAAAATTTTCACCATTACAAAAGCTAAATGTGAAGGTCGGAAAACAAATATTTTGAATATTAAATTTTTCAAAAATAGATAATAATCTCTCTAATATTTGCTTTTTACTCAAGTCAGGATTTGGCATTCCAAAAGTCATCCCAGTATGTATATACAAATAATTTGTATCCCATACTTTTAAATTATCTAATATTTTAAATATCTCTTGTTCATTAATTGGTGTTTTGTCTTTTGTATAAAATAAATTCATAAAAGTTTAATTATTTTTTATATTAATTGTTCTACCTCCATCTATTATAAACTCTTGACCAGTAATCCATGAAGCCTCATCGGAAAGTAAAAATATAACCATTGGGGCTATATCTTTAGGAGAGCCTATTCCTAATAAATAATCATGATTCAATTTATCAGAAATAGCTTTATTTAAAAGCAATTCACTTGACATTTTTGTTAAAACGGCGCCAGGCAATATCGAATTGACCCTAATACTTGGTGCTAATTCTACTGCTAAAGATCTCATCAAACCATCTAAGGCTGCCTTTGAGGAAGAGTATAAGTGATGTCCTGTAGAACCATATTTCGCTAAAATAGCAGAAATAAATACTATATTATTTAATTGACCACTATTAATTCTTTTGTTTAATAATATTGCTATTATTTCAATGATTGAAAAAAGATTAACATTAAAAATTTGATTTGTAGATTTTAAATCAACACTTTTCATATGCATAACTTTCATCATACCCGCACAATGAACTATTTTATCTACAAATAAAGAATTTTTTGTTAAAAATTCAACAAATTCATTTCTTAAATTTGAAATATCATTAAAATCAAAAATAAATAAAAAATGACTAGATGAATTTTCACAATCATTTCTCAATTTTTTCAAATCTCGCAAATTTCTCCCAAATAAAATTAACCTATTATTACTACTCAAATTAACAGCAATTTGTTTGCCAATATCCGAAGTAGCACCCGTTATAAGCGTATAGTTCATTATTTTTTATTCTTTGATATAAAATCAAATAAATCTGAAATTGTTATAATTTTATCGAAATCTGATGCATTCATTTGGAAACCAAATTCTGAATCTATAGTTGCTATAACAGTAAGCAATGTAAGTGAATCCCACGAATCAAAATCCTTTATAACATCATTCTCATTAATGCTTGAAACTTCAAAAGCATCAAGTAATTTTTCTTTAAATTGTTCCATTTTTTTATGTTTAGTATTCTATTATTTTACAAAAGTTTAAGTTTTCTAAATCTATTATCATTGAAGCCCAGGTCAGTCCAACTCCAAATCCTGATAAACAAAGTTTGTATTTATTATTAAGTGTTTTGTTACCTATATTATCAGAAATTGTAACAGGAATAGACACTCCGCTTGAGTTACCATATTTACCTACTATGTTACTTGGCATTTTTTCTCTACTTATACCAATTTTATCAGCTAATTTATTTAGCATAAATTTATTGGGTTGATGAAACATATAAAAATCAATCTCATCTTTAGTCAATTTAGCTTTTTTTAAAATTGCTTCTATCATAGGTGGCACTTCCTTTTGAACAAAATTAAAAACAATGTCCCCTTTCATTACTAAGTGATTTTGGCTTCTAAAATTACCACTCCTATCTTCCTTTAATATTGCCGTTTCATTGCTAGATGGCAATCTAGCGCCTCCTGCTGGAATTTCTAGCACATTAGCTCCTTTCCCATCCATTTTAACGGAACAAAATATTTTGGAATTTTCTAAGTCTTTCTCCACTATAGTAATTGATGCTCCGTCACCAATTAAAGGATTACTATTGCGATCTTTTTTAGAAACTTTAGGGCTTAAAACATCTGCATTTAACAACACAACTTTATTAATATTATCTTGTCCCAATAACATAAATGATTGTATTAAACCTAATATATATCCTGAACAACCCTGATTTATATCCATACAAATCATATCTTGTTTAAGATTAAAATGACCTTGTATAATATTACTTGTAGGTGGCATTATATAATCAGGTGTTTGCGTTACAAGAATTAATGCATCAATGTCCTCTTTTTTAATTATTTTATTTTCAAATAAATAATTCAATCCAAAAACACAAAGATCTGAAGATGTTGTTCCTTCTTCAACTATTCTCTTTTTATTGTAACCCATTGCGGATTTTAACTTTAAAGACTTTTGAATTGAAAAATTATAATTTCCCATTTCATCTTCAAAAAGAATTTCTCTTTTAGGAAGTACCGTTAAAATGCCTGTAATTTTTTTATTTTTAAACTTTAAATCCATTATTTATCAACATATTTTTTAAGCAAATCTACTATACATTCAAGAGTTGCAAAGTTTTCTGGGAGTATATCAACACCATCAATAGATATTTTAAATTCTTCATCTAGCGATGTTACCAAAGTAACTACATCAAAAGAATCTAGCATTCCTACTTCTATAAAATTATCGATAGGTTCAGAAAAATCAAATTCAGGGCGTATCTCGTTTAATATTTTTACAATTTTAATTTTTAAGCTTGCCATATTTTTTTATAATTAATGTTCCTTTTTTAAACTTAATAAAATTCCCGTATTTATTGTCAAAATAAATATTGTTTTTTTTAAATTCATTTTGAATGTTAAAATTCAATTTTTTATCAGCAATTTCAGCTCTCCAAATCACATAATCATTCAGTCTAGCACCAAAATATGGATTAGAAACAGCTCTTATTAGATTATATGCCTTGAGGTAATCATCATTAATATTAATCACACATTGTGATTTTTTTAGTCTTCCATAATATGACCCAACTAAATTATTTTGCTTAATAAATTTTATTTTTTTATTTAATAACAAATCTAAAGATTTTTTAACAATTTCTTTATAAATTTTCAGCATTTCAATTTGCAAATCAAACACATACATATTTGGTTTTATTTCAACTTTTTGCTGTAAAATAATATCTCCTGTATCAATACCTTCGTTTATAAAATGAACTGTAATTCCTGTTTCATTATCACCATTTATAATAGGCCAATGCTGTGGAGACATACCTCTATAATAAGGTAATAATGATGGATGTAAATTTATACAGCCCTTAGATGGTATTTTTATAATATTTTTTTTTAAAACCTTTTGGAAATGACAAACAACTATTAAATCTGGATTTAAATTTTGTAAATATTTTTGAACTCTTATTGAATTAACATCATCAACTCGGCTAAACTTAATATTGTGTTTATTACACACCAATTCTAATCGTGAGTGTACATTGTTTATATACAAAGGGCAAACTACAGCTAAAACATTATGTTTTGCCAATATTAGCGAATCTAAAACAACTGCACTAAAAGAATCTTCCCCTAAAAAAACTATTTTCATTAGTTCATTTCTTGCTTTAATTTCAATCTATCAATTTTGCCATTTGTATTTCGAGGTAATTGATTCATTCTAATATACAATGTAGGAATCATATATTTTGGAAGAGCTATTGCAATTTTTTTTCTGAATTCAAGTATTGAAATTTCTAAATCAGCTTCATAAAAAAGAATAATTTGCTTTTTTAAGCCATTATATACAATACACCCATTTTTAACCATTTTAAGAGTGTTTACAACAACATGTTCAATCTCTCCCAATTCGATTCTGTATCCTAAATGTTTAACTAAACTATCTTTGCGTCCTTTAAAAACAATTTCCCCCAAATCATTTAAACTTACTATATCTCCAGTTCTGTAAATTATCTCAGGGTAAGACTTATTCAAGGGGTTTTGGACAAAAGCTTTTCTCGTTTTTTTAGGGTTATTATAATATCCCATTGCTAAAGAAGTTCCCCTAACACAAAGTTCTCCCTCTTCACCATTTTGAACTAATTGATTATTCTCATTTAATATTAAAATATCTGTATTTTTACAAGGACTTCCAATAGGTAGTGCTTCATCATCATTAATATCTCTATTAACAACATAATAAGTACAATCTAAAGTTATTTCGATTGGTCCATATAAATTAGCAAAAAGAGTATGCGATAAATTACTCTTCCAATAATTAAATTGTTTTGTAGGAAAAACCTCACCAGCAAACCAAACAATTTTTAACTTAGGTAGTTTTATATTTTCAAGTAGATTCATATTGGCAATATTAACCATTATTGTAGGCACCCAAAATAAAAATGTAACTTTTTGTTCAGATAAAATATTTAAAATTTTAATTGGAAATGCCGCTAAAGTATCAGAAATCAAAACCATTGTACTTCCTTTTGCCATTAACATACAAAGTTCAAAACTATATATATCAAAAACTAAAGGGGAAAGTGATCCAATAATCTCGTTTTCATTAAAATTAAAAGTATATAAGGCCCATTCAGTAAAATCAATAAAACTTTTGTGATTCAAAACAACCCCTTTTGGGGTTCCTGTCGAGCCTGACGTATTAATAATACAAAGAGGGTCTGTGTCAATTTGTCTATCTAATCTTTCTAAATAATTCCAATTTAACCCTTCTGTAATTTCAAAATCTATAGTATCAATATTAATTATTATATTGTTTCCCCCTAATTCTTCAACTGCTTTTAAATATTTAGCATTTGTTATAATAAACTTGGGTTTAATTAGATCAATAATGTTTTTAATTCTTTCAATAGGTGTTTTAATATCAAGATTCATATAAATATTACAACTATAAGTAATTGCAATATTAGAAATGACACTTTCAATTGTTTTTGGCAAATAAACAGCAATTGGTTCATTAAAAATATCATTTTTTGATATTAAAAATTGAGCTAGAATTTTAGCTTTTATGTCAAGGTTTTTAAATGTAATTACTCTATTTCCTTCAATTACAGCATTCTTATTAGGAAATAACTTATTTGTATCAAACAAATACTCTAAAATATTTTTTTTAATATTCATTTATTTAAATTTAGCTAAATCATATTGCACAATAGCTCTTTTTCGACCATCGGGTAAATCCATTTCTGAAAGAATTTCACCACCCATTATTTTTATACTTTTAAAAACTCTTGAATTAGTAATATCGACTTCTGATTTTACAAAATTAATCCCGAGGTCTTTAATTATTTTATGCCATTTTTTATGTAATTTCAATGATTCAACTGGGTTTGGGTTACTAGGTATCCACCCCCAATATTCACCTCTTGGTCCTTCTGTTACCCCATATTTAGTAGATGAATTTCTATTACTAATGTAATGGTATCTTTTAAACACTTCTAAAAACAATTTTGGATTTAAAAAAAAATCTGGTAAAACACAAAAGAACAAACCTAATCTATTTTTTTTTAAATTTAATAAATGTTCTTCTGCTTTTAAAGTCCCCGAATGAAATCCATAGCAAAAACCATTCTCATCCTCAGCCAAAAGTATAATACTATTCCTATTTGAAATTACAATTTTATAATATCTCCATATAAATAAAATTCCTAATTTATAAAAAAATCCATCCTTTTGACTCTCTGCACACATTTTATGAACCTTTGCTAATGCTAGGGCGTCAGTTGTTTTGGCTAACCTATATGTTATCATACACTTTTTATTTTAAATTACTGTTGTCCGATAAAACTCAAATATAGATAAAAAAAGGTTTGTATGAGCTTAAAACATTGATGAATCTATACTTTTAGAAAAGTAAGCTCCCTTTATTTGCGCTTACTGAAATTGTATTTTTTGTTGAAATTCTGCTGGATTTCCTTTATTTTTGACAAACTCCTTTGTAAAGGAGTCTATATTGTTGAAAAAGTCGGTAAATTTCACGTAGGTAAAAAGGTGTTTTTGCATTAAACTTACCAAGTTAGAGAAGCTCCAAGATTTAGTTAATTGCTTCTTCATAATGGTAATCAGTAGCAAAGCTATAAGTGTACACCAAATCTGTATCTGTATAGCATTCTTATTATCTCCATAGAAGTATTGTAGTGGGAAGTTTTGTTTTATCTTTTTGAAAAGTAATTCAATCTCCCAACGCTTTTTGTAAAGCATCGCTATTTGTGCTGCTGGTAAATCAAAGAGGTTGGTAAGAAAGTAATACACCTTATTCTTTTCTTTATGATAGAAAGAGACTAACCGCAATTCAACTTGTTTCTCCTGTCCTTGTTTGTCCTTGTACTGTAAAGCTATTTTGGCATCCCTTAAAACTTCATTTGGTGTTGCCTCTGGAAGGTCGTACTCTTCTAGTAATGTTTCTTTGGCGTTGTTTTTTAATCGCGTAACAAAGTAGATTTCATCTTTATTCCATTTATCAAATAAAGCGTAATTATTGTATGCTTTATCAAACAAGGCTACTTCTCCCTTTTTCATTACACCTTCTTTTTGTATAAACAACGAATCGTGTTCACGTGCATGACTATGATATACTTTTACGGGTATGCCTGCTTGCATATCTAATTTTTGATGGCTTTTGATACCTCCTTTTCGTTTCCCATTATTAGGGAGACGCCCTACACATTCAAAAATAGGCTGAAAAAGAGCTATCGTAGTTGAATCTATCGCATAAACCTTTTTATCGATAACTAATTGCTTGTGGCTGTCCGATAAATCAGGTAAATACTCCTTTACTAAATCATCATAAATATCTTCAAATACAATATATTTCCTCCGCTTGTTGGCATCAGAGATAGTGCTTCTTTTAGGAGAATAAGAAAATTTGCAATGTGTAATTTTATCTCCATAACTCACAATCCCACCGCATAGTTCACGCAATGAGTTGCATCCTGAGGTAACGCCATATAACATTGTTATTAGATGCTGAAAGGTTGAAAATCGCTTGCAGTAATAATCTGATTGATGTGCTAATGTTCTATTACGTATCTTGCTTTTATTAAGCAAACCTACCATTTGACTGAATATCGGCTGTCCGAAAAAAGTGTTACTTTTACCCATAGTTGAATTTTTGGTTAGAGATTAATTCAACTATACGAAAAAAGTAGCATTATTTGCTACTTTTTTTATCGGACACTAATAATTTTAAATAATACTTCCTCACAGAATTCAACATATTCCTTATATATTGCTTTTTCATCAAAGTTTTTAGCCAATTCTAAGTTATTATTTTTCATTTCAGCTAACATCTTATGGTTATTAGACAACAATTCAAGTTTTTTAAATAAATCATTATGATCACCTGCTGTGTAATTAAGTCCGATTTTATATTTTTCTATCATTCCTCCCAGATCCAAACCGAGTGAATTTAAAACTGGAAGCCCTGCGGCAAAATAATCAAAAGCTTTTATAGGCATTGAAACTGTAGAATCTTTCGAATAGGTTGATAAAGCTATGTCACAATTTTTATAAAACCCCACTAATTCTTCAGGCTTTAATCTTCCTAAATATATTGTTTTTTTAAGCTGTTTTTCAGAAATTAAATTAATAACAAATTCCTTTAAATTACCATCTCCAGCAATAAAAAGTTTATATTCTTTTGATGAATTTTCAACCATCTCACCTAATTTAATTAAAGTTTTAGTGTCATAATTATCTCCAAGTGTCCCGGCATATATAATCCATAATTCACTATTAGATTTAAGAAATCCTAAATCGTTACTATTAACCCTTTTAAAAGAATTTAATTCTACCCCCCAATACAAAATTTTATAAAAATTAGATTTATTACTTTTTTTGGCTATTTCTAAATACGCTTTTGAAACAGATATAATTGCCGAAGCCCTTTTTAAAAACCTCGCTCTTTTTAAATAAAAAGGAGAAAATATAATTTTGTCAAATCTTTTAAAAAAACTAGGCAACGAAATTTTAAATAATTCAGGCCATATATCTACCATATCTATTATAAATGGAATGCTATATTTCTTAGTGAATTTTACAAAATTATATGACACAAAAAGCGATGGTTCTCCAATGATTATTAAATCTGGTTTATCACTTTCCCTACTCCCAATTTTTAGAAATTTTTTTATAAAGTTAATCTCAAATTTTATGCGATCTATTGAAATGTGATTTGAATATTTTGAAGACTCTAAAATTTTAACATTTACACCCTTTATACAAGAATCCTGTGAACCTCTAACAAATTTAGAACGATGATCAAAATTTGAAATCCAGTACGTTACAGTGTGACCTTTTTTTGAAAAAGCTTCAGATGCCATGTAAGACCTGTGAGGTCTCCAACTTTCACTAGGAAGATTTCCGTAGGGATTTATAATCCAGATTTTCATAATTATCTAATTTTTTAATAAATTTTAATGGCTATCTTATATTTGTTAAACCATTAAAATATTTTATTGTTTTTGTTAATCCCTCATGTAATTCCACTACTGGCTTCCATGAATCTAATTTATTATATGCTAATGAAATATCGGGCTGTCTTTGTTTTGGATCATCTTGAGGTAAAGGATTAAAAATTAATTTAGATTTAGATCCCGTTATATTTAAAATATTCTCCGCTAATTCAAGCATTGAAAATTCAATTGGGTTCCCAATATTTACTGGGCCAATAAAATCTTTTTTTGTTTTCATCATTCGAGTCATTCCTTCTACCAAATCATCTACATATTGAAAACTGCGTGTTTGTTTTCCATCTCCAAAAATAGTAATGTCCTCACCTTTTAATGCTTGCATTATAAAATTTGACACCACTCTTCCGTCATTTGGGTTCATATTTGGACCATAAGTGTTGAAAATTCTAATAATTTTAATATTTACATTATTTTGGCTATGATAATCCATAAATAAAGTTTCTGCACAACGTTTTCCCTCGTCATAACAAGAGCGAATACCAATTGGATTAACATTGCCCCAATATGATTCAATTTGAGGGTGTATTAAAGGATCTCCGTAAACCTCACTTGTTGAAGCTTGTAATATTTTAGCATTAACTCTTTTTGCAAGACCTAACATGTTAATAGCTCCCATTACAGAGGTTTTTATTGTTTTTATTGGGTTGAATTGATAATGAATTGGAGAAGCTGGACAAGCTAAATTGTAAATTTTATCTACTTCGGCAAAATAAGGTTCCGTAACATCATGACGTACCAACTCAAAATAAGGATTATCTATCAGGTGCAAAATATTTTGCTTGCTTCCTGTGAAATAATTATCTAAACAAATTACTTCATTTCCCTCTTTTAATAATCTCTCACAAAGATGAGACCCGATAAAACCAGCACCTCCCGTAACTAATATTCTTTTCATTTATTATATTTTTAAATTATTTACCTATTGAATAAAAATTAAACCCAATTTCATTAATCGCCTCTTTAAGTAAAACACCCCTTCCATCAAATAAAAAAGCGGGTTTCAACATATTCTTATAAACTTTTTTCCAATCATATGTTTTAAATTCCTCCCATTCGGTAAGTATACAAACTGCGTGAGAATCCTTTAAGGCATTGTATGGGTTGTTATGAACTTTTACCATTTTTCTAATCGCATTAATACTAAGAACTTGCAATCCTCCTGAATAAATATTCTTTCTTTGAATTTGAATATCCTCTAAATCAGAATAGATTTGTTTGGCGCAAACCTTTGGATCGAATATGTGAATTTCTGCCTTATCTTGCAGCAACTGGTCAGTAACATAAATGGCTGGTGATTCTCTGGTATCATTAGTATCTTTTTTAAATGCCCATCCTAAAATTGCTATTTTTTTACCTGATACTGTATTAAACAAACTATAAATTATATTTTTAACAAACCTATTCTTTTGATAATCATTTATTTTTATAACTTGTTCCCAATAATCGGCAACTTCAGGTAAATTAAACTGACGACATAGATACACTAGGTTTAAAATATCTTTTTGAAAGCAAGAACCTCCAAATCCTACAGAAGATTTTAAAAATTTAGAACCTATTCTGCTATCTGCACCAACTGCCTGCGCAATTTCATCAATATCGGAACCTGTTTTTTCACATAAGGCTGAAAATGAATTTATTGAAGAAATTCGTTGAGCCAAGAACGCATTAGCTGTTAGTTTTGATAATTCAGATGACCATAAATTAGTTGTAATAATTTTATCCTTTGCAACCCAATTATTATAAATTTCGAATAACGCTTGAACAGCTAGTTGATCATCTTTTGAATCACCTCCACCAATTAAAACTCTATCAGGATTATATAAATCAGCTATTGCAGAGCCTTCTGCAAGAAATTCTGGATTAGAAAGTACTTGAAATTTTACTCCATTTTGTTTTGAAGTTAAAATAGTATTTATGGTCTGGGCAGTACGAACGGGCAGCGTAGATTTTTCAACAACAATTTTGTCTGTTTTAGACACATCAGCTATTTGCCGTGCACACAACTCTATAAATTTTAAATCAGCTGCCATGCCCTTCCCAACACCATACGTTTTTGTAGGTGTATTTACTGAAATGAAAATCATTTCAGCTTCGTGAATTGCCTTTTCTACATCAGTAGAAAAAAATAAGTTTCGGCCACGTGCTATTTTAACCACACCTGCCAAATCTGGTTCATAAATTGGTAAATTAGAAAGATCCTCATCATTCCAGTCTTTAATACGTTGTGCATTTAAATCAACAACAGTAACTTTAATATGTGGACAATTCTCTGCTATTACAGCCATAGTTGGACCTCCCACATAACCAGCACCAATACAACAAATATTTTTTATTTTCATGAAATTCTTTAACTTTTATCTGTTCATTAAAATTTTAGCTTTCAACTAAAGTATATATCTTATTTAAAAATAATTTTAATTTATTCAAAAAATAAAGTATAGTCATCTTTATTTGGATCACAAGGACTATCTATTTTATCTAAAGGATATGTACATGATACTTTTTCTAGGGATTTGCCAAAATATTTTCTCTGCTGAAAGCTTAGTTCTACGGCCTTGGAAAATTGAGACCCTTTTATTCTTAAACTAGAATTGTTTAAATGAATATGATAAATATACAGGTTATTATTTTGCAATTCGTTTATTATTTCTTTAAGCCTATCATAGTTATCATCTATATTATGAAACTCTATTAATAAACATTGTACATTTTTAAATATTTTATTTGAAAAATCCACATTATATTCACTCCCTTCAATATCCATTTTTATTAATAAATTATTAGCATCTTTTAATTTCTGAATGAAAAACTCTAATGTTCTCATTTCTTTAGAATTATAAGACTCTAAGCCTAGGGACACAAACTCAACTATCCGCCTTTTAAAAAATAAAAAAAAGTGGAAAGTAATATACTTAACAATATATAATTTAATTTTTTTTAAGAAAATAATGTATCTTCTTTTACTTTGGGTTTCAGGTAAATTGTTTTGAACAATACCTATATTACTTTTAAATCTATGTCTTAAGTTTATCATAGATTTTAATGAAGCTATTGGTGTAAATGGATCTGCCAAAATCATTTGTTTTATTTGCCCCTCTTTTAACAAATCGCTTTCAAAATCCCAATTATAATAAATACCCCAAGACAAAACTTGATTAACATTATTAATAATATCTTTTGTTATAACGTATCCCCCATCGTTTATAGAGCCAATGCGTATTAAATTATCCGTTTTATAGGGGGTAAGAAATGAATACATATTTTGTGTTTATATAATTATTGTTATTTATTTAGTGTCTAATATTTTTACTAAACCTTGGTCTAAGTCCAGAAGAAAAATAGATTAATATTAAAATTGGTAAAAAAAACATATATATATCTTTATAAAAATAAGAGCTTTGTGTTCTAGCAATATTAGCAAATTGTGTACACATTGTAGAAATAATAATGATATTATAAAATTTATTTGTGCTATTCTGTATCCTATACCAAATAGACAGCCCTAAGTACAGCATAAAGGCATTGTAAATAAATCCGAAATAACCCATAAAAACAAAACCTTCTGTAAATAAATAAAAAGCATACCCTTGGCTTCTATTGGCAACTCCTGAATTTATTAATTCAGTTATAGGTTGTTGTAAGTAGGGGTAATTTATCTTTACAAATGTATTTGAAATATTAGATTTTAAAACTTCAAAAGGTTTTATATAATCCAATCCCATAGAGGTATAAAGCATATGTGCTGGAGGATAGTAATCATTTAATAAAATAGTTGCAGTTAATGTTTTTGTTTCTTCATTCACCCTATTATTCTGAATAAAATACAGGAAGCTTCCAACAGCTAAAAGAGATAAAAACATCTTTGTTAATTTTATTTTATTAATACCCAATAAATATTCAAACGATAAAATTCCTAAAAATAATGCTAAAATATCTGTCCTGCTTCCTATTTTAAAAGCTATAAAAATAAAAAGAAAGAAATACATTAAAAATGCAAATAAAATTTGTTTTTTTTTTAAAAAAGTAAGTCCATTAAACTCTCCTTTTAATCGCCATTGAGAATATAATATTATATTTAATGCAGCCATAAATTTGAAAATTACTGAAAAAACAAAATACATTGAGTCACTAGAATTTAAAAATTCTGAGTCACTTGCATTTCCATATGCAATTGAATTATAGTTCGTAATTAAATAAAAAAGTTCATATATAAATATTGTAACAATAATAAAGATATATAACATAAAATTTGACAACCGATAACTTTTGACGATTTTGTAAGGCTTCTTCTTTTTTAAAAGTGGGAATCTTATTTTAAATAAAAAGTAAAATGTGATAAAGGATAGAAAATTAAACCAATAAAAATTATAAACATATTCTTTACCAAAATAGGCTTTTACAAATTCTGATATTTCAGGGAAAAAACCATATCCTATTTGAGCAAAAATTGAATATAAATATAAAAAAAAATAAGTGCCCCCAAATAAAATATTCTGTTTGAGAATTTTAATTCCAGTAATTAAAACATAAAGCGAAAAAATAAACAACAAAAATAATTTAAGCATCATTTTTATTAAATTTTAGTTCCAAAATCTTTCTAAAGAAATAATCTATTTCTTTTATTTTTAAAATCACAATTGATAGAAGAAAATATGATGAGAATGATAAAAAAGCAATTGTAAATGTTGAGAGCACCACTTTATAAAATTGATCACTTTTAAGAGAATCATTAAAAATATAACTTAGGTAATAAGTTGTTAAAAACACCACTACTAAACTAATTATTTGCTTCCAAAAAAAGGAAAAAAGTTCAGAATTGAAAAAAATATTTTTTTGTTTTAAAAACAATTTTTTAAGTGTTATAAAGAATATAATTACCCAAGTTATTATATAAGCTGTACCAATACCTTCAATGTTAAACAAAGATGATAAAACACCACTCAATCCAAAATATAACATAACTGTATATATTCCAATGATTGCAACACTAAAACCCATTTCTCTTACAAATAAGGCTCTAAAAGAAACTACTACAGAAAGCATAAAAACCATACCTGTTAACATAAAAGGCAATATATGACTTACGCCATCAGTAGCAATATTGTTAAATGAGCCTCTTTCTAACAAAATTTTAACAATTGGTTTAGATAAAACACCAACTACCACAGCAAAAACAGAAGTAAGCGCTAAAACCAATTTAATTACCAGACTTGTATCTTTATAATAATCTAATTCTCTCTTTTCTTGAATAGCTTCAGTTAATCGAGGTATTAATACAATTGAGGGGCCGACAATTACAAGAGACCCCATTGCTATTAAAATTCTTTGAGAATACCCTAAATAGGATAAAGCTGAAGTTCCTAATTTTGTAGCCCAAAAGGCATCTATGCTTTGGTAAATAGAAAAACTAAGCATGGCCAAAATTGGAAAGCGCAGGTACTTAATAAACTTGACAATCTCAGAATTATAAACTTTATGGTAGTAGAATTTAAGATCAATGTCTTTTTTTGTTTTATAAATACCAATAGATAAAGCCATAGTAGTCCCAAAAGTTAATCCAATAGCAATAACTACTATTCCAAAATATTTATAAAATACTATTGTAAATAATAAAGACATCACAAAAGGCAGCATACTTAACAACAAAGGAATCAAAAATCTTTTTTTCGCATTTAACAAACATATAAGAATTGAAAAACTTGTAGAAACAAAAAAATTAATCCACGATATTATACCAATTAATCTAGCTTTTATTATACCCTCTTTACTTAAAGAGGTGTATATTAAAGGCATTAAAAAATAAAATACCAGCCCCAATAATAATGTACTAAGAAATAAAAGAACAACATTTACCTTAAAAAACTGACTAAAATAACTCTTAAAATTGCTACCCAAACTTATTTCTTTAGCAATTATATGGGGAATTAACGAATAGCTTAAAGCAGATGAGATTAAGCCACCTATCATAATTGGTATGCTTGATGCCAAAAGGTAGATGTCCATGTCATTCCCCGCTCCAAAAAAATTTGCAATAACAACCTGATTGCCGAAACTTATGATACTTATTAACAGGGATAAAGCTGATACTAATATGGATGATTTAAATAAACTCACTATATAATTAATAAACTATTACACTGTTTCTACATTCTTTTGACATTAATAATTGATTTATATAATGTTTAATATTAAAAAATGTTAATGCTTTTAAACAAATAACATTATCGCATTTTTCTAAAAAACAATGCTTACAAGAAACGTCTTTTCTTACAGTAATAAATCTTTTAGATTTAAAGGGTTCCCAAGACCCTACTTCTTCTTTATAGGTGTAAATTCCAAGAATAGCACAATTACTATAAGCAGCCATATGTATAGGAGCACCATCATTTGATATCAATAAATCAATTTTTTCAAAAAAATAGAAAGATTCTCTAATGGTTAAATTTCCAGCCAAATTCATAATGTCTTCAAATTTAAAATCATTTATAAATTTCTCGTTATAATCAAAATCTTCTTTTCCTCCAATTAAAAAAATATTAACCTCATAATTTTTATATAAATAATCTATAACCTTAAAGTATTCCTTTCTATCCCAAACTTTCATTTTTAGTTTGGAATTAATATATAAAGCTATATTCTTTTTATTACTATCAATCTTTATACTTTTAATGGATTTCACTTCTAAAGTGTCAAGTTGTATTAATTTATCAATACCAAAGTTTAAATAGCTATTATAATTATATAAACCTAGTTTCTCGAAATAAGATAAATATTGTGATTTAACATAATTAGTTTTATTCTTTAATAAAATACCATATACTTTTTTATTAAACCCACAAATGCTTTTAATTGCTATTAATTTTTTAACTTTTGATAAAAATGATTCATTAGCAAACGATAGATAAATGATTTTAGTAAATGATTTTTTATTAAAATAATCTCTTAATCTTAATACGTCTTTCAAAATATTATTTGGATTTAACACCTTAGAGTTATTAACTAAAAATGAATCTTTATTAAAAACAAATTTTAATGGATTAAATTTAGTTTTATTAACTATTACAAAATGAATTTTATTTTCAGGAATGCAAATAGTATTTAAAAGATAATTTATAAAAGGAAGTACCACAAGAAAATCTCCAATCTGTGCACTCCTAAAAACAACAACTTCATCATCTTTATTTAATTGTAACATTATATCGTTTAACTCTTAATAATTTGTATATTATTTTTATTAACAAATATTCCCAAATAAGCTTCAAGAAAATTTGGCATTATAATTTTTGCGTTTATATCTAACGCATGTGCCGCCCACCAAGAAAAAGTACTTGGTGCACAATACAACTTCTTTGCTGAAAGCAATATCTTAAAATCATCTAATGCATTTTTAGAGTTTAATATTTGAATATTATCTAAGTTTAAAAAAAAAAAATCTGCCTCTTTTGGGCTATCTGTTACAATAAATACTTTTGAAGGTTCATCTCTAATTAAGTCTCTAACTTTGTTATAATATTCTGAACTACTTTTAGCCCAGCCCGAATCTCCTTTTCTGTAGTGAACAATAATATTTTCAGTATTTGTACCATATAATTTTCTTAGTTCTTGCCCTAATTCTAAAACTTCTCTTTTATATGTATTTAAAAAATATTTTTCTTGAAAATATCCAAAAATATTTTCAGAATAAGGCCTTTTAAATCGTACACTATCACTATAAAAGTTTGCAAATTTAAACTTACTATTAAAAAATTTACTTATTGCAGCAATTAAAATAATTAAAGAGCTCTTAAAAAGATTCTTGCTAATTAATCTTTCATTTTTTAGCAAGTCTAAATATAAAGGTTGATGTATGGTCCAACCAATAAATTTTGTTATACAATTTTTTTCTGTTAGATTGTTTATATAAACAACATCTAATCCTTCTTTCTTAAGTATTCTACCTGTTAAAATCTGAAAAAGAACATTTCCAAAACCCCCTAATAACCAAATATTAAACATTATAAAATATCAGCTGTTAATTTGTTATCAATAATTTGACAAATGATATGGCCAAATAAAATATGCATTTCTTGAATTCTAGGAGTATTGTCGGATGGCACTATGAGATTTAAATCGCAATATTTAGTCATGTCACCTCCATTATTGCCACTAAATCCAATTGTACGACATCCTAATTGCTTTGCTAAATTCAAGGCATTTAATATATTTTTACTATTGCCACTTGTACTAATACCAATTAACAAATCTCCTTTATTTGCTAAAGATTCTATTTGTCTTTCAAAAATTTTATCATAACCATAATCGTTACCAATTGCTGTAATAATACTGGTATCAGTAGTTAATGCGATACCCGCAAGCCCTTTTCTTTCAGTTTTATACCTACCCACTAACTCTGCGGCAATATGCTGCGCATCAGCCGCACTTCCGCCATTTCCACAAAATAAGATTTTGTGACCGTTTTTTAAAGTTTCTACTGCAATAAGGGAAGCTTTTTCTAAATCATCTTGCATTAAGTTTATTACAGACTTAATAGTTTCAAGATGCGTATTTAATTCGTTTGCAATTATGTTTTTCATGTTATTACTTCTTTTATACTTTCAATGGATTTAATTATATATTTGGCTTTAGATTTATTTTCATCAAAAGTGTGACCGCTTAAAACTTGAACAGTATTATTAATACCTATATTAGTTGCGGTCTCAATATCAATATCTTTATCTCCAATTAACCAAGATTTTCCTAAATCTATATCATAATCCATTAATATTTTTTCAATCATACCCGTTTTTGGCTTTCTACAATTACAATTATCTTCAGGTTTATGAGGACAAAATTCTAGAGTATTTATATTAACACCTTCTCTGTTTAAAATTTTAAACATTTCCTTTGTCAAATTTTCAAAATCTTGAATTGTATAATACCTCCTTCCAATACCAGATTGATTTGTAATTATAAAAAGTAAATATTTTTTTTTTTGAAGATAACGTAAAGCCTCAAAAGCTCCATCAATAAATATTAAATCGTTTATTTTATATAAATACTCTTTTTCAACATTTATAACACCGTCTCTGTCAAGAAAAACAGCTTTTAATTTTGGCATTTAACTTTTTTAATTATGTTTGATGTACTTTTCCCTTCAACTATATTAATCAATCTTAATTCATCTGCAATGTCCTGTCCAATAACTTCTTGCCCTTCATAATCCTTCCCTTTAACCAAAATATTTGGTTTAATAATCTTAATAAGACTATAAGGCGTATCATCCTCAAAAATAACCACATAATCGATATATTCAATTGTGGTTAGAATATGTGCTCTATCTACCTCATTATTAATAGGTCTATCCTGCCCTTTAATCCTTTTTATACTATGATCAGAATTTAACCCTATTATCAATATATCTCCAAAGTCTTTGGCTTCCTCTAATAACTTTATGTGCCCCACGTGAAGGATATCGAAACATCCATTAGTGAATACAATTTTTTTACCAATAGATTTTAATTTTTTAACTATATCCTCTATTTCTTGAAAAGTTTTAACTTTTGACTTGGCTAACGCTTTATTTTGAAAAGAAGCTTCGTAATTTATAATTTCTTTTAATGTGGCAACAGCACTACCAATTTTACCGACTACTACTCCCGCAGCTAAATTTGCAAATTGAACAGCGTCATGAACATTATATTCACAAGCAATACTAAAACCAAGTGACGCTAAAACCGTATCACCTGCACCAGTTACATCATATACTTCTCTAGCCACTGTAGGATAAATTACTAACTTATAATCATATACAGCGATTCCGCCTTCACTAAGAGTAATCAGTGATACCTCTAAATTACATATTTCTTTTAACTTAAGAATTACTTCACTTAATGAAGCATTATTTGAAAACTCAAGCTTTGTAGCCTCTATAGCTTCTTTTTTATTTGGTGTCAACAAAAAAGCACCTTTATATTTTCTGTAATCCGCTCCTTTTGGATCAACTAATATTTTTATATTATTTAAATTTGCAGCTTTTATTAATTCTTGTGTTAATTTTTTTGTAAATAAACCTTTACCATAATCAGAAAACAAAATTAAATCATACTTAAGTAAATTTTCTTTAAATTTTTTAATAACCTTTTTTTCTGTGTTATAATCAATATCAACCTTCGTCTCTTTATCAAACCTTATTACCTGTTGTTTAAAAGCTATAATACGCGTTTTCTTTGTTGTTATTCTTTTTTTTTGAGTTATTAGTTGATTAATATTTACTCCAATGTTTGAAAGCATTTCTTTCATTTCTAATGCCACTAAATCATCTCCTATCACACTTATTACGTCAACACGTGCACCTAGAGCAATAAGATTATTTATTACATTACCAGCGCCTCCAAGTGTCTTAGTTTCTTTTTCTATTTCAACAATCTGAACAGGTGCTTCAGGTGATATTTTCTCACATTTTCCCCAGAGATAATGATCTATCATTAAGTCTCCTACAACAAGTATATTAGGACTCTTATTTAATAACCTCTCCATCTTTTATTTCTTCAATATAAATTCTTTTTATCTCAGTTGCGTAGTCTTTTACGCCTTGTTCAAGGCTCCAATTTGGCTCATATCCTAAAAATATTTTAGATTCTGAAATATCTGCTTGAGTATGATACTGGTAGCCCTTCACTGGATTTGGAAAATATTCAGTTCCTAATTGAGTACCAAATTCATTTTGTAAAATATCTGCTATATCTTGAAAACTCCTAGCTTTACCTGTGCCAACATTATATACGCCACATTTTTTAGCCAAACAAGCCTTAATATTAGCTTGAATTACATCTTTTATATAAACAAAATCTCTAAATATTTTATTGCTTCCTTCAAATAATCTTGGTGCTTTTCCTGATAAAATTTGAAGACCAAATTGAACTATTGTAGAAGCTGTTTTGTCTTTATAAATTTCTCTAGCTCCGTAAACATTAAAATATCTTAATCCAACAATTTTCAATTCAGGATATTGATTAAAATACTTATGTGCTATCTGATCCATGGCATATTTGCTAAAACCATAAGGGTTTTCTGGTAATTCTTTTCCCTCTTTTTGAGGGGAAAGCATAGATCCATAGGTTGCAGCTGAACTAGCATATACTAGAACTGATTTATTTTTTTTAGCAATTTCTAATATAAAATAGAAACTATTAACATTTGTCCTCATTATAATTTCTTGATCATAAACTCTTGTATCTGAAATTGCAGCTTCATGAAATATATAGTCAAATTTATAGGACTCAAGCTTTCTTAAATCTTCTATTGAATTAAGATTTCCACATATAATATTACCTCTAAACCCAATTAGATTTTTATAATGCCCAAAACTTTTCAAATTATTATTACTAAATCTCTGTCCATTTCTAAAACTATCAAATATTACCACCTTGGATTTAGGAAAATTTTCCTGAAAGTAAAATGCTAAATTAGAGCCAATAAAACCAGCTCCGCCTGTTATAAGAATTGTTTTATCATTAAAATTTAAATTATTATATATCATTACTTATCTTTTTATATCAAAACTATTTATAATTTTTTAATTCCAATTGAACAATTACTCAAAGTAGTTTTTAACAGTATAGTTACCATCTTTGAGGTATTGGTCTTTTTGCATCAACTTTAAATCGCTTTGCATCATGTCCTTTACCAATTCTGGGAGTTTAATTTCGGGCACCCAACCTAATTTTTCTTTGGCCTTTGTAGCGTCACCAATTAGTAATTCAACTTCAGTAGGTCTAAAATAACGTGGATCTATCGCTAAGACTTCTTTGCCAATCTCTAACTTGTAATTTGGGTTGGTACTCGTTGCTACGTAAGCTTTTTCTTCTTTATCTGTTCCTTTAAATACTAAGGTTACCCCTATTTCTGCAAAGGCTAGTTTTACAAAGTCTCTTACCGTTGTGGTTTTTCCTGTAGCAATAACCCAATCTTCTGGTGCACCTGCTTGTAGTATCATCCACATCATTCTTATATAATCTTTGGCGTGACCCCAATCGCGTTTAGCATCAAGATTTCCTAAATAGAATTTGTCTTGCATACCCAAAGCAATTTTAGAAACAGCTCTGGTTATTTTTCTCGTTACAAAAGTTTCGCCTCTAATAGGTGATTCGTGATTAAATAAAATACCATTGCAAGCATATAGTTTGTATGCTTCTCTATAATTAACTGTAATCCAATAGGCATACATTTTAGCCACCGCATAAGGGCTTCTTGGATAAAAAGGTGTTTTTTCTGTTTGAGGAACCTCTTGTACCTTTCCGTACAACTCTGAAGTTGAAGCTTGGTAAATTCTGGTCTTTTTCTCTAAACCTAAAATTCTAATAGCTTCTAACAGCCTTAAGGTTCCTAAGCCATCTGCATTGGCGGTATATTCTGGCATATCAAAACTAACATGCACATGACTCATAGCGGCCAAATTATAAATTTCGTCGGGCTGTATTTCTTGGATGATTCTTATTAAATTGGTGCTATCGGTCATATCGCCATAATGCAATACAAAATTGCGATTATCTATATGTGGGTCTTGATATAAATGGTCTATCCTATCTGTATTAAAACTTGAAGAACGGCGTTTTAAACCGTGGACTTTATAATCCTTTTTTAATAAAAATTCTGCTAAATAAGCGCCATCTTGGCCTGTGACTCCGGTTATTAAGGCTGTTTTTTGGTTTGTGTTCATGTTGTTTTCTAAAAGGTAAATTGGCTGTACAAAGGTTTAATCGCTTAATCGGTTAAATGGTTAATCGTGTTTATATAATTATGTTTCAGTTAGACGAGTAAACAGTTAAGCGGCTGTACAAAGGTTTAATCGGTTATTTGGTTAATCGGTTAAATGTGTTTATATAATAATGTTTTGGTTAAACAAGTATTTGGTTATTTGGTGAATCGCTTAAACGATTAAACAGTTAAACAATCATTGGTTAATCGGTTAAACGCATATTGGGTTAAATACTGATTACGGATTAAAATCTTTTCTTTTTTGGGGATTGGCGATTATCAAAGAAATCTAAAATAATAATTTGGTGGCTATCGATGTGATAAAAGATACTTATTTGCTTAATGATCGAAAACCCTCGTATTGCTTTTTGTTTATTTTCAATTGTCCCAATTTCAGGAAAATTAGAAAGAGTATCTATGAAATCATATACTTTTTTAACAAATGCTTCTGTAACCTGCTCATTCCCTGTCAGCCGACAGGCAGGCATTCGACTAAAAAAAGGTATTAACTCCTATCCCGCCTTGCGGGATTAGTTCAACTTACTATTTATAATAATCCCCTTATTGCGGATTTTAAAAATAGAGTTTCACTAATAAATACGCAATTATTTTATCAAATTTTTTGTCTGCACGCTTTGACCAGCGCACTTCTAAAGCCATTTTTCATATTTCTTTTTCATTTCATTATGACTCACCAAATTTTCGATATTTTTGCTTTCCTCCAACGAAAGTAAAAGTTCTTCTTGCTCTTGATTGGTTAGTTTATTCCACAACTGTCCTTCTTTAGTAGAAGATCTTTTTTTTATTAAATTGTAAAAGTTAATTAGAAGTTTCTCATTTTCAATGCTGTCGATGAGAAGGTGAAAGTTTTGTTTAAGTTCTATTGTGTTCATGAAATAGCAATTGTGTTTATATATGTAATATAAGCCTTTAGAATACAAATATAGTGGATTTCAGAAGAATGCTAATTTTACTTTTAGTTTATACCTCTTTACGACTTTAGCTCTACAAAGGTTAATCGTTGAATCGCTTAAACGGTTAATTGAATTTATATAGTAATATTTAAGTTAAACAATTAAGCGGCTATACAAAGGTTAATCGGTTATTTGGTTAATCGGTTAAACGTGTTTATATAATAATGTTTCAGTTAAACGATTAAACAACTAAACAGTTAAACCTTTTTTTTTTAAGGTTTCTTTATTCTTAATTTGATATTTATAAAGTGCATTGAGTTTATTTAATATCGTATCCAATTGTATTCTAATTTCAGTATATCTTTCTTCGTTTATATACTTCATGTCTAAGGCTGTATTTAGATGATCAATCGTTTCCAGACCCGTTGAATAAGACATATTAGTAAAATGTGCTTGGTCAAAATTAGAAGACCTTCCGGAACCTTCTGCTAAATTTGCTGCTATACTCGCCGCCGCTCTATTAATCTGACTGATTAAATCAAATCGTTCTTCTTTTGGAAATAACTGACTCATCAATTTTATGTCGATTTTAAATTTCCTTGCCAATTGATAAACTTCTAGTTTTTCGAAAGAATAGATGTGGTATTTCATTGTATAAACTAAATTATAGTTTTAAAAATTTTAAATAATTAAAAGCAGTTAGATAAAAAAGGTTATTTGGTTAACTGGTGAATCGGTTAAACGAAGTTCTTTTTCATGTTTTTAATTATCTGTTAAACGATTAAACAGTTAATCAGTTAAACAGTTGTACAAAGGTTAATCGGTTATTTGGATTTATATACTAACGTTTCAGTTAAACAATTAAACGGTTAAACAGTTAACCTATACAACTACATTTTCACTTCCTTAATTGTATCCACGTGTTCTAAAAACCACTTATATGTTAATTTTAACCCTGCTTCTAAACTTGTGTTTGCTTGCCATCCTTCTTTTTTTAATTTAGAGACGTTCAACCATTTTCGTGGTGTGCCATTAGGCTTAGAATCATCCCATTTGATATCTCCTTTATGTCCTACTACTTTTTGAATTTTTGTAGCGAGTTCTTTTATTGTCAAGTCTTCTCCACAACCTACATTGTACAAATAGTCACTTAATTTATTTTCGAATGCAAAACACACGGCTTCTGCCAAATCATCTACAAATAAAAACTCACGTAAAGGCGTTCCTGTTCCCCATAATTCAACAGACTCTCTGTTTTCTTTTGCTTCATGAAATTTCCGTATCATAGCTGGTAAGACATGAGAAGTATTTAAGTCAAAATTGTCATGGATGCCATATAAATTAGTAGGCATTAAGCTTACATAATCTAATCCGTATTGATTTCTAATAGCTTCGCAGGCTTTTACGCCTGAAATTTTAGCAATAGCATACCATTCATTTGTGGATTCCAACTGACCAGTAAGCAAGGCTTCTTCTCTGATAGGTTGCTCGGCTAATTTTGGATAAATACAAGAACTGCCTAAAAAAATAAATTTTTTAATGCCCACTTTAAAAGCCCCATTAATTAAGTTATTTTGGATGAGCATGTTTTCCATTATAAATTGATAAGGATAGGTTTTGTTTGCCAATATACCGCCAACTCTTGCCGCGGCATCAATCACAACTTCAATTTTGCTCTCTTTTAAAAATTGATTTACCGCTGCTTGATTTCTTAAATCTAATACTGTACTTGGTTTTCCTATTAAATTTGTATAGCCATTTTGAACTAGTTGTCTCCAAATAGCACGACCAACCATGCCGTTATGACCTGCAATGTAAATTTTGATGTTTTTATTCATCTTTCAACGAGCTATTCTTTCCTATCTGCCAATACTCAAATCCTTTTTCTTTTAACCCAAAACTGTGATACTGGTTGCGCCCATCAAAAATAATGGGGTTTTTTAATTGGTTTTTTATAAATGTAAAATCGGGCGAACGGAATGCTTTCCATTCGGTTAATAAAATTAAAGCGTCGGCTTGGGGCAGGCAGGCTTCTTTGGTGTCGCAGTATTGGATGTTTTTAATATCTTTTAAATAAAAAGATTGGGCTTCTGTCATCGCTTTAGGATCATAGGCTTTAATCTGTGCGCCGCGTTTTGTGAGTGCTTTTACCACATCAATAGCTGGGGCTTCGCGCATATCGTCTGTTTCGGGCTTAAAAGCCAAGCCCCAGAGGGCAAAAGTTTTACCGCTTAAATCTTCGCCAAAGCGTTTGATAATTTTATGGGCTATAATCAATTTTTGGCGGTCATTTACATCTTCTACAGCTGTAATCAATTGGGCTTTGTAGCCTTTTTCGGTCGCCATTTTCTGCAAGGCTTTAACATCTTTTGGAAAACAGGATCCCCCATAACCAGAACCGGGATAAATAAAGCTGTACCCAATGCGCTTGTCAGATCCAATACCAATGCGTACCTGATTGACATCGGCACCCGCACGCTCACAAATATTAGCCACCTCGTTCATAAACGATATTTTGGTAGCCAACATGGCATTGGCGGCGTATTTGGTCATTTCGGCAGAGCGGATATCCATCACAATCATACGCTCGTGATTCATTAAAAATGGTGTGTAGAGTTGTTTTATTTTATCTGTGGCATAGGGGCTTTCAGCCCCAATAACCACACGATCGGGTTTCATAAAGTCGGCTATGGCCGCCCCTTCTTTTAAAAATTCAGGATTCGACACCACATCAAAAGTCAAGGCACTCCCTCTTTTGTCTAATTGTTTTTGAATGGCCGCCTTAACCTTATCGGCTGTGCCTACCGGAACGGTTGATTTATCAACCACAATCAGGTGTTTGTCCATGACATCGCCAATACTTTTGGCTACCGCCAATACGTATTGTAAATCGGCCGCCCCATCTGCCCCCATAGGTGTTCCCACGGCTATAAAGACCATTTCGGTAGCTGCGAGAGCGGCTTTAAAATCAGTCGTAAAAAACAAATTGCCGTTTGTCTTGTTCTTTAAGACCATAGCTTCTAAACCGGGCTCATAAATAGGGACAATGCCTTTTTTGAGTTGGTCTATTTTGTTTGTGTCTATATCAACACAAGTCACCTTGTTGCCCATTTCTGAGAAACATGTGCCGGAGACGAGTCCGACATAGCCTGTGCCTATTATGGTGATGTTCATTTTCTGTTATCGGTTATCGGTTGTCTGTTATCGGTTGTCTGTTGGCGATTAGTTAAAAATTGAACAGATAACAAAAACAGATAACTTATTTAAAATTATTCCAATTCTTCTTAACGTACTGTATAAATTTATAGATTTTTGCCCCTAAAATATCGTATTCATTTTGAAGTGGCTTTACTTCATCTGCCAAATGAGGATAAAGATGTTGTATTTTTTCGAAATGACACCCTGTTTCTAAATTGCTGGCATGCGAATAAGTTAAAAATTTTAAGAAGTCGGCTTTATATTGTTTCCTACCATATCCTTCAACTATATTTGAAACCACTGAATCAGCTGATCTTCTTATTTGACTTCCCAATTCATATAACTCATACTTAGGTAGTTTTAAAGAAATGGCATGAGTTTTATAAAAAAGCGTCAAACTCGTTGTGTAAATTTCCAAATCTTTATAACTTTTCACCAGTTGTTTGTTATTGGTTGTCGGTTGACTGTTTTCTATTTGTTAGCTACAGAACGGAAAACAGAGAACTGATAACAGCTTATAGGTTTTGGGTTAACTGCCTTTCGGCAGGGTTTTTTATTCCGTGTTTCGCGTTCTATATCGTCCTAATTTATCATTTTGATTTCTAGCTTCTAATCACTGCTACTAACAACTGTTCTGTGTTTCGTGTTGTTTTAATTCTGAATTCTATAAACTGTCATTGCGAGGAGGTCTGAAAGACCGACGTGGCCTGCCCGTACCGAAAAGGTACATTCGGGCGGGCAATCTTTTGAATGATCACTTCTCATTTTGAGACCACCACACTCCCGCTATGCGGGATCTCGCGAAGACGTTTTAACGAGGAGCTCGGCTGCCGTAGCGACGTGGTTATCCCGCCACGACGGGCAGACTCACGAAACATTGTAACTACCTTCATAAGATTGCTTCATCACGCTAAAGCGTGATTCGCAAAGACGTTTTTCTATTTTCTTTACGCGCTGCCCCGTGATGATAGTTAAAACTTATAACCAGCCTTCGGCTGACAGGCCCAAAACTAAAAAAATTAAAATTAAAACTTTAGCTCGTTTCTAACAAGCTGCCCACTGTTACTGATTACTGACCACTGCTTACTTAAAAACGCCTTTAGCGTTTTAACACGGCTTCGCCCTTCTCAGTCACATTCTGATTACTCAAAATAAGCTGATAAATTTTTACCACTCTTGATACTTCGCCATTTTCAATTGTCCCCCTTGCCTGTCCGACCTTAGGCGGGAGGGGACAATTGCTTTGATTTATCTTTTAATGTATCAAATCACATTTACCCATTATAGCGCTGGCTCAACATGACATTGTACTTCATTTTTTTAAGGGCTCAATATACGTCAATGGGATATCTAATACAAACTCTAATCCCAAATTTTTTATCCCTACCAACACACGGTGTTTCCCTTTAACGGCAACACATTCGCCGTACAAACCCATCATGGCACCATTGGTTATTTGGACCGGCGTTCCTTTTTTGACATTTACAATTTCATCAGCTATAATAACATCGGGATGTTGACATATTATCTTTAAATTTTCTATTTCATAACCGCGTACAATAGCGGGTTTTTTTAAATGTTTTAATATCCCCACAACACCACTGTGTTTTAACAAGCTGTTTAAATACTTTTCTTCGTGTTTTACAAAAACATACGAATTTATAAGAGGTACTTGAACCTTCTTTTTTCGGTCACTCCACTGTCTGACAGTATGAATTAAAGGCAAGAAAACAGTAACCCCCGCGGCTTCTAAAAGTTTACACACCTTTTTTTCCCAACGGGGCTTGGTGTAGAGGGCGTACCATACCAGGTTCCGAATTCCGAGTTCCGGGTTTTGGGCCTGCCTACCGCAGGTAAGTTTGGGCCTGCCTACCGCAGGTAGGTTTGGGGTCGCTCTATTGGTTGGTTGGCTGTTCATATAATTGACTTTGACATTGACTAAGACTTTGACTTGTCCGACCTCTGGCGGAGGAGACACCCGACAAAGTTGAGAGGGGTGTTCGACCTACTTATTTCATTTTTTTTGATTTCGATTTTAGTCTTAGTCATAGTTTTGGTCTTTGTCAAAGTTTTGGTAAAGAGTTTGGTTATTCATTCATTTTGACTTTGACTAAGACTTTGACTAAGACTTTGACTATAACTTTTATTTTTTTAAGATCTTTTTTATCAATCCACTTATACGTTTTTGTAAACTCATTAGTTCTTCTAAAATTATTGTTTGTTGACTTTCTTTTATATAATTTCTTCTTAAAGCGATAATTAATTGCGTTTCAAGCTCAAAGGACGATCCTAAACTGTATTCTAAAAATCGCGCAAAATCTTTTTCTGAATACCTACTAGCGCCTTCTGCAATATTAGAAGGAACTGATACCGCAGCTCTTGACATTTGAGACGCTAAAGCGTAAAGCTCTTTCTTAGGAAATGTATCTAATGCACAATAAACTTTATCTGTAATTTCCACAGCATCAATCCAAATATCATATTTTCTAAAGTTTCTCATAATTACTTTTTTTTAGTCTTAGTCTTAGTTTTGGTCTTTGTCTTTGTCAAAGTTTTTAAAAGGATGTTTACTCAATTTATACTTGACCAAAGGGTGGTAATCGCCTTTAATAGGCGAAAGCGCTGCATTGCGAATATCGTGTACCAATTGTACCGAAGCCTCGGCATCGGTTAAACCGAAACCATTTCCTTTGATTATTTTTTCGTAACTCTTAGTGTGTAAATCGAAAAAGCCCCCGCTGAATTCAATTTCTTGTCCGTTAACGGTAATAGAACGGTATGTTCTCTGCGCTTTGGCTTTTATGGCGTCGGGAATTAAATCGCAATTAATAGATAAAAACCAGCGCACCCGGGCTTGTTTAAATTCCAAATACCCTGCCGTCCGATCGTGGGTATGTAAATGCACCACATTCTTTTGAAGGGGGCCAAAGACCCAGGCCAACATGTCGTAAAAATGCACCCCAATATTGGTGGCAATACCACCCGATTTTGACACATTCCCTTTCCATGAGGTGTAATACCAATGGCCACGCGAGGTTAGATAGGTTAAATCGACATCGTAAATTTTGTCTTTTGGGCCGGTTGCTATTTGTTTTTTAAGCGCAATGATACTTTCGTGTAAGCGCAATTGTAAAATGGTATTGACCTGATTGCCTGTCTCTCTCTCAATAGTTTTAAGGGCCTCTATGTTCCACGGATTGAGCACCAATGGTTTTTCGCAAATGGCATCGGCGCCACTGCGCAAAGCAAAACGGATATGCGCATCGTGTAAATAATTGGGGGTACAAATGCTTACATAATCCAGTTTGAGATTTTTCTCACGCTTTAATTTTTCTATATGGCGGTCGAAACGTTCGAATTCCACAAAAAAATCGGCATTGGGGAAATAACTGTCTATAACACCCACAGAATCAAAAGGATCTAAGGCTGCTATTAAGCCATTACCAGTGTCTTTTATGGCGCGCAAATGTCTGGGAGCAATGTAACCAGCGGCACCAATTAAGGCAAATTTTTTCATATGCAGAATCCTTTTTTTTTAAGAGGGATCTCGATTTTTGATTAATAAACAAAGTTACTGTTTTTGACCTCTCAGGCAAATATTTAACAGTTTCTTTTAAGGGGGATAATTCCCCTTTTTGGGGCTTTATAGGTGGTTTTTGAATGTTTACTGACTTTGACACATACCTTGACTTTGACCAAGGTGTCGGTTATCTGTTAAAAGTTGGTTTTTGCGATTTGTTTTTTTGGCATTTGAGATTTGAGATTTGAGATTTGGTATTTGTCTTTTGAGATTTGGTATTTGGTATTTGTTTTTTTGGCATTTGATGCTTGCAATTACAAATCCTCAAATCAACTCATCTTCAAATCTGTAAACTAATCACTGAATACCTGATACAAATTACTTCTTCCTCAAATTATCACTAAACTTTTCGGCCGCACTAAAAAAACGTTGCCACCAATTTTTATTAGCTTTGTCGTTGCCATAACCATAACCATAACCATAACCATAACCATAACCATAACCCCGTTGGTGGTCTGTGTCATTTAACAATACCGCCATGTTATTGAGGCGTTTTTCTTTGTGAAGTGTCTCAGGTACAACCAATAAGCGCTTGTCTAAATAATTGGCACGCACCACATAAACAAACATATCGGCATAGTCATTGAGCAACAGGGTATCTGTTACCAAATTAACAGGAGATGTATCAACCACCACATAGTCGTAGTCTTTTTTAAGCGCCTCAAACAGCTGTTTTACATGGGGACTGAGCAACAATTCGGCTGGATTGGGCGGAATAACACCCGAACCTATAATATCCAAACCACCTAATTCAGGAACTCTAAATTTTAAATCGTTTAATTTAACATGGGGTGTTGTGATATAATTTGTAACGCCTTTTTTATCGGTAATGCCTAAATATTTTGTAATCTTAGGCGCGCGTAAATCCATGCCCAAAAGCAATACTTTTTTACCCGATAAGGCCAAAGTAGAAGCCAAATTAATAGCGATAAACGACTTCCCTTCGCCACTGATGGTTGAGGTAACAAAAATTGTTTTGGCCAAATTATGAGTCGCTTTTGCAGCCAACATAAAGTCTAAATTGGTACGCAGCAGTCTAAAGGCTTCGGCACTGCTCGAACGTAAATCACCACGAATAATAATGTTTTCTTTAGATTTTTCTGAAGGAATATCCCCCAAAATAGGCACATTAATCTGACTTTCTATATCCTTACGGGAATGGACTTTGGTGTCGAGTAAATCGCGTATGTAAATAATGATAAAGGGAATCAATAAACCAATTAACCCCGCTGCCAAAAGCACGATTTTCTTTTTGGGAGACACGGCTATGTCATTGGTAAAAGCGGCATCAATTATTTTGGCATTGGGTGCCGTAACCGCCAAACTAATAGCTGTTTCTTCACGTTTTTTTAACAGGTATAAATAGAGTGTTTCTTTTATTTGTTGTTGGCGTTCGATGGCACGGTATTCTTTTTCTTGTTGGGGAACGCCGGTTATTTTGGCGTCAATTAATTTTTCTTGGGCATTTAAATCCGACAAGGCAATTGCAATCCCTTGTTTGACATTGTTTAAACTCTTACTTAAACTTTGCTGTAAGTTTTGTAATTGGGCATCCAGATTAACCACAACCGGATTTTGTAAACTTGAATTTTTAAGTATCCTATTGCGTTCTAACAGCAACTCGTTGTATTTGGCAATAAGCGTGGCGATAGAGACATCGGCCAAACCGAGATTGGTAGGGAGCAATTCTATACTTTGCTGATTTTTATTTAAATAGTCGAGCATAAAATCGGCCAGTCGCAATTGGGTATTTTGTAAAAGTATGTTCTTTTTTGTCTCCGATACATTTTCTAAAAACAGGGTGGCTTCCGATTTAATATCTGTCAGTTTATTCTGACGTTTGTAAGTAGCAGCATTGTTTTCTACAACATTCAATTCCCCATTTATTATTTTTAAACGCGATGCAATAAATTCGGCTGTTTTTTTAGAAATCATATTCTTATCGGCTATGGCATCCTGATTGTATTTTTTTATCAAAGTGTTGATAATGTCTTGGGCGCGTTGCGGAATGGCATCTTTTAAGGTGATACTAATCACACTGGATTTTTTGCTTATAGGGGCTATTTTAATAGCTTCACGATAGCCAACCGTCATAGATTTAATGGGTATGATCGCAATAAATACCTCTGGACTGTTGGGTAATTTATCTGTAAATTCGGGTACAAATAATAGCCGTCCAATAGGGGTTTTAATCATTTGACCAAACTTGTGTGTTCCCAAACTGCCCAGTTCATCCTCTTCTAATTTATAGCTTGTTTTATTTAAAATCGTGAGTTTTAAACTGGCTTTGGTTTGATACAAAACAGAATCGCTTTCTAAAAAATTGAGCTTTACAGGGGCGTTGTGATAGTATTCTTGTGTTCTAATATGTCCGTGACGGATGTATTTGATATTCAGTTTTAAATCTTTTATAAGGCCTCCTATTAAAGTCCGCGATTTTAAGATTTCCATTTCATTGTCGATAGAATTTTTAACATCGCCTAAAATGCCCAAATCCTGGAAAGCACTCATTTCTGACATGATATCGCCTCCTTTTTTACCATTTTTTATCATGATAGAAGCGGTGCTCTCAAACTGAGGGGTGGTTTTGCGCAAATAGTACAAGGCAGCAATTACACTGAGTATAATCCCTAGGAGAAACCATTTCCAATAACGCAGATATTTGTCGAGTTCTTCGCGTAAATTAATCGTGTCTTCTTCTTCAAAATTGTATATATTCTGTGGACCTGTATTCATGATTATCGGGTTAAAATAGCAAATAGTGAAATTAAAGTAGAAATGGCCGAAAGTGTTATCCCTGTATAAGGGTTTATTCTTGAAGATTTTATCTTAGCCCCATTGGGCTCTACATAAACCATGTCATTCTGCTGTAGGTAATAAAACGGCGAACTAAAAATAGCATTAGAGCGCAAATCGATATAGGTTTTGGTGACTTTGCCATCTATTTCGCGCACCACCAAAACATTTAAACGTCTGGCTTGAATATTCAAATCGCCTGCCAGGCCTAAAGCTTCAATGAGTGTTACGCGTTCATTCGGGATGTTAAAAGATCCCGGGCGGTTCACTTCGCCCAAAACACTGATTTTAAAATTAATTAAACGGATATTGACAATGGGATCTTTAACATAGGGTCTTAATTTGTCAGTTATCAAACGGGTGGCTTCTTTCCGGGTTAAATCGGCAATAGACACCGCACCAATAACCGGAAAATCTATATTTCCATCAGCATCAACCAAATAAGTTTGTAACGAGGGGGTTGAAGTAATGCCATTTGCACCTCCCCTATATTCCGCCACATACAAATTAAACGGCCGTACCGCATCCATATCTAAAGCCGAAACAGCTATGGTGAGCAGGTCGTCTGGCTTATAAGTCAATTCGTATTTTACAGTGGTGTTTATCTCGTTGTTGTCTGTTTGAAAATAGACCAAATCTTGCCGTGATGCGCAGCCACTAATAAAAATAGAAATTATTAATAAAACGAGGGGGGATTTTAAGCGTTTTAATAAAGCTAATGTCATTGAAATCTTTTTTAGTAATGCAAATATAGTATTTCTAGTTAAGTGTTTGCAAACTAATATTTGTTAAAATTTAAAATTCCTTATTTTTACCAATCTTTATGTTTTATTATTTTGGTAGTTATCAATAGAACGCTGATTGTGACGATTAGCACAGATATATCAAATAAACTACCCCGACGCAAGCCTGCCACCGCAGGTAGGATTCGTGTTCGGTGTTTCGGGTTAAAATGTTAAAAGTTAAACGGTTTTTATGATTTGGTATTTGTTTTTTGGAATTTGGAATTTGTTTTTTGGAATTTGGTATTTGTGATTTGTTTTTTATTCCCATTGCCCTATCGGACATTTCCCAACCTTAGGCAGGTGTGCTAAAGTAAAAATCACACCTTCTTAGAAGGTGGCTTTGAAAAGCCCCTAAAAGGGGCAGAATGACGCAATTGAAAATCTAATTATTATGAAGTAAGACCTAGTAGGTTTTTAAAACCTACTAGGTCTGAAAAAATAGGCAAAGACGTCAGAACATTACCTTGCCCAAAGAACAAGGTTTTATAATTTGAAATAAATTACTTTTGCATCCAATGAACACCAAACAAGACATCCGCGCTTTAAGCAAAACCGAACTGAGAGCCTTTTTCGTTTCCAAAGGTTTTCCGGCTTTCAGGGGCAACCAAGTGTACGCCTGGCTGTGGGGAAAAGCTGTTTATAATTTTGACGACATGACCAATCTATCTAAAGATTTGCGGCAATTTTTAGAAGCCAACTTTGTAATTAACCATATAAAAGTTGATACGCTACAACGCGCCAACGACGGCACCATTAAAAATGCCATAAAATTACACGATGGATTAATCGTCGAATCTGTTTTAATTCCCACAAAAAACCGCACCACAGCCTGTGTGTCCAGTCAGGTGGGTTGCAGTTTAAATTGTCATTTTTGTGCCACAGCCCGTTTAAAGAAAATGCGGAATCTCAATCCCGATGAAATTTACGATCAAGTGGTGGCCATCAACCGCCAAAGTGAATTGTACCACCAACGCAAACTGTCTAATATTGTCTTTATGGGCATGGGCGAACCGCTACTAAACTACAAAAATGTGTTGGCAGCCATAGATAAAATAACATCGGACGAAGGTTTGGCGATGGCGCCCAAACGCATCACTTTATCGACTGTAGGCTTGCCTAAAATGATAAAAAAATTGGCAGATGACAATGTTAAATTCAATCTGGCGGTGTCATTACATGCGGCCATTGACAGCATCCGCTCTAAAATGATGCCCATAAATGAGGTGAGTCCCATTGCCGATTTACTGGAATCTTTACAATATTGGCATGCCAAAACCAAGCGCCGCATTACTTTTGAATATGTGGTGTGGCAGGGTATTAACGATGACCAAAAATCGGTGGATGCCTTGGTCAATCTTTGTAAAAAAATTCCCGTTAAGGTCAACCTAATTGAATACAATGCCATTGATGACGGGCCTTTTCAGAAAGCTTCTAAAAAAGCGCTCGACAATTATGTAAAATGCCTTGAAGATAATAATATTGTTGTGAATGTGCGCCACAGTCGGGGTCAAGATATTGATGCGGCCTGCGGGCAATTGGCGAATAAGACAGTGGGCAGTGTTCAGTAAACAGTGTTCAATTCCGATAGCTATGTTGTTATAAAAAAATTAACAGCGGTCATCTTAAGGAATCTGTGTCATCTGCGTTCTAATATTTTAAAAAACAGAATACAGCAAACTAGCTTACCTTTACGCCATTAGCAACCGCCTCTTTTTCCGGTTCAATAAAAGCCAATTTCCCGTCTGGTGTATCTGTCATTAAAATCATCCCTTGACTTTCAACACCACGAATTGTGCGGGGGGCTAAATTTACCAAAACCGTTACTTTTTTTCCGATGAGCTCTTCAGGCGTAAAACTTTCGGCAATACCGCTGATAATTGTACGCACATCCATGCCCACATCGACTTTTAGTTTGAGTAATTTTTTTGTTTTAGCCACTTTTTCGGCTTCTACAATAGTGCCGATTCTGATATCCAACTTGGTAAAATCGTCAAAAGAAACAACTTCTTTTTGAGGTTCTACAAATTTACTTTCGGCTTCATTTTCTTGCTTTGTGGCTGCCAACTTATCTAATTGAATCTGGATTTCTGTATCTTCTATTTTAGCAAACAACAATTCTGGTTTGCTTATTTGATGGCCGGGTTTAATTAAGGTTTCTTCATTTATTAGGTCATCCCAAGCCATAACGTTATTGCGAGTCCCGACAAGTCGGGATAGTTTGTGCCGAACTTGTTTCGGTATGGCAATCTCTTTCTTTGAAGGGCTAACCACGTCGTCCTGATAATTCAGGACTTCCTCGTTAAGACACAACATTTTTTTTAACCTTTTAGATGTAAAAGGTAAAAATGGTTCAGACAAAACTGCCAAACCCGCCGCAATTTGTAAGGCCACGTACATAATTGTTTTAACGCGCTCTGGATTGGTTTTTATTTCTTTCCAAGGTGCGGCATCGGCTAAATATTTGTTGCCCAAACGGGCCACATTCATCAATTCTTGAGAGGCCTCTCTAAAGCGATACCGTTCAATTGATTTGCCGATAATTATTGGAAACTGTTGCAATTGATCTAAGGTATTTTCATCAATTTCGCTAAATTCATTTGGCCTGGGGACTATTCCTTCATAATATTTATGGGTCAATACCACCACACGGTTTATAAAATTTCCGAAGATAGCCACCAACTCATTGTTGTTGTGTGCCTGAAAATCTTTCCATGTAAAATCGTTGTCTTTTGTTTCGGGTGCATTCGCCGTTAAGGCATAACGCAACACATCTTGTTTATTTGGAAAATCTTCTAAATACGCATGCAGCCACACCGCCCAATTTTTTGAGGTCGATATTTTATTGCCTTCGAGGTTTAAAAATTCGTTGGCAGGCACATTGTCGGGCAGAATGTATGAACCTTCGGCTTTAAGCATCGCTGGGAAAATAATACAGTGAAATACGATGTTGTCTTTTCCTATAAAATGTACCAATTTGGTGTCGTTGGCTTTCCAATAAGGTTCCCAATCTTTACCCACACGTGCAGCCCATTCTTTGGCAGAAGAAATATAGCCAATGGGGGCATCAAACCAAACATACAATACTTTATTCTCGCCACCATCAACTGGCACTGGGATTCCCCAATCTAAATCACGGGTCACAGCACGGGGGCGCAAACCATCATCTAACCACGATTTTACCTGCCCCAACACATTTGTTTTCCAGTCGCTTTTATGTTCTTCTACAATCCATTTGCGCAACCAAGATTCGTATTTATCTAAAGGCAAATACCAATGTGTGGTTTCTTTTAGACCCGGTTTATTGCCCGTTAAAGCCGATTTTGGATTAATCAAATCGGTGGCATTGTGACTTGTGCCACAATTTTCACATTGGTCGCCATAGCTCTCTTCATTGCCACATTTTGGGCAGGTGCCAATTACAAACCTGTCGGCTAAAAATTGTTGGGCCTCAGCATCGTATAATTGTGCTGAAGTCTCTTCGATAAACTTCCCTTTCGCGTAAAGCGTTTTAAAAAACTCGGAAGCGGTTTCGTGATGTATCTTGTCAGAAGTACGTGCATAATTATCGAATGAAATACCAAAATCTTCAAATGATTTTTTTATAATCGCATGGTATTTATCAACCACTTGTTGTGGTGTAACGCCTTCTTTTTTGGCGCGAATGGTAATGGGAACCCCATGCTCGTCAGAGCCACAAACAAAAAGAACATCTTCGCCCTTTAAGCGCAAATAGCGTGCATAAATATCGGCTGGCACATAAACCCCTGCCAAATGCCCAATATGAACAGGGCCATTTGTGTAAGGCAAAGCCGCCGTTATGGTATGTCTGTTTATTTTTTGATTTGCTTTTGAATCGGTCATTTTTTAATTGTTTATGGGTCTCATTCGTTAGTGAAAGGTTTTCAGTTTTTACAAAGTTTGAAGCTTGGTGTCCGAAGCTTGAAGTGATTTAGGTCAAGCGCCCGTCTTCCGTCTTCAACCCCTGTCAATAATTTTAAAATAATATTTCATTCCATATATAAACCTGTGTGCTTTTAGTGCATAGTGGTTTGGTTAAAATCCGCCCATTATTTCTGAGGTTTAAAAACGTTCACAAAAGTAAGGATTAGATTTTAGAAGACCTAACAGGTTTTAAAAAGCTATTAGGTCTGATAGTTTTTGTATTTTTGAGTGTCAAATACACAAACCCATGATAAAACCGCCTAACTTACAAAAGGGTGATGCCATTGCCATTGAAGCACCAGCAGGCTATTTAAAGTCGGATGAAAGCCTTAAAAAAGGCATCGCTTTAGCGGAATTGTGGGGCTTACGCGTCGAATTGGGAACCCATATCTATAAAAAAGAAGGGCATTTTGCGGGTACTGACGCCGAACGTCTGTCTGATTTACAAAGGGCTTTAGACAATCCTTCCATCAAGGCTATTTGGTGTGCCCGTGGGGGCTATGGCACCAACAGGATTATCGACAATTTGGATTTTACCGAATTTAAAAAACACCCCAAATGGGTCATTGGTTTTTCTGATATTTGTGTCCTGCTTAACCGTATTAATAATTTGGGTATTGAAACGCTTCACGCGATGATGCCAACAAGTCTAAAAACCATTGCCAATGAATTGGCGGTGGTAAGCATGCACAAAGCGCTTTTTGGAAGGTCATTGAAATATAAAATTCCTGCTAATAAAAACAATGTCTTGGGTCAGGCTCGGGGGATTTTAGTGGGTGGAAACCTGTCGCTTTTAGCGGCTAGTTTAGGAACAAAATCGGCTCTTAAGCCAAAAGATGTTATCTTATTTATTGAAGAAACTGGCGAATATAAATACCGTATTGACCGCATGTTGTACAGCTTAAAACGCAATGGTTTTTTCGAAAAATGCCGCGGTGTTTTAATTGGTGGCATGACCGATATCCCCGTAAATGACCCCCTTTTTGGAAAAACAATGGAACAATTAATTTTAGAGGTCATTGGCCGTACAGACATCCCTATTTGTTTTGATTTTCCTGCGGGTCATATCCCCGAAAATTGCAGTTTGATTTTTGGAAGGAAGGTCTCTTTAAAAATAGACAAAGAAAAAAGTATTCTTATTTTTAAATGACATGGCACAACACAACAAATTGGGTAAAGACAGTGAAAAACTGGCTGTTGATTTTTGGAAGGAAGGAAGGTTGAAGTAAGTGTAAAAAAAGATAAAACCGATATTCGATTTATAAAGAATATTTGAGAAATAAATCAAAATGAAGTCCCCCTGAGCGCAGTCGAAGGGTTGGTGTAAAATTTCATACTATTTAGGCTTCGACTCCGCTCAGCCTGACAAGAATGACACGTAAATATGGCGCAACACAACGAATTGGGCAAAGACGGTGAAAAACTGGCTGTTGATTTTTTAATAAAAAACGGCTACACTATTTGCGAAACCAATTACCGGTTTCACAAAGCCGAAGTAGATATCATTGCACAAAAAGGTGATGTGTTGGCAGTGGTAGAAGTCAAAACCCGTTCTACCGATTATTTTGGGGATCCACAAGATTTTGTAAAACCAAAAAAGATAAAATTATTGGTAGGGGCTATTGATGATTATGTCATAAAAAATGGCTTAGACGTCAATGTGCGTTTTGATATTATCGGGATAATAAAAAACAAAAAAGGCATTAGACTGGAACACTTAGAAGATGCCTTTTTACATTTTTAGCTTGTCAAAAAACTTTTTAACATCTGCTTCGCCATAGGGCTTTGCAACGATTCTTTTATGGGCGTCTAAAATAATATAAGTAGGTGTGGCATGAATATCATAAGCCCTTGAAAATTTATTTTGCCATTTATTTTTACCGTAAACATGAATAAAATTAGGGTATTTACTTATCTCCATATTCCAAGGATTGGGGTTGCTTTCTAAACCTACGGCAATCACTTTTATATCCTTTTTATCCTTTAGATAGGCATATAGCAATGGCACTTCGTGTAAACAATGCGAACAGGTAGCACTCCAAAACAAGACCAAATAATATTTGGCATCCGCTAAGGCATATAAGCTGTGGTTGCCACTAAAATCTTGCCAAGTAATGTTGGGCGCCTTGGCGTTTAGCATAATTTTTAATTTAGAAAAAGTCGCTTCTTTAAAACCCAAATCTTGGTCTTCTTTGGGCAGTTTGTTAAAATATTCATCGAACATAAAGAGGGTTAAGGCCTTGTTCTCTTGGGCGCTAAATCTTTTAATTAAATAATAGGTAAGCTCTTTACGCAATTTTTTATTGCTGACTCTCTTAAAAACCTCTGCAACCGAATTTTTATACAAACGTTCTTGCATGGCATTGTCTGCAGATATATTTACATAAAATATATAGTCGACTATGCGGTCAGTTATCAAAGTTGATTTAAGCAAAGAGGCATTGTTAAAATCTACAGCATCAAAAAAATGTTTTTTAATGGCTGTTAAATATTGTTCTGGTTTTTTAAAAGGTAATGCGGCATTATAACGTTTACTGGCTTTTATAAAATGGTAGGTCAGCATGGTTTTCGACATGGTTTCGAATTGTTGTTGTATGTCATTAATTACTTTTAATTTTATGGCGTAATCTTTTCTTAGTTTGGTGGTAATTTGTGCATCTGAAGTTTGAAAATAAGCCATCTGTATTGAATCTAATTTGCTTTGAAAAACAGCAATATTTTCAGTGTATTTCTTAAACAAGTTATTTTCTTTTGATTTTTGAAAAATGACCGTCCCCAAAGGGTTATTGGGGTCAAAAGACAAAACAATATCTTCGTTGTTATAAATAAAATCAAGGTGTTTTTGTTTGTCCATTTGAAAAAACAATCTGTAAATACCTGATGTGGCTTCTTTTTTTAACTTAAAACTAAAATGCTTATCAGTTATAGTGGTATTGGCAACAAAGGATTGTGAGCCGCCCTCAACTTTATATAAAATGAGCCAGTCTGCCTTAGCCGTTTGTGTCAGTTCTCCAGAAAGGCTGTGCTGGGCTTGCCCTCCAAATGAGATGAGTAATATAAGTATGGCAATTTTTTTAATCATGATAAAGAATTTTGAATTACAAATTTGCACTTTTCAATTCAAATAAATATAATTAATGCGTTAAAATCTTGTTATATTTGATAAAAATTAAATTATGGATTTCAAAGACAAAGTGATTTGGGTTACTGGCGCTTCTTCTGGAATTGGCAGAGCTACCGCCATAGCATTCTCAAAACAAGGCGCAAAACTTATTCTTTCTGGACGTCATGCCAATAATTTATTGGACACAAAAATGGCTTGTGCAAGGCCTGAAGATGTCCATATTATTCCTTTTGATTTGGCACAATACGCCAATTTTGACACCATTGTTCATTCTGCTATTGCTGTTTATGGACATATCGATATTTTAATAAACAATGGCGGCATCAGCCAGCGGTCTTTGGTAGAAAAAACAGGCATCAAAGTTGATGAAAAAATTATGCAAGTAAATTATTTGGGTACCGTTGCTTTAACCAAAGCCCTTTTACCCCATTTTATTGCGCGCAAAGCCGGTCGGTTTGTTATTGTGAGTAGCGTGATGGGTAAAATAGGTACGCCGCTGCGTTCTAGCTATGCCGCTTCAAAACACGCTTTACACGGATTTTTTGACAGCCTCCGTGCCGAAATTTACAGGTACAACATCAGCGTCAATTTAATTTGCCCAGGTTATGTGCAAACAAATGTCTCTATGAATGCCCTTACAGGCGATGGCAAACCTCAAAATAAAATGGATGTGAGCATACAAAATGGCATAAAACCAGAAAAATTGGCAAAGGGTCTTTTAAAAGCTGTCCGCAAAAATAAAAACGAAGTAACCATTGGAAATAAAGAAATATACGCCGTATTAATCAAACGCTTTTTCCCAAAAATAGTTGCCAGATTGGTTCGTAAAATAAACATAACCTAAGCTTTATGCTATGAATTTTAAAACCTGCTTTTTACTTTTTTTTTGTTTGTTAACTGGATTGGTTTTTAGCCAGAACCAACATTCAAAATCATTTGGGTTTATAAGTGATAACGATGTGTTTATTTCTATAAACCAAGACCAATATTTTTCGAACGGACTGACTTTACAATACCAATTTTTACCTAAAACAACGCCCACGACATTGGCTAAAAAAATACATACCCTACAATTGGGGCAGTACTTATACACCCCTTTTAGGGCTTATGTACCAAACATTGTCAATCAAGACAGGCCCTTTGCAGGCTATCTGTTTGCCGATTTCTCTGTGTCTAAATACTTTAAAGACGAAAGTTTTTTAAAAATGACCTACCAACTGGGCATATTGGGGCCTAGTTCGGGTGCAGAAACCTTACAAAAATGGTATCACCGTGTTTTTGATTTGCCTGCCATTGCGGGATGGCAATACCAAATTCAAGACCAACTCAGTGTAAATATAAGTGCCCTATACCTTAAAAATATGGGGTATTCTACCAATAAACTAATCGATTTTAATGTTTTTTCAGAAGCAAAATTAGGGTCCGTTTTTAATGAATTGAGTTTGGGCTTTGTAAGTCGCCTAGGTTTTAAAACCTTAAATCCTATTTTTAATTCGGTGCTTTTTAACAGTAATATTGACAATAAAAAAACAAGTAATTCTGTAAAAGAATGCTACTTTTTTATAAAACCGCAACTGACTTATGTGGCTTATAACGCAACTATTCAAGGCAGTCTGTTTAACAATAACAGTCCGCTTACATATGGGGTAAAACCTATAAAGGCCCATTTACAAATAGGTTTAAAATGGACATCGAAGCGGTTTAATTATGGATATGATGTTACTTACCTTACCAAAGCTGTTGATAACAATAGGGTAACCGCCCATAAGTATGGTACCATTACCATGATCTATAAATTTAAGTAAAGGTCTAAATCAGGTTATAAGTTCTGAACTTTGAGTTCAACATAGTGTCCCTTTTCCATTTTTTAAGTTAGCTTATTTTACAAAAACAAATCTAAAGGAGTTCGGCCTAAGGATTTATTTTAAGTAACTGAAAATCAAAATGTCATTACGAGGTCACGCCTTTGGCGTGGGCGTGGTTATCTCACCATGGTGGGCAGGCGCTTGAAGTGGGGAAACTTCTTTTCAAAAGATTGCCACGTCACTTCGTTCCTCGCAAAAACGTCCTTGCGAAAATTATAAACATAGTGTGCCGATTTAAGTGCTGTAACAAATGTATTTTGAACAGTTTCTCTTTCATTTTTTTGCTTCTCCAAAAAAACGAAACAAAAAAAGGCGCCTTTTTCGAGGTGTTTTTCATCAATAAATAGATGAAAACCGCAAATAAAATACCAAATATCAATAATCAAATTACAAAACACACTATTCAAAATCCAATACTTTCGTTACGGTCTGTCATATTATTTGATGTTGTTTGCCTTTTGATAATTTGTACATTGGGTATTGTTTGATCTTTGTAAATTGTTTTTTGGTACTTACTAAACGAATTTTATTCGTAACTTAAAACCTATGGTTTTTCAATCCATAGTGGTTTAGTTTGTAACATTTATTCTGAGTGATAGCCCAAAGGGTTTTATTCGAAAAGAATTCCTCGATGCTCTGCGTCGAGGTTTCCGTTGAAATTGTCATTCTCGCGAAAGCGGGAATCTAAGTAAGAAATATTGATTTTTGACCTAAAGGTCAAAATAAAACTAGCGAAATGCCTCGCATGCTTGCGTCGAGGATAGTTAGTTTTAAAATATTTCTTTACTCATCGTACCCAAATCTGCGCAATTGTATTTTATTGCTGCGCCAGTTTTTGTTGACTTTGACGTATAATTCCAGGTATATTTTTTTATCAAAAAACACTTCTAAGTCTTTGCGGGCTTCGGCACCAACGCGTTTTAGGGCACTGCCCTTATGGCCGATAATAATGCCTTTTTGGGTTTCGCGTTCTACCATTATGATGGCGCGAATGCGTATGATATTCTCCTCTTCGTTAAATTCTTCAGTGTCAACTTCTACCGCATAAGGGATTTCTTTTTTGTAGTGTAAAAGGATCTTTTCGCGAATTTTTTCGTTGACAAAAAAGCGTTCGGGCTTGTCGGTTAATTGGTCTTTAGGATAAAATGCAGGCGACTCCGGTAAAAGACTCACAATTTCGTCAAACACTTCTTTAATGTTAAAGTTTTCGAGCGCAGATATTGGGAACACTTTGGCTCTTGGTACTTTCTCTCGCCAATAAATAACATTGTTTTCAACATTTTCTTGGTTAGAAGTATCAATCTTATTCAACAATAATAAAACAGGGATTTTTGAGTTTGTAATCTTATTAAAAAGAGCCTCGTCTTTCAAACTTTTCTCACCAATTTCTACCATGTAAATCAGTACATCAGCATCTTCAAAGGCCAATTTTACAAAATTCATCATAGACTCTTGCAAGCTGTAAGCGGGTTTAATGATTCCTGGTGTGTCTGATAAGACCACCTGAAAATCAGCCCCATTTACAATACCTAAAATGCGGTGTCTTGTGGTTTGTGCTTTAGATGTAATTATAGATAAGCGTTCGCCCACAAAAGCATTCATCAATGTGGATTTACCTACATTGGGATTCCCTATTATATTTACAAAACCCGCTTTATGTTTCATCTAATTTATAATTGAATTGCAAAAGTAAGGCTTTTGAATTTACATAACACCACCCTTAAAGTATTTGTCTTTTTAACAGGATTAAGAAGGATTGGTATTTCGACAGAATAAGGGAGCCGCCTGCCTCAAGCAGGAAATCTCTGCGTTCAACATGACAATCAAAATAAAAACCGGAGTTATTTAAGGCGCCGGATTGGGGTGCACATTCTGAATATCATCTATTTCTTGAAGTAATTCATCGTTTAAAGCTACGTTAATACAGCCTATGTTTTCTTTGAGTTGATCCATTGTTGTGGCCCCAATAATGGTGCTGGTTAAAAATGCACGTTGGTTACAAAAAGTCAAAGCCATTTGCGGTAAATTCAAATTGTGTTTTTTTGCCAAATCGGCATACAACTGCGTGGCCCGATGGGCTTCGTTACTGTTATACCGTCCCATTTGTGGAAACAAAGCAATACGTGAATCGGCTGGGGTTCCGTTGAGATACTTGCCGCTCAACACCCCGAAAGCCAAAGGCGAATAGGCCAAAAGACCGATGTTTTCTCTTACCGATACTTCAGCCAGACCTATTTCGTAAGTGCGGTTAAGCAATGAATAGGGATTTTGAATGGTAATGGGTCTTCGTAAATTTTCGTTTTTTGCGGTTTCCAAATATTTCATCACACCCCAAGCGGTTTCGTTTGACAAGCCAAAATGGCGAATTTTGCCCTCATTTACAAGTTTGTTTAAAACCTCTAAAACGGTTTTAAAATTATTTTGCCAAGTGTCATTGGCATTGGTTTCAAAATTGCGCACCCCGAAAAAATTGGCCGTTCGTTCTGGCCAATGTAATTGGTATAAATCTATATAATCGGTTTGTAAGCGTTGTAAACTTTTATCGAGGGCTTCGCGAATAGCGGCTTCTGTAAAACCCAAATTGGGACGGATATAACTCAGTCCAGGATTGGGACCCGCCACTTTAGTGGCGATAACCAAATCAGCCCGTTTCTGATTTTTTAACCAACTCCCTATAAAGCGTTCCGTACTGCCTTGGGTTTCTTTACGTCCTGGCACTGCGTACATTTCGGCTGTATCAATAAAATTGATGCCTTTGCTTATGGCATAATCTAATTGTTCATGGGCTTCTCTTTCGGTGTTTTGTTCACCAAAAGTCATGGTGCCCAAACAAATTTTTGACACTTTAAGATCTGTGGTTGGAAGGGTGGTATATTTCATAAACTGTGTTTTTTGTTTTTAGTGAAGATACAAATGTAAGGATATTTGCCTTTTGTGTTTTATATTAAGTTAAGCAACTTTATTATTCATTTTTTTGCCTCTCCAAAAAAACGAAACAAAAAAAGGAGCCTTTTGCGAGGTGTTTTTAAAAAGTCAAACCTTTTTAAAACCTTAATAAAATCACTAAATTTACTACAAGGTTTCGCAAATTCTTAACGTGATTTGATTATTACACTTGCGCAAAAGAAAGTTAACTGATAATATTTAAAAGGTAAATCCTAACTGGTTTAAAATTAAGATCAAAAACTGAAATAAAAAAATAAACAACCTCGACGCAAGCATACGAGGTATTAAATGGCGTTTGCTACGCAAACATCATAATTTCCGACCCAGAGGGTCGGGGAATTAAACCTAGTCTTCTCGTCCGCCGAAGCGGAACGCGAAGGAGGATTAAAAACGCTTGCTAATGACTGGTTGTTAGAAACTAGTCTATTATGGCTGCAATCCCCGGAAGGGTTTTTCCTTCGAGCATTTCGAGCATGGCGCCACCGCCTGTTGACACATAACTCACTTTATTGGCAAAACCGAATTGTTTAACTGCCGCTACCGAATCGCCACCACCCACTAAAGAAAAAGCCCCTTCTTTGGTTGCCTCTGCAATGGCATTCCCCAATTCAATGGTTCCTTTGGCAAAATTTGGCATCTCAAAAACACCCAGCGGGCCATTCCATAAAATGGTTTTTGATTGGGCGATGATAAAAGAAAAAATAATATTTGTCTTGGGACCGGCATCAAGGCCCATCCAACCCTCAGGGATATTGTTTACATCTACCACATCTGTCTTGGCATCATTGCTAAAATTATCGGCAATAACGGTATCAATAGGTAAATGGATTTTAACATTTTTGGCTTTGGCTTCCTCTAAAATTTCCAGAGCCAAATCCAATTTGTCGTCTTCGCATAACGAATTGCCTATTTTGCCGCCCTGTGCTTTTATAAAGGTAAAGGTCATGCCACCGCCAATAATAATATGATCTACTTTGTCTAAAATATTTTTTATGATGCCAATTTTTGACGACACTTTAGCGCCGCCTAAAACGGCTGTAACGGGTTTCTGGCTGTCTTCTAAAACGCGTTTAATACTGTTTATTTCGTTGGCCAATAAATAACCGAAGCACTTTGCCTCTGGAAAAAATTGCGCTATGATAGCTGTTGAAGCATGTGCGCGATGCGCTGTACCAAAGGCATCATTCACATAAATATCGCCCAATTTTGCCAGTTGTTTGGCAAAATTTATATTGCCTGTTTTTTCTTCTGGATGGAAACGTAAATTTTCTAGCAAAAGAACTTCCCCTTTTTGCAAATTAGCAACAGCTTGTTCAGCTTCATCTCCAACACAGTTATTTGAAAATTTAACATTAACCCCAATAATTTTACTAACAGTCTCTGTGATGTGTTTTAAAGAATATTTAGATTCTACCCCTTTTGGACGTCCCAAATGCGACATTAAAACAACAGCGCCACCTTCTCCTAAAATTTTGGCAATAGTAGGCTTTGCAGCTTCAATTCTGGTGGTATCAGTCACCTTAAAATTGGCGTCTAAAGGCACATTAAAATCCACACGGATTAAGGCTTTTTTATCTTTAAAATTAAATAAATCTAATGTTTTCATTTTGCGCGTGTTTTTACAGTGTAAAGATAAAATCAATTGCTTGTTTTATCTAAGAATTTGCATTTATTTACGAAACCCTTGTAGCATTTTTTTATAAAAACTTTTCCAATTTATTTTATTCCTGCAATTATGGTTTGCGCAGTTTCGGAAAAAAGCTGGTTAAAATCGACGGAATTAGCCGCAATGGGTTTGTGAACCGTTATGGAAATTTTATCGCAAAGATGCAAGGGGAATTTGCCATTTTGATAAACCCTCCAAGAGTTATTTAAAGTGACAGGTACAATAACAGCAGAAGGCATGTATTTTACCAAAACTTTAAGTCCGTTGTCTTTAAACGGTAATGCTTGCCCATTTGTACTGCGTGTTCCTTCAGGAAAAATAATGGCTGCATAGCGGTTTTTCTCAATATACTGCGCAAATTTCTTTAGTGCCGTAATGGCCTGCTTGGGGTTGTTTCTGTCAATTAGAGCGGCTCCGCCTTTTCTCAAACTATAAGACAGACTTGGGATGCCTTTTTCCAATTCCTTTTTAGCCACATATTTGGGGTAATGTGCTCTAAAAAACCACACCAAAGGGGCGATATCTTGCGTGCTTTGATGGTTTGAAACAATAATAAGCGGTTTGTTTTTTGGGATATTGTATGTGTTTTTAAATTTGACAGATGTGCCCAAAAAAAGCAGACAGCGCATCAGAAAAAGGCTTAAATAATCGACCACAATTTTATGTGATTGGCTGCCAAACAAATTAAAACTTAACCACTGTATTGGATGAAATACAAGCAAGCAAATTAAATAAGCCAAATAGTAAAGTACTGACGCTAAATAGGATATTATCTTTTTAAAAAAAGCCATACGCATCGCAAAAATAACCCGTTATTATTGGTGCACAAAAGTAGTTTATTTGCCTTAGTATTTATGGATTTAATAATTTTTTAATCACAATGGCATCATTTAAAACAAAGGGTGTTGGCATCATAATTTCTGATCTTGGCGTGATGTCAAAACTGGGGTTTGTAAACAAATTGTATGAGGCTTCATAAAAAGTTATGTCGGGTTTTTCGCCTTCTTTTAAAGTAAATTTCAAAGTAATACTTTCGTCGGGTTGGGTAAAATAATAGCTCAAAAGATGTTTTCTTGTTTCGGTATCAAAAACATAAATACCGCCCTTTTCCTTTGTAAAAGTCTGACCATTGAGGCTAAAATCTATAAAATGCAAATTGGTATTGGCTATAAATTCTATTCTATTGACATAGCGCTGTGGTGTGATGGTAAATTGATAGGTGTTTTTTGCGATTAAAATAGAATCTCTTTCGGTTTTTATAAGCAATGGCATTTTTAAATCAATCAATTTGGCTTCTTTATGCCAGGTTTGGTTTGTGCTGTATTTGCTGGCTACTGTTTTTTTATCTACCCCTCCTTTTATAGGATTGCTTCCTAAAAACTGTTTGGTAAATGTGTCTAATTTCCGATCGTAGGTTGTCCAATAAGCTTTTTGAGCATCGGCATCATAAATATATAGAATACTGTTTGGTTTTTTTTGGTCAATTGAATAACCCGCATTTAGAGCCGCTTTCACAAAAAATAATACAGCAATAGCAAAGCCAATAATGACTAAAAATCGCCTTGCTTTAAATCGGCTTAATACAGGCACGAGTAATCCCATCATCAAGACAACAAAAATACTGCTGATAAAAAGATTTTTTAAACCCAGCCCTACAGGAAACATTTTAACCAAAGGGGCAAAGATAACCAACATAGGCAAAGCCAATAAGCTGTGTGTTAAAATCTTATTTGACTTATTTTTCGAAAATATTTCGATAGCCAATCCGCTTAAAGCGAAATAAACAGGAATGATAAAAAAGCCACTTCCTTTTAAATAAATAGCGATTAAAACGTTTATGATAAGCCATAAAAAGATGGGTGCTATACTTAAATTCAAAGCCTGTTTTTGTTTAAATTTATTATATATGCCGTAGGTAATGGCAAAACTCAAAGCGACAAAAGCCGCAATGTAATCGTACCCATTATAGGTAAAACCATGTAAAATATCGTGGTACTGTGGATGGATTATCAGTAACAATTTCCATCCAAATAGGGCTACACTAACAGCAATTAAAAACGACAATAGCAAAGGAGCAAAGCCAATACCAATACCTTTTAAGCTTATCTTTCCTTTCATTAATCCGAAAAGGCACAGTAAAAAAAACAAGACGAATGCCATAATGGTTAAGGGGGTAACCCAAGCAAACGGATAGCTTATCATTTTAACAATAGGTACAGTAAAATAAACCAAATCGTCTTGGCTATTGAGTTGCGATAAATCGGCATTCGAAAAATAATTTAATAAAGGCAGTAAATAAGAAGCTTGTTGCATAAGGGTATTTCGGTCAAGCCGATTGTAAGAATCTTGGGCGGTATGATAATCAAAATGGTCGCCAATAAAAGCGAAATTAAAACCATTTATGTTGCCGTCTTCTCTAAAAACTGTTAAATCGGTATCATTGGGCAACATTTTATAGAGGCTGTACATCAACGAATTGGCTACTGGATACTGTGGATTGGCCTTTAAAAACTCTTTTATAAGTGTTGCATTTCCACCATTGGTTTCGAGCAACATATAACTGGGGCCGCCACTGCCGCGGGCTTCGAAATTTAAAACCAATCCCACATTTTTAGCCCACGGATGGTGGTTTACAAAAGCATCGGCGCCATTGAGCCCAATTTCTTCGGCATCAGAAATAAGAATTACAATATCGTTTTTAGGTTTCTGATTGGTTTCTAAATAAACACGAAGCCCCTCTAAAATAGTAACCACACCACTACCCGCATCGCTAGCTCCCAAAGAAGAATGGGGATTTGAGTCGTAATGTGTTAAAAGCAAAAGCGATTTAGCTGACGAAGTTCCTTTAATTCTAGCCAAAATATTTTGGGCTTGTGTGGCACTGTGCCATTTTTTATTGATCCCTAATTGGTGTTGAATTTCTACTTCTAAACCCAGCTCTTTTAATTGATTTACAATATAATCGCGTACTTCTTTATGCGCCGGCGCACCAACATAGTGTTGTTTTTGAGAGATTTCTTTTAAATGAATAAGTGCTTTTTGTTGCGAAAATTCAACTTGATTAATTTTTACTGACACCGTTTCTGATGGCAATAGATAAGTAAAACTCAAGTAAATGGCTACACATAAGATTAAAAAAGAGGTGATTCCGTAATTATTTCTTGAAAAGGACATAAGTGTTTGTATTAAGAAGGGTTTTAATAAAAAATACATTATATTGTGTGCACTAAATTAGTATTTTTACTTGTAAAATGTATGTGTTATGAAATTTAAAGAATTTAAGAACCAACAAGACGGTCAGAAAAATGATATCAGCTCTATCTTAGTTAAAACATATATGACTAAAAATCTCATAACTTTTAGCCCCAAACAATCTGTTATGGAAGTCATGCAAACGCTTATCGACAAGCGTATTTCGGGAGCGCCAGTTGTAAACAAAAAAAACGAACTGTTGGGTATAATTTCTGAAGGCGATTGTATGAAAGAAATTTCTGAAAGCCGCTATTACAATATCCCTTTAGCAGGTGCTTTGGTTGAAAAATACATGGTAACCAATGTAGAAACCATAAGTGCCAACATCAGTATTTTTGATGTCGCTACCAAATTTTATAAAACCAATCGCAAGCGTTTTCCGGTTATAGAAAACGGCAAATTAATAGGCCAAATTAGCCGGCGCGACATTCTTAAAGCGGCACTTGAAGTAGAAGCCAATAATTGGTAAAACTAAACCACTATGGATTAAAAATCCATAGGTTTTAAGTTACGAGTAAAAATCACACCTTCTTAGAAGGTGGCTTTGAAAAGCCCCTAAAAGGGGCAGAATGACGCAATTGAAAATCTAATTATTATGAAGTAAGACCTAGTAGGTTTTTAAAACCTACTAGGTCTGAAAAAATAGGCAAAGCCGTCAGAACATTACCTTGCCCAAAGGACAAGGTTTTATAATTTGAAATAAAATTCGTTTAGTAAGTACCAAAAAACAAATTACAAAGATCAAACAATATGACAGACCTTAACGAAAGTATTGGATTTTGAATAGTGTGTTTTGTAATTTATTTGTAATTTGATTATTGATATTTGGGATTTTATTGAATATATTTATAGAAACTAAAGTAACTGCAATGAAATTGCAGGGTTTTATCCTTTAACTTGATAATAAATTGTCTTTAATCTACCCTTCGCTTTCCGCTTAAGCGGATGAAAATACTTGGTTTAACCTGCCTACCAGCAGGCGAATCTCTCCAATCCTTTGGGTTGGAAATCAGGCTGTTTTTTGCGTAGCAAATTCCATTTAATACCTCGCGTGCATTGCTAAGTCGCAACCAACCAATTTTTAAATCTATTTTAGAAGATTTTTAAATAAATCTACAAGGGGTTGGTTTATATAAGTTGGTATTTGTTGTGGGCCATCTAAAGTATAAATACCAAAATACCCACCGTTATAAATATGATAGTTAAAATGTATGTGTTTTTGCTTACTTAGCGTAAGCATATCCCTAACAAAGGCCAATCCCCCTTTATTATTTTCAAAACACGGAAGGCCGACGCCAAATTCACCTAAATAAATGGGTGTTTGTTTGCTTATAGCCCATTGTTCTATTTGTGTTAAAATATAATTGAGGTATTTTTTATCTCTTACCATTACCGGAGAATTGCTGTTATTAAAATCTAAACGCAATTGCCCATAGGCATTTTGAGCTATGTTATCACCTTTCATCCAGCCATTAATTTGATAATAATAGTTCTGTTTTGGGATGAACATGGCACTCTGGTTACTTAAATTACAATCGCCTGTAGCTGTACTAATTAAGAGACTGCTATTATCTGAATGACCCGATTGATTTGACAATGAAAATAATCCCTGTCCATTTACGCTCCAAAAATGCCAATTTGTAAGTGTATTTAAATTCATTGAGATAACAGTTCTTACAAATTGCCTGTTTTCGTCATATTCTTTAATGTCTATATCGTCAAAATAGATACTGCCTTGTGTTCTTGCACCTACCAGAGCCGGGTAGGCTATAGAAATATTACTGTCAGTTATGTGGTATTTTACACCCTCATAATAGTGCCATTCACTATTTCCTGTTGGGATTATGGGATTGTTAATTGTTGCGGTATACCAATTAGCCAAGCCTGTTAATTGGACAATATTGGTGTCGGGATAGCTGCCGCCATCGCCCAGATTGGCAAAATCTAACAGTTGGTGTGTGTACAAAAAAGGGGCATAACTGTGAAATTCATAAACAAGATTTGGATCGCTTACATTTGGAAAATTAAAATTTTCGTCTTCCAGATAATTGCCTTTAACATAAAGAGCTCTTTCTACAAAAATAATATGATGTTGATCTACTTGACGGATGGCATCTGTTATTTGCTGCGCTAATTGAGCCCACTGCGCCACAGATTCTGTTGGAATAGGTTCGTTTACAAGTGCAAAGCCTATAATTTGTGGTTCATTGGCATAATGCAATGCTATGGCCTTCCACAGTGCTATTAATCTATTTTGATTTTCGAGATTGAGCCATAAGGCATCTCCATTGCCTTGCGATTGGAATCCACCTTGTGGGACGTGCATGTTTAGAACAATGTAAATTTGGTGTTTCTTAGCCCACTTAATATTCTTATCCAGCCAATCCCACCCCGATTGAAGGTATTGATAAGGCCTGTTATCAGATTCAAAAAAACGATAATTTAAGTAAAATCTAACTGTATTCATGCCCATTTGATGAATACGTTCAAAATCGATTTCGCTATGGTCATTTATATAAGAAGTTGCATTATTTGACCACACATAATTTCCTAAACCGACACCTTTTAAATACAGTGGCGCACCATCAACGCCTATAATGTCGGTTCCTAAAGTATGTACAAAATTAGGGGGGACTATTATAGGGTCAGTCATAAGCTTAGTAGACGTATGACAACTGCTTATTAATAAGATAATTAAAAAATTGATTAAATATTTTACAGTTCTTATAAGCATAAAAAAGCATTGTTTTTTTGTAAAAATTTACTCAAATATACAAGTTTATTTTTGTTGTCATTTAATCGGTATTGGCATTTATCTAATTTACAAAGCCATTCATTTACTCCCGTTTTATAAGCAAATAAAAATCGTTTTCTAGCGCCAAATAACCTTGATTATAGCAGTAATAATAGGTATTTCCTGTTTTGGTAGTGTAAATGGATGTAAAAAAATTAAAATCGAAATTGTGCTGTATTAACTTACTGCGTGTTACTTTGGTTTTGCCTGTAGTGTTTAAATCGGTTAAAATTTTATAATTCTTCCGCAACCTGTTGTTGGTGTTTCTTATCAGATTTTTACTGTCTTTATTTACTTTGTTGTTGTAAGCATTCCGACAGTAATCGCTACAAAATTTTTTATCGCTGCGCCCTTTTAAAGGATCGCCACATTCTAAACAGCTTGTTGTTTGCATTTTATATTATTTTAATAATCGGTAACATGTCCCCAATTTTCGCCTGTTTTAATGCGGTGTAATTGCATTTCTGAAACACCAAATTGTTTGGCTATCATTTTATAGCGGGTCTTGCGATTTGGGTCAAACAGTTTGCGTTTTATAATTTTAACTTTTGCTTCGCAAAGTTTGTAACTCATTCTTTTATTTAATTTCCCTTTAATAACGCGCGGATTTGTCAAATTGTGTTCAACCACATCTTTTCTGTTTCCCCATTTTAAATTATCGGCACGGTTGTTTGTCTTGTCATGGTCTAAATGCATCACGTATTTGTGGTTGTTTTCATTATTCAAAAACAATGCTGCCACAACCCTATGTACGTAAAGCGTGGATGTTTTACCTGTTTTTTTACGATACCAAAACATGTCATAACCACTGGCCTTATAGAACTTCATTAACTTAAACTCGCCGTTGGGCTGTTCTTTTTTTACCCTTCCATAATCAGACACAAAAATGCGCTCATTATCATCCCATGTAGTTTGGCTGAAGGGCTGCCAAACCTCATTTCTGAAATATTTCACTGTTATTTTGATTGTTTTATGCCTTACAAATATATATAATTTTATCCGTTTACAAACGGTTACATCTAATTACATACACTTACAAACGAAAGTAAATGTTTTACAACCGAGTCTATTTTTAAAAGCATCCTTTATTTGCACTGCCGCATCGAACTAATGACATGTGGTTTAATTTAAATCCTTATCTTATGAATACGTTAAGAAACAAAGTACAGTTAATTGGAAACTTAGGAAATGCGCCTGAAATCATCACTTTAGATTCTGGTAAAAAATTGGCAAAATTTTCTATCGCTACAAACGAATCTTACAAAAACGCGCAAGGCGAAAAAGTACAAGACACCCAATGGCACCATGTTATTGCCTGGAACAAGACAGCTGAAATAGTTGAAAAATATCTAGACAAAGGCAAAGAAGTGGCTATAGAAGGGAAATTGACCACCCGCAGTTACGACGATAAAGACGGTAACAAACGTTATATAACCGAAGTGGTTTGTAATGAATTGTTAATGTTGGGAAGTAAATAAATTTTCACCTCTTCCAGAGTTTAAAACTCTGGAAGAGATTTAAGATGAATCCTACTCCTTTAATAGCCGGCAACTATTACCACATCTACAACAGAGGTAATAATCGTGATGATATATTTTATGAAACTGAAAATTATTATCATTTTTTAAGATTATACGCTAAATATATCAATCCGGTTGTTGAAACTTTTGCGTGGTGTTTGCTAAAAAACCATTTTCATTTATTGGTATATATCAAAACTCCAGAGATATAAATATGATTGGATTAAAGGTTTGTAGTTGCATTTTTGTAGTTTTGAAAAAAACATAGAATGGACAATTCGCAAATAGAAATATATCAACTTGAGAATGGAAATACTGAAATCGCCGTTCATTTAGAAGGAGAATCTGTTTGGTTAAGCTTAAACCAAATGGTAGATTTATTTAAACGAGATAAGTCTGTTATTTCAAGACATATAGGTAATGTATTCAAAGAGTGTGAATTAGAGAAGGTTTCAGTTGTTGCAAAAAATGCAATAACTGCAAGTGATGGAAAAGTTTATCAAGTAGATTTTTATAACCTCGACGTAATAATATCAGTTGGATATCGCATAAAATCTCAAAGAGGTACACAATTTAGAATATGGGCACATAAAATTTTGAAGGAATATCTTATTAAAGGATTTTCAATTAACGAAAAACGCTTAACTCAACATAATAAGCAATTAAAAGAACTTCAAGACTCGGTTAAAATTCTTGGGGACATATTAGAACGTAAGTCTTTATCTAATGATGAAAGTGTGGGACTATTGAAAATAATTTCTGATTACGCCTATGCCCTTGACATTTTAGACCAATATGATTATCAAAGCCTTGAGATTAAATACACATCGGGTAAAGAAACGTACCAGATGACTTATGAGGAGGCAATTAGTCAAATAATGTTGGCTAAAAAAGCATATGGAAACAGTGATTTATTTGGTCGCGAAAAAGATGATTCATTTCAAAGTTCAGTAGCAACAATTTATCAAACTTTCGGAGGAATTGATTTGTATCCCAGCATTGAAGAAAAAGCAGCGAACCTATTATACTTTATCACAAAAAATCATTCGTTTTCTGATGGGAACAAACGCATTGCAGCTTTTTTATTTCTATATTTTATGGAGAGAAATGGTATCTTGTTTGACAAAAAAGGCAATAAAAGATTTGCAGATAATACATTGGTTGCATTAACTTTAATGATAGCTGTAAGTAAACCAGATGAAAAAGATACAATGACAAAAGTTATTGTAAACCTTATAAATAAGAGAAATTAAACTTTACTCCAACAAATATACAAAACTATAATACCTCTTCAAGAGTCTTAAACCCTTGAAGGGGTATTTTTAAACTTTAGGTAAGTTTTTTCTTTTCTTTTCGACTCATCTAAAAACTCACAACTAATGAAAAGGTTCTTTTTTTTTATTCTATCTGTAGTTGTTATTGGCTGTTCTAATAATGATTCTCAAAACTTAAATCTAGAACCCGATAGTGCCATAAACAATGATTTAACAGGTGTCTTAAATTTATTTCCATTGGCTTTAAACCCCGAATTTACGGCTGTTTCAAAAGTAGATATTAATGATGGCGTATTGGTAGGTATTGTAAATTTTGGGGCTGAAATTCGTGTTTATCCCTACCCTTTTGTTGTCCATAATGAAATTATAAATGACAATTTCCAAGGTCAAGAATACGCTTTTAGCTATTGCCCCATAACCAAAAGTTCATTGGCATTTACAAGAAATGAAATTTTTAGATCTTCGGGGCTTCTCTTTAAACAGAATTTAGCGGCTTGGGACGATAAAACAGAATCACTTTGGTCTCAAATGCTCATAAAAGGGATTAAAGGACCAAAAGAAAATACCCGATTTAACACCATACCTGTGGTAGAAACCACTTGGAAAACTGTAAAACAATATTTTCCCAATGCAAAAGTGGTGTCTTCAAATTTATTTTCAACAAAAGGGGAGCCTTCAGGTGGTAATGGCGGTACAAATAGTGGAAGTGCCCCTGTTTCAAATGAGCTTGTTTATGGTATTTTAGATGATTTTAGTAATATTAGAATTTTTAAGTATTCTGATTTTTCTACTAAATCAACTGTTAATGTGACCATTCAATCTCAAAAATACATCGTTTATGGTAGCAGTAGCAAACATATTATCAATGCTTTTAAAGTTGCTAACTTTAACGACTTTAGTGTTATAGAAAATGATTTCCCCTTTGTTTTAAAAAACACCAATGGTATAAAATATGACATTTTAGGAAGGGGCATAAACGGAACATCATTAGCAAAACCCCAATACGCCTATGTGGCCATTTGGAGTGCTTGGGAAGATTTTTATTCTAATTTTACGTTTCAAAAATAAGCCTTGATCACCTCTTTCAGAGTTTAAAACTCTGGAAGAGGTGAATATAATATTTAAACGCCCATCTCTAAATAAAACAAATGCAAAACATAAATAATATAGCCATAACTTAAAAAAACGATTAAACTTAAAAGTAGAATATATTTTTCTTTAAAAAAATCTAGTAGTCCCGCTAATTTATTTTGGCTGTTTTTCATAAATTATTGGTTTTGGTTAGTAAATAAATATATATTTAAAAACCCTTCCAGATTCTTAAGTCTGAAAGGTGTAAATTAATCTTTTATAAGCTTTCTAATTGCGATGCCTTTTTCTGAATATATCTTTACAAAGTACAAGCCTACTGCTAACTCTTTTGTGTTAATTTTATTAAAATCTGACTTGATAGTTTTTAGTTTTTTGCCTAATAAGGAATAGATTACTACTTGCTCAATATTAGCAGAAGCGCTAATTGATAAAATATTTGTTACAGGGTTGGGGTAAAGGCTTAACCCTTTAATAGTATTTGTATCAATACCTAAAACTTCATCTGTAGAAAAGTTCCATGAAGTATTAGCAGAGAAACCAGGAAACGCATTACCCGATAAATCTTCAAAAGCTGTATTGGGTATCTCTACATATAAATCTGTATTACTTGGTAAAGTTAACGATGGGCTTATATATATAGTTACTGTACCATTTAATTCTACTGCTTTTGAAGAAGTATTATCTATAGTTACATCTGAACCATTTACTGGAATAGTAGCCACAACTATATCGTCACTTGAGCGTTTAATTAAAATATCTCCTGTTCCTTTTTGGATATCTTCATTAAATATAATTTGTAAATTACTTGAAGTAACACCTGTGTCGTCATCTGCCGGAACAGTGCCTATAATTTCTGGTGGCGTAACATCTAAAGTGTTAAAATTCATTATGTTTCCATTAACTGTCCCCTGATTGTTTGTACCTTTTATTCTGTAATAGTAAAGCGTATTTTCTGTTAAATTTGTAAGTGACAAACTGACTGCTTTTGCCCCAGATTCTGCTGTTATTGTAGCTGGTGAACCCGATACTGTTGTAGCTCCTGTTAAATCTGAAGCTAACCCATATTCAAAACTGGTAGTGGTTGTAGCACCGCCATCATTGAGTGTCCCATTTAAAACAGCTTCTGTGATAGTAATATTTGAAGCCGCTTGTGTTGTCGCCACAACAGCGGCAGATGTAATGGTTAAATTCGCACTAACATAGGTGATATTGTAATTAGTATTGGTCAGTGTTGAACTGATTGCATAATTTCCTACTGATTCTCCTGTCGATCTTGTCAAAGATCCTGTTATATTATCTCCCGTTTCTAAAGTGCCACTTGTCATTTGATACGTTAATGTGGGATCGGGATCTCCATAGACCTTGCTCTTTGCATCTGCTGTAATGGTAATCGCTTTTGTGGTAATCGCTAAATTAGCACTCACATATGTGATGTTGTAATTGCTCCCAGCTGTAAGTGTCCCTTGACTTATTGCATAACTATTGACATCCTCTCCTGTCGCTCTTGTCAAAGATCCTGTAATGTTATCGCCTGTCTCCAAATTACCTGTTGTGATTTGATAGGTCAATGGTGGGTCACTTTGACCATAGATTTTTGTTTTTGCGTCTGCTGCAATGGTAATCGCTTTTGTGGTGTCTGTGTTATCCACACTTACTATCTGATCTGACAATGTATCAAAATGGTCATCACTACTGTCATCAACTACAGCTATCGTGATATTAATGGTCTGCGTACCATCAATAATACCGTCACTTACTCCAGTAACGGTTACTGTCTGGGCTACATTCCAGTTCGAAGTTGTAAAAGTTAGGGTAGATTTATCTACTATAGATTCTCCAGTATCTCCACTGACAACACTGATTACTACATTGCTACTTGGCTTTGCATCTAATACCACGGTAAAGGTATCAGTTGTGCCGCTCTCATCAGTATTTGTGCTTGCTGCTGTCTCTACTATAGTAAAGCCAGCCATATAGTTATCAAAACTATCAGATGTTAATTGTGTTCCTGGGAAATTTGTACAGTCTGGGAAACCAAAGATTATTGGCCCACAAGCTGTAAAAGTTTGACCAATAAATAAGGAACCAGTTTCAAAACTAATTGATGGGTTTTTTGTTTTATCTAAATATTTCATTTTAATATGAAATAGTTTTTTAGGAGTCCCCGTAACATTATTTGAAGTTATCGTGCCTGAACTCACACCTTGTTGAAAACTTAGAGATACTCGTGATGTTGTATTGTCATTTTTAACAAAGTCTTTATATGCAGGAAATCCATACACTTCTCCTAATATATATCCTATTGGTTGTGTGTATTCTATATTGCTATTAGCGACAATATTATCGCCAAATGCCAATGTATTGTAGTTAATATACAATTGTCCTGAACCCAATTTAAAATCTGTATCTGTACTTACCATTACATCTACTTCATAATAGTCATTTGTACCATCATTGGTGTTTTGTAAATTCGCAAAGCTATAGCTTACCTGTTGTGCATTAAGCTGTATTGTCGCAATAAAAATTAATAATAAGGTCAATGTCTTATTTTTAATGTTTGTGTAAAGTTTTTCCATAATTATTAAATTTAAATTTGTTGCCCTTTACCAATATTGGGGTTTATAATGTTATTTATATCTGTATTTTGAATTTGACCATTCATATCTAAATCGGCATTAGAGTATCCTGAACTTCCTAATAACAATACAATATTTGTTAAATCAGTATTTTGAATTTGACCATTTTTGTCATAATCTCCTCCAATCATAACAAAAACACCATTTATATTTTTAACTGAATTGCTGCTACCTAAAATCAATGAAGTATCTGTTGTAAAGTCTAAATTTAAGTGCGTTGATGAAAGGTAAACCGAATTAGAAGTAATTATTCCTAAATGATTACGATGTTTTACTGATACATAATAGTTGCCATTAGTTACCTCTAAAGATAAACTTGAAACACCATCAATATCTACAACATCTCCATCTCTTTGTAATAAAGCCGATTGTCCTAAAACAACATTGTTTTTATTTGAGCTATCTCTAAGCTCTACCCAAACCCAATCTACAATATTGTCTTTAGCATCTCCTGTTCCAGAAGTTCCACCTATATTAAACACGCTTGAACTCACAGTTCTACGATCACTATATGGACTTGTTGTTGGTAAATAATTTGAACGTAAATTATCATTCATTAAACCTGTAGTAGTTGGATTAGAAAATGCACCTTGTAAAAACACTTTTAATGATAAACCCACTTTATTGACAAGGGTTAGGACGCCTGTTTCTAAAGGTGTACTACTTATATCAACATTGTTAATATCGCTTATTATTATATTTGAAAAATTAAATTGATAACTTCCAAGAGTTGTACCGCTGGCTATAGAAATTGGAAGTTGAATTATTGATAAATCACCATTACTTAATGTTGCGCCACTAACAGAATAAAGGATTACTCTATAAGTTGTTTCAGTTAAATTAGAAGCAGATAAAGTAAATCCAGTAGTTCTATCAGTTATATCTATATTAATTATATCTAAAACAAAACCTAAAGGCAATTCCAAATCAAATTGAACACCTTTAACCGCATCATTATTCTTTAATAAAATTTGACACAAATTAGTTTTATTGCGATCTATTTTCTTATTTTCAATCATTAAATAGTTAGGAGAAAATACCGATGCTTGTACTGTAATTAAATCCTGCCCACTAGCCCCGTTATGCCTAAATGAAATGGTTTGTGAAAAAGTTCCTTTATTTATAGGAGTGAAATCTATATTAATATCTTTATAGGTTCCAACTGGTATTGTTAAGGGTAGTTGAATATCCAAACTCATTTCGGTAGCATTATAAATCACTTCGTCAATTAATAATGAGGCACTTCCTGTATTGGTTAATCTAATAGTGGTTTGCCTAGTTTCAGTAATTGGAACACTTCCATAAGAAATACTTCCTGGATTAATAGATAGGTTTGGTGAATTGACTTGAATAGAGCCATTATAAATATCGGAAACGGTATTCCCTAAAGTTGCATTAGAAATAATAGCATTTGAAATAATTAATGAATAGTTACCAGAAGACACAATAGGTTTCAGCTTAAAGCTAAATAATTCACCACTATCACCAATAAAATCTATATTTGAACTTGAATATGCTATAAACCTCAATTTATTTCCTGAAATTAAACTTACACCAATGGAATGACTATTAAAACGACCAGATTCAACAATAGAATTAGCTACGTATTCAAAACCACTTGGTAATAGTAGGTCAAATTGGAAGCCTGTAAATGTTTCCATATTTTCAATAACCACAGGGATAGTAACCTCTGTATTGATTTCACCAGCTCCTGATCCAATTTTAATTTCATTCACAGCATAGACTTCTGCTGATAAACTTACTTTTTGAATTTTCCGTAATGGATCAGCATCTGTATTGGTAAAACTGAGTTCCTTTGTATCATTAAACTTGGAAGCCGTATCTATAAGTGCTGTTAAAGTAGCTGAAGAATTTGCAGCTATGGTAACAGGGAAACTCTGTTGTATACTAAATGGTGTAATTGAATTTATACTTGTCAATTCTAATGGCATATTCCCTAAATTTTGCACAGTAATACTTCTACTCAGACTATTTCCTATTGGTACTCTACCAAAATCAACACTGGTTGTAACAATATTCATTTTAGGTCCCAATACTTTTAAACTACCATTTTGAGACGTTGATGCGAGTGTTCCGCCTTGTGGAGATGACACTACTATATTTGAAACATTAAGAGAAAAATCACCGGGAAGTGTTTTAGAAATTAATTTGAGTGTAGTTAAATCTCCAGTAGTTCCTGAAATTATGTCATTACTTGCAGAATATAAAATAACTCTAATAACACCTGCTGATAGGGTACTCACGCCTAGTGTGTGACCAGATGCTCTAGCTGTTAATAGGTGACCCGTTGCTAAGCTAAGAGCATTTTCATCAAAATTAATATCAAACTGAATAGCCGATATAACATCTGTATTATTCAAGGATATAGGTAAATCAAATGCAGTTTCTGTATTTACTTCTTTGGTTCCTAAAATAATTGTATTCTGAGAATTTAAAGTATGAAATAGAAAAATAAATGGCAATAAAAATAAATAACGGTTTTTCATTATTTAACTAATATTATCTGTTTCACTTCACGTTTTTTAACTCCTCCTGATCTTATTACATCTACAACTAAGAAGTATATGCCATCGTTAAGAGAACTCAAATCAATTGAAGTGTCTGTATGTCCTGAAGTATTCTTGAATACATCACTAACCCAAACTTTTTGACCTTGAATACTATAAGCACTCATTTGTACTTTATCCATTTTCTCTGGTAAATAATAACTGATATTTAATAAACCATTTGTTGGATTTGGTGACATTATAAAAATATCTGTTTGATCTGTCTGTATTGGTGCTTCAATACTTAAAACAGAACCCTCTTTATAAATAGCATTTAGTTTTAAGCCTTTAGTGGCAGCAACAACTGCTTTGTCAATATCAAAACTTACTTCGCTGGTTGATGTTTTGGTTAATAGTTTTGTTTTTCCTGCTGTGATTGTGACATCTCCAAAACTATACATCATCATAATTTGCTGATTATCCTGCTGATAATTTAACCATTCAAATTTTGGTAAGTCTTTTGAAATAGAATAAGTGAAGTCTTTATCAAACGCCAATTGTAATCCTGCAATAGCTTCTTTACTCTCTACATATAAATCATCTCCTTCCCAATAAAAAATAGCATCACCTTTTGGCGTATTATCATAATAGACAATACTGTTACTTCCTTTGGTAGCTATTTTACCTGAGCTTGGGTTTAAAATAATATCTACCGTTCCTACAATATCCAATACATTTACAGCTGTGTCATTGTTTACATCTGCTGCTTTTAAAATAAAGGGGGTTGGATTGTTACCCAATATATAATCTACGTCTTGTACCAAGTCCATTACATTTACATCAAAGTCCCCATTACTATCTCCAAGCATTGAAGTGAGTGGTTGGGTAGCCACCGTTTTTGAAAAATCTGTTTCATCAAAACTTGTTCTTAGTATTTTATATTGATAATAATATCGTTTCCCTTCTTCTACATTGTAATCTACTAATTGATTGTCTGTTATTAAGTTGGTGTTTATTTTTGTTGACTCTGTATAAGTACTGTCTGTAATGGCTTCATAGCGGTACATATTATAGCCTAAAACATCTTCTAGTAAAGTAGAGTCCGGCACTTCCCAATCTAAGGTGATTTCTCCTAAGCCAGGGGTTGCTAAAAACCCTGCGGAAGCTGAACCTGCACTTTGTACCAACATATTAAAACGACTATCCTCAATAGGAATATCAAAATAATCTAAATCGCGCGCGCCAGAAACTCTAATTCTATTGATACCATCGGCTGCCCCTATTTTTACCTCGTGTGTTACAGAATATATCTTACCGTCTGGCGACCAAGTTCCTGTTTCTGAAATAATTTTTTGAGTATAAGGCTCTCGCACTCCGTAGCTAATTTGTGGTGGATAATTAGTATCCATAGCTCTGTTAAAATACACATCAAAAGTATGTGTACCTACTCCTACAGGATCCATCAATTCATATTCATCTTGGGCGTCTTTGCCATCTACTAGAACTTTCCATACGATTGCGTGGTTGGCTTCATATGGTACTGGGGAAATACTATCTAAATTGACAAATCCGGAAAACTGTGAATAGTTCACAATGTCATTTACCTCTTTTCTATATTTTGATAGATCTGATGTACCTAAATAGGCATTTATCGGAGAATTATTTTGTTCTGTCTCAGCTGATAAAGAAATTTCATTATCAAAAATATTAATTTTAATATTTTGCTCACTTATAACATCACATTCAATACCCAAAGGAATAGCACCTCTCCACTCTCTATTACTTCTTGAATTATTTATGAAGTTCAAATTTGTCGAATTAGAGTTAACTAAACCACTTAAATAAGATATTGAATATACATCATTGTAATAAAAATTACTATCCTCAATAGTAAATGCACTTCCAAAAGCCAAAAGCCTAAACAAAGAGCAATCTGACATCAATATATTCTTTGCTAACACATTTTCCCCTCCATAAAATCCATGTATCGTATGTCCTCCTGAAGGGGGATTAATCCCTTTAATTTCTGAAAACTCAAGAATTGATTTATTTTCATTTAAACTTCTAAAATTAAGCCCCACCCAATAATTATCTTCATTTTGAAAAACAACTAAAGAATCTTTGGTTCCTTTTGCTATCATTCTAGAATTATTTATTAAGGAAATTTTTTTATCATCTGCTATATTTATTGTAGTACCTGGTTTAATGGTTAAGGTTGCATTTCCACTTAAAATTAAATTATCAGAAACTAAATACTCTTTATTTGCATATAGTGTTAAATCATAATTAATGACACCATAAAGTAAAATTGAATTTTTAACATTAATCACAAACTCAGTTGAAGTCAAATAATCTGTATTTGACCCAAACCAGACTTTTAGATTAAATTTAATATTCACATTATTAGCCACATTAGGTGCAATCTTAATTTTTAAAGACTTGGTTAAATCTTGTAGAGTAGCGTAGGCAGAAACGGAGCCAATACTTATAATGCTATCAATTATGGTGGCTTTAGAAGTATCTTCAAATTCTGCAAATTCTATGCCTACTCTCACGTCATCTGTTGGGCCCCAATAATTTTTTATTAGAGGGAAGATTTCGATAGTTTCATTAGGTTCTAGATACCCATTTCCATTTTGACCATTGATGGTGTCTTTTGTTATGGCACTTAATACTTTTAATTGTGGCGTAGGTACTGCATCAATGGCTGCTAATATATCAACATAGTTCGAAGCTGTATTAATCAAATTCCCAAATAATAATTCTTTACTGTCCGTAGGTTTTTGTTGTAGGTATAATGCGATACCACCAGCCACTAATGGCGTAGACATAGAAGTGCCTGTTAAGGTTCTATAACCACCATTAGGTACGGTACTCATAATGCCACTTCCCGGTGCTTTTACTTCATAATTTAATAAATTGGAATATTTAGAAAATATAGGCCCATCCTGATCATAATTTGAATATAAAGCGGCATCTTGAACGCCTATTACAAAAGTATAAGCACCAGGATATAATGGAACTCCAATAAAACCATCTGGACATCTTTCTGGCCCAATACAAAGTGCGTCATTCCCGGCGGCCGCAACCAACACACTGATGGCATAAGCATTTTCTAAAGCGTTTCTTAAGGTAATAGATTCTGCATAAGAGCCAAAGCTCATATTTAATATAGTTGCGCCGTTATTAGCTGCATAAGTTACGCCTTGTGCTATGGTAGAAGTATTTCCTACGCCGTTACTTTGAAAAACTTTTATAGGCATTAGTTTTACATTCCAAGCTGCGCCTGCTATTCCTATTCCATTATTTCCAACTGCTCCTGCAATACCAGCAACGTGGGTTCCGTGCATATTGTCATCTAAAGGGGCGTTGTCTAAGTTTATAAAATCCCAGCCTCGTATGTCATCTATATAGCCATTTGCATCATCGTCAAAACCTGCTACACCATTTAACTCTGCTTCGTTTGTCCAAATATTAGCTGCTAAATCGGGGTGGGTATAATCTATACCTGTATCTAAAATGGCAATTATTTGAGAGCCATCACCAGTAGTATAAGTATCCCAAACCTTGTCTATATTGGTAGCTGTTATATTGGTTTGCTGTGGATATAATGGGTCATTAACGCTTATAGTCGTTTTTGAGGTGTTATTAACTTTAGTATTCTTCTTTGGATAAATAATATCAGAGTCAATTGTAAAATCATTAACACTGTAGTTATAATCTGGTTCAGCATATTCTACATTTACATTTTTCTTTAGTTCTTCTACTAATCCTAAAATATTTTCTGCTTTATCATTTAACTCTAATACAAAAGTGTTTTTAAGTGAATGTGGATTAGGAACACGAAGATCTCTCTTTTTTGAACTTTTACGAGCCACACTTTTTTGTATAGACTTCTCAGAAAATAATACATCTGTTTTCTTTACTTTCTTTTGAATGCCCAATAACGCGCCTATATCCATTTGTGTAGTACCAACTCCTTTGGCACTATACTTTACATTGGTATCAACATTGTCTTTTAGTTTTACAATGATTTTCCCTGGAACAAAATTAAATTGGTCTGTTCTTGGGTCGTGCTTTTGGGCGTAATTGAATTGAATTGATAACGCTAGGGCTAATAGGGATAATAATTTTTTCATATTACAAAAATTTAAAATTAAATTTATGCAATTTGGAATATTATACATTTACTCATTTCTGAGTATTTATCTCCTCATTTTTAAAAAGAAAACAATATAATTTTGTGATTAAACCAACTTCCCCTTTACAGCATAAGTTATCAATTCTGCTGTATTTTTGGTGTGGGTTTTTTCTAGAATGGTACGGCGGTGGGTGTCAACTGTATGGCGGCTAATATTGAGTAAGGTGCCAATTTTAGCACTGTTATGGCCTTGGGCTACAGCGCTGATAATCTGAATTTCTCTGGCTGTAAGCAGGCTTTGCGTCTTCACTTTAAAACGGCCTATACACTGTTTGAGTTCTTCTATACTTACGGGTTTTAACAGGTAATCAAAGACATTGTTTTTAATGGCTTTTATGGCGTAATGGTCGTGAGAAGTGACAAAAACTATTTTGATGTTTTGTGCAAAGTGATTCATTTCTTCGGCAATTTCTATACCTGTTTTGCCGGGCATTTCTACATCTAAAAAAACCAAATCGGGGTGGCTGTTTATTACAAGAGAGACATTGCTAAACGGTTTGGTAATTTCTTTGACAATCTTAATTTCAGGAAAGTGCTCTAGCAATAATTTTAAACGGTTAATGGCGCGTAACTCGTCATCTATTATAATTGTTTTGATTTTATGTGAGGGCATTATTTAACCATCTTGAAATTAAAGCACTAAGATAGTTAATATTGTTGTATTTTTAATACTCATTAATGAGTAGTTCACTACTCATTAAAAGGGACTAATTGCTTATTAAAACCTCAATTTTAAGGCCTTGTACGGCTTTTTTACTGTCTAAAACCTCAATAATTTTATGACTTATCTTCCTTTTGTAGAGTTTAAAATAGAGCTTGTAGATATTTTCCATAATCAACAGCCCATTTCCTGTTGAATTCTTTTTAAGTTTGGCACTTTTAATAATACCACCACCATTATCTTCTACGCTCAAAAAAAGGTTTTTGTCTTTATTTTTAATCTCGATTTTTAAAAGGCCATTGGTTTTGTTATAAAGACCGTGCTTTAAGGCGTTTTCTACATAGGTAAACAACACGTGTTTGGGTATGGGTGTTTGCGTGTCTATACTTTTATCTATGTTTATATGATAGTCAAAACTGTTGTTAAATCTTATTTTTTGAAGGTCTAGATAGTTTATAACATAATCTATTTCTTCTTGTAAACCAATCGAAATCTTATCGGATTGCCATAAAGTGCGCCGCATAAAATCAGAAAAATGGCAAATAAAATTGTCGGCTTCTATCTTGTTATCCATCAATTTCATTTCGCTAATGGTATTGATGGCGTTAAATACAAAATGCGAATCGACTTGATTTTTTATGGTCTTAATTTGTAGTTTAGATATCTCGTTTTCTATAGCCAGCTTTTTTGCCTCTCTGTATTTCTGCCCTTTAATAATTAATAAAACCAATGCCAAAACCGAAAGGTAAATACCTAAAAAAACGAGGTATTTAAAATAGTACATCTCGTTTTTTGTATAATCATAAATAAAATAATAGTCGCCTTTTTGAAAATAGAGTTGGTTTTTATTTTTGCTTAGTTTTTTTAAACCATAGTGTAAAATTCCTTTAATATCTTTTGGAATCTGTATGGTTACAGGATGGGTAAAATTATGGCGATAAATGGTGATATTATCTTCTTTAAAAGCAACACTGAGCCACTCATTTTTTCGGTCATTATCAACATCTAGTGGATATAAAAATGTATTTGGTCTTAGAATAGATGCTTTAACTTCTTTTAAGTTATAATCAAATTCTTTTGCTTCACCTGATAAACCATTATAAACTATAACTCTGTTTTTAATTGCATCCAGAAAAAACCAATTTACATGCTTGAACTCAAGTATCAGTTTTTCTTTTAATTTTTCACCTTTTAAAGAAAAAACCATCAGTTTTGTAGGAGTAATATCCGTTTTACTTGAGTTTAACAAAGAGATAATTTTATAACCCGCTTTGTCCTTAAAAAAAAAAGAATGCAATCCCGAAAAGGGCACTTTTTCCGCAACAGGCTCAAACAAAAAACTTAAATCATTTTTTAACACCATTAACCAAGTACTATAGTCTGATCGTTTGGTAAAAACAGTATCAATACTATTTCCAGAAGAGTTATTTTGTAAAATAATTTCCTCTTTACTGTCATTATCTAAATCAAGAACTTGACTTATAGATGAAACATTGGTTAAATGAGGCGATTGGTATATTTTATTTGTAGCTAAATTATATTTATAAGCTTTACGCGGATAGCCTTTAAAACCAGTCTGTAAAGTAAATAAAACCTCGTTTTTATCTTTAGAATGTAACAATCTTGAGCCCAGACCAATATTAAATTTATAGTCACCATGAAATGGCACAATAGTGTCTATAAATATTTTTCTGTTATCAATACCATTTTTGGCTAAGGGTTCTATAACATTTAAAAAAGCAGAATCCTTTTTTTGCGTTATAAAATAAATTTCATTAAAACCGTTTTTATTAACATCTAAAAACCAAAGGGTTTTATTGCTTTTGGGGAAGTGAGTTTGGTAATTCCATTGCTCTATTAAATCGCCATTAGGCTTATAAATATTAAAACAGGCTAGTTTATTTACATTATCGAAACAGGTTATCTTTTCGCTTTTGTTATCATTGTTTAAATCAGCAAAATAAATGCGTTTATTTTCTTTTATAAATCCACCTTTTTCTTTTAATGTTATATGGTATTTAGAAAAGTATTCGGGTAAATTGAAAAAAATAAATACCGCTATTACAAAAGCAATAAAATATTGGTTGAGCAGTATAGCAATAAGTTTGTTTTTCATACTTGCTAAGGTTTCTAAATCAGCATAAAAAAAATTAACAGTTTTCTTTTAGAAGCGTATTTGGGTTATAGATTTGGTTTAAGTTTTTTGGTAGGTAAATTTAACAATAAATTTTGACACCTACCTCTCCCAGAGTTTGAAACTCTGGGAGAGGTAGTAATAACCAAAAGCGCCGTGGCAATGCCACGGCGCTTTAAATATAATATTTAAAAATCGTTTAAATAATCAACATCGCATCGCCATAAGAAAAGAAAGTGTATTTTTCTTTAATAGCTTCGGCGTAAGCTTCTTTTAGGAAATCGTATCCTGCAAAAGCAGCTGTCATCATCATTAAAGTTGACTTAGGTGTATGAAAATTGGTTATCATACAGTTGGCAATATTAAATTCGTAGGGTGGAAAAATAAATTTATTGGTCCATCCGTCAAGCACATTTAACCTTAAACTTGCCGACACAGAACTTTCTAAAGCACGCATAACCGTTGTGCCACTCGCACAAATACGTTTGTTATTATCTAGGGCATAATTTATTTTACCGATAACATTATTAGGAATTACAACACGTTCTGAGTCCATTTTATGTTTTGACAAATCTTCTACCTCAACTGGGCTAAAAGTTCCCAAGCCCACATGAAGTGTTACTTCTGGCAATTCTACACCTTTTATTTCCAAACGTTTAAGCAAGTGTTTCGAAAAATGCAACCCCGCTGTAGGTGCGGCTACAGAACCTTCGTGTTTGGCATAAATAGTTTGATAACGCTCTTTGTCAGAATCTTCGGCATCTCTTTTTATGTATTTAGGTAAAGGCGTTTGGCCCAATTCTTTAAGCTTTGTTCTAAAGGCTTCATAGCTGCCATCAAACAAAAAACGAAGTGTTCTTCCTCTTGATGTTGTGTTGTCAATTACTTCAGCAACCAAGCTTTCGTCTTCACCAAAAAAGAGTTTGTTTCCTATGCGTATTTTTCTTGCTGGATCTACCAATACATCCCATAAACGGCTTTCTGCATTGAGTTCTCTCAATAAAAAAACTTCAATTCTTGCCCCTGTTTTTTCTTTATTTCCAAACAAACGGGCTGGAAAAACTTTGGTGTTGTTAAGTACCATAACATCCCCTTCTTCAAAATAGTCAATTAAATCTTTAAACTTTTTGTGTTCAATGGTTTGTTCTTTACGATTGAGCACCATTAGTCTGGCTTCGTCGCGGTGTTCAGAGGGGTATTCTGCTAATAATTCTGGTGGTAAGTCAAAATTAAATTGTGATAATTTCATTTTCAAAATATTACATAATTTATATTGAAGACATCAACTATATCTTCAATTGGTTGTCATTATTTTATTAAATTGGGTAAAAGCCTGCAAATATACACTATTGACATAGGGCTTGTCAAGTTTATGGGCGATTATTTATTATTCTCCTACTTTTTAGGCGCTCGTTATGATTTACGATTGTGTATATTTGCACAAATTTTTAATAGCTAATGGGGACCAAAATTAAGCCATATAAAGATTCTGATTTAAGCAAAAAGGCGCAAGTAGCGCAAATGTTTGATAATATTTCTGAAAAATATGATTTTTTAAACCATTTCCTTTCTTTGGGGATTGACATTGGATGGCGTAAAAAAGTCGTCAAAATTATTGGCGCACAAAAACCAAATGCTATTTTAGATATTGCCACAGGAACAGGTGATTTGGCTATTATGTTGGCACAATTAAAACCTTCTAAAATTGTAGGTCTAGACCTCTCTGAAGGAATGCTGGCTGTAGGGAAAGAAAAAGTTATGGCTAAAAATTTATCTAAAATCATAACAATGACCCAAGGCGATTCTGAGAATCTCCCCTTTGAGAGCAACAGTTTTGACGCCATAACAGTTGCCTTTGGGGTGCGTAATTTTGAAAATTTAGACAAAGGTTTGCGTGAGATGTTTCGTGTTTTAAAACCCAAAGGAACTTTGGCTATTTTAGAATTTTCGCAACCAGAATCTTTTGTGATGAAGCATTTATACGGATTCTATTCTAAATACATTCTTCCCTTTTTTGGCCGCCTTATTTCAAAAGACAATGCGGCTTATACTTATCTGCCAGAATCGGTTGCGGCATTTCCATATGGCAAATCTTTTAATGCTATTTTAAAAAATAATGGGTTTGCCACAATACAAAACAGACCTGTGTCGTTTGGTATAGCAACTATTTATTCAGCTACAAAATAAATTTATGAAAAAAAGAATCGTTTTAGTTTTTGGATGCCTCTTTTTGATGAATGCGTTTACATACGCACAACGCATAGGCAAACTTGAATATTTACCCACTTTTGACAAACACCGTTTGCATTGGGGGTTTTATTTAGGTCTTAATAAAAAAGCGTTAAAAATAGATTACAAATTGCCAAACACATTTGTTGATGTTAAAGACGATATGGGATTTAACGTGGGCTTGATTGGTGATTTTCGTATTTTTAACAACCTTAATCTAAGGTTAGAACCCGGCATTTCGCATAATGTTAAAACACTTTATTTTACAAATATCCTTACAGCCAGAGACAGTGTTAGAGAAGTTTCGAGTACTTATTTACACCTGCCCTTACTGCTAAAATTTAGCGCTGATAGAATTAATAATTTTAGACCTTATTTATTGGCAGGCCTGTCGTACGATTTTAATTTTTCAAGCAATCAGGATAATAGTGAAGACAATTCCCAACGCGTTTTTAGGATGAAGAAAAACAATCTGATGTATGAATTAGGCTTTGGTATTGACCTCTATTTTTTCTATTTCAAATTTTCGCCCTCAATTCGTGGTGTTTTTGCCATTAATAATGAGTTGGTTCGTGATGTTGACCCTAACAGCCAATGGACAGCCCCAATAGATTATCTAGGCACAAGAGGTGTTTTTATTAATTTTTCTTTTGAATAATTGGGCGCTTAAATTCGCTTAACAAAATAGCTGTTGCTGTAGCTACATTCAAACTTTCTGGCGTGCCTGAATTGTTAAATCTGGGAATGGTTAAATGCGTGTCAATTTCTTTTATAATTTTATCAGAAATGCCATTGGCTTCATTGCCCATTATTAAAATCGCTTCATTTGGTATGTCTGCACTGTAAATATTCTCGCCATCCATTACAGAAACAAAACAAGGGCGTTTTGTATTTTTTATGACCTCTAATATATCCGTATAAACAATAGAAACACGTGTTAATGACCCCATGGTTGCCTGAACAACTTTTGGATTATAACAATCAACTGTTTCGGGAGAACAAATTAGTTGGGTAACATTAAACCAATCGCACAAACGAATAATCGTTCCTAAATTTCCAGGGTCTTTTACATTGTCCAATACAAGCGTAAATCCTTTATTTACAATTGTTTTTTGCGGTATTTGATAGAACAATGCCAAAACTTTATTTGGTGTTTTTAACAGACTTAATTTTTTGAGATCCTTTTCGCTAACACGGTAAATTTCTTCTTCAAAACCACTTACAGAAAAGGTGTCTGTACAAAATAATGCGTGAAGTTTGTACTCTGAATTTAAAAATTCATTCACACCCTTTTCGCCCTCAACAACAAATAAGTTGTGTAAATTACGGTACTTTTTTTGCTGTAAACTATATACGCGTTTTATTTGATTTTTGCTTACCATTCAAATGTGCTACTTTTGAAAAATTAATTAACTTTATTACTTGAAAAATATTCAGGCTAAAATACTATTATTTGTTGGAACCATCATCCTTTTAGGCGCTTGTAGTGCTGTAAAACGCGTGCCCTCTGAATCTAAATTACTAACAGGCAGCAGTATAATTACCAATAACAAACTGATTACAGACACGGCTATAAATAGTTTTATTATTCAGCGCCCCAACCAAAAGGTTTTGGGTTTGCCTTTGGCGCTCCACTTTTACAATATTGGCAATCCTGAATTGCTTAAATCTTATAACAAATGGCTAAAAGATCCTAAGTCTGGTAAAAAACCAATGGGAAAATTCAGACGTGGTTTTAACAATTGGTTTCTAAAAAATGGCAATTCTCCCGTTATTATTGATAAAACTAAAACAAAAAAAACGGCCAAAAATTTACAACAGTATTATTTTACCCAAGGCTATTTTGATGCAACAGTATCTGTCAAAAATATTTCTACTGGCAAAAAAAGAGCGGTCTTAAAATATGTTGTTAATACCAATCAATTTTATACCATTGCCACTTTTAGAATACAAATACGTTCTCCTTATTTAGATTCTATTTATACCTTAAACAAATCGGCTTCTTTTATTAAAACAGGCGATACTTTTAACACAACTAATTTTGAGAGAGAAGAAAACAGGCTCATTAATTTATTTAGAAATTCGGGTGTGGCTCATTTTACCAAAAGCATTATAAAATTTGAAGTAGATACAAGTAAGGTAACACACACAGCTTCGGTTGTTTTAACAATTCCAAATCGTGTTATTACAGATGCCAGCGGTACGCCTCAATTTATAAATTTTGTGCCGCAGAAAGTAAAAAAAATTAATGTTATTACAGATTATGATTTCTCTAAAAAAGGGGAACTCTTTAAAGACTCTCTCCAATTAAAAAATATCAATTTTTATTCCTTTTCTACTTTAAAATACAATCCAAAAATACTTATAGATGCTGTAGCAATAATGCCAAATGGGCTGTATAAAGAAGACGAAAAAAATAAAACCCGCAGGTATTTCAACAATTTAAAAAACTTTAATGTCGCTATAAATTATACTGAAAATCAGGATAATACACTAACTGCTGACATCTTGTTAAATCCCTTAAAAAAGTATTCTTTAGGTACAGATATTGAGGTAACCCACTCTAACGTAAAACCTTTTGGGTTAACAAGTAAGATTTCTTTTACCAATCGCAATGTCTTTAAAGGCGCTGAAAATTTAGAGCTCTCTTTTCAAGGCTCCTTTCTAAATTCGGCTAAAGACGCCAGCACAAATTCAAATTTTTTTGACGCTTATGAGTATGGTGTAAATTTATCTTTATACCTGCCAAGAATATTGTTCCCGTTTAAAATAAAGAAAATTATACCGCGCTATATGCAACCTGTAACTTTGATTAAAGTAGGTACCAGCTTACAAAAAAATATTGGCTTAGACCGTCAAAATTTTACAGGTATTTTAAATTACCGTTGGCAGAGTTCTTCTAAAGTTTCTCATAATTTAGAATTGTTAAATGTGCAGTATATCCGAAACTTTAAAACCGATAATTATTTTAACATTTTTAAATCAGAATTTGACAAACTCAACCAAGTATCACAAATTTTTAATGGATTTGCCCTCGAACAAAATGATCTGAAAATACTCCAATTTATCAATACCGTCTTAACAGATGGCTCTTTTGGCACTACAAATCCAGTCGATTTGTTAACCGTTCAAAATGTAAATGAACGCCGTTCAATACTCATTGAAAATGTTTTGGTTCCTGCCATAGGATACACATTTACCTATCAAAACAAAGAGAATTTATCAGACAACAACTTTTCTTTTTTACGCGCTAATATTCTTTCGTCGGGGTTATTAACTTCGGCATTTACCAAAAAAAGTAGTGCTGAAACTCAAAAAACCATATTCAATCTCCCTGTAGCGCAATTCATTAAAACACAATTAGAATATAAAAAATACTGGGGCCTCGACCAAAATACTTTGGTTTTTAGGAGTTTTGTGGGCTTGGCTTTGGCTTATGGAAATTCTACTACTATCCCTTTTAGCCGTAGTTATTTTGCTGGAGGATCTAACGAAATAAGAGCATGGAAAGCTTATATTCTAGGACCTGGCGCTACTAAAAGCGACTTAGAATTTAATGTGGGGAATTTTAAAATAGTGGGGAATTTAGAATACCGATTTAAAATATTAAACAGTTTTAATGGGGCGTTGTTTGTTGATGCTGGAAATATTTGGAATATTACCAGTAACAATACATTTGTTGATAACGCTACTAAATTTAAGGGCTTGGCATCCTTAAAAGATGTTGCTGTTGGCAGTGGTTTTGGTGTGCGTTACGATTTTAACTTTTTAGTTTTTAGATTTGATGTTGGACTCAAAACCTACGAACCTTACTTAACCCAACAAAAAAAGTGGTTTACCAATTTTAATTTTGCCAATGCTGTTTATAATATAGGTATCAATTATCCGTTCTAAGGATTTTTTTTTACTAATTTTGCATTTCATTTAAAAACCTAATTATGAAAATTCCATCTGGAGTTGCTACCGGAAATACAGTTCAAGATATTTTTAAACTCGCCAAATTAAAAAAGTTTGCATTGCCTGCAGCCAATGTTACAGGTTCTAACACAATCAACACCGTTTTAGAAACAGCCAAAAACCTCAACGCCCCTGTTATTGTTCAGTTTTCTAATGGTGGGGCCTATTTTAATGCCGGAAAAGGCATTAGTAACGAGAATCAAAAAGCGGCAATTGTTGGTGGTATTGCAGGTGCAAAACACGTCCATTTAATGGCAAAAGCTTATGATATTCCCGTTATTTTACATACAGACCATTGTGCGAAAAAATTATTGCCATGGATTGATGGTTTGCTAGATGCTGGCGAAACTCATTTTAAAGCCTATGGCGTGCCTTTATACAGTTCGCATATGTTAGATTTTTCTGAAGAACCCCTCGAAGAAAATATCGAAATTTCTAAGCGCTACCTTGAAAGAATGAGCAAAATGGGAATGACATTAGAAATTGAATTGGGCATTACAGGTGGTGAAGAAGATGGTGTAGACAACTCTGATGTTGATGTCTCTAAATTATACACACAGCCCGAAGAAGTGGCTTATGCCTATGAAGAACTTAAAAAAGTAAGCGATAAGTTTACCATTGCAGCTTCGTTTGGAAATGTTCATGGTGTTTACAAACCCGGAAATGTTAAGCTTACCCCCAAAATTTTAAAGAATTCTCAAGAATATATTCAAGCCAAATACAATACAGCATTTAACCCTGTTGATTTTGTTTTTCACGGTGGCTCTGGATCTTCTTCAGAACATATTAAAGAAGCCATTTCTTATGGTGTTATTAAAATGAATATTGATACCGATTTACAATATGGTTTTATGACAGGTATAAGAGATTATATGAAACAAAATGAAGCCTTTTTACAAGGCCAAATCGGAAATCCAACGGGGAGTGATTCTCCTAATAAAAAATATTACGACCCTAGAGTTTGGCTTCGCAAAGGCGAAGAAACTTTTAGAGCGCGTTTAAAACAGGCTTTTGAAGACTTAAATAATGTAAATACTTTATAATTTACTAAATTTCGCCTCTCAACGCCAAAATAACCTAAAACCTAAACTATATGTCATCTTGGTTTAAAAGAACAGATAAAGGCATTCAAACGCCTACTGAGAAGAAAAAGGACATTCCTAAAGGACTGTGGTACAAAACACCGAGCGGAAAAGTAGTAGATTCTGACGAGCTAAAAGACAATCTTTGGGTTTGTAAAGAAGATGGTTATCATGTAAGAATTGGATCTAATGAGTATTTCCAATTGTTCTTTGATGACAATATTTACAAAGAGTTAAACCCCAAACTTACCTCTAAAGATCCCTTAAATTTTTCGGATACCAAAAAATATTCATTCCGTTTAAAAGAAGCCCAAGAAAAAACCAAGCTAAAAGATGCCATTAGAACTGCCGTAGGAAAATCATTTGGTAAAGATATTGTTATTGCGGCAATGGATTTTAGTTTTATTGGTGGCTCCATGGGAAGTGTTGTGGGCGAAAAAATTGCCCGCGCTATTGATTATAGCTTAAAAAATAAAATTCCCTTAATGATAATTTCCAAATCGGGGGGCGCACGCATGATGGAAGCTTCTTTATCTTTAATGCAATTGGTAAAAACTTCGGCTAAATTGGCGCAACTTTGTGATGCAAAAATACCTTATATTTCACTTTGTACTGACCCTACAACTGGAGGTACTACGGCTTCTTTTGCCATGCTTGGCGATATAAATATTGCAGAGCCAAATGCTTTAATTGCTTTTGCAGGCCCCAGAGTGGTTAAAGATACAACAGGTAAAGAACTCCCCAAAGGGTTTCAGTATTCTGAGTTTGTTTTAGAACACGGTTTTTTAGATGCTATTTTTGAACGGAAACAACTAAAAGAGAAGGTTAATTTATATATTGATTTAATTCAAAATCAACCTATAAGATCCTAATAAAAAAGAGCGCTAATAGCGCTCTTTTTTATTTTGTGAATTATCAATTTTCTATTTCCTTAAATGGATTGTTTCTGTAACACCGTCTATGGTAATTGTTCCTAAATCATCACAAGTACCATCGCCATAATCTAAAACGGCTGTTTGGCTGTCTCTTTGAAAAGAAACCACGCCGCTTACTACAAATTGGCAGGCCAATTCTTTTCTTAGAGGTGTTGTTATAGTGGCTTCGTGAACCGTACCGTCTTTGCGTGTAAAACGCCAATTTCCAGAAATTAAAAATACATTGTCACCCCAAGTTGGTGTGGTACTTCCCTCAATAAGTTCTTTAATTTTCATACCACTTTTACCAGCGGTAGAACCATCGGGCCATGTAACGGTTACAGAAAAATTAAAAGTAGATTGTGGATTTCCATTTTCATTTTCACGTTCTTTTAAAACACTGTGACTGCCTTCAATTTTTTTACCATTGTTGTAAAAATTATCAAAACTCACATCTACAGATCTGGTCATTGCTGTTTTATCTTTGGCATAGTGCATCAATATTTTACCGCTTACAATATTGCCGTTTCTCAATTCACAAGAGGTCCCAAAATCTATGGTAACATCTTTAGTGGTATCTGTAACAACTTTAGTAACAGTTGCACAACTTGGCAAATAGCGGTTGTTATGATTTACTGCTGATTTATTTGCATATTCCTCATTTGCAAAAGTTTGATCTACAATTACCGAAACATCATCTGTAATATTATTGACTTCTGTTTCTGTTTGAATTTGAGAGGCATTGAACTGGCCGGCAGTATCTTGTGTAGCAATATTTTCTTTGCTACTTTGACAGGACGTAAATACCATTCCTACAAAAAATACAGCTGTTAAAAATTTAAGGGCGCTTTGTGTTTTCATCTCTATTTAATTTTAAAGTTAACATCCCTAAGACATCTTTAAGCTTAAAAGGTTTAAAACAGTTAAGAATAAAGATTGCCGAACTCTCTTGATTTTTGAATTTAATACTACTTAATAATTATTTTTTGACTGTAATTTAAGTTCTCGGCTTCTAATTTTAAAATATAAATGCCTGCCTTTAATGAGACATTTATATTTGAGCTTGTGCCTTGATTAAAATTGCGCACTACTTTATATACCTGACGGCCTCTTACGTCAAATATACTTACGTTTGTTTTACCAATAGCTAACTTAGGTGTTACCGTAAACTTTCCGTCAGAAACTGTTGGGTAAACAAGAATTGATTTTTTCTCTTTTTCGAAATTATTTACAGCAAGAACTCCCGAAGAAAATGTTCCTGTAAATAACCCTCTGCCATAGGTTGAAGCCAATACTGTATTGTCTGCTGTTCTATAGTCAAAGCTTGTAACTTTAGAGTTTTGCATGCCATTTTGAGATTGCACCCAAGTTGGACTCGCCGTTTTAAAACTTTCTGTACGCCAAACACCTAAGTCAGTACCTACAATTACTTCATCGTTATTTAGTGGATTCATCATAACGGCTTTAACAGGTAAATCAGGTAAATCGCCTTCTTTACTAGTCCAATTTGTACCACCATCTGTGGTAAACCAAATATTCGTTACACCGTAATTGTGAAAGGTGACAATTATTTCATTTTCGTTAGCGCCAAAACTAATGTCAGAAACACTGCCAACAAATCCTGATCCTGTAATTTCTGCCCAAATAGGTGTTGCAGTATCTGCATTGGTAATCTTTAAAAGTTGTCCGTTTTTTGTGCCAACAATTAAGCTTGTTGAAGTTGTTGTATAAGGCGACACTTTAAAAGCTGTTAGTTGGCCAGTTAAAAGAGGGTCGGTAAAATTAGTTCTTACAGGTGTTGTTGTAATATCAGTATATCTTGCAACTTGATTGATTGCTCCAGTAACTCCATCTGCATATAATATATCCAGGTTATCATCTAAGTCAGCCGTATTTATAAAAGACCCTGTATTTTGATCTGCTTCAATAACTATTTCACCTTGAGGGTAACCATTTATATCATACGTAACCGGAATTGGAAATAAACTATAGGTGTTATAGACATATGACACTATTAAATAAGCATTGTCTTTATCAATAAATTCATAAGCGCCATCGCCACCAAAAATATCGGTAAAACCATTAACTCCTGTACTTGTGCCTTCAACAAACTGAGAACCGTTATCTTGTGCGCCGGCTAACAATATCTCTGTTGAGGTACTTTGACCTATAGCACCTTTATAAAATTGCGTAACATTATAATCTTTATTACGTTCGCTTATGGCTGTGGTAGATGTTAAAGATCCCAATAAGGAACTGGCATAATACACGCCACCATCATTTCCGAATATTGCTGAATTGGCATCGGCAGGATTAAAAGCCATAGCATGCATATCTGCGTGGACTAAAGGTATAGTTAAGGTACTTAAAACGTTATTATTAGACCATTTAGAAATTTGAGCCCAAGTACTTCCACTATCTTCAGTTCTAAATAAATCTATCCCACCTACATAGGCAATGGCATCATTTGTAGGGTCTACTTCGAGCATTAAATCATAAAAAGCTTGACCTCTTGTAAAGTCATTATTTGGAATACCTGTGTCAGCATCTGCAGGGAGTGCTAAGGTTATTGTAGAGGCAAAACTGTTAGATGTTTTTAATAACGATATGGGCGCGCTTGTGCCTACTTCTGCTAAAACATATAGGGTTCCTGCATTGCTACTAGAAACCGCTATCTGGACACGTTTGCCTCCCGAAATTGTTTTCCTTGTCAAGAAAGAATTATCGGTCCCTGTAGTCGATTTTAATATTTTACCAGCTCCTGTACCAAAAACATTCCCTTTTGTGGCTACCCAAATACTGTTATCTGCGGCTATTTCAATGTCATTGATTTCGTATGAATTTGAAGAAAGTGGCACATTCAATATAATTTTCGACCAACTCGTCCCCCCGTCAGTTGACTTATATAAACCATATTCAAAGGCCCCTATAAAAGTAGGATCGACCCCTGTAAATTTAAAGAAATTAGCACCTACAGCAGCAAATATTACTGTTGAGCCACCATTATCCCACGCTTTAATATCGTTGATATTATATTGTCCGGGAACAATAGTTTGGCCACTATTTAAAAAAGTAACCCCTGTAGAACCGCCAAAAACATGGGTCCAAGTAGTACCACCATCGGCTGATTTCCAAATACCATTACCCGTTACACTGCCACTCACATAAGTCTCTCCAGTGCCAACATAAAATATTTGAGAGTTGTTTGGATCAACTGTAAAAGAAGAAACAGATATATTTTCAGAAATACCACTTATGCGCGTCCAAGAAGAATTGGCATTTGTAATATCGTTATTAACCCATAAGCCACCACTCACACCACCTGCAAAAACACGTTTATGTGTGACATCATTAGGATCATACAACAATGCACGGGTTCTGCCACCAACATTATTTGGCCCACGCTCTACCCATGGGTTTCCAACAGCGTCACCAGGGACTCTATTTGCTGTAGTTTTATTGTTAGATAATCTTTCTTGAAGTGCAAATAGTTTTTCGTGTGTTGGACGCCCTAAAACAGGGTTCATTTCTAATAAATATTCATTCTCCATATATTTATTAGGAGGAATCCCTTGGCTTAAACGTTCTTTTTTAGACATTTTTAAACCTTTATTAATGGGGCTATTTTTTAAAAAGAAGGCATGCCTCTCTCTAAGGTTCTTATTATTTGGTATTGTTTCAATATTAAATAATCCAACAAAAAAAATGGCTAAAATAAGTAATGCTATAGGTAATTTAAATTTCATAATTGATAAGTATTAAATGGTATTCAAATATATATATTATAATGGATTAAACTAGAAATCCGCTGATTTTTTTATGCAATAACAGAGCCTGACTGTCTGACAAACTCGCCACAAAACCACAGGTCGAAATTAAGGTTTGATAGGGTGACGTTATTTTTTCTTTAAACTGATCTGGCATTAATTGCAACAGTAGTTTGTCGTAATTGGTTTGCGTCTTATTTAATTTATTAATGGCAGCTTTGCTAAAGCAATCCAGTAAGTCGGCAATAACACGGTATCCTGAAATTTCTTTTTCTACAACTTCCTTGCTTTTATAAATCTTGGCAATGCTAATTTTTATAATGTCATTTATCTGAGCCTCGTATTTGCATTTATCTAATAATGCACGGTCAAATACGCCTTTTAATATAGCCGCTTCATTGTCTAAAAATTGTTTTGTAGCCTCATTAATTAAGGCGCCAATAGCCAGTGCCCGTAAATAACTTAAGCGACTGCTTTTATTTGGTAAAGCGTAGTATTTTTTTGTATCAATACTATCTCTAACAAGATTTATTAAGTACTCAAGCGCGTATTCTTCTTCAATAAGCCCAAGATTAATGCCATCTTCAAAGTCAATTATGGTATAACAAATATCGTCTGCAGCTTCAACTAAAAAAGCCAAGGGATGGCGGTAATATTTCAATGCTTTCTTCTCGTAATAATCCAAGCCTAAATCGGCAGTCAATTCTTTAAAGAAAATTGACTCTGACTGAAAGACGCCATATTTTTTATCAGCAATATTTGTTGTTGGTTTTTTAGGAAGTGATTCTTTTGGATATTTCATAAAAGCCCCTAAAGTTGCATAAGATAAGCGTATGCCTCCTACCTTGCCTTCGTGACTTTCTGTTAAAATTTTAAAACCATTGGCATTGCCTTCAAAATCGATTAGATCTTGCCATTCTTTGTCAGATAACTGGGTTTTGTATTGCCTTCCCTTTCCTGATGCAAAATAATCTCCTATGGCTTTTTCGCCAGCATGCCCAAATGGCGGATTGCCAATATCATGAGCCAGAGCTGCCGAGGCTACAATAGCACCAAAATCGTTTACTTTATACGCTTGTTCTCTTAGTATTGGGTGTTTATCTAATAAGGCTTTTCCCACAACTCTACCTAAGGAGCGCGCCACAACCGAAACCTCTAAACTATGCGTTAGGCGTGTGTGTACAAAATCGGTTTTTGAAAGCGGCACCACTTGGGTTTTGTCTTGTAAACTTCTAAAAGAATTAGAGAAAATAATTCTATCATAATCAACTTCAAATCCCAAACGGGTTTCATCTTGATCTTTTCGCAATCGTTGTTTTGTATCTCCAAAACGTTTTAAAGAAAGTAGCTGTTCCCAGTTCATTTACGCAAAATTTAATGCTTGTGCAATATACTTATTTATCTGTTTAAAATAGTTATTATTTAAAGCGTAGCAAGTCTAATTAATTAAAATTTATACGTTTTTTATGCGTAACATTTAGTTAACTTAAGATTGACAAACGCTTAACTTCTAATTAACCCCCTGTTTACATTAGCATTGTTTATTTGTAGCATAAAATTTAACAAAAAATATTCTTAAAAATGAAAAAATTAGTTTTACTCTTATTAACTGTAAATCTTGCTTTAATTTCTTGCTCAACAAACAGTACTGCACCTATTATTGATACCACTCCTACGGTTTCTACCGATGAAAATGTATCTGGATTGATTTCTACCAGCACAACTTGGACCAGAGATAAAATCTGGATCCTAAATGGAAAAGTTGTTGTTAGTGATGGTGCTACTTTAACCATAGAATCTGGAACCATTATTAAAGGTAAAGAAGGATCAGGTTCTTTAGCTTCGGCTTTGATTGTTGCTAGAGGTGGTAAATTAAATGCTGTAGGAACAGCTGATAAACCCATTATTTTTACCACAATTAACGATAATATTAAAGTAGGTGAAAAAGCGGGAACAAATTTAACAATAGCTGATAACTCTTTATGGGGTGGCGTTATTATTTTGGGAAGAGCCAAAGGATCTTTTAGTGGCGATGTGTCAGAATTTCAAATAGAAGGTATTCCTGCAGGCGATAGCTTTGGACTCTACGGCGGTAATGATGATACCGATAACTCTGGTCACTTAGAGTATATTTCTATCCGTCATGGCGGTGCTGAAATTGGTGCTGGAAACGAAATTAATGGCCTTACCTTAGGAGCTGTTGGTAGCGGAACCATCATTCAAAATATTGAAATTTTGGCAACACTAGATGATGGTATCGAATTTTTTGGAGGTACTGTTAGTCCTTCTAATATCTTAATTTGGCATCAAGGTGATGACGGTTTAGATATAGACCAAGCTTATGGTGGTACTATTAGCAATGCGCTTGTTATTGAAGGAGACACTTCTGACAGTGCTTTAGAAATAGATGGCGGCGAAGGTTCTTTTCAAAGAAGCTTTACTTTTAACAATATTACATTACAAGGCCATGCCAATGCACCTGGTGGAAAATATACCGATTTGCGAAGTGGTGCTCAAGGCAGCTTAAACAACATTTATGCTTACGGGTTTAAAACCACATCGTATGTGAGATTAAAACAAGACAATGTGGCTCAAAATTACGCCAATGGTCTTATCAATTTTACAAACTGGCAAATTGTATTGCCAACAGGAGTTGCCGTAACCGATATTTTTCAAGACCATTCTCCTTTACAAGCTGCAGCCAGTGTTGGCACAGATGCTACTGGATGGACAACTGCTGTAACAGCTGGAAGTCAAACTGTAGGTGCCGACTTATCGGTATTTAATTGGACTTATGCTAAAAGTAAAAACGCTTATTAAAAAACTAAAAACACCAGACTTTATAATTGCTCGCCTTAGTAAAATAAGGCGGGCAATTTGTGTGTTAAACTAAATAATTATCTAATGCTAACAAATTTTAAATATTTAATAATTGCGCTGTTTTTTTCTGCCTATTCTTTTGCGCAAACAGGAACCATTACAGGTAAAGTAATTGATGCCGAAACTAACGAGACCCTCCCTTTTGCTAGTGTTGTTGTAAAAGACTCAAATCAAGGGGTTACAACAGATTTTGAAGGTAATTATACGCTAACCCTTAAAGAAGGTACTTACACTGTTGCCTTTTCTTTTTTAGGATACGATACCAAAGAGATTACAAACATTGTAATAAAAGTTAATACCGTTGTAAATCTAAACGTAATATTAAATGCGGCAGGCATAAGCTTTGACACTATAGTTATAACTGCTAGCAGTGCCAGAAATACTGAGGCTTCAATTTTGAGTGTTCAAAAAAAATCTATCAATCTTATGGATGGTATTTCGGCGCAAACATTTCAAAAACTATCGGTAGGTAATGCAGCAGCGGCCATAAAAAATGTTTCGGGTGTTTCAGTTCAAAGCTCTAAATATGTTTATGTACGCGGTTTGGGCGATAGGTATACCAAATCAATCTTAAATGGTGTTGATATTCCTGGCTTAGACCCAAATAGAAATACCTTACAATTGGACATTTTTCCGACCAGTATTATCGATAATATTCAAGTAATAAAATCGGCTACAGCAGATATGCCTGCTGATTTTACAGGAGGAATGGTTAATATTGTTACCAAAGATTTACCTACTAAAAAAACCACCAGTTTGAGTTTTGGGGGTGCCTATAATCCCACCATGCACTTTAATAATAATTATTTGAGCTATCAAGGATCGGGGACCGACTTTTTAGGGTTCGATAACGGTTCACGTAATCTACCCATTTCGAGAAACCAATTTATACCCAGAGCCTTTTCTCGCAACCCTGCACTTACAGCAATTACCAAAACTTTTGACCCGCACCTTAAAGCACAAAAGGCCACAAGTGGCATGGATTTTAATATGGCTTTTACCACAGGGAATCAATACACCGTAGGTCATGATAATAAATTGGGTTATTTAGCATCTGTTTCGTATAAAAATAAAACCACTTTTTACAAAAATTACGAACGTGGGAATTATAGGAAGTTTAGCGATAAATCTATTAATGAGTTAGACCTGTCAGAAAACCAAATAGGCGATTTGGGTAAAAATGATGTGTTGGCCAGCGCCTTAGTTGGATTGACTTTTAAAACAGATAAAAGTAAGTACCGCTTAAATCTTATGCATTTGCAAAACGGCGAATCTGAAGCTGGTTATTTTAAAGTGGTTAAAAACTTTTCGGATGCTGTTACCATTTACAAAGACAATTTACAATATACCCAACGGTCTATTTCTAGTGCCTTGCTAACAGGAAAGCATGCCAACGATGATGCCTCTTTGGTTGTAGAATGGAAATTATCACCCACCTATTCATTTATTCAAGATAAAGATGCACGTGTGACACCCTTTCAATTTGATAAGAGCAGCAATTCATTTACTATTCGCCCTAGTTCTGCTGGAAGTCCTCGCAGAATCTGGCGTACCCTTGAAGAAATAAATGCCGTTTCTAAAGTAGATATCACTTATAAACACCATTTCTTTAACAATGATGCCAAACTAAAATTTGGCTCTGGCTATACCTTTAAGCGCAGAAATTACAGTATAGACGATTACTTTATATTGATAAGGGGGTCATCTGGCGAATCACTCAATGGCAATGCCGATAATTTACTTTCGGATACAAATATTTACAGTGCATCTACAGGATTGGGCTCTTTTCTTGAAGGAAATTACGAACCCTCTAATACTTTTGAATCTTACAACAATAATATTTCTGGGTATGTTTCAGAGTCTTTAAAATTTTTCGACAAATTAAAGGCTATTGTGGGACTGCGTTTCGAAAAGTTTAACCAATTTTACACAGGACAGAGTAATAACGGCTTGGTGATATACAACAATGTTAAAACCATTGATAAATTTGATATTTTCCCATCAGCTAACTTCATTTACGGGTTAAACGATGCTGTTAATTTTAGAGTTTCGTATTCTAAAACTGTGGCACGTCCTTCGTTTAAAGAAGCTTCTATAACGCAAATCTTTGATCCTATAACCAATTTAACATTTAACGGCAATATAGATTTGCAGCCTTCGTATATCAATAATTTTGATGTGCGTTATGAAAAATTTGGCGAAAAAGCCCAATTGTTTGCCGTATCGGCTTTCTATAAAAGTTTTAAAGATCCTATTGAATTGGCTTTTTTTAGTGCATCTTCTCCAGATAATTTACAACCGCGTAACATAGGATTTGCACAAGTGTTTGGATTGGAATTCGACATTCGTAAAAATTTGGCCTCTTTGGGCGATTTATTTGAAAAGTTTAGTGTAAATATCAATGCTTCTTTTATCAAATCAAATCAAGAAATGGATAAAACCAGAAATGGTGAATACGAGTCCAAGCGCTTGAATTTACGCGATGGCGAAACCATGTCTGACAAACGGAATTTACAAGGACAATCGCCCTATCTCATTAATGCGGGTATAAATTATAACAATCCTAAAAAAGGATTGCAAACAGGTTTGTATTACAATGTGCAAGGCAAAGCCTTAGAGGTTGTAGGTATTGGTGCCATTCCCGATGTTTATACCATGCCTTTTAACAGTTTGAATTTTACCTTTAGCCGCGCTTTAGACATAGAACACAATACCAATTTTAATTTTAAAATAGAAAATCTATTGAATAATGATGTAGAAAGTCATTACCAATCTTATAAGGCCACAGACAAAATATTTTCAAAGAGACATTATGGACTTACTTTTTCTTTTGGCTATAGTATAAAATTTTAATCTAGAAGAATTCAGCTACCTGTTTCACATAAAAAAGGCTGCCCATGGGCAGCCTTTTTTATGTGCTATAAATATGTTTATTTATTATTTGTAATAGCCATTGCTGACTTGCCAGACCACTGATTGGCCTTAACTATTTTATTATTCAAATAATCTACTTCTTTTAAGGTGTTGCCTGTTTTAAAAATCCACTTGCCTGTTTTTTTACCTTTGTTATAATAGCCAATCACTGTTTTTTCTCCTTTTTTGTTATAGCTTATCCAATTGCCATGACGCAATTCATTTTTAAAAAATCCGTGCTGCGCAATTTCTCCAGTGGCATAAAAATAAGTGGCTTCTATTAAATCGCCCACTTTTTTTAATTTAACTTTTTCTTTGTTGTCTTGTGCAAAAGATAAACTCATACACATCATCACTAAAATTAAGGCTATTTTTTTCATACAATTATTATTTAATACCACTAAATTACTACTTATTTTTGGTTTTGTACATATTTAATTAACCTTTTCTTAACGTTAGCTTAACATTAAACATATAATCAATTTATTTTAAGGTATTTATATTCAATAATATTAATAAATTTAAATATACCATTTTCTTTAATTGGGGCTATTTTAATACTTAAATAACGTTTCGTTTACACAAGAACATATTAAACATAATACCTTTGAATGGTATATAAAATATACTATTTCACAATATCAATTGGTTTTTGTCAGCTATTTTGAAAAAATATAAGGGTTACTTTGTCTAAGTAGCCTTTATATGTGTTGTTGTTAAAAAACACCCTTCTAAATTGTTAAGTTAACGATTGTTTTTAGTTATTTGTAAAGACAAAAGCTAACAACATAAATGAAACTTAAAATTGCATTTCTTTCATTGCTCCTTTTTTTCTGTTTCTATGGAAAAGCCCAAGAACAAAACCCCAATTCTTTTTCATTTAAATGGAATAATGGCTTTAATCTTGAAAGCGCTGATAAACAGTTCGTACTAAAATTTGGGGGAAGGCTTGTAATTGATCATGCATTCTTTTCGCAAGACAAGGTATCAGATGAGGTCTTTGGCCAACTATTGACCACTAGTGGGACTGAACTCAGGCATGCGCGTTTGTTCTTTTCAGGCACAGTCTACGAGAATATTGACTTCAAATTAAATTTTGATTTCACAAGTGGGCGAACCGCATTAAAGGACGCCTACATTGGGTTTAGAGATATTCCAATAGTGGGAAATATACGTGTAGGCTATGTAAAAGACCCCCTTCGTTTAAATGTCTTGACAAGTAGTAAGTATATTTCTTTTATGGAATTTGCAATGGTAAAAGATTTTACACCTATTCGCAATAGCGGTATTCTTTTATTTAATGATTTTTTACACAAACGATTATCGGCGCAAGCAGGAATATTTAGAAATGTAAACGTAAATGGCAATGATTTATCTGCCAATGATGGATATACCTATACGGGTAGAATTTCTGGGTTGGTCATAAAAAATAAAAAACAATTACTACATTTGGGCATTGCCTACAGTTACAAAAAACCCAGTACAAGAACATATAGAATAGCTTCAAAGCCAGAAGCCCATTTAAGCGCTGAAAAATATCTAAATACAGGTCTTATTGAAGATGTCAATTCTATAAAATTATTAAACTTCGAAACCGCTTTTGTAAAAGGTTCTTTTTCGCTACAAGCCGAACATCTAACTTCAAAAGTAAATACAGGCAGTATTAATGCCATTGATAAATATCTTTTTTCAAGCTATTACGGACAAGTAAGCTATTTTTTAACTGGAGAACATAAAAAATTTAAAGGCTCTTATTTTGGATTTGGAAGAATAAAACCTAAAAATAATTTTAGCAGCGTAAAAAAAGGAACTGGCGCTTGGGAAATTGCATTGCGTTACGCTAATTCCGATTTAAACAGTAAGGATATTTTAGGGAAAGAGCAAACAGATGTAACACTAGGCCTCAATTGGTATCTAAACCCTGTAACCCGAATAATGTTTAATCAAATATGGACAAACATCAAATATTTTGGCAATGCCAATATTTTTCAAATGCGTTTTCAAATTGATTTTTAATTTAAATAATAACAATTTCGTAATACTTATACAAGCTATATTTAGCAATTTTGCAATTCAACATATATATTAATATGGATAATATTTATTTTTTAATGATAGTAGCATTGGCTGTTTTAGCTATAGCTGATTTGGTAGTAGGTGTTAGTAACGATGCTGTTAATTTTTTAAATTCAGCCATAGGTTCAAAAGCCGTCTCTTTTAAAACAATAATAATTGTGGCCAGTCTTGGCGTTATTATTGGTGCTGTCTTTTCCAGCGGAATGATGGAAGTGGCGCGTAAAGGGATATTTATGCCTGGGAAGTTTTACTTCAGCGAAATCATGATTATTTTTATGGCCGTAATGATTACCGATATATTATTACTCGATTTTTTCAACACCCTCGGTATGCCAACCTCAACAACGGTATCTATTGTTTTTGAATTGTTAGGAGCTGCTGTAACGATGGCTTTAATTAAAATAGGTGCAGGTGGCGGTTCTTTTACAGAAATTGGAGACTATATAAATACGGCTAAAGCCACACATATAATCTTTGGTATCCTACTATCCGTGGTGGTAGCCTTTTCGGTTGGTGCCCTGGTGCAATACGTCTCTCGTTTATTGTTATCGTTTAATTTTGAAAAAAAAGCAGATTGGGTAGGTGCCTTATTTGGAGGTGTTGCTTTAACAGCCATAACCTATTTTATATTTATTAAAGGTTTAAAAGGAACCGATTATTACAAAGAAATTAAGCCTTTAATTGAAGGGCGAAACCTTATAATTATAACCGCAAGCTTTGCGCTATGGTCATTGTTATCCTATGTTGTTGTAAAATTCTTAAAGACCAATATTTATAAGCTTATCATAATTGTGGGAACATTTGCGCTGGCTTTGGCCTTTGCGGGTAATGATTTGGTAAACTTTATTGGTGTGCCCATTGCGGCATGGCAATCTTTTGAAGCGTGGTCAAGCCCGCTGGTAAATACCGGCGGATTGGCAGCAACAGAATTTGCAATGGGTGTTTTGGGCAAAAAAGTACCAACCCCAACCATATTATTGTTAGCTGCCAGCTTTGTAATGATTTTAACTTTGTGGTTTTCTAGTAAAGCTAAAAAAGTGGTTAAAACTTCGATAGATTTATCAAGCCAAGGCGAAACTCAAGAGCGGTTTAAACCCAACTTTTTATCGAGAGGACTTGTAAGGAGTGCCATTACGCTCTCTCGTTACTTTTCGGCAATACTCCCAAAATCTATTCAAAAGAAAATAGACTCTCAATTCGAAAAGCCTGTCATTGAATTGGCAAAAGGGAAAACACACGAATTACCCGCTTTTGATATGGTACGTGCCGCCGTTAATTTAATGGTAGCCAGTGTTCTTATTTCAATAGCAACTTCTATGCAACTACCACTATCTACAACTTATGTCACTTTTATGGTGGCTATGGGGTCTTCATTATCTGACAGAGCTTGGGGTAGCGAAAGTGCCGTTTACCGTGTTGCAGGTGTTTTAAACGTTATTGGCGGTTGGTTTTTTACAGCCTTAAGTGCTTTTATTGCCGCAGGAATTGTAGCCTATTTAATTCATTTAGGGGGCGCTACTATGATAGCCATATTGTTGTTGTTGGTGGTTGTACTGTTGGTTAGAAATTATGCAATCCACATCAAAAAATCAAGAGAAATAAAAGCAGAAGACAGCTTAAGCCGTTCTGAAAGTAAGTCCATTCAAGGGGTTATAGAAGAAAGTGCCGACAATATTTCTAAAGTATTAAAAAGAATTACTAAGATTAATGACCTTACTATCAACGGGTTAATAAATGAAGATTTGGTAAGTCTCAAAAAAGCCAAAGTAACGGTCGCAAAATTAGAAGATGAAATAGAAGACATTCAAAACAATATTTTCTATTTTATAAAAAATTTAGACGACTCTTATGTGGGCGCAAGTAAATTGTATATCGATGTAATAGGCGATTTACAAGATATGGCACAATCGGTTAGTTTTATTGCTAAGGCGAGCCACAAACACATCAATAACAACCATAAAGGTCTGAAGGAAAAACAAGCAAGCGAGTTAAAAGAAATTGATTGTAAACTCAATGCAATCTATGAAAAAATTAAAGCTGTTTTTGCCAACCGTGCCTTTAATCAAATAATGCCTTTAATTGAAGAAAAACAATTGTTGTTAGAAGATGTTAGAGATTACATCCACAAACAAGTAGAACGTACCAGAACAACAGAGTCAAGTCCTAAAAACACAACGCTGTATTTTAGTATTTTATTAGAAACCAAAGATCTGATAAAAGCAACACTGAGTTTGTTAGAAATATACGCCACGCAAAGTAGTAATTCTGCTGACAAATAAGAGTCTATTTTTTACATTAAAAAAGCAGTATCTCATAAACTGTGTAAGTTTAAAAAATAGCTTGGGTCATGACCCAAGCTATTTTTTATTAATTTTAAATTTTATACAGATATGAAGAAAGAAGAATTATTTAACGATGCGTTTTTAAAACAGTTTAAAACAGGCGAAGAACTTACCGGTTTTTTAAAGCAGTTACAAAAGCGCGGCATCGAGAAGATGCTAGAAGGCGAATTGGATAGTCATTTAGGCTATTCAAAACACAAACAGACTGTCACGAGCAATGTTCGTAATGGATTTACTCAAAAGAAGGTCAGGACAAGTTTTGGTGAATCACAGATTCAAGTTCCTAGAGATCGAGAGGCTAGTTTTAATCCAATGCTTGTGCCCAAAGGTAAGAATATGGTAGATGGGATTGTTTTTAAAGTTCGAGAGAACTCTAAAGTAATTAATAAAACCATTTACATAGCCGTAGGGCTTCGTAGAGATGGTAAAAAAGAAGTCCTAGGTCTTTGGTTAGGTAAGAATGAATCCGCAGCCTTTTGGATGAGTGTACTTACTGATTTAAAAGCGCGTGGTGTAGCAGATCTGTTAATCACAGCAACCGATAATCTCAATGGATTTACAGATACTATTAAAACAGTATTCCCAGAATCTAAAACACAAATTTGTGTAGTTCATCAAATACGTAATGCGTGTAGATATGTAGTTTGGAAGGATAAAAAAGCCTTTACAAGAGATATGAAATGTATCTATAATGCAACTACAAAACAAGCCGCAGAAGCTGCTTTAGAAGACTTTGCAAATGTTTGGGAAATCAAGTACTCTTACGCTAATAAACAACCTCGACGCAAGCATACGAGGTATTAAATGGCGTTTGCTACGCAAACATCATAATTTCCGACCCAGAGGGTCGGGGAACCTGCCTGCCGGCAGGTAGGTTAAACCTAGTCTTCTCGTCCGCCGAAGCGGAACGCGAAGGAGGATTAAAAGCTGGAGAGACAACTGGGAAGAACTCACTGTGTTTTTTGAGTTCCCTATAGAAATAAGAAAAATTATTTATACCACCAATCTTATTGAAAACCTGAATGGAAAAATTAGAAAATACACCAAAAATAAATTATCGTTCCCAACGGATGAAGCTGTAATGAAATCCGTATATTTGGTAGTAAGAGAAGCGACCAAAAAATGGTCTATGCCAATTAGAAATTGGGGAATTATTCTCAATCAGTTCTTAACAATATATGACAAAAGGGTCAGACTTTAGTTATAAAATCTAACCCAAGTTATTTTAACTTACACACTTTATAGGATAGTGTCTTTTTTAAGGACTTTATCAGAACCTCTTTTTTCTAAGCTCAAAATTTGATCCTAAATAAACGCGTCTTACCATTTCATCTGCGGCAAGTTCTTCGGGGGTTCCTTTTTTTAAGATGCCTCCTTCAAACATAAGATATGTTTTATCAGTTATAGCAAGGGTTTCTTGTACATTATGATCGGTAATTAAAATACCTATATTCTTATCTTTTAGGTGTGCTACAATACTTTGAATGTCTTCTACAGCAATAGGGTCAACACCTGCAAAGGGCTCATCTAATAAAATAAATTTGGGATCAGATGCCAGTGCTCTGGCAATTTCTGTTCGGCGTCTTTCGCCTCCTGAAAGTAAGTCACCTCTATTTTTACGCACATGATTTAAGCCAAATTCCTCAAGTAAAGATTCAAGTTTTATTTTTTGATTCGCTTTGCTTAGGTCTGTAAATTCAAGAATACTCATTATGTTGTCTTCTACCGATAATTTTCTAAAAACTGAAGCTTCTTGTGCCAAATAGCCAATCCCTTTTTGAGCACGTTGGTACATCGATAAATTGGTAATTTCTTTATCATCTAAAAATATAGCTCCTTCGTTTGGTCTTATCATGCCAACAATCATGTAAAATGATGTTGTTTTACCAGCACCATTTGGACCTAAAAGGCCAACAATTTCACCTTGTTTAACTTCTATAGAAATACCCTTTACAACAGCTCGGTTACCGTATTTTTTAATTATATTTTCTGTACGTAAAATCATAATATTTATTAACTAAATTCTAAAAGATTCCGAAATTCATAAGCCCAACTTATATTTGAGAAGACGACAGCACCACCCACCAATGTTGCAATAGATAGCACTTCCATCACTTCGGTTTTAGTTGGGCTTAACTTATTGTTCATTTTCTCACTATATGAATTATAATCTTTTAATGTATCAGGCATTTTCCTCTTGTTTTTTAAGCACAACTTTAGAAATAACAATACTTATTTCATATAATATCATAATAGGGATGGTTACTATTATCTGACTGGCCACATCGGGTGGTGTAATAATAGCTGCAAGTATCAGCACAATAATCAAAGCATATTTTCTATAACGTTTCAAAAACTGAGGTGTTACCAAACCTATTTTAGTTAAAAAGTAAATTATTATTGGAAGTTCAAAGACAATAGCAACACCAAGTAAAGTATTAACTATCATACTTATATAGGCTGAAAAATTAAAATTATTTTGAATCATATCTGTTATCTGATAATTAAAAAAGAAATAAACAGATAAAGGAGCAATTACAAAATAACTAAAAGCAACACCAAGAAAAAACAAGAAAGAAGATACAAATATAAAACCTTTAGACCCCGAACGCTCTTTTGAACTTAACCCAGGACTTATAAATTTCCACATTTCGAAGAGGATATACGGAAAAGCAATAACAAAGCCCAAAATAATAGAAGTCCAAATAGAATTAGAAAGCTGGTTTGTGGGCGATAAGCTTTGTAAAACCATGGGGTAATTTACATTACAGAATCCACTATCAATACCAAAATAACTTGAAGCCCAACACAGCCAATGATAAGAAGGGAAATTACTTTTTAAATGTGCGAGTAAAAAATATTCGTAAACTTCGGTTTGAAAGACAAAAAGAACAATACCAATTACAAAAATAGCCACTGAAGAACGTATTAAATGCCATCTTAATTCTTCAAGATGGTCTAAAAAGGACATTTCTTTTTCTGTTGAGTTTCCCATCCTTAGTAGATACCTTCTTTTAATAAATCATGCAAGTGTACAATACCTTTATAATCGCCATTTTCTTCTACTAATAATTGGGTAATACTATTGGTGTTCATTATCTGAAACGCTTTTGTGGCCATGGCATTTGGCGCAATTGTTTTAGGATTAGAATTCATAATATCTCTAGCCAAAACAGTATTTATTTCTGTATTGTCATTTAGCATGCGTCGTATATCGCCATCTGTTATTACCCCCATAATTTTATTATTTTCTAAAACAGCTGTGGCACCGAGTCGTTTGTGCGAAATTTCAATAATCACATCTTTAATAGGGCTAGACATATTAACTTTAGGAATATCATTTTTAATTACCAAATCGCTTACGCGGAGATACAATTTTTTGCCCAAAGCCCCTCCTGGATGGTATTTTGCAAAATCGGCTCTTGTAAATTCTTTTAATTCAAGTAGGCATACAGCTAAGGCATCGCCAATAACCAGCTGCGCTGTTGTGCTACTGGTTGGTGCTAAATTATTAGGACAGGCTTCTTTTTCTATAAAGGCATTCAGACAAAAATCAGCTTGTTTTCCTAAAATCGAATCTGTATTCCCAGTAATGGCAATAATTTTATTACCCCGCAGTTTTATCAACGGAATTAAATATTTTATTTCGGGTGTATTCCCACTTTTAGAAATACAAATAACCACATCGTTTTTTTGGATAATTCCCAAATCGCCATGAATGGCATCGGCAGCATGCATAAAAATTGCAGGTGTGCCAGTAGAGTTAAAAGTAGCTACAATTTTAGTAGCAATATTGGCACTTTTACCAATGCCTGTAACCACAACACGGCCCTTTGACTTAAAAATAAATTCAACAGCTTGTTTAAAATTTACGTCAATTAAATTTGCTAGATTTGCTATAGCGATGCTTTCTTCTGTAATGGTTGCCTTAGCAATTGATATGATATTTTTTGTGATATCCAAGAGGAAAATTATTTTAAATAAATATTTTTGTATCTTTATGCAAATGTATCTAAAAAATCAGAGAAACAATAAAAATGATACCAAACGAAATAGATTTACATAAAGCCTTAAAAAAACATTTTGGCTTCACGCAATTTAAAGGTTTGCAAGAGGGTGTAATAAGGAGCATTTTAAACAAAGAAAACACCTTTGTTATTATGCCTACTGGAGGTGGTAAATCGTTATGTTACCAATTACCTGCCATTGTCCAGAAGGGATGTGCCATTGTGGTTTCTCCTTTGATAGCTTTGATGAAAAATCAAGTAGATGCCCTTAGAGGTATTTCTACTAACCAAGGTATTGCACATGTGTTAAATTCGTCTTTAAACAAAGGGCAGGTAAAACAGGTAAAGAGCGATATTGAATCGGGTATCACAAAACTTTTATATGTGGCACCAGAATCTTTAACCAAAGATGAGTATGTAGCATTCCTACAAAAACAAAAGATTTCTTTTGTAGCAATTGATGAGGCACACTGTATCTCTGAGTGGGGCCATGATTTTAGACCCGAATACAGAAATCTTAAAAACATTATAAAAAAAATTGGAGATGTGCATGTGGTAGGTTTAACCGCTACGGCTACACCAAAAGTACAAGACGACATTCTTAAAAACCTAGGTATTGTAGATGCAAATACATTTAAGGCATCATTTAACAGGCCAAATTTATACTATGATGTAAGACCTAAAACAAAAGATATTGAGAAAGATATTATTCGTTTTGTGAGACAATACAAAGGAAAATCGGGTATTATTTACTGTTTGAGTCGTAAGAAAGTTGAAGCAATAGCCCAAGTTTTACAAGTAAATGGTATTAAAGCTGTGCCATATCATGCCGGATTGGATGCCAAAACCCGATCAAAACACCAAGATATGTTCTTAATGGAAGATATTGATGTTGTTGTAGCCACCATTGCTTTTGGTATGGGTATTGATAAACCCGATGTGCGTTTTGTAATTCACCATGATATTCCCAAAAGTTTAGAAAGTTATTATCAAGAAACAGGTCGTGCCGGTAGAGATGATGGCGAAGGCTACTGTTTGGCTTATTATGCCTATAAAGATATTGAAAAATTAGAAAAATTTATGAGTGGCAAACCTGTTGCCGAGCAGGAAATTGGCCATGCATTGTTGCAAGAAGTTGTGGCTTACGCCGAAACTTCTATGTCGCGCCGCAAATTTTTACTCCATTATTTTGGTGAAGAATTTGACGAAATTAATGGCTTGGGAGCCAATATGGATGACAATTCTAGAAATCCTAAAAAGAAACACGAAGCCCAAGAAGATGTAGAGAAAATACTTCAAATAGTTCAAAATACTAATGAAAAATACAAATCTAAAGAGATTGTAAATACCTTAATTGGTTTTGGAAATGCCATGTTAAAATCGCATAAAACCCACGAAAAAAGTTTTTTTGGCTTGGGTAGCGATAAATCTGATAAATATTGGATGGCACTGTTACGACAAGTATTGGTTGCAGGTTTGCTCAGAAAAGAAATAGAACAATATGGCGTCTTAAAATTGACAGAATTGGGTAGGGCTTATATTGACGCACCTTCTTCATTTTTGATGACAGAAGATCATTCTTATTCTGAAGATGCCGATGATTCTATAATAACAAATGTTGCAGGTTCGGGGGCTACAGACGAAAAACTGATGGCCATGCTTAAAGATTTGCGAAGAGATTTGGCTAAAAAGCGCGGCGTACCACCTTTTGTTGTCTTTCAAGACCCATCTTTAGAAGATATGACACTTAAATATCCAATAAGTGTTGAAGAACTCCATAACATTCATGGTGTAGGCGAAGGCAAAGCTAAAAAATTTGGTAAAGATTTTGTTGAACTGATCGGCAAATATGTTGCCGAAAATGATATTTTAAGACCTGATGATTTGGTTGTTAAAAGCACAGGTTTAAACTCGAGCTTAAAATTATTTATCATTCAGAATTCTGACCGGAAAATACCTCTAATTGATATTGCCAAGTCTAAAGGTTTAGAAATGCCTGAGCTTATAACCGAGATTGAGCGCATTATTTATTCGGGTACCAAACTCAATTTAGATTACTGTATTGATGAACTTCTTGACGAAGATCAGCAAGAAGAAATCTATGACTATTTTATGGAAGCCGCGTCTGATAAAATTCAAGAGGCTCTTGACGAATTTGATGGTGATTATGACGAAGAAGAGCTCCGATTGATGCGTATTAAGTTTTTAAGTGAAGTTGGAAATTAATTGGCTAATAACGCAATAAGAATACCCACACCAATAGCAATAAATTTTTTATAATTGAACGTGTGATTCTCTGAACTTTCAAAAAGTATGATAGAAGACACATGTAGAAAAATACCCACTATAACAGCGGTTATAGGAGCTTGGTAGGTTTCAAATAGCGGAATACTTTCGCACACAAAACAACCTAGAGGACTCATTAGGGCAAATAAAAGAATAAATAAAAAAACTTTTAGTTTGGGTAATTTTGAGTGTAACAAGAATGTCGCCAAAACAATGCTAATAGGTATTTTATGAATCACAATAGCCCAAAGTAGCATTGTGTCTTCAGTTTTACCAAGCGGAATGCCTTCAGAAAAGGCATGAATACTCAAACTTATAAAAAGCAACCATGGAAAACTTTTTTCTGCCAATTCAGCATGAACATGACCGTGTTCTACACCTTTTGAAAAAAACTCTAAAAGAGATTGAATTAATATTCCCAATAAAATAAACAGTCCTATATTTTTACTGCCAGAACTGTAAACTTCAGGAAGCAAGTGAAGTACAGTAACAGCTAATAAATAAGCCCCGCTAAAAGACAAAAATAATTTAACGATATTGTTGCTTAGTTTGACTAAAAAAACCAAACAAGCGCCAACTAAAACCGATAAGATAAGAGCCAAATATGTCATTTTATTATCAAAATTAATCTGTCTGAGCTTTCTTCATTAAAAGCGTGTAATTTGTAGTCGCCAAAAACAGCTATTAATTTCAGCCCACTCGTTTTTAAATACTTTTTAAAGGTAATTAAATCTAAACATTTTACATGTTCTGTAAATGTAAAACTATTACCAGCATCTTTAAAGTTAATTTTTTTATTGATAAAACCATCTTTAACCTGCCGTTTTATTTCAAAATCTATGGCACCGCGTTTTTGAATTTCATGTGGAATTAATTGTTTTATACTTTTTGATACATTGAGATAATCTATTACGGCAATACCATTTTGTTTGAGGCCATTTTTAATATTTTTTAGGACACTTATATCTTCTTCTTCGGTTTCAAAATAACCAAAACTTGTAAAGAGGTTAAAAATAGCATTGTACTTATTTATAAAAGGTAGCCGCATGTCATGCACTCTAAATTGCAGACTTTCATTGGCATATTTTAAGGCGTCATTTATACTGTTTTCAGACAAATCTAGTCCGGTAACTTCGAATCCTAAACTGTTTAAAAATATGGCATGACGCCCTTTACCACAAGCCAAATCTAAAATGCTATCATCTTGTTTTAGTTTGAGGTAGCTCACTAAATTCGACATAAAAAAGCTCGCCTCTTTATAATCGCGTTTGTTGTATAATAAGTGGTAATAAGCTGTGTTAAACCAAGATTTAAACCATTTAGAAGTTGTTGTCATAATTGCAATAAAGTTATGCAAAGTTAAGAATAAACTTAAGTATGTGTTCTAAAACTTTTATATCAAAAAAGACTACTTTTGCCACATAATTTTTTAAGATGGCAGGCAATTTTAAAATGGTGGCAACAACCCTGTTTGGGTTAGAGGATATTTTAGCTAAAGAACTCCTAAGATTAGGCGCTCAAAAAATCCAAAAGCAAGTGAGAAGCGTGTCATTTTATGGCGATTACGGTTTTATGTACAAGGCAAATTTAGCTTTGCACACAGCCATTAGGGTTTTAAAATCTCTTAAAACATTTAAAGTTTATAATGAGACCGATTTATACAACAGCATTAAATCTATTGAATGGGATAAATATTTAGATGTTGACAATACCTTTGCCATAAATGCTGTGGTTAATTCAGACGATTTTACCACAAATTCACATTATATTGCGCTTAAAAGTAAAGATGCTGTTGCCGATTATTTTAGAGAAAAATACAACAAGCGTCCCAGTGTAGATTTAGATCATCCGCATCTAAAGCTCAATGTACACATCCATAAAAACACCTGTAATGTTTATTTAGATAGTTCGGGAATGTCATTACACAAACGTGGTTACAGAAGTGCGACAAATATTGCCCCCATTAACGAAGTTTTAGCGGCTGGATTGTTACTTTTAGCAGGATATGACGGGACAACACATTTAATAGATCCTATGTGTGGTAGTGGCACTATTTTGATAGAAGCCGCTATGATTGCCAATAATATTCCACCTAATATTAATCGTAAAGAATTTGGTTTTGAAAATTGGAAAGATTTTGACGAACCATTATACGATAAAATTTACGAAGCTCTTTTAAAAAGAGTCAGGTCTAATAGTTTACAAATTATCGGAATAGACAAAGCACCATCGGCCATTATGAAAGCCGCCGATAATATAAAAAATGCCAACTTAGAAGAATTTATAAAAATAGAAAAAGGTGATTTTTTTACATCAGAAAAAGAAGTAAAAGGACCCGCTCTACTTGTTTTTAATCCACCTTACGGCGAACGTTTGGCTATTGATGCTGAGGGTTTTTATAAAAAAATAGGCGATACTTTAAAACAATCGTATAAAAATACAAAGGCTTGGCTAATAACTTCAGATTTAGAAGCTTTAAAACATGTAGGCTTGCGCACCTCACGCCGTATTCCTATGAAAAATGGTAATTTAGAGTGCCGTTATGTAAATTACGAAATTTACGAAGGCTCTAAAAAAGCCAGTAAAAATTCATAAATATTTTGTAACATTGTGAGTAATTCAATTTTTAAAATGCTCACCATTAAAACCTTTTTTTTAGTTTGTTTTTCTTTTTTTACTGCGACTTGTAATGATGTACCTCAACAAATAAAATATTCAGAAAGTCAGCTTATAGGAAAAGAACATCCACAGCTTTACGGAGAAGGTTTTAAATTGCAAAAAGAAGCTTATAATGCTTTTATAAAAATGCAAAAAGCAGCTCTAAAAGAGGGTATTAAGATTAAAGTAATATCGAGTTTTAGAAGTTACGACCATCAAAACAGTATATGGAAAAGTAAATATGTGCGCTACACAAAAAAGGATTTAACACCCCAACAAGCCATTGCTAAAATAATAGAATATTCTACTATTCCGGGCACGTCGCGTCATCATTGGGCAACCGATATTGATATTGTTGATGGGGCTGTTAAAGCACCCTCAGAGGATGTGCTACAAACCCAATTTTTTAAAGAAGGACAGGTTTATAATAAACTCAAAAAATGGCTTGATAAAAATGCCAATACTTATGGATTTTATTTGGTTTACACCAATAATCCCATCCGAAAAGGCTTTAATTACGAGCCTTGGCATTACAGTTATGCCCCCTTGTCTAAACCCATGTTACGTGCTTATTTAAAATTAGACTTGATCAAAATATTAAGAAAAAATAAACTGTTGGGTAGTGACTATTTTACGAATGAATTTATTAGCAGATATAAAAATGAACATGTTTTGGGTATTGCCAATTATTTAAAAACATTTTCTAACAAAGAAGATTAAACTTCCTACTCCCATACATCCCGCTATATTACCAATATTAACGAAATTATGAACGTATACGTCTAATGTGTTTTCATATTTCACAAATCTAAAAAAAGCAACAATCAACTGCTAAAGGCCGGCAAGGCAGGGATGTCAGAAAGACAAATGAGAAATTAAAAAACCCACCGCTTTCGCAATGGGTTTTATTGTAGCGAGATCGAGAAGTAGCTACGCTGATTCCTACGTGAGGTAGCTTTACCCCAAAAACTCAGCCTTACAGGCTGTTACATTTTTTAATTTTCACGGCGCTTTCAAACAAGTTTGAGCTTGTTAAAAATTAAAAAACCTACTGCAAAAGCAGTAGGTTTTTGGTGTAGCGAGATCGAGAATTGAACTCGAGACCTCCGGGTTATGAATCCGACGCTCTAACCAACTGAGCTACCTCGCCATTAAAAAGATATTCTCTTTTTTTAGAAGCGTGCAAATATAATAACAAATTGTATCGCTTCAAATTTTTAAGCACTTATTTTATTTAAAGAAAAATATTTTTTTTAAATAAATAAATACATATCTTGTCAAACTATAAATAAATAATTATTACTATGAAAAAGTTTGAATTAGAATTTCCACTTCAAGCTTCACCCAATTTTATATCTCAATATCTTTCAACACCAGATGGCCTAGGCGAGTGGTTTGCAGATAATGTCAAATCGCGTAGCGAAATTTTTACTTTTATTTGGGATGATACAGAAGAACAAGCTGAGATGATACCTACAAAAGAAAATAATATAGTTAGGTATAAATGGCTTGAATCTGACGATGATGTGTATTTTGAATTTAGAATAGAAGTAGACGAAATAACCAAAGATGTTTCTTTGATTGTAACCGATTTTTCTGAGGATGATGAATTGGAAGAATCTAAAATGTTTTGGGAGAATCAGATAAATCAACTCAAACTTGTTATAGGGGCATAGCTTTTCTCACTGATTTTTTACTTACTAAATCACATAAATGAGATTGTAAAAATATCTCATAGAAGTTGTTGGTACATTAGTTTAACGAAGGGTCTTCGGGTGCATTGGCCCAAAGTTGATAATCGCCACCAAAACGCATCAATTCGTCTTTCCAAAATGAATGGTATTTTTTTCTAAAAATATTTTTGTGGTCATTATTGGCAACAAGCCATGAATCTATTTTTAGTTCATCGTCTAACTGTTTGCTAGACCATCCTGAATAGCCTAAAAAGAAGCGAATATCTTTATTTTTAATTTTGTTATCTGTCAATAACTGTTTCAAGATGGTAAAATCGCCACCCCAATATAAATCATCAGATATTTTTTCGCTATCAGGAATAAGTTGATCGATATTATGAACAAAATACAAATTATTTTTAGCCACTGGTCCTCCGTTGTAGATGGGTAAATCGGAATCTATCTCAGGTATAATATCTTTGATACATAAATCAAGTGGTTTATTAAATATAAAACCTACAGACCCTTCGTGGTCATGAGCAGTAAGTAAAATTACCGATCTGTTAAATGATTTGTCGGCTAAAATAGAAGGTTCTGCAACCAGTAATTTGCCTTTAGTAGGTTTTAAACTTGTCATTTTTTTTTGATTGTGTGTTTAAATGTAATAAAAATAATGAACAAAAAAAAACTCCCTTAAAAAGGGAGTTTAAAATTTTAATTTTTATAAACTAATTTACAGCACCACTAAGATCAGATCCAGCTTTAAATTTAACTACATTTTTAGCAGCAATTCTAATAGTTGCACCTGTTTGAGGATTTCTTCCATCTCTTGCAGCTCTATTAGAAACTGACCAAGAACCGAAACCTACTAAAGAAACACGTCCACCACCTTTAAGAGTGCTAGATACATTTCCCATCATGCTGTCTAATGCTTTTTTTGCAGATGCTTTAGAGATTCCTGCGTCGGCAGCCATGGCATCAATTAATTCAGATTTGTTCATAATTTAATAATTTAAAATAATGGTTAAACAATAATTTGCTTTGTTAGCTTAACAAATATAGCATATACAAGGGCTTACGCAAGATTATACCCCAAAAAGAAGGCTTTTTGTTAATAAATCTAAAACAATTGTTAATAACCTTTAAAAAAAATGGATAAAAACGACGAAAAACCTTATAAATAGGGCTTTAAAGGAGTTTTGCATCCTCAGAAAATTGAAGCCCATTTAGCAAACTAATGGCATCCATTCTTTTTTTACCAGCAAGATGCAGCTCTTTGAGTTCAAGAAAACCACCATTACAAGCTATTTTAAGTCTTTTTTTATCTGCTATAATTTTGCCAAACTCAAAATTATGTGCATCTGAGCTGATACTTGATTTATAAATTTTAATTTTAATTTGTTGGTTGTTATTTATAAGATAAGACCAAGCAGTAGGATAGGGGCTCAATCCTCTAATTTTGTTATGGATAATTGTTACTTTGTCTTGCCAATCAATCCTGCAATTATCTTGATTTAATTTAGGGGCTAAAGACATTTTAGTATTGGGCTGAATAGTAGTTGTGACTTTGCCTTTATCAATGGCCTTTACAGTTTTAATTATCAAACGGCTACCCAACTCCATAAGTGTATCGTGTAATTGGCCTGCTGTTTCGTTAGAATTAATGTCAGCTTCAGCTTGATAAATGATGGCACCAGTATCTATCTTTTCATCAATAAAAAAAGTGCTAACACCCGATTTGGTTTCGCCATTAATAATTGCCCAATTTATGGGCGCGGCTCCTCTATATTTTGGCAACAGAGAAGCGTGAAGGTTAAAAGTGCCATATTTTGGCATAGACCAGACACTTTTTGGCAACATCCTAAAGGCCACTACAATTTGTAAATTGGCATTCAATTCTTTTAGAGATTCTAAAAAGTTAGGCGATTTCAAATTGTTGGGTTGCAAGAGCCGAATGTTAAGTTTAAGCGCCTCTTTTTTAATGTCAGAAAATTGAATTTTACGACCCCTTCCAGCGGGTTTGTCAGGGGCAGTTACCACCCCAACCACCTTGTAGTTATTAGAGATAAGTGCTCTTAATGAAGGCACGGCAAAATAGGGAGTCCCCATAAAAATAATGCGTAAATCAGACATTTATGCTAGTTGTTAATTATAAATTTATGCTGCGAATTTACAATTATTTTATGGTTATCTAAAAGCAATTGAAGGGTGTGTAAAACATGTTTTTCTTCGAAATCTATTTGTAAAACAATGGCTTTAGAATTAAGGCTTTTGCCTGTTTTTAAAAGCAGTAAAATTGCTTTTGAAATGTCTTTGTAATTAACTGTTGAGGTGGTGTTTTTTGAAGAAATACACACATCGCAGGTATGGCAATTTTTAGGAAATATTTCTCCAAAATAATGTAACAACTGTTTGTTTCGGCAAACGGTATCATTTTTAACAAAGGCAATAACCGACTCTAATTTTTCTTCCTTATGTAAGTTATAATTGCTTATTCTCTCAGCTATTTTATTGATGGTAATATTATCTTCTCTCGGTTGTAAAAACTGTAATTGTGAGGTGCCATCAGACGATTTTAAATCTATTATAGCTTCATTCTCTAAAGTTTTTAGATGTCGCAAAACGCTTTGTTTACGCATACCTGTTTTTGAAGCGATAACACTTAAATTTATAGCCGATTTATGTTCAAAAAGGCCGCCGTAATTTCTTAGAATAGTCTTTATTAAATGGCCTAATTCTTTATGGGTTTCAGCGTATCTTAAAACCTGATTATTACTGGCGATAAATTGTATTTCTGTGCGCTTAAAAAAATCACTATTCAAGCTTATAATACCCTCTCTGTCAAATGTTTTTACGGCATTGTAAGCGAGTAGTACTTCTAGTGAATAACGCTTGCTAAAATCAACCAAATCAAAGTCGAACCAACTGTCATTTAACTCGCCGTAGGCTATCTGAAAATATTGGCATAATTTATTGTACACTTCAGAAATTTGTTTTACCGAAGGGGTGCTGTTTTTAAATTGTGTTTTTAGGTAATTTATATCGGCATGATTGTATAATAAAAAGGCATAAGCAGCTCTGTTATTTCGGCCAGATCTTCCTGTTTCTTGCATGTAATTTTCTAAACTGCTGGGTAAATTATGGTGTATAATTATTTGTACATTGTCTTTATCTATACCCATTCCAAAAGCATTTGTAGCAACTATTATGGGTGTTTTTTCATCCATCCAATTAAGATAAGCCTTATCTTTTTCTTCAAGATTTAACCCACCATGATAATAGCAACTCTTTAATTTATGTGCGTTTAAAAATTTAGAAATCTCTTTAGTCAATCTGCGTGTGTTTGTATAGATTATACAGGATCCACTGTGTTTTTTAAGCAGAAGCAAAAGCTTGGTATTTTTATCTTCGGCCTCTATTATTTGATACGAAATATTGGGCCTGTAAAATGATTTTGAATAGCACTTGGGTTTATTTAGTTCAAGATGCTGTTTGATGTCTTTTAAAACCAAAGGTGTGGCTGTAGCCGATAGCGCCAAGAAAGGCACATTGGGTAGCAGTTTTTTTAAAAGGGCTATTTTTAAGTAAGCCGGTCTAAAATCATGACCCCATTCAGAAACACAATGCGCTTCATCAACGGCCACAATGTTTATTGTAAGTTCTTTAATTTTTTGTTGGATAAAATCTGATTGTAAGCGCTCTGGCGATAGGTATAAAAATTTTACCTCTCCATATTTACAATTGTCAAATAACCTGATAATATCATCCTGAGTAAACTTTGAGCGCAAATATTCTGCTTTTATACCTTTTAATTTAAGGCCGATTACTTGGTCTTTCATCAAGGCAATAAGAGGCGAAATAACCAAACATGTTCCAGGGCGCATTAAAGCAGGAATTTGGTAGCACAGCGATTTACCGCCGCCTGTTGGCAATAACGCGACGGTATCTCTTTTTTCTAAAACAGATTGAATTATGGTTTCTTGAGGCGCCCTAAAACTTTTGTGATTAAAGTAGTGAACTAAATAATCTTTAGGTTTTTGCATAAATTCTATCCAATAGCTTTTAAAATAAAGTCTACACGCTCTTTTACACTGCCAAAAGGAACATCTATAATGGTGTATCCTAGTGATTTGTATGTGTTCTTTAAATGATTATGAATGGCTAAAGATTGCTCAAAGCTCTCATAGCGTTCATTATCTGTGATGTAAATTTTTTGCCACGGCGGCATCAAGAAAACAGTATCATAAAGGTATTTCTTGCTTTTTTTGATATAAAGTTTGGGATATTCAATACCCAGATAATTCATATAGCCATGAACATCTGGAATACCACGATCAAAAAATACAAAACCACCTTTCTTATTCAAAGACGCTTTAAATTGCTGTATTCTGCTCTCGAGCAATAATTTACTAAACAAAAGAGGGTCTTTTAAAAACAATTGTTCAATACCATTTTCGCGTGCCATTAGGGTAACTTGTCTTGACACTTCTTCTTGACATGTAAAGCCTTGCTTATGTAACTCGTCAATTATTGTGGTTTTTCCTGTGCCTGGCCCTCCTGTTAAAACGATCTTTTGCATCTTGCTGATTTGATTTTTTTACTTAAGTGATTTAAGTGCGACTTAAATACGCATTTTTAATGTAATTTTGACGTCTTAAAAATACTTAAAATAATTTTCAAATTACGATTGATGTCTAAAAAAGAAGAAGCGTTTTACAATAAATTAGAATTAAGCTTAAACAAAACCTTGACTTTTCCTACAGATTATATGTATAAATTCATCATTCCTAACCAATTGGAACAAAAAAAACAGATTGAAAACATCTTTAACTTAATGGGGGCTGTTATTAAAAGCAAACCTTCTAAGGCAGGTAATTATACCAGCATAACTGTAATAATAAAAGTAAAATCGGCAATAGAGATTATTAAAAAATACAAAGAAGTAGCCAAAGTAAAAGGCGTCATTTCTTTATAATTATTTTAACACCCCTTAAAAAATAAATTTTTATTTTTGAGGCTTAAAAATCATAAATACCTTTTGATGAAAATAAGATTAGCATACTTTTTAACATTTATTTCTTTAACACTGATTGGTCCGTCTGTTTTTTCACAGAAAAAACGCGATATATTATTTAAAATTGACAAGCAACCACAATTGGTTTCAGATTTTTTAAAAAATTACACCAAAAATATTGATATAGTAGCAGATTCCAGTCAAAAAAAAATCAGTAATTATTTAGATTTATTTATAGACTATAAATTAAAAGTTAAAGAAGCACATTTTTTGGGTTTAGACACTTTAATTACCTTTAAAGGCGAGTTGTCGCGCTATAAACAGCAATTGATGACGCCTTATTTAAAGGACTCAACTGTTGTTAAAAAATTAGTAGAAGAAGCTTATTACCGCACAAAATATGAAGTAAATGTCAGCCATATTTTAATAAAACTAGACGAAAATGCTTTGCCTAAAGATACTTTGGTGGCTTATAAAACAATTTCGAAGGCGCGGAAAGCTATTGTAGATGGCAGCGATTTTTCTGAAGTTGCCAGACAGTACTCTCAAGATCCATCGGTCAATAGAAATAATGGAAATATTGGCTATTTTAGAGCCTTTCAAATGGTTTATCCTTTTGAGAATGCTGCTTATAACACAAAAATTGGCGATTTATCAAAACCATTTAGAACCAGATATGGATATCATATATTAAAGGTAAAAGACAAACGTTTGTCTCAAGGCGAAGTAGAGGTGGCACATATTATGCTTAAATATAACGACAGCTTGTCAAGTCTAAATGCAAAATTAAAAATAGATAGCCTCTATAAAATATTAGAAAGTGGCGGCGATTTTTCTGAACTTGCTAAAAAGTTTTCACAAGACAGCTCATCGGCTTCAAAGGGCGGAAAATTACCTAAATTTAGCATCGGAAAAATGATTCAACCATTTGCTGATGAAGCTTTTTCTCTTGATAGCACCAACGCTTATTCCAAACCTTTTAAAACCCGATTTGGATGGCATATCGTCAAATTAATTAAGCGTTTTCCTGTCCCTAGTTTAGACAAGATTAAATCTGAACTTTTAAAAAGCGTAAAGCGAGGCAATCGTTCTTTAAAAATTGAAGAATCAATTATAAACCGCTTATTAACTACCTATAATATCACAGAATACCCCTCAGCATTAGCCGATTTTTCTAAAAAAGAGTGGCATATAAAATCAGACAGTCTAAAAAAACCATTATTAAAGGTAGAAGACAGTACTTTTACACAGCATGACTTTGTGGTGTATCTTAAGTTTAAACATATTACAACACCTGCACCTTATAAACTATACAAACAATTTAAAGGCCGCAAGGTTTTAGATTATTACAAATCTAAATTGGCAATTACAAATCCCGATTATGCAGCCTCTGTAAACGACTTTAAAGAAGGCTTGCTCCTTTTTGATGTGATGCAAGAAAAGGTTTGGGAAAAGGCTAAAAAAGACAGCCTAGGTTTAAGAGCATATTATATGCTAAACCGATCAAAGTATCCAAAAGATTTTGAAAAGAACAAAGGTATTATCATAAGCGACTATCAAGATTTTTTAGAAAGAGAATGGCTTGTAACTTTGCGTAAAAAGTACCCGCTTGAAATAAATAAGAAAGCGCTAAAAAAATTAATAAAGAAGTATAACTAATTTGAATATAAAGATTTATATAGTAATTTTTTTAATAGGTTTAACAACTGTTTCATGCGGTTATTTTACCCTAAAAAAAGAAGATAAGAATCCCACTTTGGCCCGCGTTTACGAAGAGTATTTAAGCTTGAATGATATAAAATCTATTATTCCAAAAAAAATCTCTAAAGAAGACAGTTTGGTTTTTGTTCATAATTTTGTAAACAACTGGGCACGTCGGAAACTGTTGCTTAAAAAAGCAAAAATTAATTTAAATGAAAAAAAATTAGCTTTTGATAAATTGGTTAGCAAATACAAAGAAGACCTCTATATAAACAAATATAAAGAAGCTGTTGTAAAGCAGTATTTAGACACGCTTGTAAATCAGAGCGACATTACTCTTTTTTACAATAACAATCAAGAAAATTTTAGGTTAAACGAGATTTTGGTACAATTAAAATACATACAATTTGGCAATGATGTGCTAAATCCAAAAGAGTTTATAAAGCTTTTTAAATCTAAAAATAAAGAAGATTTAGAAACGCTAGACGATTTAAGTTTACAGCTAAAATCATCTTCATTAAACGATTCTATTTGGATACGTTATACCGAGGTCTTAAATAAAATTCCCTTTTTAAAATTAGAAGATTCCGATAGAATTTTAAAAAAAGCAAATATCATAGAAAAGAAAGATAGTTTAGGCTTATATTTGGTGGCTATAAAAGACGTATTAAAACGAAATGATTTGGCACCTATTAGCTATATAGCGCCTACTATTAAAGAGATTATATTACACAAAAGAAAATTAAGTTTAATAAAAAAGATAGAAGAAACCCTGACTGAAGATGCAATTAAAAATAAAGAATTTGAAATATTTACAGAAAATTAAGTACCTATTCACATTAGTTCTTGTTGTGAGTATGACCACTGTTGTGGCACAACAAAAGAAAATAAAAGTTGATGGTGTGGCTGTTGTTGTTGGCAGCAATGTTGTTTTAGATAGCGATATAGAAGTGTATAGAAAGGAGCTTGAAACACAAAGCGATAACAAAGTAACCATTACAGATTGCGAAATGTTAGAGCAAGTTCTGCAACGCAAATTATTGGCACATCACGCCGTAATTGACAGTATTGAAGTTGTAGATGAGGAAATAAATTCAAGAGTTGATAGAAAAATAGAGAATTTCAAACAGCAATTGGGATCAGAACAAAAAATTATTGATTTTTATGGATTTAACAGTATTGAGGACTTTAAAAAAGAGTTTTTTAATGTTGAAAAGGAAGCCACTTTAATAAGCAAAATGCAATCTAAAATTGCCGAAAAAATATCTGTTACACCAGAAGAAGTTCGCAATTACTTTAAAAGTCTAGAAAAAAATGGAAACCTTCCAAACTTTGGAGCAGAAATAGAGCTGGCACAGATAGTCCTTAAAATTGAACCTTCAAAAAAAGCCGTACAAGACGTTTTAGCCCGTTTGAAAGAATACAAAAAAGAAATAGAAAATGGCTCTAGCTTTAGAATGAAAGCCATTTTATATTCAAACGATCCTGCTGTAACAACTCCAGGGGGCGACATTTATACAATTACCCGTGAGAGTGGTTTTGTGAAAGAATTTAAAGAAGCCGCCTTCAGTTTAGACGAAGGTGAAATTTCAGAACCATTTAAAACAGATTTTGGATATCATATTTTAAAAGTCGAAAAAATTAAAGGTAAAATGAGAGATGTACGCCATATCTTGCTTCAGCCAGAAATAGACGATGAAAGCCTTCAAAAAGCCAAAGACTCTCTTAAACAAATTAAAACCGATATTATTTTAAAGAAGATAACGTTTGAAGAGGCTGCTTTTAAATATTCAACAGATAAAGAAACCAAAAACAACAATGGGTTGCTGATAAATCCCATGACTAGCGATAGTAAATTTGACTTGACACGTATGGATCCTACTTTGTATGCACGTGTTAGCAATTTGGCCAAAGGAGAGATGACATCGGTATATTATGATGAAAATAGAGAAGGCGAAAAAATGTACAAAATCATTTTAATGAAAGATAAAATTCCTGCTCATGTGGCCAATTTGGTAAAAGATTATGAAAAAATTCAAAACTTGGCTTTGCAAAAAAAGAGGCAAGAAGCTATAAATAAGTGGGTTAAAGCAAATATTATAGATACTTATATAAAAGTGAATAATACCTATAAAAAATGTAACTTTGAATTTAACTGGAAAAAAGAATAAATTATAAAAAGATGTCTGACGTAGAAGCTTTAAAAAAACTGATTAATAAATACCATACTTTAAAGCAAGAAATAGCAAAACGGATTGTGGGTCAAACTGAAGCCATTGATTATTTGCTCATTTCTATTTTAACAGGCAAACATTCCCTTCTAATCGGTGTTCCCGGATTGGCAAAAACGCTTCTGGTAAATACCATAGCCGAAGCTGTTGGATTGGATTTTAAGCGCATTCAGTTTACACCAGATTTAATGCCAAGTGATATTATTGGAAGTGAAATTTTAGGAGAAAACCGACAGTTTAAATTTTTAAAAGGCCCTATTTTCTCTAATATTATTTTGGCAGATGAGATAAACAGAACACCTCCTAAAACACAAGCGGCACTATTAGAAGCCATGCAAGAACATTCGGTTACTGTTGCTGGTGTGAGACATTTTATTACAAAGCCTTTCTTTGTTTTGGCAACCCAAAATCCCATTGAGCAAGAAGGAACATATCCTTTGCCAGAAGCACAATTAGACCGTTTTATATTTTCTATAGTGTTAGATTATCCAACTTTTGAAGAAGAAATTGACATTGTAAAATCTACAACAAAAGGCGTGCAAAAAGAAATAAAACCCCTGTTCAATTCGCAAGAAATTTTAGAATATCAACATTTAATCAGTAAAATTCCTGTAGCCGACAATGTTGTAGAATACGCTGTTAAATTGGTTTCTAAAACACGTCCTAAATCTAAAAAAGCACCTAAAAAAATTAAAGAATATCTTGATTGGGGTGCTGGCCCAAGGGCTTCTCAAAACCTTATTATTGCAGCCAAAGCCTATGCCGTTATAAAAGGTAAATACTCTCCAGATATTGAAGATGTTCAAGCCATTGCAACCTCTGTTTTGCGTCACAGAATTATAAGAAATTACAAGGCTGAAGCCGATGGCATTACAGAAGAACAAATCATAAAATCACTTTTCTAGTATTTTGGCTATTTATTCAATCTAAAAGATTCATTTTAAGAAATTAGTCGTATATTTGCACGCCTTTTTTCGAGTAGTGGATTTTAATCAGGTGTCAAAAGATTTATAATAATCTCTTTTATTATTTTAATCGTTAAAAAATCCTATAAATAATAAAATACAAAATGTATTATCAGCAATGGCTGAAAAAGAAACAAAAAAAGTAGCCGAAACCGAAGAAGCTACAAAAGAAAAAGCAGTTAAAACTACAAAAACAACTGCTAAAAAAGAAACAAAAGCAACATCTAAAACAGTTAAAGCACCAGCAAAAAAAGCTAAAAAAGTAGCAAAAAAAGCTGAAGAAAAACCTGTAAAAGAAGTTGAAGCCAAAATAACAGAAGCACCAGAAGCAGCTGTTGAAGAAACCAAAGTTGAAACAGAAAAAGTAGAAGCAACAGAAGATAAAGCTCCTGCAGAAGAAGTAAAAGTTGTTGCGCCAGTTCAAACGCCACAAGACTTTTTAGATAATTTTGATTGGCATAAATACGAAGAAGGTATTGAGGTTGTTAACGAAGCGCAATTAAAAGCTTTTGATAAGGCCTTAGACGGTACTGCTGGTTTTGTAGATGAACGTCAAGTTATAGATGGTGTTGTTGTAAGAATGACAGATAGAGAAGCTATAATAGACATCAACTCAAAATCCGAAGGGGTAATATCTCTAAATGAATTCAGATACAACCAAGACCTAAAAGTTGGTGATACTGTTGAAGTGTTGATTGATAAACGCGAAGACAGTTCAGGCCAATTGGTTTTATCACACAGAAAAGCCCGTGTTATAAAAGCATGGGAACGTGTTAATAATGCCCATGAAACTGGCGAAATTGTTAACGGTTATGTAAAATGCCGTACAAAAGGTGGTATGATTGTAGACGTATTTGGTTTAGAAGCTTTCTTACCCGGATCTCAAATAGATGTTAAACCAATTAGAGATTACGATCAGTTTGTAGATAAAACAATGGAATTCAAAGTGGTTAAAATTAACCACGAATTTAAAAATGTTGTGGTATCTCACAAAGCACTTATTGAAGCAGATCTTGAATTACAAAAACGCGAAATTATTGGCCAATTAGAAAAAGGTCAGGTTTTAGAAGGGGTTGTCAAAAACATCACTTCTTACGGTGTATTTGTAGATCTTGGTGGTGTAGATGGATTGGTTCATATTACAGATTTATCTTGGAGCCGTATTAATCATCCAAGCGAAGTGGTAGAATTAGATCAAAAATTGAATGTTGTTATTCTTGATTTTGACAATGAGAAAACCCGCATCCAATTAGGCCTTAAACAATTGAGTAAACACCCTTGGGAAGCTTTAGATGAGAATTTAAAAGTGGGCGATAAAATAAATGGTAAAGTTGCTATTATTGCAGATTACGGCGCATTTTTAGAAGTTTCTTCTGGTGTAGAAGGTTTAATTCATGTTTCAGAAATGTCGTGGTCAACACATTTACGTTCTGCCCAAGACTTTGTTAAAGTAGGCGATGAAATAGAAGCTGTTATTTTAACATTAGACAGAGACCAACGCAAAATGTCATTGGGTATGAAACAATTATCTCCAGATCCATGGACTGATATTACTACCAAATATCCTATTGGTTCTAAACATTCTGGTACGGTAAGAAACTACACCAATTTTGGTGTGTTTGTTGAATTAGAAGAAGGTATTGACGGATTGGTTTATATTTCTGATTTATCTTGGACTAAAAAAATAAAACACCCATCTGATTTTGTTAAAGTTGGCGATATGCTTGATGTTGTTGTTCTTGAATTAGATGTTGAAGGGCGTAAATTAAATTTAGGCCATAAGCAAACAGAAGAAAATCCTTGGAATGCCAAAGAAAAACTTTTTGCTGAAGGAACTGTTCATACAGGAACTGTTAAAGAAAAGAATGCCAAAGGAGCTATTGTAACTTTTGAAGGTGACGATGCTGAAGCTTTTGCGCCAGCAAGATTATTAGAAAAAGAAGATGGTACCAAATTAGATAAAGGTGATACAGCAGAATTTAAAGTTATTGAATTTAACAAAGACTTTAGAAAAATTGTGGTATCGCATACGGCCATCTTTAAAGAAGAAGAAAAGAGAAATCTTAAATCGGCTCATAAAAAAGCTGAAAATGCAGAGAAATCTACTTTGGGTGACTTGTCAGTTTTAGCTGATTTAAAAGAGAAAATGGAGAAAAAAGGAAAATAATTTTTCTCAAAATATTTTTAAAGCCGCTTTGTTTTTACAAAGCGGCTTTTTTTATTTTTGTTCAGAGCTTCACTTAAAGCAACCCCTAAATAACATCTTTTTATTCTAATTAATATGACGATTCAAAATAATTGTATCGATTTAAAAAGACTGTGTCATATTGAGCGAATTCGAAATATCTCAAGCTTATTTTTAATTTATACCTTCCTTCCTAATTTCAACTATAAAACTTACATTTGTTGCTGTTAAAATGATTTTTATTTACATGTCACCCTGCCTGCCCGACTACTGGCGGGAGCCGAGTCGAAGGGTATTTTATCGTAAAGTTAAAATCTATATTATAGAAGAATTATGACCTTAATAAAATCAATTTCAGGAATTCGTGGTACAATAGGCGGCAAAGTAAACGATAATCTGACGCCTTTAGATACTGTAAAATTTGCAGCAGCTTATGGAACTTGGCTTATCTCTCAAAATAAGAATCCAGAATCATTAACAGTAGTAATAGGACGCGATGCACGAATTTCGGGTAAGATGATTAGCGGATTGGTAACAGAGACTTTAATAGGCTTGGGTATTAATGTCGTAGATTTAGGTCTTTCAACAACGCCAACTGTAGAAGTAGCCGTTGTATTAGAACAGGCACAAGGTGGCATCATAATAACAGCTTCACACAATCCAAAACAGTGGAATGCCTTAAAATTATTAAATAATAAAGGAGAGTTTTTAAATGCTGTTGAAGGGGATAAAATTTTAAAATTGGCTAAAAATGAGTCATTCGAATTTGCGCAAGTTGATAATTTAGGTCGCTTTAGAAAAAAACAAGATTATATTATAAAACATATAAAAGAGGTTTTAAAACTAAAACTAGTTGATGTTGAGGCTATTAAAAATGTCAATTTTAAAGTCGTTGTTGATGCTGTAAATTCTACAGGGGGTATTGCTATTCCAGAATTGCTTAAAAGATTAGGCGTTGAATGTGTGTCGCTTTATTGCGAACCAAACGGTCAGTTTCCGCATAATCCAGAGCCTTTACCCGCCCATCTTACCGAAATATCAAGTTTGGTTGTTAAAGAAAAAGCCCACTTAGGTATTGTGGTTGACCCCGATGTTGATCGTTTGGCCATTGTGAATGAAGACGGTACCATGTTTGGCGAAGAATATACCCTTGTGGCTTGCGCCGATTATGTTTTAACACATACGCCTGGTAATACAGTTTCTAATTTATCGTCATCGCGCGCGCTACGCGATGTCACACAAAAGCACAGCGGGAATTATGAGGCATCTGCAGTGGGCGAAGTAAATGTGGTGACAAAAATGAAAGAAAATAATGCGGTTATTGGTGGCGAAGGTAACGGGGGAATCATTTACCCCGAAGCCCATTACGGACGCGATTCGTTGGTTGGTGTGGCCTTATTTTTATCGCATTTAGCGCATAAAAAAATAACTTGCTCGGCTTTGAGGAATTCTTATCCAGCCTATTTTATGAGCAAGAATAAAATACAGTTGGCACCTCAAATTGATGTTGATGCCCTTCTTTTAGCTATGGCTGATAAATACAAAAGCGAAGAAATTAATACCATTGATGGCGTAAAAATTGATTTTGAAACTGAGTGGGTACACCTGCGCAAATCTAATACCGAACCTATTATTCGCATTTATACAGAGAGTGCATCTCAAAATAGTGCAGATAATTTGGCTCTAAAAATTATGGGTGAGATAAAAAAAATAGCCGGACTTTAAATCAAGCGATTTTTATGAATAACAAATTAGAGAACTATTTTAAACCCTTTCGCGAAAATATCATCGGTTACAAGCAAACTTTTAAATCGCCTTTTGGCGAAAAAAAAATTATTTATACCGATTGGACAGCTAGTGGACGGCTCTATAAAAAGATTGAAGATAAAATTATAAATGAGTTTGGCCCTTATGTAGCTAATACCCATACCGAAACGTCGTTTACAGGAGCTACCATGACCTTGGCTTATCACAAAGCACGTCATATAATTAAAAAGCATGTTAACGCTTCTAAAAACGATGTATTGATTACCGAAGGCAGTGGTATGACGGGAGTTATCAATAAATTTCAACGTATTTTAGGCTTGCGTATTCCAGAATCTTTAGAAAATTACGCTACTATTCCTCCCGAGTTAAAACCAGTGGTTTTTATCACCCATATGGAGCATCATTCTAATCAGACTTCTTGGGAAGAAACCATAGCAGATGTAGAGATAATTCCCTGTCAAGAAACAGGGCTGGTTTGTTTTAAAAGTTTTAAAAAATTACTCGATAAATACAAAGACCGCACCTTAAAAATAGCTTCAATTACAGCCTGTTCTAATGTAACAGGTATTCAAACTGATTATCATAAAGTAGCGCGAATGATTCATGAAGCAGGCGGAGTGTGCTTTGTAGATTTTGCCTGTTCGGCACCTTATGTCGCTATTGACATGCATCCCGAAAAGGATAAGAACGGCTATTTAGATGCTATTTTCTTTTCGCCACATAAATTTTTAGGCGGCCCGGGTACGAGTGGCGTTTTGCTTTTTAATGATAAACTGTATCATAATATGGTACCCGATAATCCGGGAGGGGGAACAGTGAGCTATACTAATCCATGGGGAGAACATATTTATTTAGACGATATAGAACTCCGCGAAGACGGCGGCACACCGGGATTTTTACAAACTATTCGCACCGCTTTAGCTATCCGACTAAAAGAAAAAATGGGTATCGATAAAATTTTAGCCCGAGAACATGAATTGAATACCTATATTTTTAAGCAACTTGAAAGTATAGAAAATCTACATTTGTTGGCAGGCCAACATCACGACCGATTGGGTATTTTTTCTTTTTATGTAGCCGATGTGCATTTTAATTTAATTGTCAAATTATTGAATGACAGATACGGCATTCAAACACGTGGTGGTTGTTCTTGTGCAGGCACTTATGGCCATTTTTTGCTACATGTAGACCAAACAACTTCGCATGATTTTATGGAACAAATAGAAGGCGGTTGTTTGGTAGAACGGCCGGGGTGGATACGTATGTCAATTCATCCAACCATTACCAATGCCGAAATAGAATACGTTTGCAATGCTATTAAAGAAGTGGTTTCACATTACAAAGAATGGGGCACCGATTACAAATACGATATGGCGAGTAATGAATTTGTTTATATCAAAAATGATTCAGAAGCCCAAGACCTTATAACTAACTGGTTTGACTTAAATTAAAATCACAGTCACCCTGCCTGTCCGCCTTTGACGGAAGCGAAGTCGAAGGGTAGACGGCTAAAACAAAAAATTAAATGAACAAACTCTTACTTCTTATAATTGCCGCCAATATTTTGGTCTCCCTCAAGGGCTTTAAAGACCGTTCTTTTTTCGAAAAATTTAAATTTACCGTAGCAGGTATAAAGCGCGGTGAACATATAAGACATCTTTCTTCTGGTTTTTTACATGTAGATTATATGCACCTCTTTTTTAATATGTGGGCTTTGTATCTTTTTGCGCCCATTGTTATAAATGATTTTGGTATTGTTTTATTCGGACTCATTTATTTTATGTGTTTGGTGGGGTCGTCATACTTTTCGTTTTTTTACAATAAAAACAACAATTATTACAGTGCAGTTGGCGCTTCTGGAGCCGTAGCGGGAATTGTATTTTCTTCTATATTGTTATACCCAGATATGACCCTTATTATGTTCCCCATTCCCATTCCTTTACCCGGTTATGTATTCGGCATTGGTTATTTGCTCTATTCAATTTACGGCATGAAAAAACAATTGGGCAATATTGGGCACTCGGCTCATATTGGCGGCGCAGTTGCGGGTTATTTAATTACTTTAGCCATTGCGCCAAGCATTTTTTTAGAACATACTTTTTTGGTTATTGGTTTGGCCATTCCCATTCTTATTTTGATTTTTATGCTTCCTAAGAAGTAACAATATTTTGAGTCTCAAAAGATTATTCTATATTTGTTTTGACCAATAAATTATAATGAGATTTTTTTATTTATTTATCCCTTTTTTAATTATTCAAACTACTGTAAGTCAAACAATTAAAATTGATACCTTATTTTCAGAGATAAATCCACTGTCAGAATTAGTTTACTTACCAGATTTAGATAATTCTTTTCATGCGTCAACTATTGTTAAGCAATCTTTTATAACGGCTACAAAGTTAAATTTTAGTATTAAAAAAGGAACCTATTGGTTTAAACTCAAAATAGATAATACTACAAAAGAATCAAAAAAGATATTTTTTGATATAAGAGAAGCCATTGTAAGCCAAGTTAATGTATATAAATTTGAAAGCGACAGCTTAAAACCTGTCTTTAGTTTAAAACCCAGTCATGTTTTAGAAAATGAACACGAATTTGTTCAAAATTTATCAATACCCATCACTTTAGCAGAATTAGAAATATCAGAGTTTTATATAAAAGTTCTATTTCCAAAAACAGCTAATTTTCCGCTTCACATCAGAACGGCAGAAAATGAAGCTAAAATAGTGCGTTACAGTTTGCTTAGACAGGGCTTGTATTACGGGTTCGTACTGATGGTTTTTATCATCAACTTCTTTTTTTATCTAAGTTTAAAAGAGAATGTTTTTTTGTATTACTTGATTTTTTTAACGGCTATTACATGCGGTTTTTTGTATTATGACGGTTTTTTCTATGAAATTTTACAGAAAGGCTGGCTTCTGTATAATATAGACAGTTTTATCCATTTTTATATAACTTTAGCTGGGGCTTTATTTATTACTAAGTTTTTGCAACTCCCTATTTATTTTAAGACTATAAACAAGATAGGCTTAAGCTTTTTAATAGTTGTAGCAATTTTGTGTATTTCTCAGATAATTACCGATAACTTTTTATTTTTAGCTTTAGCCGATGCTTTGGGTTTTTTTATATTGGCTGTATATTGGACATTAGGTGTTTTTATATTCAAAAAAAATGATTACGCCCGATTTTTTGTTTTGGGCTACAGCCTTATGTTATTTATTACCCCTCTTTTTATGCTGCCCCTAGATTTTGGTTTATCTGGATTTGGTATAAAATTAGAATCCCTTAAGTTGGGTGGTATGTTGGAAATGCTTATTTTAACCTATGCCATTACCTACCGTACTAAAGTTTTACAAAAAGAATACAACTTTGTTAGTTCTGAACTTCATGCGTTTATGGATAAATACATGGCCTTGAAAAAAACGGCACAATCTGCTACTAACCCAGACGAAGATGTGGTTACAAAAATAGAAAACCTTAAGCAAAACTATGCCTTAAGCGATAGAGAAACCGAAGTCTTGTTGTGTATCTCCCAACACAAAACCAATAAAGAAATTGCCGACTATTTATACCTATCTGTCAATACCATAAAATTCCACACCCGTAATATTTACGAAAAGCTAGACATTAACACCCGTGCTGCAGTACGTAACAAATTAAAAGAAACACTTTAATTTAATTGTTATCCTAAGTGGAATCTAAGAGTAGAAAAAAGAAAATGAAAAACACCTAACAGTCACCCTGCCTGTCCGCCTTTGGCGGAAGTGTAATCTAATGGAATGTCACCCTGCCTGCCCGACTACCGGCGGGAGCGAAGTCGAAGAGAATGTCAGGCTGAGCGACGTCGAAGCCCTAGATCAAAAAACTCCCAATTTTTCTACCCCAGACGTTCAGCTTAAAAAATATAAATCACAATATTTATTTTCAAGTCTTTATCAATTCGAGCGCTAGCCTGTAAAATAAAATTACGCTCTCGAACTCACATTAGACATTGCAATCTTTCATCTCCCAACTTCTGACTTCTCCCTCCTTCCTCACAAAAACTACCCCAAAGGGGTGGGGATTTATTAAGGATTACACTCTATTATTGCACTTTAAAAATATCAAGTAATCTAATTAATGTATCCAAAAAGTACACAATCCTATTTAAAAAACCGTATTCAGGCAAACAATAAAGCTATTCATAGATTTAAGATAGCCATTCTTGTTTTGTTTTTAGCCTTGTTAGGTGTTTTTATTGCCACACTATTTGAAACGGCCTTGATAGAACACTTTTTAAATAGCAATACAGGCAATTCAATACAATTTATAGTCTTTTATACGGCATTATATGTTTTGGCTTTTGGCTTTTGTATCTATAAAATTAGAGTCCTAGAAAAACAAAACAAACACATAATAATACGCCTCTTAGATATCTAAAAATAAACTATTACCTAAAAAACTACTGCTATGAAAACAATACAAAAACAATTAATCTTTCTTCTAATATTATTTTTAATAACAGGTCTTGGCAGTTACGCGCAATCCATAAATGAAGATTTTAGTGGTGTTACTATTAGTGGTACCAGTTTTACAACAACAAGCGGACTCACACTTTCTTCTGATAAAACATTTTCAATTTTTAATATAACTATAAGTAGTAATGGTGTTACTTTTGGATCTCCCTCGCCTGAAATAGACATAAATAATTCCTCAAATTATGTACAAATTGCAGCAACAGATAATACTAAAATTTTCAATGGTATAAGTTTTGATTTATGGTATAATGATGGTTTTGGAGGTGATAAAACCATTGATTGTAAGAGCTATGACAGTTCAGATAACTTGATAGAAACACAATCAAAAGCTTCAAATGTTATTGCTAAAAATTTTATATTTACAGGTAGTATTGCTAAAATAAAATGTAATGCACCTTTAAATTTTGATGATGTCCTTATTGTTGATAATATTCAAACAGAGTTAGTTAGTACTTTAAACACGGCCCCAACTTTTACATCAACAGCAGTAACAAGTATAGACGAGAACCAGACTTATAGCTACAGTATTACAACCAATGATGTAGACAATGATGCCGTTACGTTAACAGCCCCAACTTTGCCAACTTGGCTGAGTTTAAATACAAATTATGTTGTAAGCACCTTAGCAGGCTCGGGAACCCATGCTTTTGCAGATGGTACAGGTACCGCCGCTCAATTTTCTTGGCCACATGGCATCGCCATCGATGCCTCGGGCATTATTTATGTGGCAGAAGAAGGTAACCACCGTATTCGCAAAATAACGCCGTCAGGTGTTGTTACGACCTTAGCGGGTTCTGGAACGGCCGGTTTTGCAGATGGTACAGGTAGTGCCGCTCAATTTAATGGTCCCAATGGCGTAGCTGTAGATGGTTCAGGTAATGTATATGTAGCCGACTTAAGTAATAACCGCATTCGCAAAATCACAGCAGCAGGTGTGGTCACAACCTTAGCGGGTTCAGGAGCTCAAGGATCTGCTAATGGTACAGGGACTGCGGCTCAATTTTTATTCCCCAGAGATGTTGCTGTAGATGGTTCTGGAAACGTATATGTAGCAGATTATTTTAATGACCTCATCCGCAAAATCACACCAGCTGGAGTGGTAAGTACCTTAGCTGGCTCAACCCGAGGATATACCGATGCTACAGGTACTGCGGCAATGTTTAATTTACCACAAAGTGTTGCCGTAGATGGATTAGGTACTGTTTATGTGGCAGACTCATTTAACCAACGCATCCGTAAAATAACACCTTCAGGCGTGGTCACCACTCTAGCGGGTTCAGGTACTCAAGGATGGGTTGACGGTACAGGGACTGCTGCAAAATTTAGATTCCCCTCGGGTATAGCCTTAGATGCTTCGGGTAATATTTATATAAGTGACCTTAATAATCACCGTATTAGAAAAATAACGGCGGCGGGTGTGGTAACAACCTTAGCGGGATCGGGTGTGGGCGGTTTTGCCGATGGTGTAGGGACAGCAGCACAATTTAAAAATCCTTCTGGTATCGCTATAGATGCTTCGGGCTTGATTTATGTAGCTGATTATAACAACCACCGCATTCGTAAAATTACCGTAGAAAAAGAGCTCACCGGCGACACCACTGGGCAGGCAGGCACCCATAATGTGGTACTCAATGCCAACGATGGCCAAGGCGGCAGTACCAACCAAAGTTTTACCATAACTGTAAACGATACAACAGCCCCAACGCTAAGCAGTTTATCGCCAAGTGACAATGGCACAGGGGTACTCATCGGTAGTAACTTGGTACTTACCTTTAATGAAAATATTCAAAAAGGCACAGGTAATATCTTGATTAAAGATGCGGCAGATAACAGTACGGTTCAGACCATAGATGTCACAACAAGTACCGTAAGTATTACCAATGCTGTTGTAACGATAAACCCAACAGCCGATTTGTTAAAAAGCAAAAACTACTATATTCAAATACCCAACACCGCTTTTACAGATATGTCATCGAATGCCTATGCCGGTATAACCGATACAACCACTTGGAATTTTGCAACAGAGTTAGACACCGCCCCAGTAGCAGGCACAGGTACGGCGCTTGATTTTGATGGGGTAAATGATTTTGTAGCGTTAAATTCTACCACCTTTGGTAATTTTGGTACGGCCGATTTTACCATAGAGGGATGGATTAAAACCACAAAAGATAAAAAACGATTTGTTTTAGGCAAAAGGGCTGCTTCTGGTGCTACTACGCCTCTTTGGAATGTATTTATCAATGCCAGTGGAACCCTTGGCTTTGAAATTAAACAGATATCATCGGCTAATAACGGAGATCTTACTGGTACTACAGACGTGGGTGACGGCAATTGGCACCACTTTGCGGTAACAAGAACAGGTACTACCACAACAGTCTATATAGATGGCGTTCAAGAGGCGCAAAAAAACCCTACTACAAACGGAGGAGGAGTTACCAATCTCTCCAACGCAACAAGTTTTAAATTGGGTAAAGCATTTAACAGTACAGATACGTTTAAAGGACAAATGGATGAAGTACGCGTATGGAATGTGGCACGTACACTATCTGAAATACAAGATAATAGATTTAAAATATTAACAGGTAATGAAACAAACCTGGCCGCCTTATTTAGATTGGATGAAGGTACAGGAACAACCATTAATGACGCAACAAGCAATAACAATGATGGTACGCTTACCAATATGGATGCCGCAACAGATTGGTTGCCATCTACTGTATGGCAAAACCGCACAATACTCGAGGATGCTACTTTGGTTATTAATCCTGAAGGATATGATGTTGACGGTGCTATTGGTACGACGACACAATCTTCTGCCCCGAGTCATGGGGCTTTAACTTTTGCGCCGCTTACCTATACACCCACAGCCAATTTTAATGGGAGCGACAGCTTTACTTATCAGGTAAACAGTAATGGATTAAATGATACTTATACAATAAATGTTACTGTTACTGCAGTAAATGATGTACCTGTTGCTAGTAATGTCACCTTTTCAGGAACGGTTAAAGTAGGGCAACAACTCACAGGGAGTTACACTTATACCGATGCTGACAATGACACAGAAAGTGGCTCAACCTACAAGTGGTACCGTTCAGACGATGGTTCAGGTACAAATAAAGCGGCTATTTCTGGGGCTACAGCTACAACCTATACTTTGGTTACAGCAGATGTTGGTAAGTATATTAGTTTTGAAGTAACACCTAATGATGGTACAGCCTTTGGTACGGCCGTAGAGAGTGCTTTACAGGTTGTATTAAACACTGCCCCAACTTTTACATCAACAGCTGTAACAAGCATAGACGAGAACCAAACTTATACCTACAGTATTACAACCAATGATGTAGACAATGATGCCGTTACGTTATCAGCCCCAACTTTGCCAAGTTGGTTAAGTTTGGGTTCTAATGCTTCAGTAAGCACCTTAGCGGGTTCTGGAACTACTGGTTTTTCCGATGGTACAGGAACAGCAGCACAATTTTGGAGCCCACAAAGTGTCGCTGTAGATGGATCAGGAAATGTTTATGTCGCAGATGCAGGTAATAACCGTATCCGTAAAATAACACCAACTGGCGTGGTGAGTACCTTAGCAGGTTCAACAAGTGGTTTTGCTGATGGCACAGGTACATTAGCGAAATTTAGTGGTCCCCAGGGTATTACGGTAGGCAGTGATGGTAATATTTATGTTTCAGATACGGGTAATAACCGTATTAGAAAGATTACCCCAGTAGGCGTTGTAACAACTATTGCAGGAAGTGGAGTATATGGTTTTTCAGATGCTACGGGTGGTTTAGCACAGTTTGCTAATCCTAGAGGTGTTGCTGTAGACGCTTCTGGCAATGTCTTTGTGGGAGACACTGACAACAATAAAATCAGAAAAATCACTATTGCGGGTGTTGTTACAACTTTGGCGGGTTCTGGCACCTATGGTTTTGCAGATGCTACGGGTAGTTTAGCACAATTTGCTAATCCTAGAGGTCTTGCTGTAGACGCCTCGGGCAATGTATATGTGGCTGATAATGAAAATAATAAAATCAGAAGAATCACTGCTGTGGGTGTTGTTACTACCTTGGCAGGTTCCACTTATGGTTTTGCCGATGGTACGGGTAGTTCAGCGCAATTTGCCAATCCTAGAGGTGTTACTGTAGATGCTTCTGAAAATGTATATGTGGCTGATAGTGATAACCATAGAATCAGAAAAATCACTACTTCTGGTATTGTCACCACATTGGTGGGCTCTACTTTTGGTTTTGCCGATGGCACAGGCACAGCAGCACGGTTTAAAAATCCCTATGGTATTGCTATAGATGCTTCCGACAATGTATATATAGCTGATACAGACAACCATAGAATCAGAAAAATAACAGTTTCAACCTTCCTCAACGGCGATACCACCGGTCAGGCAGGCACCCACAATGTGGTACTCAATGCCAACGATGGCCAAGGCGGCAGTACCAACCAAAGCTTTACCATAACGGTAAACGATATAACAGCGCCAACGCTAAGCAGTTTATCACCAGCTGACAATGCCACAGGGGTACTCATCGGTAGTAATTTGGTTATCACTTTTAATGAAAACGTCCAAAAAGGGACAGGCAATATCTTGATAAAAGATGCGGCAGATAACAGTACGGTTCAGACCATAGATGTCACCACAAGTGCCGTAAGTATTACCAATGCTGTTGTAACGATAAACCCAACAGCCGATTTGTTAAAAAGTAAAAACTATTATATTCAAATACCTGCTACGGCATTTACAGATACGTCATTAAATGCCTATGCCGGTATAACCGATACAACCACTTGGAATTTTGCTTCGGAACTAAACATTCCCCCATCAGCTACAAACGTCACTTTTACAGGAACAGTTAAAGTGGCCCAAACCTTAACAGGCAGTTATACTTATACCGATACAGAAAATAATACCGAAAGCGGTTCGACTTATAAATGGTACCGTTCAGATGACAATACAGGCACAAATAAAACGGCTATTTCTGGCGCTACAGCTACAACTTATACTTTGGTTGCTACCGATGCGCATAAATACATCAGTTTTGAAGTGACCCCAAAAGACGGCACAGCCTTTGGAACGGCCGTAGAGAGTCCTTTACAAGCCGTTGTAAATTCAGTACCGACAGTAACAAGTGTCACTTTTACAGGAACGGTTAAGGTAGGGCAACAACTCACAGGCAATTATACTTATGCCGATGCGGATAATGATACAGAAAGTGGTTCAACTTTTAAATGGTACCGTTCAGATGACAATACAGGTACAAACAAAACGGCAATCTCAGGCGCTACAGCTACAACCTATACATTGGTAACAGCCGATGCGCATAAATATATCTCTTTTGAAGTGACCCCAAAAGACGGCACAGCCTTTGGAACGCCAGTTGAGAGTCCTTTACAAGCCGTTGTAAATTCAGTACCGACAGTAACAAGTGTCACTTTTACAGGAACGGTTAAAGTAGGGCAACAACTCACAGGCAATTATACTTATGCCGATGCGGATAGTGATACAG
>JAKIUU010000014.1 GCA_021647405.1 Flavobacteriaceae bacterium
AATTAAGGAAAATGAACCGAAAAAACAGAAGACTAGGCATTATAAAATCTAAAAAAAATCATAAAATTTGAATTGAAAAAATGAAAATAGAACCGAAAAAAGAAATAGGTGATTATGCAACGGTCTTAATTCATCAAAAGACTGCCACTGTACGCCATCGGCGTACCTCCCCGCTAGCGCGAGCATCATGCTCGTGAAAAACCCCTCGACTCCGCTCGGGGTGACATTTGAGTAACCTACAACCGTGCTAAACTTTCTTCTAAAGTTTTAATTTTTGCCAAAGCATCGGCTTCTTTTTTGCGCTCATTGGCAATAACTTGGGCAGGTGCATTGTTTACAAAACGTTCATTACCCAATTTACCTTGAACAGATTTTAAAAAGCCTTTTGTATAATTTAACTCCTGAGTTAACTTGGCTTTTTCTTCTTCTGTGTTTACGGCATTTTTAAGCGGTATAAAATATTCGGTAGCATTAACGCGGAAAGATTGCGCCCCTTCTACTTTTTCTGAGACCTTTTCAAAACTATCGATATTGCCTAGTTTTTTAATAACCGCGTCAAAAGTTGAGGCTATATTCTCTTGATCTAAAATGTATAAATCAATATTTTCTTTAAACGAAATTTGTCTGTCTTTACGAATGGTGCGGATATTTGTAATAACCGCAGCGGCATTATCAAACTCTTGCAAAAGTGCTTTGTTATAGGGTTCTTGTTTTGGATAATCAGTCACAATTAAAGCTTCTTCAGATGTACGTTCTTTAAAATGTTGCCATATTTCTTCTGAAATAAAAGGCATAAAAGGATGTAACAATTTTAAATTATCTTCAAAAAAGGCCACAACGGCTTTATAAGTTTTGCCATCCATGGGTTTTTGATATTCGGGCTTTACCATTTCTAAAAACCAGGATGAAAAATCGTCCCAAACCAACTTATAAATACGCATTAAAGCTTCGCTTAAGCGGTATTTATCATATGATTGTTCTGTAGCTTCTAAAGCCTCTTGAAACTTGGCTTTATACCATTCTATAGCCACTTTAGCCGATTCGGGTTGGGCGATTGATTCCCCTACTTTCCATTGTTTAACCAACCTAAAAGCGTTCCATATTTTGTTTGAAAAATTGCGCCCTTGTTGACACAATTCCATATCAAAAGGCAAGTCATTTCCGGCAGGCGATGTTAAGATCATACCCACACGTACATTGTCGGCGCCATATTTTTTCATCAATTCAATCGGGTCGGGCGAATTGCCTAATGATTTAGACATTTTTCGGCCTTGCTTATCGCGTACAATACCCGTGAGATACACATTTTTAAAAGGCTTTTCGCCGCGGTATTCATACCCTGCAATTATCATACGGGCTACCCAAAAAAACAGAATTTCGGGCGCTGTAACCAAATCGTTTGTGGGATAATAATAATTTATCTCTTTGTTTTCTGGATATCGGATGCCATCGAAAACTGAAATAGGCCACAGCCAAGACGAGAACCAAGTATCTAAAACATCGGCCTCTTGACGTAAATCGGTTTCTTTTAAATTGTTGTTTCCTGTTTTTTCTTTGGCCAGAATTAAAGCTTCTTCAATTGAATTGGCCACTACAAAATCATTTACACCATCGGCATAAAAATAAGCCGGAATTTGGTGCCCCCACCACAACTGACGCGAGATATTCCAATCGCGCACATTTTCCATCCAGTGGCGATAGGTGTTTTTAAATTTAGCAGGTACCAACTGCACATCGTCATTCATCACAGCATCTAGGGCAGGTTGCGCCAAATCTTTCATTTTAAGAAACCACTGTGCCGAAATTTTAGGTTCGATAATGGCCCCTGTCCTTTCAGACGTGCCTACTTTGGTAGCATAATCTTCAATTTTTACCAGATTACCCAGACTTTCTAATTCTTTAACAATATTTTTTCGCGCCTCAAACCTATCCTGTCCTTCGTAATGCAAAGCTTTCGCATTTAGCGTGGCATCATCATTAAGGATATCAATCACTTCTAAATTATGGCGTTGGCCGATTTCTTTATCATTTTGATCGTGGGCAGGGGTTATTTTTAAACACCCTGTACCAAATTCAATATCTACATAATCATCGGCTATAATCGGGATACTTCTGTTGGCTACAGGCACAATGGCTTTTTTACCCACTAAATGCACAAAACGTGCGTCGTTTGGATTGACACAAATGGCGGTATCGCCCAAAATAGTTTCGGGGCGTGTTGTGGCTATGGTAACATAATCTTGAGAAGCTTCAATTAGGTACTTTACATAGTATAGTTTTGCATTTTTTTCAATGTGAATAACCTCTTCGTCAGACAAAGTGGTTTTGGCTTCGGGATCCCAATTTACCATGCGATAGCCTCTGTAAATAAGTCCCTTTTTGTATAAATCAATAAAAACAGAAATAACCGATGCGCTTAAATCGGCATCCATTGTAAATTTTGTACGTTGCCAATCGCAAGAAGCACCCAGTTTTTTAAGTTGTTCTAAAATAATACCGCCGTGTTTGTGGGTCCATTCCCAAGCGTGTTCTAAAAATTCAGAACGTGTTAAATCCGCTTTAGCGATGCCTTCTTCTTTTAATTTAGCCACAACCTTGGCTTCGGTAGCGATAGAAGCATGGTCGGTGCCCGGTACCCAACAGGCATTATAACCTTTCATCCGCGCCCGACGGATAAGCACATCTTGAATGGTGTTGTTGAGCATATGCCCCATGTGCAACACACCCGTAACATTTGGTGGTGGTATTGTGATGGTGTAAGACTCCCTTTCGTCTGGTTCTGAATGAAAATAATTATGAGCCATCCAATAGGCATACCATTTATCTTCTACATTTTCTGGATTGTAATGTGTTGGTATTGACATGTGATTTTAATATCTTAAAAATATGTGCAAATGTAATTATATAGTTGTTAACTTAAAAGAAGCTTCTCTTTTATTGTTCTTTGTTTTAATTATAGATAATTGTACTTTTACGGCATGAAAAATATAACTTTTACAATCTTCTTTATATGTGCATTGGGATTTGCACAAACCGAAAGCAAAAAACCATCTGCTTTTAAATTTGAAAAAACCACCATAGACTACGGTACCATAAAACAGGGAAGCGATGGTTATCGCACTTTTATTTTTACCAATGTTGGGAAAGAGCCCATAATTATTAATAGTGTAAAGGCCAGTTGTGGCTGTACAATCCCTGAAAAACCTTTAGAGCCTATTATGCCGGGTAAAAACGGTAAAATAAAAGTGCATTACGACACCAACAGGATTGGTCCATTTCAAAAAAATATTCGCATTTCTTCAAATGTAAGTTCCGATAAAATTAAAATTTTTATAAAAGGGCTTGTCGTTAAGAAATAGGTCTATAATATTTTTTTGAGTCTAAAATGATAAAGTATTCTTGTGTCGTTTCTATCTATAAGTAACTTAACTTCTTTGCCTTCTTTTTCGTAAAAAAAAGCCATTATTTCTTGAAGTTTATAGGTGTAAACAGGTTTTCCATTAACTTCCATAATATAATCGCCTGCCATTATGCCAGCACGTTCTGCTGGCGAATCTTTTCTGACATCGGTTATCTGGACTGAGGGCTTAAAACTAAATACATAATTATATTCATATTCAATTGTTACGCCTTTATCTTCTGATGCCATTAGACTGGCAGAATTACTAAACCCTTGTATTTTTTTTTCTTTTACCAGCATTTGGCCATTATAAGCAATTTCAATACCACTCATATTGTAATTAAAAGCTTCGTAAAAATATTTTCTATTCTTTTTTAAGGTAATTTTTTTATTGGGATAATCAATTATTAAATGAAACCGCTTTAATGTTCCTGCGCCAATAGTGCCATGTCTGCTTTGATGTAGCATAGAAGATGATAATGAAGTGGTATCTGGAAAAGCAACCGTAATATCTTTTAACTTAAATTTACCCAAGTTCAAACTTAAAATACGGCTTCGTTTGCCATAGATATTGCCATTTAAACCTTGGCCCAAATAATCAATAAAAAACTTTTTGGGCACTTTTACATCTGCGTGTTTATTCTCAAATAGCCAAAGGGCATCACTCCCACCACTGTCAATTAACAATTTTGTAGTAATAACGGTAGCATCTGGCATGGTTGTGTTGGCAAACAAATAAGGCTTTTGATACAAAAATACCAACGGAAGTGTTTGGCACTTTCTACAAGGTTTGTATTTATAACGTCTTGGATTATAAAAAGTTATTCTTTTTGTGGTATAATTAATCTTTATTATAAAATCTCTAAACAAATCGCCCCCGATAATGCCATTTATTTCTTGCCCCATTCTGTTAGACAGATTAAATCCTTTCCCTAAAATAAGATATATTTTATGTTTTCTACTAACAATATTATCGCCTATTTGAATATAATTATGTGTCGATTTAATGGCGTCAACATAATCGCCATCGCCCAGACCTTGAATGCGGATTTTTTCTGCATTTCTCAATTTTAAAGAATCTGTTACTTTTACATTTAAGATAACCGTACTCGAAACACCTGTATCTAACAAAAAAGATAACTTTTTACCATTTACATAAACCGGAATTATCATTAAATTATTAACCATTTTAAAAGACATAACATACCTGTCTGCATTATTTTTAAAATAGAAATTGGTTTGAGCCAAACACACATGACTCATAAGAAGAAAAAATATTATAAAGTAAGGCTTAATTTTCAAGTCTTTGATTTGTTTTTTTGATTTGTCACTATCAATAATAACTCTCAAATATAATGTTTGTTAGAGCTAAACAAAAATAATTGGCATAATTTTAACGCTGTAATTACTTTATAATAGCTGTGTTATTAAATAATAATTTTGCAATTTTGTAATTCTAAACAACACCCATCTTATGCCAAAAATATCTAAAAAAGGTATTGCAATGCCAGAATCGCCCATCCGAAAGCTGGTACCTTATGCCGAAAAAGCCATAAAAAAAGGCATTAAAGTTTTTTATTTAAATATTGGTCAACCCGACATAAAAACACCTCAAATAGCGCTAGATGCTGTTAAAAATAACACCCTAGAAGTGTTGGCCTACAGTCGGTCTGAAGGCTCTGAAATCTATAGGAAGAAAATTTGTGCCTATTATAAAAAACAAAATATAACTGTTGATGCCACCGATGTTATCGTTACTACAGGAGGCTCTGAAGCGCTCTTATTTACTTTGGGAAGTATTGCCGACCAAAGTGATGAAATTATTATTCCGGAACCTTTCTATGCCAATTACAACGGATTTTCTACGGCAAGTGGCATAAAAATTGTTCCCGTGGTATCATCAATTGATACAGGTTTTGCATTGCCGCCTATTGAAGATTTAGATAAACTTATCACCCCAAAAACAAAGGCCATTTTAATTTGTAACCCAGGAAATCCGACAGGTTATTTATATACAAAAACAGAAATAGAAAAATTAAAAGCCCTCGTTCTTAAACACGATATCTTTTTAATTGCGGACGAAGTGTATCGCGAATTTGTGTATGATGGCTTACAGCATCATTCGATAATGAGCGAAACTGGTCTTGAGCAACACGCCATTATGATTGATTCTGTTTCTAAACGCTACAGTATGTGTGGTGCCAGAATTGGCTGCATTGTTTCTAAAAATAAAACTTTTATAAGTACTGCTTTAAAATTTGCACAAGCCCGATTGAGTCCGCCCACTTACGCACAAATTGCCAGTGAAGCCGCTTTAGAAACACCTCAAGAATACTTTGATGCTGTTAAAAAAGAATATGTGTCGCGCAGAAATACTTTAATTACAGCCTTGCAAGAAATTGAAGGCGTGAAAGTAAGTACCCCTAAAGGCGCTTTTTATTGTGTTGTAGAATTGCCTGTAAAAGATGCCGACCATTTTGCGCAATGGCTTCTTGAAGATTTTAACCTTAACAATGAAACTGTTATGGTAGCCCCTGCAAGTGGATTTTATTCGACACCTGGCGAAGGTAAAAACCAAGTACGTATAGCTTACGTGCTCAAAAAATCGGCTCTTATAAGTGCTGTTTCTATTTTAAAATCAGCCCTAAAATCTTACCCTTTTAAGTGAAAATATTAAGAAATATATCGCTTAAACAATACAACACTTTTGGTATTGATGTTATTGCAAAACAATTTGTAGAAATTGCAAGTCCAGAAGAATTAAAACAAATCATTGCCCTTTACCCCGATTGCTTTATAATTGGTGGTGGTAGCAATATGCTGTTGACAAAACCAATTGAAAAACTGGTTGTAAAACTCAATTTAAAAGGCATCGAAGAAACACCCTGTAAAACAGCCGATAATACGGTATATGTTTCGGCTTTAGCTGGCGAAAATTGGCATGATTTTGTTTTGTGGTGTATTTCTAAAAACTATGGTGGCTTAGAAAATTTATCACTTATACCGGGTTCGGTTGGTGCCTGCCCTATTCAGAATATTGGCGCCTATGGTGTTGAGGTTAAAGACAGCATTACCAAAGTTGAAGTTTTAGAGGTGGCAACTTCAAAAATAGTGAGCCTCACCAATGCCGACTGCCAATTTGGCTACCGCAACTCTATTTTTAAATCGCCATTAAAAGACAAATACATTATTTTAAAAGTTACTTTTAAATTAACCACAAAACAGCACCAATTACATTTAGATTATGGCGCTGTTAAATTAGAATTAGGAGGGCTTTCAAGCCCAAGTTTGTCACAAATTAGTGATGCCATTATTAAAATAAGAGCCTCAAAACTACCCAATCCAAAAGACATAGGTAACAGTGGCAGTTTTTTTAAAAATCCCATTATCAGTCAGAAACATTTCTACAAATTGCTAAAAAGCCATCCAAATATGCCCTTTTATAAAATGGAAGAAAATCTGATTAAAATCCCCGCAGGCTGGCTGATAGAGCAATGCGGCCTCAAAGGAAAACGTTTTGGCGATGCTGGCGTGCATAACAAACAAGCCTTGGTTTTGGTTAATTATGGAAAAGCAACAGGCAAAGATATTTTAAAATTAGCCCAATTAATACAAAACTCTGTAAAAAGCGCTTTTAAAATTGACCTGCAAACAGAGGTAAACATTTTTTCTTAAATATATTTTCTATTTTTACAGTCAACTAAAAAAAATAGCCTTGCAATTTATTTTCAACCACCATCGGGTAAAACAAATCACAGTCATTTTAGTATTTTTTATTACAAGCTTTGGGTTGGCACAAAAAAAGCATTATTTTGATTGGCGCGAAAATAAAATTACCATCCCCTTAGGCAAATTGGCTTTTGCCGATAAACTGGTTGATGCAACTCCTGGAGATCCTGCGGCCTCTAAATTTTTTACAAAAGAAGAATACATTGTCGGTCAGCCTGATTCAAATATGTATTCGCTTGGCTACGGCGCAAGTGTTACCCTTCAGTTTACTGACAATGCTTTGATAAATATTAAAGGCCCCGATTTGTATATTTTTGAAGTAGGTGGCAGTTTTGAACCCACACAAGTAGAAATATCAAAAAACGGAAAAGACTGGATAAATGTGGGTATTACCAACGAAATTTCTGCATCAGTAGATATTGACCCATTTGTGCAACCTTTTGATAAATTCTATTTCGTCCGGTTAACCGATTTAATGACAAACTACAAGCCCAACAAGCGTTTTGGTGCCGATATTGATGCCGTAGCTGCACTTGGCTCTTTAGATATGTCGAGTCCGTGTACAGATGTAAATAATTATTTTACAAGCAAACTGAACAAGTGGTCATTAAAAGGCATGTTCGAAACAACATTAGAATATAACAAACGCCTTAAAGATTCCTTAAAATTTGCTACACGCGATTTTAAATACAAAGCCATTCAAAATATTGCCAAAAAAAAAGCTATTTTAAAGTACGCCGATTTTGACTATGATGCCGATAACTCTATTGTTACCATAAATACACCCAATATAAAAGGCTTAACCTTTAAATTAAAACGCGACAAAGCCAAAGCGTTTTATAAAAACATCAATAAACTACAGGTTTTAAATCCCGATTTTTCTTTAGACTGTGCCAAAGGTAAATTTGTATTACAAAAAGCTGAACTCAAAAATATAAAAACCAGTATTAGTTATACCGCTCCCGATTATTACGAACAACCCCTTCACAAATTGCAATTAGATAAAAAATCCACGGTTGTAAAAAAGGGAAAACCTAAAATTAAGGATACTAAAAAAGTGGTTAAAGTTGCTAAAAGTGCCGATTTCGATTCAAAAAGAATTAAAACAACACAATTAAAAGTCGGCCAAAAATTTCAGTTACCAAATCTCTATTTTGCACCAGATTCTTATGCTTTAACAAAAGCAGCCAAAAGAACATTGCTCAGATTGTATCGTTTTTTAAAGGACAATCCTAAATTAAAAATAGAAGTAGGCGGCCATACAAATACGTTGCCTCCAGATGATTATAGTAATACTTTATCGACTAATCGCGCTAAAAATGTAGCGTATTATTTATTTACTAAAGGCATTTCTAAAGACAGAATAACCTATAAAGGCTATGGTAAAAGACGCCCTATAAACACCTCTTTTACTAACGAAGCACGCTTACAAAATCAGCGTGTTGAAATTAAAGTCCTTTCTTTAAAGTAAAAAATTATCTTTTTCTTTTACTTAAAATGGTTTAATCACTCTTTACTTTCAATTTAATAATAGCATAAAAGCGCCACGCTTTGGCGTGGCACTTATTCTGCTATTTTTTATATACGTGGTTAGCAATAGTGTTTAATCACAATTTCCATTACAGTCTTCTGCATTTTCATAGTCTTGCACTGTAAAAATAAATAACTCTTCGGTATCTTGGTATTCACAAACATTTAAAGGATTTCTAGTATCTAAACAATTTTCATCTTTAAAAAAACTTATTTTAGATTTATTATATATTATAACTAATGAGTCTACATAATACCCCTCACTAAAAAATTCTTTAAAATTGTATCCTTGTGGTGGTAAGCCATCTTTATACTTTTTTATAATTTTCCCTCCAATAGGCAATTGAGTGATTAATGGGTTTATTGGGTTATATGAATTATAAGCTTTTATCTCTATTGGTTTACCACTTTCATTTCTTATAGTATATCTATAAGTTTTAAGTTTCCCTGCTTCTGGCCAACAAGCCACTATTGCTGTTAAAAACAATATGTAAATAATTATTTTTTTCATTTTTATTTAATTTTAATTCCAGTAATAGGCTTCAAATAAATTTAACACATCTACTCTATCTTTATTGTTATTTTCTTTAAAATATAAAGTAACAGAAAAGCACCACGCTTTGGCGTGACACTTATTCTGCTATTTTTTATAAAAGTGGTTAGCAAAAGTGGTTAGTTACAATTTTTTGCTTGACTGTACTCTGTTTCGGTAAACCTATATATAAATTCATAATAATTAGATTCAATCTCTCTACTTTCATAAGCTGAAATATTACCAGTTGTTGAACCTTCTCCACTTATATAAATAAGACATTTATTACTATTATCATAGTCTATTAATATTGAATTATTTCCTTGAAAATCATTTAAAACACCTTGACAACAGTTATTGATATTTGTATCTGAACCACTACTTCTCATCTCAATTTTTTTTTCAGAGTTTGGAGGAAGTTCAAATAGTAATCTCTGACTTTGTTGATTATCAATTAGCTCATAATATTTGATAAAATGATTTGTTTCATTTTTATAGATAATATCTGTATCTAATCTATATTCTACCTGTTTAGAGCAGCTACTTATTGATGATAGAAATATAATACTAATTCCAATAATTAAATAGTGCATCCAAGTTGTTTTCTGTAGCATTGTTATATCTGTTTTTAATGTTATTTTTCCAATCATTCCATGTTTTTTGGTGTACTAAAGCGTCTTCTAGTTGTCTTATGGTATAACCTTGTACATTGTCTTCTGATAATTTTTCTGAACCATTATTGCTGTCTGAAGGAGTATCAATCATATCTACAACAACTTGTGTATATTTAGGTAAAACAGTAGCCCCTCCTCTGTAATTGGGATATACCATTCTAGTTAATTCCCATTGTACACCTCTAGCCCAAGATTCTGCAACTTTATCATCTGTATTTCTAAAATCACTTTTATCCGTCTCCCAATGCGTTGCATGTGTTAATTCATGAATAACAGTTGCATATATTTCCATAGAGTTTCTACCATATGTATAAATACCGATAGGACTATATAAACCAAATGCTCTCCAAAAAGCAACATGCACTCCCAAACTGCCGTCATTATTAGAACCATTTTGTAACCGAGCTTTAATTTTTAATTGTGTTTTCCAAAAACTATTTTGAGGAGGACGTCTTAAACCTTTAATATCTTTGTAATAATAATGATGTGCTGCTCTAAAAATGGTTGCATAATATTCTTGCTTATCGTCTTTAAGATTTAAATCCCAATTGCCTCTTCTTTTATGGCCATTATAAGTTGCGCCATTAAGCCAATGGTCTTGTATTGCAAAATTGTACCGTTCCCAATCAATGCTGTAATTGGCAGCTCTTCTAAATCTGCCATCGCAAGAATAAGAACCACTGGCGTTTGCAATACCTCTATGGGTGGTAAACCATCTTCTAGCTCTTACTTCAACACCTTCAACACCAACATAATTATTTACAATATCATCCCACACTTTAATTGTCCCCGCAGGTCTCCATTTCCTGCGCATAGTTTTTAAACTTTTGTTTTGTAAATTATCCAAGTTATGCGTAATGCTTCATCTACTAAAGCATCAACCATTTCATAAGTAATAACGGTTTTATTGTTTGTTTCACTATCACTGTTTTCATCGGGGATAAAAAGTTCGGCAAGTATTTCATTTTCTATACCACTAGGAAGTTCTTTCCCTACTTTAACAGCCGTGTATTTATATGTTGGCTGATTATCTGGTATATCAGGATCTCTATAAAAATCGCCATTTTCTTCTATTTCATAATCTAAAGGATAATCATAAAGAACAAGTGTTGAGTCTGACTTTAAAATATCTAATTCATCTTCATTTTTTGGTTTAAATTTTACGTAAAGATGTGTTGTCGTAATTTCAATTCCATCTACCGAAGTCTTAGCACTTACATTAGATTTTTTAAGATTATCTAATGCTTTTTTCATATTTTCAACGGAATAAGGATTTTCTAGCTTTTTACCCAAAACAATGCTTTTTAAACCCGCATTATTCATTTGTTCAGTTAGTGAAAGTTCGTTTTGTTTTAAAATACCTTCATCTCTGTAACAGGAATTAAAGATAATTCCAAATAGAGTTAAAATAGTTATAATTTTTAATTTTTTATTCATTATTTAATTCTTAAAATATGAGGTCTTTTAGTTGTCTTGAAAAAATCTCTATCACTTTAAAAAAGCATAGGTTTTCTGCGAGGCATTTTCTAACTAAAAAACATATATTTGCAGTTCCTCTGTTGTTATTTAGCTATGTCATAGTTAATACGGTTTTAAGTTAAACATATAGTTTGTCCTTTTTGTTTCTCTATTGCCAAAGCAACAGAGGTTTTCTTTATACCAAATAATGGTATAATTTTTCGTTAAATTACACTAGAAATAAAATAATAAAAAGTTAAAAACAGAAACGTTTTCTTCTTTTTAGGAAAGTCTTAATTTGTTTCACCTCAAATGTATAAAAAAAAAAAACTACCACACAAACTTTTTAAAAATATTTTGGAAAAAGGGGAATAATCCCCTTTTTAAAGTTATTATATTTTGATGAAATATAATTTATGTCCTCCGACACTTTTCATTTTACAGTTTCAAATATTTTTGTTTTATAATAAAATAACAGAAGAAGCACGTTATTTTATAAAAGCTTTTTTTGCTAGAATTATTAACTTATTTTACAAAAATGTAATTATAAAGGCTATGGCAAAAGACGTCCTATAAACACCACTTTTACTGACGAAGCACGTCAACAAAATCAGCGTGTTGAGATTAAAGTTATCGCTTTAAAGTAAAAAAAAATCTTTTTTAATTAAAAAATAAAATTACTAACAATTATCATATAAATTGAATTCATAAATTTTGTAACTTTAAGCGTTTTTAATCCTTTAAATTTACACTATGAAGATATATGATGACAAACACATTAAGAATATTGCTTTTGTTGGTGCCCACGATAGCGGTAAGACAACTTTAGCAGAGACTATGCTCTTTGAGGCTGGCCTTCTGAATAGACGCGGGACTATTGAAGAAAAAAGTACCGTGTCAGATTACCAACAAATAGAACAAGAACGTCAAACATCAATTTATGCTACGCCGCTACACACCGAGTGGCGTAATTACAAAATAAACATTATAGACACCCCAGGATTGGATGACTTTATCGGAGAAATTGCTTCTTCAATGCATGTTTCTGACAGTACAGCTGTGATTATAAACGCACAATATGGCGTAGAAGTGGGCACAGAAATTATTTGGAATTACATAGATCGTTTTAACAAACCTACGCTTTTTGTCATCAATCAAATTGACCATCCAAAAGCCAATTTTGATGAGAGTTTTCAAAGTATAAAAGACCTGATTGGCAACAATGCCATTAAAATTCAATACCCATTAGTTGTAGATGGCGCACAATGTATTATTGACGTGCTTAAAATGAAAATGTACAAGTTTAAACCCGAAGGCGGCAAACCTGACAAACTTGAGATTCCCAAAGATCAAAAAGATTTGGCAAATACACTTAACAACGAATTGATAGAAAAAGCCGCGGAAAACGATGAAGATTTGATGGAACTTTATTTTGATAAAGGCACTTTAAATGAAGACGAAATGCGTAAGGGCATCAAAATTGGCATGCTCAATCATGAGTTATTTCCAGTTTTTTGCGTGTCGGCTTTAAACGATATGGGCAGTGGCCGGTTAATGGGCTTTATAGACAATGTGGTACCCGCTGCAGCCGATTTAAAACCACAATTAAGTCTGGAAGGCAATGAAGTATCGTACAAAACAGACGCCCCAACAGCCCTCTTTATTTTTAAAACTGTTCATGAGCCTAATTTAGGGCGCATCACCTTTTTTAAAGTGATGTCTGGTACGCTCAACCAAAATGACAAATTAGAAAATTCTAGAAATGGCGAATTAGAAGTCCTCAACCAGCTCTTTATAATGGACGGTAAAAAAAGACAGCCCGTAGCCTCTTTAAAAGCAGGTGATATTGGCGCCACCCTAAAACTTAAATTTACAGAAACCAACGACACGCTTTATCAAAAAGACCATAAAATAACCATCAAACCCATCCAATACCCATCGGCACGAATTCATAAAGCTGTATATGCTGCTGATAAAAAAAGTGAAGAAAAACTCAACGAATTTTTAAAGAAAATTCAGAGTCAAGATCCAACGGTTATATTAAAATATTCAAAAGAGCTCAAGCAACAAATTTTATCCTGCCAAGGCGAATTGCATTTGGCCATTGTTGATTGGGTTTTAAAAAATAACCACAATGTTACCGCTGTTTTTGAGCAACCACGTATAGCGTATAGAGAGACCATACAACGCTCTGCTACGGCCAGTTACAAACACAAAAAACAATCTGGTGGTTCAGGTCAGTTTGGCGAAGTACATCTTAAAATTGAACCTTGGTACGAAGGAATAGCAGAGCCAGAGGGATTTAATTTAAGAAAGGCTCCCGAAATTGTAGAACTTTCTTGGGGTGGCAAACTGGTCTTTTACAACTGTATTGTAGGGGGTGTTATAGACACGCGTTATTTGCCTTCTATTATGAAAGGTGTCTTAGAAGTTATGGAAGAAGGACCGCTAACAGGTTCTTATGCCAGAGATATTAGGGTGATGGTTTTTGATGGTAAAATGCACTCGGTAGATTCCAATGACATCTCCTTTAAAATTGCTGGTGCCCATGCTTTTAAAGCCGCCTTTTTAAATGCCAACCCAAAACTAATGGAGCCTATTAATGAGCTCATTGTTAAAGTTCCAGAAGAATTAATGGGTAATGTAATGACCGATTTGCAAGCGCGCCGCTCCATTATTTTAGGCATGGATAGTTTGGGTAAATACCAACGCATAACCGCCAGAACACCTTTGTCTGAAATGTACAAATACTCAACTTCTTTGCGCTCGTTAACACAAGGCAAAGCTTCATTTAGCACAAAATTTATAGCCTTTGAACCTGTACCCGCAAACATTCAAAGTGAGCTAATAAAAAAGAATGAAGAAAAGTAAAATTAACAAGCCCAACTTTTAAAGGTTGGGCTTTTCTTTGTAACTTTGCATCTTCTATAAAGATGTGCTTTTTATGAAATTAGTTTTATTAACAATCGGTTTATTAGCTCTCGGATTTGCAGGTATCGCCATAAAAATTTGGGCGAAAAAAGATGGCAAATTTGAAGGCACATGCGCCAGTCAAAATCCACATTTAAATAAAACTGGCGAACCTTGTGGCTTTTGTGGGAAGTTACCCGAAGACTGTGAAAATAAATAAGAAATTAGTCTGTTAACCAACATATTACTCATAAGTTTTTACAGTGTTTTTATCCTGCAAATGCTGTACTATTTAGGTATTTTCAGCCTCTTTGCTTGGTCTAAATCAACAAATAAAACAGTGCCAAATCTGGCTGTTTCTGTTGTCGTATGTGCTAAAAACGAATCCAAAAATCTAGAAGCATTAATACCATTGCTACTCAATCAGAATTACAAAAATTTTGAACTTGTTTTGATTAACGACGCTTCTACTGATGACACGCGCGATGTTATAAAGAACTTTGCCTCCAAAAACACCTGTATTAAGATTGTTGATGTAAAAGAAAACGAGCAATTTTGGGGCAATAAAAAATACGCTTTAACGCTTGGCATTAAAGCTGCCACACATGAACATTTGTTATTTACTGATGCCGATTGCAGACCAAATTCGACTAACTGGATAACATCAATGGTTCAAAATTTCAGTTCAAAAAAACAAATTGTATTGGGATATGGGGCCTATAAAAAAGACAAAACTTTTCTAAACAAACTCATCCGTTACGAAACACTGCTTACGGCCTTACAATACTTTTCGTATGCCAAAATTGGGACTCCGTATATGGGTGTGGGGCGGAATTTGGCTTATACAAAATCGGTTTTCTTTAAGGTAAACGGATTTATAAATCACATGAGAATCAGGTCTGGTGATGATGATTTGTTTATAAACGAAGCCGCCAACAAAGACAATACAGCTATCTGTTTTGAAGAAGATACCATTACAACTTCAATTCCAAAAACATCTTTTAAAGAGTGGATTTTACAAAAAAGACGTCATATTTCTACGGCCAAGCACTACAAAAAAAGTCATCAGTTTTTATTGGGTTTATTTTATGTATCCCAAATACTCTTTTGGATTTTAGCCATAACTTTATCAGTCCTAGCTATAAAACCACTTATTGTACTTCCTTTAATTGGGGCTCGCTTCTTAATATTTTATTTAATATTATTTTTTAGTGCTAAGAAATTACAAGAAAAAGACCTCATTCTATTCGCTTTCTTTTTTGAAATTAGTTTAATTTTGATACAATTGCGTATATTTATCGGCAATCTTTTTTCAAAACCCACACATTGGTAGAAGATACTAAACTATTAGAACACATTTCTCAAGCTCAAAAAGGCCATCAAAGTGCTTATAACGCTTTGCTAAATACTTTTTGGAAAGAAGTCTATAATTTTCTTAAAACTAAATGCTCTAACGGCGATGAAGCCGAAGATATAACTATTAATACTTTTGCCAAAGCCTTTGATAAATTAGACACTTACGACAAGAACTACAGTTTTAAAACTTGGTTATTTTCTATCGCCCGAAATTTACATATAGACCATTATAGAAAACAAAAACCCGATTTAATCTCTATTCACAAACACCAAAAAGAAGCCCATAATGTTTATGACGAAGAGCCATCGCCAGCAGATAAGCTCATCCAAAAACAGAATTTAGCACAATTATTGGCTTATATAAAAATGTTAAAGCCCCATTATCAAAAGGTTATTAATTTACGCTATTTTATGGAATTAAGTTATAAAGAGATTGCAACTGAACTTGACGAACCTTTAAACAACGTAAAAATAAGACTCCTTCGCGCTAAAAAATTATTGGCCGAAATCATAAATAACAGCTAGTACCTTGATGAAAAATATTTACAGAACCTTTAAATCGCTCGGGCCAGGATTGCTATTTGCTGGCGCTGCTATTGGTGTCTCTCATTTGGTACAATCTACACGTGCTGGTGCCGATTACGGCATGGGTTTATTGTGGGCTTTGCTATTGGTACATTTATTTAAATATCCTTTCTTCCAATATGGGCCACGTTACGCCGCTGCTACAGGAGAAAGTTTAATTGACGGTTACAAACGCTTAGGCAAAGGTTTTCTTTGGATTTATTACATCTTAACATTTGCCACAATGTTTAGCATCCAAGCAGCCGTTACCATAGTTACTGCTGGCTTGGCTACAAAATTATTTGGCTTCACTGCCAACACGCTTATTTGGAGTGGTATTATAACGGCTATAAGTATGCTAATTTTACTAATAGGACGCTATAAATTACTCGATAATTTGATGAAAATTATTGTGATTGTTCTTTCAATCAGTTCTATTTTGGCCGTTGTTTTTGCTTTACAAAAAACAAGTAATCAATTTGATTTTACCCCTGTTTTTCCAAGTGGCACAGTAGGTATTGCTTTTTTAATTGCCTTTATGGGATGGATGCCTGCTCCTCTTGATATTTCGGCGTGGCATTCGCTTTGGACATTAGAAAAAGCAAAGACAGCAAAAATGACGCCTAAAAAAGCTATTTTCGATTTTAATATAGGTTATATTGGCACCATCGTTTTGGGGATTTGTTTTATCTCTTTAGGGGCTTTGGTTATGTTTAACTCTGGCGAAACTTTTAGCAACGGTGCTAGCGCCTTTTCTGCACAATTGATTAACTTATACACAAATTCTTTAGGAAAAAGCGCTTATATAATTATTGCCATAGCGGCTTTTACCACCATGTTTAGCACAACCATAACCACTTTAGATGCTTCGCCGCGCGCCATGGCTAAATCGACCCAATTACTCTTTAAAAATACAAACAAAGACAGTTATTTAATTTGGTTGGTTTTATTAAGTGTAGGTACTTTAATTATATTAGGATTCTTTATTACAAGTATGGCGCTTATGGTTAAAATTGCGACCATCATTTCGTTTTTAACAGCCCCTTTTTACGCTATTGCCAACTATTTACTCATAACAAGTAAACATACCCCAACGGAATGGCACCCGTCAAGCGGCTTAAAATTATTGAGTTGGTTGGGTATTCTCTTTTTAATAGGCTTTAGTGTCTTTTATTTAACTTCGTTTTAAAATTTACATTATGAAATTTAGTAAAGTTATAACAATTGGATTTTTAATTGTCTTTTTAAACTCTTGCACAAATACCTCTAAAGCAGGATATTACCACGTTTTATTACTTGAATACGCTGCTAATACACCTCAGACAGAAATAACAAACGATGTATTAGGGTTTAAAAAAATACCCGATGTAATTGATGTCGTCATAGGTAAAATTAAACCTAACAAACGGAATCCTTTTTCAAATTTTAATTACAGTGTGGTCTTAACTTTTAAAAATAAAAAGGGATTAGAAAACTACTTAAAACACCCTTATCACGTTAAAATTTACAACAAACACAAACCTTATATAAAAGCCATTTATACGGCCGATTTTGATGCGTTGAAATAATGTAATTTTTACCACAAATAGTAATTGTATCCTAATGAAAAACAGCCCTACAATTTAAACTGTAGGGCTGTTTTTATTAATACTAACCTAAAACTCTTATTACTTCACTAATATTTTTTTAGATAAAACCACAGAATTATTGAGTTTTAAAGTCAAAAAATAAAGACCTATTTTAAACTTATTTGCTTGCAAAGAAACTTTATAAGTTCCTTCGTTTTGGAATTTAGAAGGTGTTTTTAATATTTGTCTTCCCCTAATGTCATAAACAACTATTTGAGCTTCGCCAGCCCTCTTTAAATTATATGTAACATTGAGATTTTCTTCTTTTTGTACCGGATTAGGATAAAGATTTAAACTGCCATATTTATTGTTATAAAACTCATCTATACCAGCCGTACCTGTAGTAGGATCACTTTGTGCATAAATGCCAGTACCAGTACCTACCATCAGGGCGTCATAAAGCAAGAAATTAATAATGGTTCCATTAGGATAAGCATATGAATTCCAAGACGTGTCACCGGATTTAAAGTAGTACACTTTGTTATCTACACCAACAAATAAATGTGTTGTACTATTGGTAATGGCTCTTCCTACTTCATTTGTAGTTACAATAAATCCCGTCATGTCAAAAGGTGTCCACAGCCCATCTCCTGCAACAGCTTTTGAATAAACCACCACTTGATTACTTGTAACCGCAGGATCTGTACCTACTGCATATAAAGTGTTTGTTGCACTATCAAGACTAATATCATTTATAGCTACAGTTATAGCACTCCCAGTGCTAGTTGTACTAGCATCCATATCTTGAGTGACTGTCCAACTTGTACCATTTTGTACTAATTTATAGATACTACTTCCTGTGGGTGTAGAAGAATCATAATCAACGCCTACATAAGCCACAATATCAGTTCCTTCTTGATTAAATACGATATCATTTACATCTACATCATTTACAGTAGAACCAAATAATAATTGTTGATTCCATGTTGCACCTGAATCCAAGGAATAAAATAAGCCTCCTTTTTCTGTTCCAGTAATTTCGAAACCTGCAAAAACAATAGTTTCATCATAAGGGCAAACCGTAATTGCATTTACTTTAGTATTGCCTGAATAGCTATATGGAGATGATTCTGGTGTAAATACACGTGTCCAGTTTGTTCCACTATCTGTAGTTTTATACACTCTTACGTTACCAACATAGCAAGTTTTGGTATCTGAATCTAACATCCCCACAGAATGATAAGGAGCCCCGTCATTGTTAGGAAACATGGCATTTGTCCAAGTTGGGGTTGTTTGATAAGTAGTTGCCTTTCTAACACCCGATTTAGAAGCTATCCACGCTGTATTTTTATCTGTTGACATCTCCATATCGTTTACATTAACGGCTTCTATACCTTCGTCAGCACTCACAATATTTAAACCATTATCTAACGAAACACCCAAGCCTTGGTCTGTTGTCATGTACACCATTTTTACATTGTTTGGATCTGCAAAGACATAACCGTCGTTAGGATGTGTATAGTAAGATGCCAAACCAAAAGTACCCCAAGTACCAGTATCGCCTCTGTTATTACTAAAAATTGTAGAAAAATAGACATAATACGCCGAAGCATCGCCACTAAAGTCAATATTTGGGCCAGACACACCCGAAACAGTCGTATCAAATTCAGTATAAGAAGTACCACCATCATCAGAATAGGCAATAAATTTAGTCGCATTATCAGATCCTCCAATAACAAAACGGCCATCTGGGGCTATGCCAAAGGCGTTCCAGCTGACTGAAGGACTCGTGAGGGTAGTTGTTACAGCAGAAAAAGTAGAAGAAGCTGTTAAAGCATTATAAGCCTCACTAGATTCGTATAGTGTAGGCGAAGTACCTTTAACAAATACAAATATTTTACCAGACACAGGATTAATAACATATGAAGCATTAGTAATTGCGCTTGGTAAAGCTAAAGGTGGTGTTGCGCTTGGCGTAAAAATGTTTGAAGCGTCTAAAGTGCCAAAAACCAATTGACCGCTTTGTTCTACAAAAATATTATCGCCTTTTATAAATACGTTATTAACGCCCCCGGTTACAGCTTCTATTGCCGTTGTAAGACTAGGGTCGGTGCTATACAAATTATTATTTGTAACAAAATACAAATACCCTGATGTTTTATGAGCTGCAATTTTACTAACACTTGAACCAAACCCTTGGGTGTCATCCATAGAAGGAATTTTAGTAAACGCACTAATAACAGGTGTCCCAGTAGGATCTGTAAAAAGATCGGCATAAAAACCTGTATTAACACTTTCTGTAGTTACATAAATACGTGAATGTGTGGCATCTAATTGATAACCAGTAATGGCATTAATACGACCACCATAAATGGCTTGAACATTGGGAATACCTAAATCTGATTGTGCTAACACGGGAGCGGATAACGCCAATAAAACAACTATTATCGGCATTAAAAAAAGGTAATTTTTTTTCATAATTGGTTTTTTTTTAGATTGTTAATGTTTGGTTAAAGAAAATTGCAAATAGAAATCTGTTCCAATATTACTAATAAAAACATCTTTATAAATAGGTATTTTCCCCTTATGAAATCTTAGCTTACTTTATATTAGTCTCATTATGCATTTTAAATAATGCTAATTTTAATACCATAATAAATATAAGTATCTTTAAATCAAAGAAATAAAATAGAAGATGCTTAACAAAAAAACACCTTGTAAATAAATTCTAATAATTTGTTACAATTAGATAATTGTTACACTTTTAGGCTTTTGATGAATTCCTTTGGTGTTACACCTTGGCTTTTTTTGAAATTTCTGTAGTAAGACACTCTTGAATTAAAGCCAGAAGATAAACCAACGCCCTCAATAGACAGTTTGTTTTTCTCAATTTCTTTTAATAAACCAATGGAATAACCAATTCTTTTTTTATTGATGAAATCGTAAAAATTGGTTTTATAATGGCTTTTAAATATTTGTGATAACAGATACGGTTTAACGGCTATCTTTACGCTAAAAGAGGTAAGTGTTAGACTATTATCTAAAAATATATTATCCTTAATTTCATTATTTATTTTTTCAATGGGTAATTTATAATCATATATCTTTTCTGTTATAATTGTTTTGCCCTCTTTAACTATTTTACTTTCTTTAATAAAGGTGGCTAATTGCATTCTTGTAAATAAAGATTCGCAATTTCTAGCTGAAAATAATACTATAAAAAATATTATTATCATTAATATTGGCATAATTATAAATTCGGCAATAAAAGGTGGCAGGATTAAATAACTAAAAACACTTATCAACGTTAAACTTAAAAGTGCATAATTGAATATTAAAATAAAGTGAATTTTATTTTGATCTATGTTTGCTTTTAAATATTTCTTGGCTTTGTTTATTTGGCTTATATTTAATAATGCATAGTATATGTTATTTCCTAAAAAAATAAAATTTAATATCACAAATGATAGTGTGAAATTGCCATTTTTTAAATTATATATAAATTTAGCTTTATCATCATTTAAGTAAAAAAGAAAAAGGAAATAAATCAAATAGCAAACAGATAAATAAAACAGAATATGTTTAGCACTTTTAAATCTAAGTTTTTTACCAATAAAGTAATTTGTGTATATATAGCTTAAAAAAGGCAAAACAAAACTAAGATGACTTAAAACAAATGCTGTTGGCAGCATATTGCTATTTTTTTGAAGTATGGCCAAATTAAATACATAATTAAAAATAGGAAGTAAAAAAATGAGGCCTAACACAATATTTGTAATAGAATTTTTATTGCGCAGCAATAGAAATAAACCCATAACTAACAAGTTTAATATTACCGTAAAATTTATTATTGTAGATAAAGTATATTCCATTATTCTGTTGTCATTATAAGTAAGGCTGATATTTAAAGTTATTCGTGACAAATGACTTGCGGTTAAATCAAAATAATAACCGGTTAGTTCTGTACAAATATATAAATACTTCTTAGCTTATTTTTAAATAAGATTTTCAATATCAACTATCCACTTGATATTTGTAACTTTGTTATCACTTTAACAAACTAAAAAGTTTAAAAAGGTTCTGATTATAAAACATAGCCGATTATGATCAAACAAATTTTTTTTCTGATTTTCCTTATGCTCTTTTCTTGCTCTCGGGAACAGACCAAAGAAGCAACAGAAAATTCTTTTTTGCCTTTAAATCATCAAGAACCTTATACTGCTGGCACGACCTATTTTGGATTTAACAATTACATTGAATACAAAGCCGGTAATTTGCCTATTATTATAGTTGCCCCACATGGTGGCAGTATTACCCCTTTTGATATTCCAGACAGAACTTACGGCACAATGACAGTAGATTCAAATACTGAACAATTGAGTGTCCTAATTGCTGACAGCATAAAAGCCAGATTTGGAAAATACCCCCATTTAATTATTTGCCGACTCAAACGCACAAAATTAGACGCCAATAGAGATGTTGATGAAGCTGCTCAAGGCAACGCCATAGCCAGCCATTCGTGGGAAGAATTTCACCACTATATTGAAGTGGCAAAAACAAAAATAACGCAAGATTATGGCAATGGATTGTATTTAGACATACACGGTCATGGCATAAACCCCGATGGGTTTTATGATTTACGAATATGGCTTGGATATCTTTTAACTAGTGAAGAGTTAGACCTACCTGATAATATTTTAAATTCTGATAATTATAAAAATAAATCGAGTATTAAAATGCTGGCAGAAACAAGTAACTCAGAATTTATCGCCTTAATTAGAGGCCCCTTAAGTTTTGGTTCCCTCATAGAAAACGCAGGGTATGCCTCCGTTCCAAGTAATATTAATCCCAGCCCTCAAGGAAGCAGATTTTTTAGTGGTGGATACAATACCTGGCGTCATGGCTCTAAAAATAGTGGTGCTATAGATGCCATTCAACTGGAATTACCAAAAATAGGCATTCGGAATAATCAAGCCGAATGGTCTGCATTTTCTGGCAAACTTACCGGTGTTCTCAATCAGTATTTTCAAGAACATTACAAGATTAATTTGTCGCAATAAGCACCTCATATTTAAACTCACATTGAGTTCCCCTGCTAGTTTAAACGGCTTGCTCGGATTGAAATAGAAACTTCTTTTCTTGTATTTTAGTATTTCTTTAATTTGTACCTTTGTCGCCTTATAATAGGTACCCCTATGTCTGATAATACTGCAACAGAAAAAAGAATGCCCAAACCAAAATGGTTGCGTGTAAAATTGCCCATTGGCAAAAAATACACCCAATTAAGAAAACTGGTTGAAGACAACAACTTGCATACCATTTGCACCAGTGGCAGTTGTCCCAATATGGGTGAGTGTTGGACAGAAGGCACAGCTACTTTTATGATTTTGGGCAATATTTGTACCCGCTCTTGCGGATTTTGTGGTGTAAAAACAGGACGTCCCAACGCAGTTGACAGAAATGAACCCCAAAAAGTAGCGCAGTCTATTAAAATAATGAAAATAAAACATGCGGTCATAACATCGGTTGACCGTGATGACTTAAAAGATGGTGGTTCGATTATTTGGGTCGAAACAATAAAGGCCATTCGCAGCGAAAATCCCCATACAACTTTAGAAACTTTAATTCCCGATTTTAGGGCCATTCACGAAAATATAGACCGCATAATTGCCGTGGCGCCCGAAGTGGTATCGCACAATCTTGAAACAGTCCGTCGTTTGACCAAAGAAGTCCGTATTCAAGCCAAATACGACAGAAGTCTTGCCGTTTTGACCTATCTCAAAGCCCAAGGGCTGCCCAGAACCAAATCGGGTATTATGCTTGGTTTGGGCGAAACTGAAGCAGAAGTAATAGAAACCATGACAGATTTAAGAAATGCCAATGTAGATATCATTACAATTGGTCAATACCTACAACCCAGCAGCAAACACCTTCCTGTGTTTGAGTTTATTCCACCCGAACAGTTTAAAAAATACGAAACTTTGGGTCTTGAAATGGGCTTTAAGCATGTTGAAAGCGGGGCTTTGGTCCGCTCTTCTTACAAAGCCCAAAAACACCTTTTGTAACTTTTTAAATTCTATAAATACACAAGCTCTTTTTTAACTAAGCTTTAACAAAAACCCTTTTGCTTTGGCATAGGTTTTGCAACTTCTAAAGAAGAAATAATTTTTCATAAAATTATGTAAGTTGGTTAGTTGGTTGAAAGAAAAGCATCTGTTTTAAACAGGTGCTTTTCTTAGTTACCACGCTTTTTCGAAAGGTAATTTGTCCTTATAAATAGCTTTCGAAAGGGGTACCAAGCCTGCATTTTTAAGAATGTAAATCACTTTTTTAGGCCAGGTTTTTCTAAAATTAAAAGTATTTGGTCGGCCACCAATGTCATTTATAAACATGAGGGCTGTTTTTTCTTCAAGCAATACCAATTTACCATGTACATTTACCATACTGTCTAATTTTTGGCGTGCTCTTTTATAGGCAACTATGCGGCTTTTATGCGAAATAAAAATGTGTAAAAAATCGGATATATTCTGTAATTGTGCCGCCGATTTCGCCTTAGGATGGTGGCTAAAATAGCCCAACTGAAATGTTGTACCAGCAATAGCACTGGGTCGGTAATCTTTTTTTAAGCTTGGTTCTCTATTTTTCCAAATCAAATCTAATTTGGGATGCTTTGAAAGTTCTAAAGAATCAAATATTACATTGCCCGTTTTTTTCGACGTTGGCAAATACAACGCTGGCAATTCTTTATCGCCGCCTCTGGCACCCAAGCTCAATATGTTTCCTGAAATTCGGCCCACATAACCACTGTTCCACCCCGACTCTAATCCGGCCATAGCCAGAACGGCAGCAGGGGGCACATTTTCATTGATACATAATTGCACAACAGGTGCTGCCAAACCGCTATAAAAAGCTTTGACATGGGCGTACTTTCGCAAGCTATAATGTTTTGTTTTTAAAGAATCTTTAACTAAAAATTTACTGATTTTAACATTGGGTAAATTTTTATCTTTATGCGCCTCAGCACATCCAAATACAAAGACTAAAAGCAAACTTAAGATACTATTTAACCCCTTTTTAAACATATTAAAAAGATGCTATAAATGCCGTTACCAAATCGCTTATTTTTTTCTCGGCTGTCTTGGCTGCTTTTTGAACCTCTTCGTGCGATACGGTTTCAGGTTTCCCTTCAATACCCAAATCGGTTATAACCGATATACCTAAGCATACCATATTCATGTGTTTTGCCACAATAACTTCGGGTACGGTTGACATACCCACAGCGTCAGCGCCCAATGTTTTAACCATTTTATATTCGGCTGGTGTTTCAAAAGTGGGGCCTTGAAGTGCCAAATAAACACCTTTTTGAATGGGCAAATTTTTGGCTTTGGCTAAAGCCTCAAATTTGGCAATATATTTTAAATTATAGGGTTCGTGCATATCGACAAAACGCGGCCCAAATCGGTCGTCATTTTTACCTCTTAACGGATGTTCTGGCATAAAATTAATATGGTCTGTAATAAGCATCACATCGCCCACGCTAAACTTTGGATTAACACCTCCACTTGCATTTGATACTATTAAATTATCAATACCTAAAATTTTCATAACCCGTATAGGAAATGTGGCTTCTTGCATTGTCCATCCTTCATAATAATGAAACCGGCCTTGCATGGCAACAATTTTTTTACCCCCCAATTCACCATAAATTAGCTTACCCGAGTGCCCTTTTACAGTTGAAACCGGAAAGTTGGGTATATCGCCATAATCAAAACTTTTTTCTACACTTATATAATTTACCAAACTGCCTAGGCCTGTGCCTAAAACAATTCCAAATTCTGGATTGGTAAGCCCCTTTTCTTTTAAAAACTTAACTGTTTCTTGAACTTTGTTGAACATAATTTATCATTTCTTCGTTAAAATCTTGTGCATCTTGTAAAAATACAACTTCTATTGGCAAATAAAATACTTTTTTATCACCTATAAAAGACCTTACGTAATCTTTCTCGGTGGTAATTATTAATGCTTTTTTGGTATTTAAACCTTGTAGCTTCCTGTCAATTTTTTCTTTATCCTTTTTTGTAAAATTATAATGATCGCTGTATTTTAACAAAGTATGGTCAATATTATTTTCGGTTAAGAAAGATTGCAATGGTTTTGGGCTTGCAATACCGGTAACCAACAGCACTTTATAGTTTTGCAACTCTTTTAAAGTGATATGCGACACATTGTTTAATACTTCATTTTTATAAGCTATGGTCGAAAAATACAACTTCTGATGGGGTTTTGGTTTCAGTTTTAAGCGAATTTTCTGTTGGGCTTCTGCCGATAAATCTTTGGGGCATTTGCTTACAATTATATGTGAAGCGCGTTTGGCATTACACGGCAGTTCTCTTAAATTACCTGTTGGCAACATACAATCATCTACATACAAATCATTATAAGTTGTTAAAAGTATGTTGATTTTTAGCTTTACTTTTCTATGTTGATAAGCATCGTCTAACAAAACAAGCTCTGGTTTGATCTTTAGTTTTTTTAAAGTGTTAATGCCATGCGCCCTATCATTATCAACAGCCACATAAACCGATTTAAATTTTAAATGGTATTGCATGGGTTCATCGCCAATAAGATTGGCTGAAGCATTTTTATTAGCTAAAACAAATCCTTTAGATTTTCGTTTATACCCCCGGCTTAATACAGCCACTTTAAACTGATCTTTTAAAAGATTGACAAGGTATTCTATGTGAGGTGTTTTGCCTGTACCCCCTGTATTTAGGTTTCCGACCCCAATGATTGGCATTGCAAAAACTGTGGATGTACGGATGCCTTTATCATAACTTTTATTTCTAAAACGGATAATCTGCCCGTATAAAAATGAAATGGGGAATAATATTTTGCGGAGTAAAATCACTTGAGCTAAATTACAACATTGGCTTCAATAAACAAGGTACTCAATAATCTCGAGCCCGTAACCAGTCATACCAACACGCTTTTTATCTTGGCGTCCGTTAGATATAACGCGTAATTTACTGATGTTTAAATCGTGTAGAATTTGAGCGCCAATACCAAAATCTTTATCATCCATAGTCATTTTTAATGATTCTGAATTTTCGTTTGTATGGGCTTTAATCTGTTTTAATCTGTTAGCCAGATTGAACGATTGGTTTTCTTGATTAATAAACACCATGGCGCCTTTTCCGGCGTCGTTAATAATCTTAAACATTTTGGCTAATTTGTCATCCGGATTATTTGTAAGAGTTCCTATAACATCGTTATTAACCAAAGTAGAATTTACGCGTACCAAAATAGGCTCATCACTGTGCCATTCTCCTTTTGTTAGGGCCAAATGTACCTGATCGTTATTTGTTTGTTTGTAAGCACGTAATCTAAAATCGCCAAAACGGGTATTTAAATTAAAATCTTCTATTTTTTCGATGAGTGAATCGTGGCGCATGCGGTAAGCCACCAAATCTTCTATCGATATAATTTTTAAATTGTGTTTTTTAGCTACTTTAACAAGTTGTGGCAACCGTGCCATGGTACCATCTTCGTTCATAATTTCAACAATCACTCCTGCAGGTTTTAATCCTGCCAAGCGAGCCAAATCTATAGCGGCCTCTGTATGTCCTGTGCGTCTTAGCACCCCGCCTTCTCTCGCTTTAAGCGGAAAAACATGTCCTGGTCTGGTAAGCTGATAGGGTTTGGTGTCGTCTTCAATTAAAGATTTAACAGTCATAGAACGGTCTTTTGACGATATTCCTGTTGTGACATCTTTTCCATTATAATCTACCGAAACGGTAAATGCGGTTCCCAAAGGGTCTGTACTGTGGCCTACCATTAAATCTAATTGCAAGTCTTTACAACGCGACTCGCTTAATGGCACGCAAATCAAACCCCTGCCAACGGTTGCCATAAAATTTATCATTTGGGGGGTAACCCTTTCGGCGGCAGCAATAAAGTCGCCTTCATTTTCTCTATTAGCATCATCAACCACTATAACCAGCTTTCCGTTTTTAATGTCTTCAATAGCCGATTTAATAGTATTGAGGGTTATATTTTGAGTTGCAGTTGTCATTTTATTTTTTGTTTTTTTTAAACTTTGCAAAAAAGATACTTAAAGGCTGCAAAAATACATCAATATTAAACAAGCCTATCTCTGTAGTTGCTTTTTTTGTAAGATAAATGCCCAGAGGCAGCATTATTACAGTAGCCAACCAAGCCCCCATATAAGCAGGAATACTGCTTCCCCTTGCCAAATTACTGCCCATAATGGTTATAAAATAATAAATTACAAATATTAAAATGGCAATAATCATGGGCAATCCGAATCCCCCTTTACGGATAATAGCGCCCAGAGGAGCCCCTATAAAAAATAAGACCATACAGGCCACCGAAAAAGCTATCCGTTTATGGTATTCTACAGCAAAGACATTAATAGTTCTTTGTTTGTATATAAACGATCTTTCGAAAGCTGAAACATTATCTAAAGAACGTTTGGCCATTTCTTTGGCATTTTCAATAACCACCAGCTTGCCTCTATTGTCAAAATTATTTAAAATGGTATCCGATAAATAAGCAGTGTGGTCTGTTGTTTGTGCTACCAGTCCCTTAGCAAAAGAGCGGGTGTAGATATTCTTAGATTTAGATTCGATAGCATTGTGATAAGGCACAACCAAAGAATCTATATAATATTCTAACTGATTTAAACTCAGCATTTCAAAATCTTTTTTATAGCGTTCTTCTTCTAAATCTACATTGTCTAAGGACGATATATCAATATTTACGGTGTACTCTTTAAAAAACGACTTGGTAAAAGGCATGCGCTTTCTTTCTTTTGAACTGATTTCTTTGTCGTTTTCTTCGTTATAATAGCCATTGTACAAAATAAAAGTCATGTATTTACTGCCTTCTTCTGTGGTTATTTTTCCTGTTTTGGCTGTTATACTCTTTACATTTCCTTTTAAATCGGTTAAATCGTAAATCAAAACATTTTTAAGCTCATTTTTTTCTTTGCCGTATTTTTCGTCAAAACGGATAAGGTATCCTGGTATATCAGAATTAAACCTTCCTGCTATTAAAGCCAAAGCAGGTTTCTTTTTTTGCATGTTTACCAATAAATTTTTAGATTTAAAAGCGGCTTTGGGAAAGATGTTATTCAAGAATAAAAAATTGATACCACTAAACAATAGCGCCAGAAAAATAAGTGGTCTCATAATTCTTTTTAAAGAAATACCCGAAGCCTTTAAAGCGGCCAATTCGTAATTTTCTGCAAATTTACCCATGGTCATAATAGACGACAACAGGATGGCAATAGGAAAAGCCTGAGGCACCATCATTAAAGATAAATAACCTAAAAATTTTAAGATAACCCCAATTTCAATACCCTTGCCTGCAATTTGGTCAAAACGCAACCACAAGGTTTGCATAACCAACACAAATAAGATAACTAAAAATGTGGTTAAAAAGGGACTTAAAAAACTTTTAATTATATATTTATCTATAATTTTCAAACTGCTTATTGGGCTTCATTTATGGTATACCCTTCGGCTTTATACTTGGCCAAATTTACTTTCAACAGACGTTTAGAGATTTTGGGTAAATTTTTTCTAAACTTATTGATAGTTAATGTTGTAAGTGTGCCATTTTTACCATTTTCTACCATTCTATAAATTTCTTTAACCTTTGTATTAATTCCTAATACAATGGTATTTACTTCAGAGTCATCATCGGTTGGTGTCAGTACAATATTTTGGATTTTTTTACCTTTCATAGTTATCAATTTTACCCAAGAATAGGTATATCCTATTTTATAAAAGCTAAAGAATTTTGAGGGTCTAATCAGGCTTTCCTCTTCTTCGCTTTCTTGATCTGAAATATTTATTTCTTCATCTTCGGGTAAAATGGTGTAAATTTTTTCGCCATCAAATATTTTAGTGCCGCCCAAATAACTCACATTGTATAAGTCGCCCATAACCGTAATATTGCCACGTGTGGTCTGATGAATATTTTCGGCATTATTATCTAAGCTGTATTTAAAGGTAATATACATGCTTTTATAGCTTGTAATTTTTTGATTAACCTCATCTAATAATTTTTTAGCCCTATCTGACTGTTGCGAAAAGCCCAAATTGGCAATACATAACAAACCAATTACAAATAATTTAACTTTCATCTTAAAGATTTTTTTCGTTTTTTAATAATTCATTTAAAGCCATTTCATCAGGTACTAAAACCTGACGGGCTTTGCTTCCTTCAAAGGGGCCTACAATTCCGGCAGCTTCTAACTGATCTATCAATCTGCCTGCCCTGTTATAGCCCAATTTTAATTTTCTTTGCAATAAAGATGCCGAACCTTGTTGTGCGTTGATAATTACTTTTGCAGCATCTCTAAACAACAAATCGCGGTCATCTATATCAATATCAAAATTTGAGATGCTTTCTTCTCCCGAATATTCTGGCAACATATAAGCTTCGGGATAGGCCCGCTGAGAACCTATAAATTCGGTTATTTTATCAATTTCTGGTGTGTCAACAAAAGCACATTGCAAACGTGTTAAATCGCTTCCCACAGCTATAAGCATATCGCCTTTACCTATAAGCTGATCGGCGCCTTGTGCATCTAAAATAGTCCGCGAATCTATTTTTGAAGTGACTCTAAAGGCTATTCTGGCCGGAAAATTTGCTTTAATTATACCCGTAATAACATTTACAGAGGGACGCTGTGTGGCTACAATTAGATGAATACCTATGGCACGTGCCAATTGTGCCAGTCTGGCTATTGGTGTTTCTATTTCTTTACCAGCTGTCATAATTAAATCGGCAAATTCATCAATTACCAAAATAATATAGGGCAAAAAGCGGTGGCCATTTTCTGGATTTAATTTGCGGTCTTTAAATTTTTGATTGTACTCTTTTATATTACGAACAAAGGCATTTTTAAGTAAATCGTAACGTGCATCCATCTCAATACACAAAGAATTTAAGGTGTTTATAACCTTTGTAGTATCGGTTATAATGGCATCTTCAGTATCGGGTAATTTGGCCAAATAATGGCGTTCAATTTTATTAAACAGAGTCAGTTCTACCTTTTTAGGATCTACCAAAACAAACTTAACTTCGGCGGGGTGTTTTTTATACAGCAGCGAAGCCAAAATGGCATTGAGTCCAACCGATTTTCCTTGACCTGTTGCACCGGCCATTAAAAGGTGGGGCATCTTTGCCAAATCGCAAACAAATGTTTCGTTAGAAATGGTTTTTCCCAAGGCAATGGGCAATTCCATTTGGGCTTTTTGGAATTTTTGTGAAGCCAAAACAGACCGCATAGAAACAATGGTTGGTTTTTTGTTAGGCACTTCAATACCTATGGTACCCTTTCCGGGGATTGGGGCAATAATTCTGATACCCAAAGCCTTTAAAGACAGGGCTATATCGTCTTCGAGATTTTTAATTTTAGAAATGCGTATGCCGGCATCGGGCACAATTTCGTAAAGGGTTACTGTGGGTCCAATGGTGGCTTTTATACTGGCAATTCCTATTTTGTAATTACTTAGGGTTTCTACAATTCTATTCTTATTTATTTCAAGTTCCTCTTGGTCAACCTTTATGCTTTCATTTTCATATTCAAAAAGCAAGTCTAAAGCTGGAAACTTGTACTTTGCCAGTTCTAAAGTGGGATCAAATCGGCCAAAATCTTTAAGCAACTTATCGGATAAATTTTCTACAAGGGTATCTTCATCTTTAGGTTTTTCAATTTCAATTGCAACCTCCAATTCTTTTGTACTTTTACTTTCTTTTTTTACCTCAAACTGCTCTAAAACAACTGTCTCTGATTTTAAAGGAGTGGTATCCTTTTGAGGTTGATCTACAATATTTGGCGTTTCTAATTTTTCGGAAAAGGCTACTTTATTTTCAGTTTCTTGCTGTGCAACAATGGCTTCTTGAAAAGCCTTTTTTGTTTGTTTCTTTTTTGATTTTATAAATCCTGAGATATGTTCTGGCGTTAATTTAAAACGAACAGCAATATAAATAATGACACAAAATATTAATAACAGCGCAATGCCAACACGGCCAATATAAACATTTAGATAAGCGTTTATTTCAAAACCTACAACACCGCCCAACAAAGGTTTGTTTGGCAAAGCAAAACCGAATAACAAGGAGTACCAAGCCATAGATAACACACCCCAAAACCAAGGTTTGCTTATCCGTTTAAACGGTATATTGAGCAACAGGCACAAACCTGACAATAGCAATAAAACAGGAATGTAAAAACTGGCCACGCCAAAACCACTGTACACAAAAAAGTGTGCAGAGATAGCGCCTAATTTTCCCAAAAGATTGTGGGTACTTACCCCTCTGTCTGCAAAACTGTGTAATGTACTTTGGTCAATTTTCCAGCTAGATAGATACGATATTAAAGCTGTGATTAAAAATACGGCCAAAATCAACAAAAAAGAACCAAAGACCACATGGGTCTGCCTGTTGGTAAAAAACAATTTTATTGTTTTAAAGCGGTCTTTTTTAGATTGCTTAAAGCTTGTTTTTTTTTGTTTTGCCATGCACTAAATATTTCCTATCAAAAATACTATAAATAAGTGTAATTATTAAAATATGCCATATCATTACCAATATTTGGGCACATAAATTAAAGCCACAATAGCAATTTCTACAAATAAGGCTAATAAAACAGCCCCTGCCCCTACGTCTTTAATAATTCCTATTGTTTTATGAAAATCGGGTTCAATATGATTTGCCAATTTTTCTATGGCTGTATTTACAGCTTCGGCCACCATAATGAGTCCAACTGCTAAAATTTGAAATCCCCATTCTGTTGGTGTTAAATCATTATAAAAGCCCAGAACAATTAATAGTACAGATAGGCTTCCGTGGAACATAAAACTATGCTCTGTAAAAATTAAAATCCACAAACCTTTTGCAGCGTAAATGGCACTTTTTAAACGCCCTAATATAAAACCATCATCAGGTTTCATAAATTAAATGGCTTTTAAAGCCGCTTGGTAATTTGGTTCATCAACTATTTCGGGAACTTGTTCATTATAAACAACTGTGCCTTTTTCATCAAGTACAATTACAGCTCTTGAATGCAAATTGGCCAAAGGCCCATCGGTGATTTCTAAACCGTAATCTTTGCCAAATTGTCCTGAGGCAAAATCGGATAAAGTAATGACATTATCCAAACCTTCGGCGCCACAAAAACGGGCTTGTGCAAAAGGCAAGTCTCTCGAAATACACAATACTTTGGTGTTTTCAAGACCTGAAGCTTCTTTGTTAAACTGACGTACAGAAGCTGCACAGGTGCCTGTATCTAAACTTGGAAAAATATTTAAAATAACTTTAAAACCTTTATAATCTGCCAAAGATGATTTTGATAAATTGCTCGCTGTCAATGAAAAATCTGGGGCTGTAGACCCAACTTTTGGTAATTCGCCCGATGTGTTAAAGGCATTGCCTTTTAATGTGATTGCTGCCATAGTTTTATTTTTAAATTAAGTTTTATTTAATGTGTTATAAGAACCTCAAAAGTACTAAAAATAAAAAAACTCTTAAGCTTTGGCTTAAGAGTTTTTCTAAACAGTTTTTAAAACTATTTTTGTTTAATTTTTAGAAAGGTAATCTGCCACACCATCATGTGTGGTTTTTAAACCTTCTTTTGAACTGTTCCAGTTAGCTGGGCAGGCTTCGCCATGTTCTTCATTAAATTGCAAAGCATCAACCATTCTAATCACTTCTTCAACATTTCTACCCAATGGCAAATCGTTTACCAATTGGTGACGTACAACGCCTTCTTTGTCTATCAAAAACAATCCGCGATAAGCGATTAATTCGTTATCGGCTTGAAAATTATCGTCTTCATCATAAAAATAATCGCCTGTTAGGACATCGTAATTTTTAGAAATTGTTTTATTGGTATCGGCCACTATAGGATAGGTAACCCCTTGGATACCTCCTTGATTTTTAGGCACTTGTAACCAACCCCAATGCGATTGTTCTGTATCTGTAGAAACAGCTACAACAGCTACATTACGTTCTTGAAAACGGGCTAAATTTTCTTGAAAGGCATGCAATTCGGTTGGACAAACAAACGTAAAATCTTTTGGATAAAAGAAAAGTACAACATACTTTTTACCTAAATACTGGTCTAATGAAAAATTCTCTACAAACTCGCCACCGTTAACAACGGCTTGGGCTGTAAATTGGGGTGCTTTTCTACCTACTAATACAGACATAATATATATATTTTAATTAAATTGAATTTATTACGACAAAAATACTAATTAATGTACTTGATAACTTTGCTAAATATCTTTAATATTTATATTGGTATAAATTTTCTCTATTTTTAACGGAATTTTAAACCTTAAATAAATAATTAGGCATTAAATTTGAAGCGTCATAAATTTATGAAAACAAAAAGAACAATTCAATCTACCGCTTTACTGCTTTTTGTGCTGTGCCTATCAACGCCTATATTTTCGCAAAAGGATACAATTAAAAATACCCCTTCTGATATTTTAGATTCTAAAAAGAATTTAAAACCTGTAGATTTATTTAAGCCCAATACTGTGGCTAAAAAAAATACAATAAAATTTACACCTCAAGAAAATCTGTCTAAGGTCAAGTTAAACGATAAAAAATATTACGAGCTTTATAACAAACCCAAAAGGAAAATGGATTTTAAAAAGCACGCTAACAATGTAGATTCAGATGTTTTGGTAATAAAACATTTTAACGGCAAAAAAATTACCAATGCGCAAAATAAAATTAAAAGCGATTACAGTTTGGGATCATTTTACACCAATTCAAAATCGGTTAGAATTGAAGTGCGCGATTTTGGTTTGGAAGATGGCGACCGCATAAAAATATACCTTAACGGCGAAGTGATAGAAAAAAGTATTGAACTGAAAAATATGTTTTATTTTATCGTCATTCCCTTGGTGAAAAATTACAATACCATCTCTATTAAAGCCTTAAATCAAGGCTATGCAGGCCCCAATACTGCCGAGTTGGAAATTTATGATGACAAAGGCAATATAATGACTTCACATATTTGGAATATAAATACGGGTGAAGTTGTTACTGTTGGGCTTGTTAAAAAATAAGATTGCTTTTTTATTTTTTTTGCGTTTATTATGAGGATACCCGAAGGACTCCATTTATTATAAAGATGTCTTAACGAGGGCACGCCTTTGGCGTGGCCGTGGTTATCCCGCCATGGCGGGCAGGCTTTTGAAGTAGGGTCACTTCTTTTCAAAAAATTGCCTGCCCAAGGTAGGCAGGCCTGCCCGAACGTACCTTTTCGGTACGGGTAGGCCACGTCACTTCGTTCCTCGCAATGACGTAGCTTGTTGTTTTCTGTACATCATTTGTTTGCTTACAAAAAGGCAAATGAATTTTGGACAGTTTCTCTTTCATTTTTTTGCTTCTCCAAAAAAACGAAACAAAAAAAGGAGCCTTTTTCGAGGTGTTTTTCATCATTACTGATGAAAACCGCAAATCAAATACTAAATTTCTTCCAAGGCTTCTGAAATTTTTAACGTATTTGATTTGTTACACGGGCGAAAAAGTTTTTGAATGCTTACTTCAAACCAATAATGTCTTAACGAGGGCAAGCTTTTGGCTTGGCCGTGGTTATCTCACCATGGTGGGCAGGTGTTTTCAATTTATAGGGTACGGAGGTAGGCGGGTTAGTCCGAACGTACCTTTTCGGTACTGGCCAGGCCACGTCACTTTGTTCCTCGCAAAAACGTGACTTGTTGATTTTCTGTACATAACTTTTTTTTTACATTGAACTCAAGTTATAAATGTATTACCTCATCATAAGCGGCGGCTACGGCTTCCATAACAGCTTCGCTCATGGTTGGATGTGGGTGAATAGATTTTAAAATTTCGTGACCTGTTGTCTCTAATTTACGGGCTACTACAGCTTCAGCAATCATATCGGTTACACCGGCGCCAATTAAATGACAGCCCAACCATTCGCCATATTTGGCATCAAAAATTACTTTTACAAATCCGTCTGGTGTACCTGCAGCTTGTGCTTTTCCGGAAGCCGAAAATGGGAATTTTCCTATTTTTAAGGTGTAGCCTTGTTCTTTGGCTTTGGCTTCGGTTAAACCGACACTGGCAATTTCTGGCGAAGCATAAGTACAACCGGGCACATTGCCATAATCTACAGGTTCGGTATCTAATCCGGCTAATTTTTCAACACAGGTAATGCCTTCGGCTGAAGCCACATGCGCCAAAGCTGGGCCCGGCACCACATCGCCAATAGCGAAATAACCCGGCATATTGGTTTGGTAGAAATCGTTTACCAAAATCTTATCACGATCTGTAGCAATACCCACATCTTCGAGGCCTATATTTTCTATATTCGATTTAATACCCACGGCTGATAATACGATATCTGCTTCGAGTACCACTTCTCCTTTGGCTGTTTTTACTTTTGCCACAACGCCTTTTCCAGAGGTATCAACCGATTCTACCGAGGCATTTGTCATCACCTTAATACCCGATTTTTTAAAAGAACGCTCCAACTGTTTAGACACATCTACATCTTCTACAGGTACCATATTGGGTAAAAACTCTACCACAGTTACTTCGGTTCCCATGGTGTGATAAAAATAAGCAAACTCAACACCTATGGCACCAGAACCTACTACAATCATTTTTTTGGGTTGTTTTGGCAAACTCATGGCTTCGCGATAGCCAATCACTTTTTTACCGTCTTGTGGTAAATTTGGGAGCTCTTTAGAACGTGCTCCTGTGGCAATAATGATATTTTTAGCCGTGTATTCTGTCACAGTGCCATCAGTAGCGGTAACATCAATTTTATGATTTGGTTTTATTTTGCCAAAACCGGCAATAACATCAATCTTATTTTTTTTCATTAAAAATTGCACCCCTTTGCTCATGCCATCGGCTACATTGCGACTGCGTTTTACCACGGCCGAAAAATCTTTATCAACCGACTCGGCTTTTAGGCCATAGGCCTCTACATGCTTTAAATAATTGTACACTTGTGCGCTTTTTAGCAAAGCTTTGGTAGGAATACACCCCCAATTTAAACAAATACCACCTAGATTTTCTTTTTCTATTACGGCCACTTTAAAACCCAATTGTGAGGCTCTAATAGCTGTAACATATCCGCCTGGGCCACTTCCTAATATAATTATATCGTAATTCATATCTTTAATTTTCTTATTTGTTTCTTAAAATGCAAAGTAAAGAAATATTTTGCTTGTGATTATAAAAAAGACAGCAAATGAATTTTGAGTAGTTTCTTTTTCATTTTTTTGCTTCTCCAAAAAAACGAAACAAAAAAAGGCGCCTTTTTCGAGGTGTTTTTCATCATTACTGATGAAAACCGCAAATAAAAGGTATTAAACCTCAGGGTAGAACCCTGAACCCAATACAAAGAACCGACCCAGAGGGTCGGGGTATTGGCCTACCCGGCCAAAAAGCGGGATTTGTTTACACTGGCGTAAAAGGTTTGAATGCTTACTTCAAACCAATAATGTCTTAACGAGGGCACGCCTTTGGCTTGGCCGTGGTTATCTCGCCATGGTAGGCAGGCTTTTGAAGTAGGGTCACTTCTTTTCAAAAGATTGCCTACCCAAGGTAGGCCACGTCACTTCGTTCCTCGCAAAAACGTTCTTGCGGAAATTACAAACGCAGTGTGCTGATTTGAAGCAATCTTTTCATAAAAATGAGATTGCTTCTTCATTTCGATTCGCTTCATTCATCGCAAAAACGTAACTTGTTGTTTTCTGTGCATAATTTGTTTGCTTACAAAAAGGCAAATAAAATTGAAGAGGATTGGGGTTTAACTAATTAAATTTAATGGCTTTAACAGGGCTTATTTTGGTGACTATAACAGAGGGTATTAAAAGCATAAATAAACAGAGTATTAAGGTTCCTGCATTTAACAAGAGTATTTGAAAAACATCAATATAAACAGGAACTGATTTTACATAATACGTTTCTGGATTAAGGCTGATAAGCGCAAATTTTTGTTGTAGAAGCAACAAAGTAATCCCGATAAGGTTGCCCCAAAACAAGCCTTTTAAAATAAGATAAGCTGCATTGTACAAAAATATTTTCCGGATGCTCCAATTGGCATTTCCCAAGGCTTTTAAAATACCTATCATCTGTGTGCGTTCTAAAATTAACACCAATAAAGCTGTTATCATATTTATACCTGCTATTAAAATCATAATAACAATAATGATGGTTATGTTAAGATCAAATAAGCTTAACCATTCAAACAACGACGGGTATTTATCTATAATACTTTGCACATTTAAAGTGGAAGCCGTGTTGGCATAAACAGCCTTACTTATGTTTTTTAAATCGTTAAAATTGTACAATAAAATTTCGAAACCGCCCACTTTATCGGCCCCCCATTTGTTAATTTTTTGGAGGTGACGGATATCGCCAATAATATAATTTTTATCGAAATCATTAAAGGCAGAGTTGTACAAGCCCACAATTTTTAAAACCCGCAGATTTGGCAATTTATTGGGATTGTTCTTTACAAATAGCAAATTGAATTTATCGCCTAGTTTTAAACCCAATCGGTTGGCAATGGTTGTAGAAATCAAGACATTGTTAGAAGGTCTTTCTTTTAAACTTAAAACACTGCCTTGGGTTATGTAATTGTTAAAATAGCGCCAATCATAATCGGTAGAAACACCTTTAAAAATAACCCCTTCGAAATCTTTTTTGGTTCTAATAATACCTGCTTTTGTGGCAAAAACATGTACATTTTTAATGCCCGATACTTCTTTAAACTCAGGGTAGAAATCTTGTTTTAAGGCAATGGGATTGACCGTTATTTCGGAATTATTATTGTCGTAATTGGTTATTTGAATATGCCCTTGAAAGGCGGCCACCTTTTCTCTTATTTTGTGTTGTAAGCCCACACCTGTAGCTACCGAAATGAGCATTACAATAATGCCCAAGGCTATTGCGGTAATGGCAATTTTTATTATTGGCGCCGAAATGCTACTTTTACCTTGTTTTGAAAAGATGATGCGCTTGGCAATAAATAATTCGTAATTCAATTTATAAAACTGTTTTAATGTTCAAAAATACATATTTCTTTTTGGTTTTAATTGTCCTTTTAGGATTGATTTCCTGTAAAAATACAGTTCCAAGGCAAGATAAAATTGTCCTTTCTGTAAATAATAACAAGCTAAAAATGAGTAAACCCATAGTTGTTGGCGCCAATAGGTTAAAAGCTTACCTCCCACTTATAAAAGATAAAAGGGTGGCTGTAGTTGCCAATCAGACAAGTGTTATTTTTAAAAAGGACAAAACCCACACCCATTTGGTAGATTCGTTGCTGCGCTTGCAAGTCAACGTTATTAAAGTATTTTCGCCCGAACACGGTTTTCGCGGTCAAGCCGATGCTGGCGAACACGTTGCCAATGGCATTGATATTTCTACAGGCTTAGCCCTTATTTCGCTTTACGGAAAAAACAAAAAGCCAACAGCAGCACAGTTAAAAAATATTGACATCGTTATCTTTGACATACAAGATGTGGGCGTGCGTTTTTACACCTATATATCTACCTTGCATTATGTGATGGAGGCTTGCGCCGAAGCCCATATTCCTGTTATTGTTTTAGACCGCCCCAATCCGAATGCGCATTATATTGATGGGCCTGTTTTAGAACCTTTACATAAAAGTTTTGTAGGCATGCACCCTGTGCCCTTGGTTTATGGGATGACCATTGGCGAATATGCCCAAATGATAAATGGCGAAAATTGGCTAAAAAATGGTGTGAAATGTGATTTAAAAGTTATTGATTTAAAGAATTATAGCCATAAAACTTTTTACACGTTGCCTATAAAACCGTCGCCCAATTTACCCAATGCCAAAGCGGTAAATTTGTATCCCAGTTTGGCATTGTTTGAAGGTACTGTAATAAGCTGTGGGCGCGGTACCGAAATGCAGTTTCAGATATTTGGGGCGCCTTTTTTACCAAACAAAAAATATGATTTTGGCTTTACCCCACAGTCTAATTTTGGGGCTAAATATCCAAAATTTAAAGGCCTCTTTTGTAATGGTTTGGACCTGCGAAAAACCGATACATTAAACCAACTCAATTTAAAATGGCTTATAGATGCTTATAAAAGCACGAAAAATAAATCGCAATTTTTTAATAAATTCTTTACAAAATTGGCCGGCACAAAAAAATTACAACAACAAATTGAGCAAGGTCTTTCTGAAAAGCATATTAAAAAAAAGGGGCAAAAAGATTTAGAGGCTTTTAAAAAAATACGTGCCCATTATTTAATTTATAAAGAATAGCTCCTTGCTTTGTTATGCTGTAGGTATTTTTAGATCTTGGTAAAGTAGGTTGCAAGATTCCTGAATTATAAACGTAGTGTGCTAATTTAGAATAATATTTTCTTAAAAATGAGTTTGCTTCTTCATTTCGCTTTGCTTCATTCATCGCAATGACGTTCTTATTATTTTTTAGTATTCAATTTATTCTCTTACATCGAAATCAAGGTTATGAGGTTTATTTGGTTTTAGTGGTTGGTAAATAATTATGTGTTTTTAATACATAAGTGGTTTATTTTTAGTTGATAACTATTTTTTATGGCATCATTTTTTTTACTAAGTTTGGGTATCCTTTTAAATTCTTTTTGTTTTGAAAGCTGTTTCTGATAAAATTAGCGTCACTTTAAAGAAGGTGGTTCACAAAAAATCGCTCAGGTTGTTGTTGTATTTTAAATATGACGATGTTATTTTAAAATTGATTCGTTCTCTTAGTGGGGCTACTTGGAGTCGTACTTTACGTTGTTGGCATTTGCCTTTTACGGATGACAATCTCCGCAAGGTTAAACATGTTTTGGGTCCTAAAGTTAACTTGGTAATTGACAATAGTGTTAAAGACAACAGCATTGTTCTTAAAAATGTATTGCCTAAAAAACAGGTTTTAACCGCGACTCAAAAAGATTTTATTAAGGCCTATAAAAAATACCTTTACGGATTGCGTTTGAGCGACAGCACGGTACATACTTACAGCAGTTTTGTAATGGATTTTGTAAGTTATAATACCGATAAGGCTTTGTCCGATTTAACCAATAGGGATGTAGAAAAATTTGTAGAAGACGTGGTGGTTGTGCGATCGCTTTCAATAAGTACACACCGGCAAATTGTGAGTGCGCTTAAGCATTTTGCGGCTTTTGTACCCGATTGTAAAATTGAGGGTTTGGCTTTAAAGCGTCCTTATAAGAGTACCATTTTGCCCACTGTTTTAAGCAAAGAAGAGGTGATAGATTTGTTGCGTTATACGCGCAATTTAAAGCACCGTGCGGTGTTGGCATTAATTTATTCGGCCGGATTGCGTATTAGTGAGTTGTTGTCTTTAAAATTAGAAGCTATAGATATAGACAGGCGTCAGGTAATTGTACGCAACAGCAAGCACAGAAAAGACAGGCATGTTATTTTGGCTCAGAGTTTTTTGCCATTGCTAAACAATTATTTACAGACCTATAATCCGCAGGTTTATTTTGTTGAGGGCAAAACGGGTAAGCCTTATGCGGCCGAGAGTATCAGAGGTTTTTTAAGGCGCAGTTGTAAATTGGCCGGTATTACAAAAAGGGTAACGCCCCATACATTGCGACATAGTTATGCCACGCATTTATTAGAAAACGGTACTGATATTAGGTATATACAAGAACTGTTGGGTCATGCGCGTCCGGAGACAACGATGATTTACACGCATGTAAGTAAAATGGATTTGCTGCGTATAGAGAGTCCGTTAGATGTGGCATTAAAAGACATAATGAAAGCGGATAAAAACGATAAAAAAGTTTTGTTATCCCGTAATTTAAACCGATAATTGGTTATATTTGTTGGATTATAACAAGTTAACCACAATAGGGCAAAACAGCGGATATAGTTGTATTTGAATAAGTTGGGAAACATTCAAAATAAGTTCTTTTAATTTAATTAGGTGAATGAAATCCTTTTTTGGGAACTAAACGCAACAAGTTTTTAGTTTTTTAACCAGCCGAAATCTAAGTTGAAAAATGTGATGTTTAAAGGAAAAATCCGCTAGCGTTCTGCCTCGTTCTAATCCAAAAAAGGCGCAGGTTAAATACCTCATCTACCAACCTAAATGCACTAGGTTTGGGTTTATATTTTTAATGTGAATCGCTGCCTGAATGTTGAAAGGATTGTTTATTAACTTATCGCTTGCATTCTGCCTCGGTTGGTTTTGGTGTAGTTCCATAATATTAGGTTTTTGCCCAATATTAGGTGTTGCCCTACTATGGCTAACAATGTATATAAAAAATTGCTAATAAATAACTAATTGTAAGTTTTGTACAAATAATTTAATACATTTATAAGCGGAAAAATGAGGCGTTTAAAATACGCAACTTTCCATATACAGAACCGTTACAGGTAATACTACAAAACAGTTTCAAATAAACTACCTTGTTTTACATCACTCTGCCTTTTAATATTAAATACTGTCATTAAAATTGTTTTACCAGCTTCAAAATCTACTAAATTCCTGCAAACTTTATCTTTTCTTTGCTTTCCTTTATATTCTGAAACATCAATTTCGTGAAACTTCTCCAATAATTTAACTTCGCCTTTTACCGAACTTCCTACTAATCCTTTACCCTCTTTCCTTTCTCCTAAATCAGATGGTAAATTAAAATTAGTCCAATATAAATGCCTACCTCTTTTTTTAGCAGGGATTAAAGGCTCATAAAATGGTATCACATTTTCAACGCAATATTTACCCTCAAAATAATTATCTAAAAATAATATTTCTTGATACAATTTCATATCTGGGTACATAGGTATTAATGTATCCCTATTTTTTTGGCTTATTCTTACCCTACTATGTGTCGGACAAGGTGGAGAACTCCATATAAAATCAAATTCTTTGTAATGGTCGAGCAGATATTGGTGTGCATCTGCAACTATTACCTTATCATTTGGAAATCTTTTTTGATACAATTTAGCAAGTTCTTCATCTAATTCAATAGCAGTAACTTCTATATTATCATTTACTTCATCCCATTTATATCTGTTTCCTCCCAAACAAGCGTATAAATTTAATATTTTGTATTTCTTCATTATTTCGTTTTTAATTAAACCGTACTACCTGTAACACTGTATAAAATGCAGTTTGTGAAAAACAAACCGACATCTTATACTCACCGTTGCCATTCATTGGAAAATTGTGCTCAAATTGAAAAAAGTTCTTTAAAATAAACCGTTAAATTAGGCGGAAAGATTCTCGAAATTTTGCCTGTATGAAATGAAAATCAAAGTGAAAAAACCTCTAATTTAAACTTGAAAAATCTGAAAAAATTAAAGGTTTAAAACAATGTTCTGAGGATTTTCTAAGAAGTGAATAATTGTAACTAGCTGAGAAACTTTTTTTCATTTTGCTCTCATTGAAAAATTGTTACAAGGTTTAATAATTGAAAAGAAAAAGAATCGTTTTTATTGAAAGATTATAACTAAACGAGACACAGCTCAAAGGAATTTTACTCCTTTGAAAAATCCAGATTAACCGAGAAAAAGTTAGCTTCGGAATTTTTAGCATTCAAACTCCACAAGCGAAGATTTGTACAAACTGTGAATAATCCCTTTTTGATTTTTACAATTATTGAATATTCTGTACAAAATGAAGAAAATTAGACCAACGAAATGGCAACACCGTATATAAAAAATTGCTTAAAATCAGTTAATTGAAAATTTTGTACAAATAATTTTATTACATTTAACATCGGAAAAAGAAGCGGTTAAAAATACGCAACTTTCCATATACAAATCCGTTGTGTGTAAGTAAAAAATTTAAGATGAATCAAGAATTATTAAAAGAAAATATTACTGAAATAGAAGAAAATATTCTGGAAGTTGAAGGACTTCACAAAGGTGAGTATGATGTTCAAGCTGTTCAATACGATAAATTAATAAGTAATAGTTTATATAATAAATTAATGTGGGGTAATGTACCTAAAGATTACTCTGATTTCTGTAAAAAGGGTCTGAAAAATAATAATAAAGGAACTATAGCTGATATTGGATGTGGAACATTGAGTTTTACTTATAAGGCATATGCAGAACACTATAAAAAGGATTTATATCTGTGTGACTTATCTTATGAGATGTTAAGTATCGGAAAAAACCGTATTGAAAATATATGTGAGGATATGTCAAATATTATATTTCTTCGATCGGATGCACTTGATATGCCATTCAAAGATAATGTTGTTCAAACCGTATTAAATTTCGGATTGCTTCATCTTTTTGATAATCCTTCATTTTTAGTAAAAGAAATTGTAAGAATATTAAAACCCAAAGGACAATTATTCCTCACAAGTCTTTGTACTGACAGAAAATTGAGTGCGAAATATTTAAATTTTCTGCACAAAAAAGGACACGTAGCTAATCCTCTTAATTCAACAGAAATCAGAAGTATTGTTGAAGAAAACGGAATTAAAATAACTATGTTCAAAGTTAAGGGTGGAATGGTATATATTTCAGGTACAAATAATACCTACACACAACAAAAAATATAGTGCATGCCGCAATTAGTTGTAAATATGAAAGTTAGTACACTAAATAAAGATTGTCGTAGCACGAAAATTAATCGTTTCAAAATGCGGCACGCACCATATTCAAACCGTTGCTTGTAATAGTGGAATTCCACTCAAAACACAAAAAGTTCTTTAAAACAATAACCTTAAAATACCGGAAAGATTTTCGGAATTTCGCCTGTGAAAAAGGAAAATCAGAGCGGAAATTATTTCTTTTAAAAATCTCAAATATCTGAGAAAATTAAAAGGTTTTTAAAAATGCTCGGAGGATTTTCTAAGAAGTGAACAATTCTAACAAGCTGAGAAACTTTTTTTCATTTCGCTCCAAAAAAAAGATTGTAACAAGGTTTAAAAATCTAAAGGAAAATGAATCGATTTAAGTGAAACATTGTTACTAATCGAGAAACTGAAAAAGGGAATTTTACTCCTTTGAAAAATTAGTGAAAACCGAGAAAAATACGGCTTCGGAATTCTTGGAATTCTAACTCCACAAGCGAAGATTTTAGGAAAGTAGAAAAATCCCTTTTTGTTTTGTACAATTATTGAATGTTCTGTACAAAATGTGGAAAATTAGAGCTACTACAAGCAACAATGTATATAAAAAATTGCTTAAAATCAGTTAATTGAAAAATTTGTATAAATAATTTTATTACATTTAACATCGGAAAAAGAAGCGGTTAAAAATACGCAACTTTCCATATACAAATCCGTTGCCATTCATTGGAAAATTGTGCTCAAATTGAAAAAAGTTCTTTAAAATAAACCGTTAAATTAGGCGGAAAGATTCTCGAAATTTTGCCTGTATGAAATGAAAATCAAAGTGAAAAAACCTCTAATTTAAACTTGAAAAATCTGAAAAAATTAAAGGTTTAAAACAATGTTCTGAGGATTTTCTAAGAAGTGAATAATTGTAACTAGCTGAGAAACTTTTTTTCATTTTGCTCTCATTGAAAAATTGTTACAAGGTTTAATAATTGAAAAGAAAAAGAATCGTTTTTATTGAAAGATTATAACTAAACGAGACACAGCTCAAAGGAATTTTACTCCTTTGAAAAATCCAGATTAACCGAGAAAAAGTTAGCTTCGGAATTTTTAGCATTCAAACTCCACAAGCGAAGATTTGTACAAACTGTGAATAATCCCTTTTTGATTTTTACAATTATTGAATATTCTGTACAAAATGAAGAAAATTAGACCAACGAAATGGCAACACCGTATATAAAAAATTGCTTAAAATCAGTTAATTGAAAATTTTGTACAAATAATTTTATTACATTTAACATCGGAAAAAGAAGCGGTTAAAAATACGCAACTTTCCATATACAAATCCGTTGTATGCAAGGCGAAGAGACATCGTTCCAAATAACAATCATTAAGGAAAAATTGAAAAATACGATAAAAAAAATATTAGAACTAACAGAAACTTACTACAATAAAAAAATAGTTTTTGCCAACGCTCTTTTGCCCTACGGGACAATATGGGAAGCCATCGCACATTGCACACATTTGCAAATCGCACCAGCCTCCCTCAAAGCCAAATTTGCAAAAGAGTGCAATTACCTACCCCATTAAAAGAAGAATATGAATCAGAAGGATGTTTGGGGAAAATACATATTAGCTCAAGAAAAGGTTTTAGAAAACAAGTCTAAGCCAATTGGAATTAATACAGCTATTCCTTTGAAACTGGAAGGAAACAAAATCCTTGTTTCGGTTGACCAAGAAATTTATAAAAAAATATTTAAGGCAGATATTGAAAGAGTTTTTAAGCTTGAAAACTTTGATTTCTCTCAAAGTCATATTCTTCAAGACCTCACAATAACAGAAAACATTTCATTAAAATCCTTATCCGAATTAAAAGAAGACGCTCAAAACAATTATATAGAATTTAATGAACATCCAGTAATAGAGGGAGAAATATCAGCAATTAATAGTGATAGACAACAACTTGAAAAAATAATTGGTGTTTTGCCAACAAATTTCGCATTCAAAAGAGATGGATTACTGTTTCTGACAATTGAAGAAAGGCTTGCCTGTGAGAAAGTTGATAACATTATTTTTGATAAACAAGCTGGTGCGGTATTTCTTATCAAACCATCAATGAGTTATTTGATTTCTACATTTTATAAAAAAATAAGCATCAAACAAGCTGATAATAATACAATAGATGTCGAAGGAAAATTACACACTCCCATTGAAAATTTATTCAATAACTTATTCGATTTAAAACTATCAGGGCATAAATTATTTTTTGAATTACCTAATTATAAAAATTTAGAAAAAAGAGTAAAAGAATTAGAAAAAAAAGGCATTGAGTTTCCTATACCAAAAAACAATATATTTTCTTTTTCATATTACGAAAATCAAAGTCAAACAGATAATAATTCCGAATTTCGTTATATATCAACTAAGGAAAAAGACCCTGACGTTGGAATTAAAATATATCGACTAAAAAAAGCTTTACAAAAGTACTTTAAAGATCCTGAAATAAACTTCTCTTTCACAACACAATATTATTACAATAAGCGAAAAATAGATAATGGGCTAGAAGCTTTATCAAAGAATGATGATGATTTTTGGGACAAACTATATGCAGAAATACACGGTGATAATTATCAAGTTAGTCAATCTAAAAGAACTTTATCTTTTGACTTTAATAATCAAGAAGAATTAACTAAAAAATTAGAAAGCCTTAAATCACATTCCTATATTAACATTTATGATAGAGAAGAAAAGCATAGATATAAATACAAAATTAAATTTAACACAGGACTTCACGAATTGCAGTCAAAACTGAGAAAGGAGTTGCCAAACCTATCCACAAGGCTAGTTGCAAATGGTGAAAGGTTATTATTTCAACAATTTTACAAAACAGGGAATAAAGGTTTCATAAGAGATAATTTAAATGATAAGCTAAATGAATTCATTGATAAATCAGAATTCATTTTTTCATTAAGCGATACATTTCAAGAGAAATATATATGTGAAGAGAATTTCGATTTAAAAGTTGAACAAGAAGATGAAAAGCTGTCAAAATTAAGGCGAGAAGAATTCTATTTTGGCAACATAGATGAAAAATATTATCTAGGAAAACTTCAAAAAGTATACTATCCGAACTTAGAATTTTTTGTAGATGATGAAAAGCTTGATGAAGTAAGAGATAATATTAATTCATATGAGGTTAAAGCAATATTCCCTAACCTAAAAGGAGAAAAGGATAAAATTATTAGGCTATCCGATACTATTCAAAAACTTGAATCTAAGGACAAATTACCTAACGATAATGCCAAGCAATTTTTGTTTGACTCTTCAAAAGCAAAAGCCATTGAGGATATTGAATACCTTTTAAATCCAACTAGCCAAGAATGGCAGGATTTTGAGAGAAATGTGTTTTCAAGTCAATTAAATGAATCTCAAAAGCAAGCTGTTTATAAATCTCTTCACGCTGAAGAATTGGCATTAATTCAAGGACCTCCAGGCACGGGTAAATCTACAGCAATTGCAGAAATTATTTGGCAGCATGCACGAAGAAATCAAAAAGAAAGAATTCTTCTAACTTCTGAAACAAACCTAGCTGTTGATAATGCGATTGACAGACTAAAGAATGACAAACACAATGTTGTAAAGCCAATTAGGTTTGGTAATAGCGAAAAATTAGAATCGGAAGGACGGTTCTATTCTATACCTATAATAGAGAACTGGAAAAATATGTCCGAAACAGAAGAGCCCAATACTGTTTCACATTGGATTAATAATATTTCTAATCGAGTAAAAAAACAGAATAATGAAATTATTGATATTTCACTGTCTCTATGGCAAAACCATTTAAAAACCCCAACAAAAGAAACGAGAGAGCTCTTTACAAAAAAGTATATCGAGTATGCTAATTTAATTGGAGCAACTGGAAGTTCTATGGGAAAACTAAATTCAGAAGGAAAATACACTTCTTTTTTTCATTCATATTTAAATGTATTTGAACACAATGCTTACACCCCAAATAGAAATTGGGAGGTGTGTAATAAAACCAATATCGTTTTTGATACCATAATAATGGATGAAGCAAGTAAGGCTACTCCACCAGAATTAGCATTACCAATATTATATGGAAAAAAAGCAATTATTGTTGGTGACCACAGACAATTACCTCCAATGGTTGATGGTGATGAAATAAAAGACACATTGATTGCAATAGGAGAAAAAGACTTAGCAAAAACTTTGTCAAGAAGTGAATTTGATAAATCACAATTTCAGAACCTATTTGAAAACATTGACTCAAGTATTAAAGGAACCTTTGATACACAATATAGAATGCATCCTGCAATTAATGATGTAATCAGACAGTTTTATATTGAGGATGGAGGTTTAGAATGTGGATTACCACTTGATGAAACAGAGCATCATTCTTTTGATAATCCTATGTCAAGGTATCACGGATTAACTTTTGATAATGTTTTATCCCCTGAAACTCATGTGTTATGGGTAAATGTTGATACACCTGAAATTAAAGAAGGAACTTCAAGGGTTAATTATGGTGAAATTGAAGCAATCAATAATATTCTAAAAACCATTAAAAGATGCGATGGAATAACTGAATTTAATAATTGGTTAACCCCACAAACGGATGAAGAAAAACAAATTGGAATAATCAGTTTTTATGGTAAACAAGTTAATTACATTAATCGAATGCTTAAAGAAAACCATTCCGATATTCCAACTAGATTAAGTACGGTTGACCGGTTTCAAGGCATGGAACGTAATATATTAATTGTCTCGATGGTCCGTAGCAATAAAATAGCCACTTCACAAGAACAGCAACCAGATGTAGAATTGTATGGGGAATTAGGTTATCCTAAACAATCCAGTTTAGGCTTTGCAGAATTACCCAATCGTTTAAATGTTGCTTTATCTAGAGCTAGAAGATTGCTCGTTATTGTTGGAAATAAAGAACATTTCTGTACCAAGGAAATTTACAAAAATGTATTCGATACTATTTCATCATCAAAAAGAGGGAAAGTTATAGAGGCAATAGAATTATCTAAACTGTTAAGCGAAAATGAATAGTACAGAAACGATATATTCTTCTTTTTCATTTGACTGGATTGTTAAATCAATTCCTTATTCAATAAGTTACAAAAAAGCTTTTGAGATAAGTGAAATTGATGAAATATTTTGCTCAATAATTGATGCTAAAGGCGGTAGTGTTGACAAAATAGAGTTCGGAAAGTTATTGGGCTTTAACTTGGCTGATGTCTCAGATGAAGGGAAGTACAAGGATATTGCGGAAGAATCTGTTTTTAATGATTATTTACAACAAGTTTTTGAATATAATTTAATAAAAGAAGATGAGGGGTTTCTGAAAATCACCGATTTAGGAAAAGACTCCTTATCCTCAAAATTAAAGTATAAATTATTTTATTCCAATGTAACATTATTTGAAAATGTTACTGCCAAAGGAGAATTACACACCTTTTCATTCAAAGAAGTATTTGATTTAAAAAGTCAAATCAACCTTGACCATTCAAGCAATAGTAAAAACATAATCGAAGATGCTAACCTTAAAAAGAGGCTTCAATACCAATTGTTTGAAGATGATATTTTCAAAGGAGAAGTACTTGAAATATACGAATCTTCATCAACAGTAAATTATCCTAATTTCAAATTAACATGTCAGCTGACAGCTCATAATAATGAGTTAGATATTAGGTTGTTCTTAAATGGAACAGAAAAAACTGATCTTAATTATTTAGTTACAGAGATTCAAAATACCTCTCTTAAAGAAGAACTAAACCACAAAGGTAAATTCTATCATATTTTAAATTCTGACATTCTTATTGAGGCAAATATTATCGCTGAATTTAACGATTTGTGGAATTGGGAAGAACTGGCAGAAAATAAAAATATTGATTGGAGTCAAACAGATATTTTCAACCTATTTAAAACCAATGGAGATGGTAGCATTTGGAAAAGTGTTTCTGAAAATGCCCCAACTGATAATATTAAGATTGTTATTGATACCTATGTTGATTATTGGGATTGGCGGACATTAACTCAAAGATTTGAAAATAATTTTATTATTAAATCGATTGATAAATTCACTTGGGATTTTGAAGAACTATCAACAAAAGAAATAGACTTTGTAATTCAATTATTGGCAAATGAACAATTTAAAAATGAAAATTGGGATTGGGAATATTTAAGTCAGGTCCTACCTGATAAATTCATCATTGAAAATATCAACACATTCCCTTGGGATTTCTATTTACTTACCACTACAAAATTTGAGGTATTCAAAACTGTATTTAATGCAGGTATTGAAAGGCAATTAAAAAACTCTTGGGATTGGAAATACATTTCGCAAGAAATTAACATAAACTATCTATATCAAAATATATCGAAATTTTCAGAACGAGTAATTTGGGACATTGTGTTGAACCGTTTCTTTAATGACGAGAACATTTTAAATAAATGTATTTCCGATAAAAAATTTAAACAAACATTAAAATCAGCATTGCCTGAGAACTTCAATATATCACATCAAAAATACTTGTGGTCAATTGAAGTTATTTCGTTTTTTGACAATCTTAACTTAATAAACTGGGAAACTACTTCTTATTCAAAAGGATTTGATACAAACACCTCAGTTCATTGGAATACAGATGTTTTTAATAGTTTCTCTAGTAAAATAACTTCCGAAAAAGGGATTGCAATTATCAGTTCATTGATAACTGATAAATCTTTATTATTTAACGACTTTAATTGGGACTGGATAGCTATTTCTAAAAACAAGACAATTGTTTCCGAAACGAATTTTCTTTCTAAAGTTATTACACAACCCTCATCATTAATTGACAAATTAGTTTGGAGTGAAATTTACCCTTTACATGAAATATCTTTTTGGAATGAAAACCTATTTGCCTTTGAGAAAAATACTAATAGTAATATCAATCAATTATTTTGGAATCAAATATCAAAAGATGAAGACCTTAGATTTATACTATCAAACTATAAGTTCCCTTGGTATTGGACATATATAACCGAAAATTGTACAGTTGATGAAATAATTAAAAGTAGGGAGAAAGAAAACTTAATATCAAAATGGGATTGGGAAATTGCGACAAGGAAATTTGATAAAGAAACTATTCTTGATTATTTAGAAGAATTCACTCAATTTTGGGATTGGGAGTTTATTATCAAAGAGGTTTTTTCAATAGAATTTGATTTGAGCCTAGAAAATGGAAGCTTAACAAGAGTTGTTGCTTGTATTTCAACTTTAGAACCACCAGAAAAGAAAGTAGATCTTTGGAAATTGCTAACATCTTTGTTTTCAATTGAAACTCTTAACAATTACATTGACATAACTTCAAACGTAGATATGTATGAATGGGATTGGGATACAATCTCAGGGCAAAAGCACCTACCTACCGATTTACTTTCCTTAAATAAACTTCAAAATAAACTCAATTGGTCAATTCTTTCTGAGAATGAGTCAATACAAAAAAAATTCAGTTATAATAATTGGGGTAAAGATAGAAAAGGATGCTATGATAATATTGTAAAGTATCTTAAACAATTTAAGGAAAATTGGGATTGGAAGATATTGTCTATCAACAAGGATTTGAATTGGGACAGGCGTTTGTTAAATGTATTTAAAAAACAAGATTGGGATTGGGATTACTTAAGTGAATTTGGAAAGTTTCTAACTAAAAGCAAAAGAGATAAAAATGACTATTTAATAAAGGTACTTTCCCAATTCCCTAAAATTGACTTTAGTTTAGTATCAAAGAGGCAAGATATTACAATATCGAGTGAAGTTATTTTGTCAAAACAAAAAGAAAATTGGGATTGGTTTATTTTATCTTCAAATCAAAAAGCAAAAATAACAAGTGAATTATTAATAGAATTAGGTGCTAAAAATTGGGACTGGGAATCTATATCCAAGAGACATGATATTGATATAAATAATGAAAATATACTTAAATTAATAGATAAAGACTGGAATTGGAATCACCTTTCATCTCATCCCAATTTAATCTTTGATTCGGATTTCATTTCTAAGATAGAATCAAAACCTTGGGATTGGCACATAATATCTCGGCACAATTCTTTTTCTCCATCTATTGAAATATTAAACAAAACTAAAGCTTATGATCTGGATTGGACTCATATTTCAAAAAGGACTGACTTAACCCTATCAAAAGAATTTTTAGCAAAATTTGAGAATAACTTAAACTGGCATGAGATTACAAGGCAATCGAGCATTGATTATAAAGATACTGATTTAATTGTACGCTTTATTGATAAATGGGATTGGTCTTTTTTATGTCAAGAGGCTGAATTAACTCTTAATAAAGAAACGTTAACGCTTTTCAAAAACCATTTGGACTGGGATATAATATCTTCAAATACAAATATCAATTTTACCGTAGAGTTAATTCAAGAGAATAAATCATTTTGGAATTGGAATAAGTTAAAACAAAATAATAGAATACTTGAGTCACTTGGTAACTATGTTCAAGAAACAATTAACCAATTACCTATTCTAAATTTTTTAGATAAAATTGAAAGCCAACATTCACTTTGGGGAGGAAGCATTTATCATTTTTCACATATTGACAATGCTATAGAAATAATCATGAATCGAAAAATTCAGAGTCGTAATAATGCAAATATCCTTGGAGATGCGGCTGGTAATGTTGTGCATCGAAGAAATGATGCTCATGATTATGCTAGGTTCTACTTTCGACCACACACACCTACTCAATTTTATAATGAATTTTTAGGGAAGAACATTTCAGATGGCTATGATGGGAAAAATGGTTGGGTATCTTGGTATGAAAGAGCAAGAGGTTTAGGGTTTCCTAAATGTCCTATTCCTATTTTCTTTCGTTTCTCAATTAAAGAAGTTTTATTTAAGTCCCATAATACGTGTTGTATTAGTGATGGAAATATGCAAACTGGCTCTACCTCTTTTGGTTCACTAGATTCTATGATTGACAAATTTGGCTTTAATGATTTGTTTTATACACCTGAACAATATGCTACTAAAGAGGATTACAATAGATATAGAGATTATTCACAACAGGAATTTCTAGTACAAAATGAATTGGAATTCGATGATTTCAATGACTTTGAAATTGTTTGCCAGTCAGAAGAAGATAGAGAATTACTAATCTCTTTAATTGGAATTGAAAATAAAGATGTTTTTTCAAAAATCACAACCGATAGCAGTTTCTACAATAATGAAAATCCAAGGGTTAGGGTTGAATTTAACGATAGAGAATTACATATTAAATCAGAGTTCAATGGTGATGGATATTTAAGTCTTTATCCAAACCATCAAATTAATTCAACCGATATTGAAAGTGGTGATGTAGAAAAAATAAAAAGTAATAAACTGATTTTTAAATCTCATTTATCATTGAACAATTACCAAGGAGGTTTTAAATTAACATTTATGGATGAATCAAAAAGAGAATGGTTTATCCATCAAACAATTTAATAATATGGCAATAAAATACATACACGGGAATATTTTTAATTCGAAATGTCAAACTATAGTTAACACCGTAAATTGTGTTGGTGTAATGGGAAAAGGCATTGCTCAAGTATATAAACTTAGATACCCAATTATGTTTCTAGAATATAAGGAGCATTGTAAAAATAAACTTATTAAGCCCGGTACTTTATGGCTATTTTCAAAACAAAGTAATGCTCCTATGATTCTTAATTTCCCTACAAAATTTCATTGGAAATACCCTAGCAAAATAGAGTGGGTTGAAAGCGGTTTGAAAAAGTTTGTTGAAACCTACTCACAGAAAAAAATCACATCAATTGCTTTCCCTTTGCTTGGTACTCATAATGGCGGTTTAGACACAATTGAAGTGAAAGAATTAATGGGAAAATATTTAAGTAAATGCTCTATTGACATTGAAATTTACGATTATGACCCTAATTCACAGGACGATTTATTTGAAACCTTTAAAGCCAACTGGCTAAAATTAGATAGTAATAATATTAAAGCAGAAACGGGTATCCAACCTCAATATGCAAGAAAGATAAGTGATATAATTAATTCAGGAGAAGTGAAATCAATGATTGCTTTAGCAAACTATAAAGGTATTGGAGAAAAGACATTAGAGAAAGCTTTTAACTATGTACTGAATTCTACATCCAATAACCAATTGCAATTCTAATATGAAAGGTCAAGAACTTATAAAAAACATTTGCGAAAAAGTCCCAGCTTATGAAGAATTATTTAATTCACGTGTAAGGCATTATATTATTAAAGAGCATATTCTAAATGTTTTCAATCAGTTTGAATTATATTTTTCAAAGTACTTTATACAAAGTAAGATTGAAGAATTTAGGTTGTTTCTTCTTTTACACGACATTGGCAAATCCTTAGCCTATAAACAAGGTAATAGAAACAATCAGTATAGTACTACTATTAGTGCGATACAAAATCATCAGACAGAATTAGGAATATCTGAAGAACAATTTAAAATATATAAAGCTCTTCTTAGTGCTAGCTCTTTTGGAAAGTACATGGAGAATAAGGCTTCTTTGGATGACACCTATGCTACTATATCAGAACAAAGTAAAAACTCAAATTTATCTATAAACGATTTTTTCTATTTTTTATCTGTATACTATCAATGTGATGTTGCAAGCTATACAAGAGATGCTGGTGGTATTGCATATTTAGAGCATTTGTTTGAATATCAAAATGGGATTAAAGTTTACTGTGAGAAAACTAATTTATTAAAATTTAGTGATTTATATGCCCAAAGATATAATTTAGTCTTTGATAAAATACATACTACTTCTGTAGCCTCTAATCAACCTGTTATCAATAATATAAACACAGTATCCACCCAAGATATTCAATTGAAAGTTGTTGGTAAAATAGATTTATCTAAATTTGAGAAGCCTAAAAAGGAAATAAAGAAAAACAAAGTAAACTATTACATAATTGACACTAATGTATTTATAGATTATCCAGAGATAATAACTAAAATTGCTAAAGATTATCCTATAATACTTTCAGCCAAAGTAATAGATGAGCTTGACAACCTAAAATCCACTATGGATAATAATGGTAAAGTCAAGGTTCAAAAGGCTTTAAAATCAATCAATAAAAATATAGACAAAAGAAATTTAAAAATGGTAGTAGCTGATTTATCTCTGCTTCCTATTGATTTTAATAAGCGTTCACCAGATAATATGATTCTTTCAGTTGCACTTAAATATGCATCTGAAAATCCAATATTACTAACATCTGACAATGGTTTACAGATTAAAGCGAAGGGATTAAGAATAACAACAATAACTCTAAAGGAATTTTTAAAAAGGTAGTACAATCAGAATGGAAACAACATTAAATAGCCACCCCACACAGCTAAGCACATTTGCAATTCGCACGAGCCAACGCCTGACCCAAAATTGCAAAAGAGCTTCTCTGTCAGCCACCGCTTTTTTGCCGACCCTAAAAACTATTTTTTCAGAAACATTATTGCTTCGATTGAGAGAAAATATGAGTATGAATAATTTATTAACTGACTGGAAATGAACAAAGCCCAGCATACAACAACGTGTATAAATCATTGGGTAGTAAGTAGTTAAATGAAAATTATAGAAGTAAATAAACATTACGGTAAACTGAAAATGAAGTGCTTTGAAATGCCCAACGCTTCATACACAAACCGTTGGCATTAATACGGAACGAATTTTGATAATTCAATTATTTGTAATAACTTTGTAATCACAAAAAATAATTATGGAAGCATCAGTTATCAAAATCGGGAATTCTAAAGGACTTCGTTTAAGCAAGACAATTTTAGAAAAATATAAAATCAAAGATAAAGTTGAACTCATTCTTGAAAAGGGTCGAATTATTCTTAAACCTATTGAACAACCTAGAAAAAATTGGGAATCTGCATTTAAAGAAATGCGAATGAATAATGACGACAATTTATTGATGAAAGACGTTTTCGAAGATGAAAATTTTGAAGAATGGAGTTAAATCAATACCGAATTGTCCTAGTTAACCTTGACCCAACTATTGGAAGTGAAATTAAGAAAACGAGACCCTGCGCAATCATTTCACCAGATGAAATGAATAAATATTTGAGGACAATAATAATTGCTCCAATGACTTCGAATTTAAAAAAATATCCGACAAGAGTTTCTGTTAAACACAATGGAAAAAAGGGAATGGTTGCTATTGACCAAATTAGAACAATTGACAAACAAAGAATAGTAAGAGTTTTTGATAAACTAACTAATTCTGAAATAAAAAAATGTAAAGAAATCTTAAAAGAAACATTTATAGATTGATTAAAGTGTACTAATGCCAACATTGGTTATAATTCAGCGTGGCTTTGTAACATTTTGGAAAAATTAGTATCTTTAGCAATCTGATTTCTTTGCGGACAATTCCTGCGGAATTATCCACGCCGAAATCATAACCAGAACCGTTGCCAGCCATAGAGGAATTGTACTCAAATTGTAAAAAAGTTCTTTAAAATAATAATCTAAAAAGGCGGAAAAATTTTAGGATTTTCGCCTGAATAAAATACAAATCAGATCGGAAAACCTTTCAATTTAAAAATCCTAAAAATCTGAGAAAATTAAAGGTTTTTAAAAATGCTCGGAGGATTTTCTAAGAAGTGAACAATTCTAACAAGCTGAGAAACTTTTTTTCATTTTGCTCCAAATAAAGATTGTAACAAGATTTAAAAATTTAAAGGAAAGTGAATCGTTTTTATTGAAAAATTATAACAAAACAAGACACAGCTCAATAGAATTTTTCTCCTTTGAAAAATCTAGACTAACCGAGAAAAAGTCAGCTTCGGAATTTTTGGCATTTTAACTCCGCAAGCGAAGATTTGTACAAACTGATAAAAATCGCTTTTTGATTTTTACAATGATTGAATATTCTGTACAAAATGTGAAAAATTAGAGCTACGGCGGGCAACAATGTATATAAAAAATTGCTTAAAATCAGTTAATTGAAAAATTTGTACAAATAATTTTATTACATTTAACAGCGGAAAAAGGAGCGGTCAAAAATCGCAACTTTCCATATACTAAACCGTTGTGCGGCATATAACATCAGAACCCTGAAATGAAAATGGATTACATAGAAAAATATGTTGTTGAATCAATTAACAAAAGGAACAACGAACCAATAGATGATTTTGAGGGCTATTCACCTGCCGAAATGCAATTCATTCTATATAACACATTCGATTCGAAAAGTACAATACAAATCGTAAAAGCAAAACAGAGAGTTTATTTAGAGATTCCGATTTTTAAACAAGTTAAATTTCTATTCAATCTCATAAAAGAACATAAAGAATTAAAACTTACGAATAAAGGTTTTTTACCTACAAAAATAGTGGCTGAACTTTATGAGAAAGGTTATCTGAAAGACTATTTTATCGAGAAAGGAATTTCTAAACTTTATAAAGAATCTGATGTGCCGACTATTAATTTGGCTAAAATATTGGTTGAATTATCCACTTTAGTTAAAAAACGGAATAATAAATTGAGCTTAACAAAAAAAGGAATTAAACAAATAGACAATAACCACCTTTTATTTCAAAACATATTTGAAACCTTTACAACAAAATTTAATTGGTCTTACTTTGATGGTTTCAGTAATGAAGAAATTGGACAATCTGGTTTTGGATTTACACTAATTCTACTCGAAAAATACGGTAAAGAATATAGAAATCCTGAATTTTATGCAGAAAAATATCTGAAAGCATTTGACTTTAAAGGTAATAATCCCGAATTAGAGTTTGTTGACAATCCTAAAAGAGCATATTTGGTAAGAACATTTGAGCGTTTTCTTGACTATTTTGGATTTACAGAATATGAAAATAATGAAAAGAACACAAAAGTAAAAAAGACAAAAGTATTTACCGAATTAATAAAAATACGACCGCACAACATCGTATAAAATTTATGCTTAAATTTGAACTAATTAGGAAACTGACAAACATATTAACAAACGATTTGAACAACCGAAAATCCTGCGGATTTTAGGTCGCACAAATCTTATACAAACCGTTGGGCACAACTAAGAAAAAGACAAAGCAATGATAAATTGGAAAGAAATTAAACAGAACATAATTTCAGAAACAAAAGATGTTTTTTCAAATGAAACAGTTGTTAATGTTGATTTAGAGAAAACGATTGGTATTTTCTTTAAAATTTTATCATTTGAAGTTCCTGAAAGTGAATTAAAAGGGATTGAAAAAAGAATACCAAATGCTTTACATAAAGTTTTTATTGAAAATATTGAACGAATTGACAAGAACTCATATTTTGCCGAATTGACAAAAATTGAACAATATTTAAAAAAAATAATATACCTTACAAATAAAAATAGCTATAAACAAATAATTACAGCCAAATCAGGATTAGCAAAATGTATTTCTTCATTAAATTTAAATCCTAATAATATTGATTATAATTGGGAAACTATTCCTAATTATAAAAAATCATATTTTTCAGAACACCTAATTAAAACATACAATTTACGAAATACAGAAAGCCATAATCTTAAAGAATGGAATAATGTTAAGTTATTCGAAAATCTACAAAGTGTTTTAGTAATTTATTTGTATGCTACACATAGTCAATTAGACAAATTAATAGAAGTTATAGACAAAAGTATTTATTCAATTAATAACAATTATTTTGAAACCCTTAAAAGTAATTTTGAAAAATGGAAAAAACGGTTTGTTCATATTAGGGGAAAAGAAAATTTTGAAGAAATTCAATTATATGCCATAGAAACTGAATGGCAAGAAAGTTCTAAAAACAAACTTAATAAAAAACATAAAGAAGGTAAAGTAATTGATTTAATTGGTCAACTTCAACAAGAAAGGAAAAACCAAATGATTGTTGTAGGCGATGCTGGTATTGGGAAAACGACAACAATGCAGTATTTAACATATAATTATGCTAATAATAAGAAGAAACTGCCTATATACATCGAGCTTAAATTATTAACACCTAATTTTACCATAATTGATAGCATTATAAAAAAATTAGGTATAAATAAAACCGATTTTATTAAGATAATCAACACTAATGAAACCATTGTTTTTTTAGATGGTTTAAACGAAATTTTACCAACAATTAAAAATCAAATTTATGTTGAAATTGAAAATATAATTATTGATTATCCACAGTTATTTATTTTACTCTCAACAAGACATCAAGATTATCATAACGAATTTTCTTCAATTCCTGTTTTCTCATTACAAAAAATGGAAATTGCACAAATTAGAGATTTTATAGATAAAAATTCTAATGATAAAAATATTAAGAAACAAATTATTACAAGTATCGAAACAAATAATAATTGGTTAGATATTTTAGGAACACCGCTAATTTTGTTTATGTTAATTAACATTGTAAAGAGAAACAAAACTATTCCTGATGACGAAAACAAAATAATTATACAATTCATTCAAAATATTTATAATAGAGAAAAAGAAAAAGATTTTTCATTTAATACTGATTTTTTCCATTCTACTATTTGTCATCTTGCATTTGAAAGTATTGAGCAAATTGGAAATACAAATTCGGGTATCTCATTAACTGAGATACATAGTATAGTGGATAAGCCGGTCAAACTGAACCACCTTAGCCGGATGAAAGTGAGCAGGGTAAAACAAGTGTTTAAAATCGATTCATTTGTGGGTTAAATTTAGTATTTTTTTCTTAATTTTTTTCTCATTGATT
>JAKIUU010000015.1 GCA_021647405.1 Flavobacteriaceae bacterium
AATTGATAAAGTTGAAGTATTTAATTTGTTAGGTCAAAGAGTGATAGTTGAACACTCTGTACAAAACGAAGTAAGTATAGATATAAGTCTTTTAAGTAAGGGAGTATATGTTGTAAGAGCTTTTGTTGGCGGAAAAATTGCCGTAAGAAAAATTGTAAAAGAATAGTTTATATTTAAAAATTAGGATAATAAAAAAAGTCACGATAGTATTTAATACTGTTGTGACTTTTTTTGTAAAGGCTCTAATTTGTTAATTTTGTTAAGAGAACATAAAACACATAAATATCTTTCAAGAATAAATAATTTTTATATTTTTACAAAAGAACGAATCCCATAATTATATTTTTTAAAAATTTACTTCCAAAAATTGAAAAGATTTTTTTACACTTTATTCTGGTTAATGCTGGTTTTATCAGGCTTAAAAATTCGTGCCCAAGTACGACCGCCAATACTAACATTTAGTTCTCAAGATTATCAAAGTGAAACTCAAAATTGGATGCTATCACAAAGTGAAAATAAATTTATTTATGTTGCTAACAATGGTGGTCTACTTGAGCTTAATGGCGCTACTTGGATGCAATACCCATCGCCAAACAATACCATATTAAGATCTGTTAAAGTTATTGACAATAAAATATACACAGGATGTTACATGGAATTTGGTTTTTGGGAAAGAGATATTTACGGGCGTCTAAAATATACTTCTTTAAAACCACTTTTAAAGGAGAAAATGATTGAAGATGAACAATTTTGGAATATCATTTCTTATGGAAAATGGGTTGTTTTCCAGTCTCTTAATAGGGTTTATTTATTAGATACTGCAACAAATACTTTTAAAATCATTACAGGAAAATCTAATATCGATAAAATATTTAGTTTTGATAATGCAATATATCTTTTTGAAAGTAAGGTAGGCTTATTTAAGCTAACAACTAAAGATGTTAAATTAATTGTACCCATTTCAAAATTAAATGATGATTTTATAATTAAAATAGTCAAATTTAAAGATAAACCAGCACTAGTTACTAGGCATCATGGTTTTTATTCTTTTGATGAAAAGGGGAATGTTAAACAGGTTTTTAAATACATATTTGATACAAATATAAGTTTGTATAGCGCCATACAATTGAAAGATAAAAGTTTTATGTTAGGCAGCATATCTAATGGTATTTATCATATTTCAAGAAAAGGAAATGTACTCCTACACTTAAATCATGATAATGGCTTAAGTAATAACACTATTTTGTCTCTTTTTGAGGATATTGAAGGCAACGTTTGGGCGGGACTGGATAATGGTATAAATTGTATAAATTTAAAAACCCCAGTTAAAATTTATGAAGATAACACTGGGCAGTTAGGTGTTGTATATGCTTCTAAAATATTTAAGAACAAAATTTATTTAGGAACAAATCAGGGAGTCTTTTATAGAGACTTAAACGATATAAACAACAAGCGTTTTAAATTCATATCAAATACAAATGGTCAAGTATGGAGCTTAGAAGTTTATAACAACCAGTTGTTTTGTGGGCATAATGAAGGAACTTTTATTATTGATGGGATGAAGGCAAAACTCATATCAAAAATTATGGGTACATGGCAAATTAAACCTATAAAAAATCACCCTAATTTATTGATTCAAGGAAACTATAGAGGGCTTAGTATTCTAGAAAAAAATAATGGTATATGGCATCTTCGAAATAAAATTAAAGGATTTAATAACTCTTCCAGATACTTTGAGTTTGCTTCAGACAGTATTATTTACGTGAATCATGAATACAAAGGGGTTTTTAAGTTGACCTTAAATATCGATAATTTTAACCATTTTGAGAAGGTTACAAAAGTGAAAGGAACAGGGCCTGCAAAAAATTCTAGTTTGGTAAAATTCAGAAAAAATGTTTTGTACGCTTCCTCAGAAGGCGTTTTTTTATTAGACAATGATAAAGGTGTTTTTACTAAAGATTCAACTTACAGCAAATTAATCGAGACAGAGGCATATCTGTCTGGTAAATTAATTGTAGATGGCAATCAACGATTATGGACATTTACTAAGAATAATCTCAATATTTTATCATTTAATCAATTTGATAGTTCTGGGAGTGTTACCCACATTTCTATGCCAATAAGTTTAAGAAAGACTATGGTAGGTTTTGAGAATTTAGAAGAAGTAAGTAAAAATATATATGTAATTGGCACATCTGATGGCTATTTAAAACTAAATATCAGCAACTTTAAGAATACAAATAGTGATATAAGTATAAATAGTGTTAAAGTTAGTAACTCCAATAATTCAAAGGTTACATTGCTTCCTAATAGAACATCAACTAAGAAATTGCATTTTAATCAAAATAACCTATCCTTTACTTACAGTGTTCCGAATTATAATAAATACACATTAGTACAGTATCAATACAAGCTTGAAGGGAATCAAAGTTACAATCATTGGAGTACGTTAAGCACCCAGTCATTTACGGTTTTTAAAAACCTAACAAGTAGTGATTATAAATTTGAAGTGAGAGCTAAAATAGGAAATCATTTAAGCGGGAATATTGCAACATACAGATTTACAATTGACAAGCCATGGTTTTGGTCTAATTTGGCACTAAGTCTTTATATTTTAGGCTTATTAATAGGTGGTTATTTTATACACCGTTCGTATAAAAATTATTATGATAAGATACACCGTTCAGTGTTAGAAGAAAATAAAAGGCATGCCCATTTGATTCAGCTTCAAAATGAAAAAGAGATTGTAGCTTTAAAAAATAATCAACTGAGAAATGATATTGAGAGTAAAAATCGAGAACTGGCAACTTCTACTATGAGTTTGATAAAGAAAAATGAATTGTTAAGTAACTTAAAAAATGAATTACTTAAAATTAGTTATCAAACAGAGGTGAAAGATGTTATTAAAATAATTGACAATAATTTAAATAATAATAAAGACTGGGCATTTTTTCAGGAAGCCTTTAATAATGTTGATAAGAATTTTTTAAAAAAAATAAAAAAATTACACCCAGACCTAACACCAAACGACTTGCGATTTTGTGCTTATTTAAGGCTTAATTTGTCCTCTAAAGAAATTGCCCCTTTGTTAAATATATCAGTAAGAAGTGTAGAGATAAAGCGTTATCGTTTGCGTAAAAAAATGAGTTTAACTCATGAAAAAAGCTTAGTTAATTATATTTTAGAAATATAAATACCTAAAATTAAAGGCTTTCACTACAACATAAACACAACATTTATTCATTATTTTATTTACTAAGTGTAAATTTATTTAAGAACATAAATTCATAAATAGAAATTAAAAATATCCTTTAAATCAATTTGTTATGTGTGTTTTTGCTATTTTAAGGCCTTCAAAAGGTACGAAGTAAATCATTTTTGTTGAGGTTGTTTATTTTGTAGTTATTAATTTACCACTATATATTTACAGAAACGTAATTATCAGTTTATGAAATCATTTTTAGTATTAGTTTTCTTGTGTTTTGTCGGCTTATCTGTGTATTCTCAAAATAATGAAATAAAAGGTATTGTAGTTGATATTAATGGTGTTTCATTACCAGGTGTATCAGTCATAATTAAGAATTCAACTAAAGGAACAACTACAGACTTTGATGGAAATTTTACAATTAGCAACATTAATGTAGGGAGTACTATTGTGTTTTCTTATATGGGGTATGTAACCAATGAAATAGTTATGAACAATTTAGATTTTTTAAAAGTTACCCTTATTGAGGATACAGAAAAACTTGAAGAAGTTATTATAATTGGTTATGGCAGTCAAAAGGTTAGCAAAATTTCAGGTTCTGTTTCTACGGTCAGTAAGAATAGTATTGAAAAACTGAAACCTGTCCGTTTTGAAGAGGCCTTGCAAGGACAAGCTGCTGGTGTAAATGTTATTTCAAGTGGCTCTCCAGGTTCTAAACCTACAGTCTTAATTAGAGGAATTCCTTCTTATACAGGAACAGATCCTTTGGTGGTAATAGATGGAGTTCAGTTAACCATGGATGATATGAATTCATTAAATCCAGGAGATATTGAATCTATAAATGTATTGAAAGACGCTGCATTATCGGCTATCTATGGTGTTAAAGGCGGTAATGGTGTTATTGTAGTTAAAACAAAATCGGGTAAAAGAGATGTTAAAACTACTTTTAGTTACGACTCTTATTACGGTGTTCAGCAGGTAACCAATACTATAAATGTACTAAACGCCAGAGAATATATGGTTATTTTAAACGAGGCTAGCGCAGCGACGGGTGCTGGGGTTGTTTTTTCTAATATAAATAACACAGTGGGTACTAATTGGCAAAAAGAAGTACTTGTAGATGCACCTATATTTTCGCATAGTTTAACAGCTCAAGGAGGTAGTCATACGACCTCATACTTTATTTCTGCGGGCTATTTAGGCCAAGATGGTGTTGTAGGAGGAGGGAATAAGTCCTATTTTAACCGGACTAATTTTTCTGCCAATTTTAACACAAACCTTTCCGATAATCTTGTATTTATTGCTAATACAAGCTATGCCAATATAAAAAGTAGTGGCTTACCCGAAAATAGTATTAGCAGCGTTTTATCAAATGCACTAAATTTTGATCCGACAGTTTCACCTTACGATGCCGATGGCAATTTTGGAATTAGCAATACAATTACACAAGAAATAATAAACCCTTTAGCACAAATTCACAATACTTACAATTACGGTAATAATAACAAAATTACAGGTAAGTTAGAATTGCAATACAATGTTTTAAAAAATTTAAAAGTAACCTCAAGATTAGGGTATAACTATGTTGATATTTATGGTAAATATTTTAACCCGTTGGTTTTTTACGGAGTGGGGCACAATAGTACCAATGCGCATGCCGATTTATCACCAATAGTTACTACTGGTAGTGATGGAACCAGAACATCTACACATAACCGTGTGGGAGAAACAAAAACAAATTACTTCAGTTATACTTACGAAATTTATGGTAATTATAATTTTAAGATTAATGAAGATAATTCTTTTGAAACAGTACTAGGAATGTCATTAGGAAAAAATCAAGGAGAAAATGTAACAGCCAATGCGCAAGATGTTCCTTTTAATTCATGGGACTACGCAGATGTTAGTTCGGCAACAGGGAGTTCTGCTTCTCAAACGGCTGGTTCTTGGCAATACATCAAGAGAAATTTATCGTATTTTACAAGAATAAATTATGATTATAAAGGAAAATATTTAGCTTCTTTTACAGGACGTGTAGATGGATCAACAAGCTTTGGTAAGAATAATAAATTCGCCTTTTTCCCTTCAGTATCTTTAGGTTGGGTACTTAGCAATGAAAAATTCTTTAAATCTAAAATAGTCAATTATTTAAAATTAAGAGGAAGTTACGGTACAGTTGGTAATGATAATATCAGTCCACAATTTTCAAGAATTTCTACCTTTCCAAAATATAATTTTAACAATGTAATTGTAAGTGGATCAACATTACAGTCTATCCCAAATAACAATGTTTCGTGGGAAAATCAAGTACAATATAATATTGGGTTTGACATAAAAATATTTAGCAGCAAAATAGCATTAACAGCAGACTATTTTCAGAAATCTGTATCCGATTTGTTATTTAACCCTACACTATCTCTTTATTTAGGAACCCCTGATTATCCCGCTTCAAACATAGGCAAAACAAAAAGCTACGGTACAGATATTTCTTTAACGTATAAAGATACTTATGGAGATAATTTTGGTATCAATTCATCTTTAAGTTTTACCAAAGCTATAAATAAAGTAATACAAATTAATAATGGCGATAAATTTATTTGGGGGGCAGGCTACGGTATCCCTTGGACAACGCTAACGCGTTTTGAACAAGGTTTTTCGCCAGGCTACTTTTATGGCTATAAAACAGATGGAATATTTCAAAACCAGAACGAAATAGTTTCCCACGCTACTCAAGATGGTGCACAGCCTGGCGATATTAGATTTGTAGATATTAATGGTGATGGTAAAATTGATGCCCAAGACCGAACCAAAATAGGAGACCCTTTTCCTAAATTCACAGTGGGGTGGAATTTAAATCTAAACTTTAAAAATGTAGATTTTAGTATTTTTACTTATGCTTCAATAGGTGGCGATATCTTTAGAGCCTACGAGAGAAATTTAAATTATACAAACCGTTTTGCTAAAACATTAACAAGATGGCATGGCGAAGGAACAAGTACTATAGAACCTAGAGTTACTTTTATAGATAGTAATAACAACAGGCGGGCATCAGACAGGTATGTTGAAGACGGTAGCTTCTTTAAAATTAAAAATATCCAATTAGGATATTCACTTCCCTTATCATTGTATAAAAAATCTGGATTTACAAAAATCCGAATTTATACTCAAGTAAAAAATGCCTTTACCTTTACCAAGTATTCAGGATTTGACCCCGAAATATCTTCAGGCGTATTAGATACAGGAATTGATAGAGGAACTTATCCACAGCCAAGAATTGTGTCAGCGGGTATAAATGTTAAATTTTAATAAAAAATATTATGAAACTGTTTAAAAATATTGGGTTAACGGGTCTGTTCTTTTTCGGAATAATAGCTTGTACCAACTTTGTAAATTACTCTGCTGTAGAAAATTATGAAATTACAGCCGATGCTTATTTTCAATCACCAGCCGATTATCAAGCAGCAGTTGTTGGCGCATACGACCCTTTACAGTGGCTGTATATGGATGTTTTAATTGGCGATATAGCCTCAGATAATTCGTTAAGTGGCGGCGAAAGTGCTACAGATATTATTGGGATTCAGGACATTGATAATATGACACAAACGCCTAATAACGACGTTTTAACTTCTCTGTGGAAGTACCTTTATGAAGGAATTAATAGAGTCAATTATTTAGAAGAAAATAAAAATAAAATTAATTTTAATGGCAAAGAAGCTCTTTATGGTGAGGTCTATTTTTTAAGAGCTTATTACTACTTTGAACTTGTTAAATTTTTTGGAGATGTTCCCCTATTTACTAAAGCCAGACTTGTTGCAAACGATTCGGGGTCTCTTAAAAGAAACCCAAAATCAGAAGTGTATGCCCAAATTGAAACAGATCTTAAAAATGCCATAAAAGTATTGCCAACTGCCCAATCTCAAAAAGGAAGAGTTACCAAATTTGCGGCACAGGCACTCTTAGGGAAAGCCTATTTATTTCAAGATAAATTTACAGAAGCAGCGGCTATGTTAGAAAATGTTATGGGTGTTTACAGCCTCGCATCAGATTATGGCTCTCAATTTTTAAAATCAGGAGAAAATGGCTCAGAATCGGTTTTTGAAATACAATACACCAATAAATCAGAATGGTGGGATTGGCAATATTTACCTCAAGGAACCGAAGGTAATTTTGGCATTGTACACAATGGTCCTAGGGCTTTTAATGGGCCAATTTACGCTTCAGGATGGAGTTTTAATGTTCCCGTAAGCGACTTGTATAACTCTTTCGAAACTGGAGATACAAGGAGAGATGCTTCTATTCTAGATATTGTGGCTTTTGCTAACGCTACTGGCACCACTTACGCAGAAGGATATAAACATACAGGTTATTATAATAATAAATACATTCCCAGAGCGGGAGAAAGTAGCGCCCAAACAGAGCTAAACTATTTAACAAACTATAGAGCTATTAGATATGCCGATGTTTTATTAATGGCTGCCGAAGCTTATAATAGAAGCGGTAACGATGCAAAGGCCTTAGGCTATTTAAATCAAGTTAGAAGACGTGCCTTTGGCGATACAAACCATGACATTACGGCAACCGGAGCCACCTTAACACAACTCATTTGGGATGAAAGAAATTTCGAGTTATCTATGGAAGGGCATCGCTTTTTTGATCTCGTTAGAACGGGGCAAGCCGCAAGTAAAATTAATGGATTTATTGAAGGGAAGAATGAAGTTTTTCCTATACCACAGCAAGAAGTCGATATTTCACATTTAAAACAGAACTCTGGCTACTAAAAAATATAGAACTATGAAAACAATTAAATATTTATTGAATTCTGTTTTGCTAATAAGCTTATTTTTAAGTTGTACAAAAGATAACTTTACAGGAGCAGACTTTCTGTCAAATGTACAAGTGCCATCTAAAGTGTCTGTGTTGTATAATATAACACAAGATAATACAGGTGTGGTTACTCTAACACCTAATGGAGAAGGGGTGGTTTCATATAATATTTATTTTGGCGACGGCACTACCGAACCGGCCAGTTTAAAACAAGGAAAAAATATAAAACATACCTTTTTAGAAGGAAGTTATGACATTAAAATTGTGGCTTTTGGTATTACAGGCTTAACTGCCGAAGTAACGATGCCGTTAGTAGTCTCTTTTAAGGCTCCAGAAAATTTACAGGTTAGTATAGAAAATGATTTAGCTGTTTCAAAACAAGTTAATCTTACAGCAACTGCTGATTTTGCAACGTCATTTAAAGTGTTTTTTGGCGAATCTGCCGACGAAATGCCCGTTATGGCCAATGTGGGAGAAACCGTAAGTTATACTTATCAAACGGCAGGAACTTACACTATTAAAGTGATAGCCATTGGTGCGGCTATTGCAACGACAGAATATACGGTTGATTTTGACGTGACAGCTATTTTACAACCACTAGCCTCTGCCCCAATACCACCTACAAGAAGTGCACTAGATGTTATTTCTATTTACGGAGATTCTTATACCAACGTAGCTGGTACTAATTATAATCCAGATTGGGGACAGTCTGGTCAAGGCAGTAGTTTCGCTGAATTTGACTTGAATGGCGATAAAATGCTTCAATACATAAATTTAAGCTATCAAGGTATTGAGTTTGCAAGTGGTACAACAATCAATGCTTCGGCAATGGAGTTTTTACATGTAGATGTTTGGACTACAGATGTTACCGACTTAGAAATATCATTAATTAATTCTACAGGCGAAAAGCCTGTAACTAAAACGCTTTCAGCAGATCAATGGAATAGCCTTGACATTCCGTTAACAGATTATACAAATCAGGGGCTTTCCGTATCAGATTTAATTCAACTAAAATTGGTTGGCACACCATGGGCAACAGGTACCATTTTTGTAGATAATATTTATTTTTATGTACAAACACCCACGGCACCAAGTGTTGCTGCGCCAACACCAACAATAGCCTCTTCTTTTGTTACCTCAATTTTTAGCGATGCCTACACCAATATAACGGTAAACGAATGGAATCCAGTTTGGGGTCAAAATACGGGATTAACCAACATGAGTTTATCGGGCGATAACATTTTAAATTATGATGCACTAGATTTTACAGGAATTGTTACAGATTATGGAAGCCCTACCAATCTTTCAGGAAAAACTACTGTCCATTTTGACTATTGGACAACAGATGCCACAAGTTTGGCTTTTAAAATTGAAAATACATCTTATGCAAATGGAGATCCTTTAAAAAGTAGTCAGGTTGCTGTTTCACCTATAACCACAGGCAGTTGGGTAAGTGTAGATATACCACTATCTTCTTTTACTACCGACAAATCTGGAGTTACACAAATGTTATTTGTTTCCTCTGGCGCAACAGTGTATATAGACAATATATATTTTTATTAAATAATTAAGATTTAAACTAAATATGATAAAATGAAAAAGATAATATATACAATTGGATTTACACTTTCAATATTCTTTTTATTAAACAGTTGCAGTGTAGATAACAGTTATAATTTTGGAACCATCACGGCACCCTCTAATATGACACTCTCTGCAACCATTGTTGGTTTAGATGCAGATCATCCTTATGGCGATGGAAGCGGAACGGTTACTTTTACAGCAACTTCTAATAATGCCATTACTTATAAATTTATTCAAGGAAATACAGGAGCTATAGCCCCTAATGGCATTAAGGAATACACTTTTGGAAAAACAGGTGTAAATACTTATGCTATTACAGTTGAAGCCATTGGTACAGGAGGCGTTAGTTCAACTAAAACAATAGAAGTTGAAGTTTTGGTTCTTTTTACACCCTCTGCAGATTTCCTATCTATGCTTACGGCTAACAGTTCAAAAACATGGCGAATAAAATATGAAAGTACAGGCCATTTTGGTGTTGGTCCTGCCGATTCAAATTCACCTATTTGGTGGGCAGCAGCGCCAAACGATAAAACAGGTATGGGCGTGTATGATGACCAATTTATTTTTAGTGCAGACGGTACATTTACGCATATAACCAACGGCGATACTTGGGGAAAAGCAATTCCTATGGCACAAGATCTTGGAGGAGATAAAGGATTAACGCCCAATAGTGACGGCGAATATGTAAATTACCCTTTTGATGATTACAATGAAACCTGGTCTTTGTCTGAAAATGGTGGACAAGAAAATATACAACTTTCAGGGATAGGATATTTAGGTTTTTATGTAGGAGGTACACATAAATACACAATACTATCTAGAACAAATAGCGAATTGAGCCTAAAAACTATTGGCGCAGATGGCTTAGGATGGTTTTTTATTTTAGTTGCTCAATAAGATTGTTAAAAATTATTAAATTATTAATTATGCTAATTAAATTAAATAAAATATTCTTAACTCTTGTGTTGTTACCTTTATTATTGTCTTGTGGTAGTGGCGCCCCTGGAGGAACTGTTACACCAGGAGGTGGGCCAGTAGAAGTTATTCCTTCAAATTTAAATTTAACAATAACTATTCAAGGGGTTGACTCCACTCATCCTAATGGCGACGGATCGGGTATTATTAGTTGTAGTGCTTCGGCTAAAGATGCAGTATCTTACGGCTTTAGGTTTGGAAATGGTTCCGAAATTTCGAGTACAAGCGGTAATGTAGATTATACTTATACCGCTAATGGAACGAATACCCATACGGTGTCAGTTTATGCCTATTCATCTTCAGGAAATTCAATAAATATTTCAAAAGAAGTTACAGTAGCCGTTACAACTGTTTCATATACAACACTTGTGTTTTCAGATGAGTTTGATGTAGATGGCGCTCCTAATCAGAATAATTGGGCTTATGATCTTGGTGCTGGCGGTTGGGGTAATGCCGAAAAACAATACTATACAAATACAAACACCAATATTTCTGTTACAGGAGGTATTTTAAAAATAACAGCAAAAAAAGAAACTTTTAATGGAAGTGAATATACTTCGGCACGAATAAAAACACAAGGAAAGTTTGGTTTTAAATACGGACGTGTAGATGTAAGAGCTAAACTACCTTCTGCTGGAGGTACGTGGCCAGCTATTTGGATGTTGGGATCAAATATAGGAACTGTAGGATGGCCGGCTTGTGGCGAGGTAGATATTATGGAACATGTGGGTAATGATTTAGGAAAAATACATGCTTCTATTCACACACCATCAAGTTCAGGAAACACCATTAATACAGCAGTGAAATTGGTGCCCGATGTGGCAACAACATTCCATGTATATAGTGTTAATTGGAGTGCCAAAAAAATAGAATTTTTAATAGATGACGTTTTGTATTATACCTATAACCCAACAACTAAAGATAATAGTACATGGCCATTTGATGCCAATCAATTTATAATACTAAATGTGGCTATGGGTGGTACTTTTGGTGGGAATATAGACCCCGCTTTTACTTCAGATTCAATGGAGGTAGATTATGTACGTGTATATCAATAATTAAAAAACGATTCAAGAAAATCCAATCAAAATAATTCAATTAAGACATTTTGTAAATTAAAGAACTGACTGTTGTGTGGTTTTTAAATTTTAATTAAAAAATAATAAACTAAAAAATGAAAAAAAACTACACTCTTTTTATAAGCTTTATTGTAGCCTTGGGAGGGTTTCTTTTAGGGTTTGATAGTGCCGTTATCTCTGGAACCATTAATGGCATCAGGATGTATTTTAATATGAGCGACTGGCAACTTGGCTTTTCGGTTGGTTGTGTCATTTTTGGTGCTATGGTTGGTAATATAGTATCAGGCCCTCTAAGTGATAAATATGGTAGAAAAAAAGTATTACTTATAACATCTGTATTGTTTACCATATCTGCAATATGGTCTGCCCTAGCTACAACTTATATTACTTTTGTAATAGCACGTATAATTGGCGGGATTGGTATTGGCGGTGCCATATTAATAGCCCCAATTTACATTGCTGAAGTTGCGCCACCAAAACTCAGAGGGAGTTTGGTTTCTTTAAATCAACTTAACATTGTAATAGGCATATCTTTAGCTTATTTTTCAAATTATTTTTTAAAAGATGTAAATAACGAAAGCTGGCGGTGGATGTTAGGCGTAGAAGCCTTTCCGGCAATTATTTATTTTATAGCGTTATTTACAGTGCCTCGGAGTCCTAGATGGTTAATTCAAAAATTGAATTTAATAAAAGAGGCTAGAAAAATTTTAATAAAAATAGGGGGTGAAGCACATGCACAACAAACCATTGAAGAGGTGTTGCGCAGTGTTGCCAAAAAAGTAACCAAAGCGACCTTGTCTGATTTGTTTAAATCTAAAATGCGGGTCACTATAATCATAGCATTCGGAATAGCTTTTTTTCAACAAATAACAGGCATTAATGCCATATTTTACTACGCCCCAACAATTTTTGAACAAGCTGGGGGTAGCGCAGATTCATCTTTTATACAAGCCATTGTTGTAGGCTTAACCAATTTTATTTTTACACTTATAGCCATAAAACTTATTGATAAATTAGGACGTAAGCCCTTGCTTATTATAGGTACATCTGCTATGACCATTGCTCTATCTTTAAGTACTTTTTCTTTTTATAAAGCCACTTATAAGGTTAATGCCGTAGCGCTGTCTAAAGTTGATGATATACAAGTCAGAACAGCTTTAGAAAGCTTAAAAGATCACGTATTTGAGTCGCAAACATCTTTTGTTAATAGCGTAAAACCACTGTTAACTTCTAAGCAATTATACAGTTTCAAGCGCACCGAATTAAAAAACTTTATTAGTATAAATGCCACATTGGTTCTCATTGCTATATTGCTTTATGTTGCTGCTTTTGCTATTTCGTTAGGACCGGTTATGTGGACCTTATTGTCAGAAATATTTCCCGGAAATATTAAAGGTATTGCCATATCGGCAGTAGGCTTTTTTAATTCGCTTATAAGTTTTACAGTAACACAATTTTTCCCTTGGGAACTAACAAACATTGGGCCAACAATGACTTTTGCAATCTATGCCGTTTTAGCATTGTTGTCCTTATTATTTGTCTATAAGTTTGTTGTAGAAACCAAAGGTAAGACATTAGAAGAAGTACAAGAATTATTAATTAATGCCTAAAAATAACATGAACAAATATTTAGTGTTAATATTTGTGGTCATCTGCTTTGTGCAGTGTCAAAATAACATAGAAACAAAAAAACAAAAACTAAATCCTGCAAAGGTCAGAATTGTTAATAATAAAGGAAAGTATCAATTACTTGTTAATGGCAAACCTTTTTATATTAAAGGGGCTGGTTTAGAGTTTGGTAGTATTAAAGATTTAGCCAAACATAAGGGTAACTCATTTAGAACTTGGCGTACAGAAAATGGCCAGAAAACAGGCCAAGAGGTTTTAGAGGAGGCTTATAAAAATGGCATTATGGTTACTATGGTTCTTGAATTAGGCCGTGAGCGTTTGGGCTTTAACTATAATGACAGTATTGCTGTAAAAAAACAATTCGAAAGTATAAAAAAACAAGTATTAGCATTAAAAAATTACCCTGCTTTAATAATTTGGGGTATAGGTAATGAGCTGAATTTGAGGTATGCAAACCCTAAAGTCTGGGATGCTGTAAACGATATTTCAAAAATGATTCATAAGGTGGACTCTAACCACTTAACAACAACAAGTTTGGCAGGAATAACAAAACAAGAAGTTAATTACATAAAAAAACGTTGCCCCGATTTAGATATTTTATCGGTTCAAATGTATGGCGATTTACCCGATTTACCCCATTTAATCAAAGAATATGGCTGGAAAGGTCCTTATATGGTAACAGAATGGGGCGCCACAGGACATTGGGAAGTGCCTAAAACCACATGGGGATCTCCGATAGAAGAAAATAGCACCATAAAAGCAGCAAACTATTTAAAACGTTACAAAGCAGGTATACAGGTTGATAGTTTACAATGCCTAGGCTCTTACGTCTTTTTATGGGGTAATAAGCAAGAACGTACACCTACCTGGTATGGTATGTTTTTAGAAGATGGCAAAGAAACAGAGTCGGTAGATGTTATGCATTATATTTGGAATAATGAATGGCCTAAAAACAGAACACCTCAAATTAAAAAATATACCTTAAACAATAAAACGGCTTACCAAAATATTGTGTTAAAACCAAATCATAAATCTACAGCTCAAGTTGTAATTCACGATTTTGAAAATGATAAAATTAATTATAAGTGGGAACTTTTACCTGAGTCAACTTTTTTAAAAGATGGCGGAGATTATGAGATAAAACCAAAAGAAATCACTTTTAAGATACTTGCAAATAAAGGCGGGGAAATTGAATTTAAAACTCCAAAAAAAGGTTTGTATCGTTTATATGTATATGCAGATGATGGTTTAAATCATGCCGCTACTGCTAACATTCCTTTTAAAGTAAATTAGTGCGGTAAACCGTTTTAAAGTGCTTATTTTGAGGCGGATTTATGTATAATATTTGATATATATACAAAAATAATGAAACAAAAATCCATATTTTTAGGTAATATTAAAGCTCAAATATCCAATAAAAAAGTTTTAGGAGAGTATGTAATTATTGAAGGAGAATCTTATTATAAAATAAGTAATGTCGATTGTATGAGACCTTTCCTTATAAGTATTGTGAGTCATGCAAATCATTGGTTATTTTTAACAAGTAATGGAGGGATAACTGCCGGTAGAAAAGACAGTGATAATGCACTGTTTCCTTATACTACAGACGATAAAATAACGGCATCTGTAGAAAATACTGGAAGTAAAACAATTATTCAAGTTCACGAATCTAAAAAAACTTTTTTGTGGGAGCCTTTGTCTGATAAGTACAAAGGGATTTATAAAATTTCTAGAAATTTATATAAAAGTACTTTTGGTAATAAGGTAATTTTTGAGGAAGTCAATCATAGTTTAAATCTCATTTTTCAATACCAATGGAATTTGAGTAATAAATATGGGTTTGTTAAAAAATCTAAATTAATAAATAACTCAAATAGAGTGGTTAATGTTACCGTTTTAGATGGTATTCAAAATATTGTTCCACATGGAGTTTCGTCCGATTTGCAAAATAAAACGAGTAATTTAGTAGATGCCTATAAGAGAAGCGAGTTAGATAAAAAAACAGGCATAGGTATTTTTGCTTTAAGTGCCATAATTGTTGATAAAGCGGAACCAAGCGAAGCTTTAAAAGCAAATATTGTTTGGTCTGTTGGTATTAAAAAGGCAGTTTACTTATTATCGTCGTTACAATTAGATAATTTTAGTAAAGGCAAAACTATTTACCAAGAAGAAGATGTAAAAGCAGAAAAAGGGGCTTACTTTGCATGTGCATCAATATCTTTAAATGCTCAAGAAAATAAATTGTGGATGTTCATTGCCGATGTAAATCAATCAATTGTTACTATAAATAAAATTAAAGAAACAATAAAAAAGGAACATCAAATTGTTAGAAAAATTCAAAAAAATATTGAAAATGGCACGAAAACTTTATTAGAATTAGCAGGTGCATCAGATGGCATACAACTCACCACAGATAAACTACAAGATAGCAGACATTTTTCTAATACGCTTTTTAATATTATGCGTGGCGGTATTTTTGATAATAACTACCAAATAGAAAAAGGCGATTTTATAAAATATCTTTTTAAAGCCAATAAAAAAGTATGCGATAAAGAAGAAGTATTTCTGTCTAGTTTACCTAAAATATTTTCTGTTTTTCATTTAAAAGAAAATTTAGAATTAAACAAAAATAAAGATTTTTACCGCCTTTGTATTGAATATTTACCTTTAAAATTTAGCAGAAGACACGGCGATCCTAGCAGACCTTGGAATAAATTTTCAATCAATACTCAAAATGAAACAGACGGCTCAAAAGTATTGGATTACGAAGGGAATTGGCGTGATATTTTTCAGAATTGGGAAGCCTTAGCTTACGCGTATCCCGCGTTTATTAAAAGCATGATTTATAAGTTTTTAAACGCCTCTACTTTTGATGGATATAACCCTTATCGCATTACAAAAGATGGTTTCGATTGGGAAACTATAGAGCCAAATAATCCGTGGGCTTTTATTGGTTATTGGGGAGACCATCAAATTATTTATCTATTAAAATTCTTAGAATTTTCTGAAAAATACTTTCCAAATAAATTGGTAAAATACCTTAACACAGATGTTTTTGTATATGCCAATATACCTTATAAAATAAAGAGTTATGCCGACATCTTAAAGAACCCAAAAGACACCATCGTTTTCGATTATAATCTTGATGAAAAAATAAAAAAAAATAAAAATGAATGGGGTAGCGATGGCACTTTGATAAGCTCAAAAACTGCGCTTATTTATAAGGTTAATTTAATTGAAAAATTATTGGCAACTGTTTTGGCAAAGGTCTCAAATTTTATTCCCGAAGCAGGTATTTGGATGAATACGCAAAGACCAGAATGGAATGATGCAAACAATGCATTAGTAGGAAATGGCATTTCTATGGTAACCTTATATTATTTAAATCGTTTTCTAATATTCTTTGATAAAACTCTTTCAAATTCAAATATTGAACAATTTGAAATTTCTGAAGAATTAACTTTGTTTTTCTATAATATAATAAATACACTCAAGCATAATAAATCTTTACTGTCATCAAAAATTTCAGATAAAAATAGAAAAATAATAGCAGATAGTTTGGGTAATGCCGGAAGTGATTATAGAATGTGTATTTATGATAAAGGGTTCTCGGGTAAAAAAGAAAGTATTTCTAAAAATGATATTCAATACTTCTGTAAAGTAATGTTGCAATTTATTGACCATACCATAAGAGCCAACAAACGACCTGATAATTTGTATCACGCTTATAATCTGATGACTATAAAAAATAAATATGAAATTTCTATTTCATATTTACCTGAAATGTTAGAAGGACAAGTAGCGATATTAAGTTCAGGATATTTAAATGCTCAAGAAAGTTTAGAATTGCTAAATGCTTTAAAAAGGAGTGCGTTATTTAGACAAGATCAAAACAGTTATTTGTTATATCCCAACAAAAAGCGAGCAGGATTTGAGAAACGAAATATCATACCAACCCCTAAAGTAAAACAGTCAAAATTATTAGGGCAACTTTTAAAGGATGGTAATACACATATTATTGAAAAAGACGTTTTTGGCAACCATCATTTTAATGCTAATTTTAACAATGCCAACAGTCTTAAAGAAGCCTTAATGCAATTACCTTTAAACAAATATAAATCACTTATTGAAAAGGAAAAACCTTTATTGCTAACCATTTTTGAAGCGGTCTTTAACCACAAATCCTTTACAGGAAGGTCAGGTACATTTTACGGTTACGAAGGGTTGGGGTCTATTTATTGGCATATGGTTTCTAAATTATTATTGGCTGTTCAAGAAACGTGCTTAAAAGCTATGAATGATTGCGAGGAGGCTACTTTAGTAAAAAAGTTACGCAATCATTATTACGAAATTAATGAGGGTATTGGTATTCATAAACCCCCTGAATTATATGGGGCATTCCCAACCGACCCTTATTCACATACCCCTGCCGGTAAAGGGGCCCAACAACCCGGTATGACAGGTCAGGTTAAAGAAGATATTCTAATTAGATTTAGAGAACTTGGCGTTTTTGTAAATCATGGGCAACTGATGTTTAGTCCGAGATTACTAAAGGCCAAGGAGTTTTTAAGAGAATCTAAAACATTTTCATATATAGATGTTGATAAAAATCAAAAGCAAATTCAGCTCAAAAGAGACAGTTTGGCATTTACCTATTGCCAAGTTCCTGTAATTTATAATATTTCAAATAAAAATAAAATTGATGTTTTATTTGCCAATGGCCGTAAAGAAAGTATAGAAGGTTTGACACTTAGTAGAGAATTGAGTCTCCAAATATTTGGTAGAATGGCTGCTATTTTAAGTGTAAAAGTTAAATTTAATAAGAACGGAATTTAATATATTAAATATTTATCTAAAAAATACTGCAAATAAGACATGCAATATATTTGTGATTTTTACTGATTAAGAAACAACATGTTCTCTAGGTCTCATTCGTTAGTAAAAACCATGTAATTTTAGTACAAAACTTTTAGTTTCTACAAATTTTAAGGTTTGAAGTTTGCTGTCCAAAGTAGTTCAGCCCCTATCAATAATTTTAAAATAGAATTTCATTCTATACATAAACCTATGTACTTTCAGTGTATAGTGGTTTAGTTTATAAAATGACTAATATAACAGTGATGTAAGTTACGGAGTAAAGATTTTAATAGAAAAATAGCCAGTTATTAACATACGTAAATTATGTATATATTTGAGCTAAATTATTAGGCTAACAATTTATAATTATCTTATCCGATTCACCTTTAAAGACCAATTCTTTATGTGGAAATTAGTAACAATTTTAGTATTTTCAGCACTTTCTATCCAGTGTGTTAAAGCACCATCAAAAAATAACAGCACTCTAAAGAACAGCTCTTTAGAGAAGGCTAAAATTGAAAAAAACATACAAGATATTTTAAAAAAAATGACCCTTAAAGAAAAGGCAGGGCAAATGATGAATATCGGACTGCCATCTTTATTGTCAGGTGATTACTGGGATTCTCGAGATACAGTTATTTTTGATGCTGTGCGTTTTAAAAAGTACATTATATCTTATGGTATCGGTTCTATCCATAATACTCCAGGGTATCCATTAAATAAAGAAGAATGGTATAAAGTTGTTAAAACAATTCAAGAAGCAGCTATTAAAAAAACAAGATTGGGAATCCCAACCTTATACGGTATTGATAATATACATGGTGCAAATTATGTTAATGGGTCAGTCATGTTTCCGCAAGAGCTTGCTTTAGCTGCTACATGGAATACAAGATTGATAAAAAAAACAGCTGAGATAACCTCTTATGAATCTAGGTCGGCTTCATTGCCATGGAATTTTAATCCAAATGCCGATGTGGCTATGAATCCAATTTGGGGTCGGATAGGAGAGAGTTTTGGAGAAGATCCTTATCTAATCTCAGAAATGACTAAGGCCTATATTGAAGGATCTCAAGCCAATGGATTACAAGATACAACAAGTACAGCAGTTTGTTTAAAGCATTTTTTAGGCTATGGGGCTGGCAGAAATGGAAAAGACAGATCAAACGCATTGATTCCCGAAAGGAGTTTAAGACAATATTACTTACCACCATTTAAAAAAGCCATAGATAATGGTGCTATGGCTGTTATGATAAGTTCTAATGCCGTTAATGGTATTCCGTGCATTATTAATAAATACTACATTACCAATATCTTAAAAGGAGAGATAGGCTTTAAAGGAGTCGTTATATCTGATTTTGACGATATCGCTTTTTTGGTTAAGGGACACCAATCGGCTAGAAATTTACGAGAAGCAACCAAAAAAGCTGTAAATGCAGGGCTCGATTTAATTATGAACCCTTACGATGCAAAGGTTGTTGATTTAATTATTGATTTGGTAAAAAATCATGAAATTTCTGAAAGTAGGATAAATGATGCCGTAACCAGAATTTTACGTCTTAAATTTTACCTAAACCTTTTTAAGGTTCCTTACAATAACCCCAGTAATTATACCGAATTTGCATCTAAATCTCATATAGAAACCAACTACAAGGCTGCTACAGAAGCTATAACACTTTTAAAAAACGAACAATATACTTTACCACTAAATAAAAATAAAAAATTCTTAATTACTGGGTATGCATCAAACTCAATGAATATTTTAAATGGCGCTTGGTCGCGCTCGTTTTTGGGAAGAGATACAGCGTTTACAGACAAAAATAAATTAACCATATTACAAGCAATTAAAAAACAAGTGGGAGTAAAAAATGTAGTTTATGTACAAGGAACAGGCTACAAAAAAGATTTAAATACAGACCTTGCAATTGCCGAGGCAAAAAATGTTGATTATATAATCGCTTGTGTAGGCGAGATTCCATCAACAGAAAAACCCTCAGATATAAATGAACTGCAATTGCCAAAAGCACAACAAGAACTAATAATTAAACTAGCCAAAACAAAAAAACCAATTATATTAGTTATGGTACAGAGTAGGCCACGTATTATTAGAGAAATTGAACCTTTAGTTAAGAGTGTAATTATGGCTTACCTTCCAGGGCAAGAAGGCGGACGTGCTATTGCTGATATTCTATTTGGAAAAATAAATCCGAGTGGTAAATTGCCGTTTACATATCCAAAATATTCAGGAAATTATGTAACGTATTATCATAAGAAGACAGATATTAGAGATGTAAGTTGGAAATATAATGGTTTTTATCCACAATACGAGTTTGGTTATGGCTTGTCTTATACAATGTATGAATATAGTAATTTAAGAATTAGTACAGATACATTAATAGCCAATAAAGTTCTTAAGTTAAAAATAGATGTAAAAAATATAGGCAGTTTAAGGGGCAAAGAAATTGTTGAAGTATACAGCAAAGATATGGTAGCTACTGTTTCACCTGACTCGAAAAAACTGATACGTTTTACTAAAATAATGCTAAACCCCGGAGAAACAAAAACGCTTAGCTTTAATATATCTTCATCAGATATTGCAAGTGTAGGTTTAAAAAATAAATGGATTACAGAGAATGGCGATTTTAAAATTTTTATAGGAGGGGACCCTCAAAAAATGCTAAAAAGAGAATTTTATTATCACAATTAGTTTATTTATGTAAAATATAACCAATTTCCCTCTAATGAATAAAATACCTAAAAAATTAAATATAAGTGAAATTGCCAAGCAATTGGGCGTTTCTAAATCGACAGTATCTAAAGCCTTAAACAACAGTTACGAAATAAGCGCGCTTACTAAAAAAAAGGTACAAGAGTTTGCCAAAAAGCACAATTATAAAGCCAATAAACTCGCCGTAAATCTTAAATCGGGGACCACCAAAACCATCGGTGTAATTTTGCCAAGCATCCAAAACTTTTTCTTTGCACAAGTCTTAAAAGGTATAGAAAGTGTCGCTACAGCAGAAGATTATAACATCATTACCAGTTTTTCTAATGAGTCTTTTACAAAAGAAGTTAACAGTATTGATTTGCTAACCAGTGGTATGGTTGATGGCTTTGTCTTGGCATTGGCCGAAGAAACACAAATAAAGAAAGAATTCAGTCATCTTTCTGAAGCATTACAAGAAGATAAAAAAATGGTTATGTTTGATAGGGTAACTGATTCTATTGAATGCGATAAGGTATGTGTTAACGATTTTGAGGCGGCATATAATGCAACAAAACATTTAATAAATTTAAAATGCAAACACATTGCAGTTGTTTCTACTATAAATCATTTAAGTGTGGGGAAATTGAGAATGGAAGGTTATAAAAGAGCTGTTGACGAATTCTTTAAAACTATTGACAAAGATTTACTCCTTATAGGCACCACTTCAAATATAGATTTCAAAATAGTAAATCTATTAAAAAATAAACAAGTAAATGCCATTTTAGCTTTAGATGAAGATGCCGTTTTGGCAACATATAAAGTAACCAAATTTAAAGGGTATAATTTACCAAAAGATATGGCTGTTATTGGTTATGCAAGCGAAAAAATGGCCGCCAACCTTACCCCATCTTTAACAACCTTAAACCAACATGGAGAACTAATAGGCAAAGCGACCGTTCAACTTTTATTAGATAAATTAAAACACAAAGAAAATACCAAATTTGAACAAAAACTCATGAAAACAACTTTGGTAGAGCGAGATAGTACTAAGGCTTATAGGTTTAATCCTGATAATTAATTTTCATATAACAGTGATAGATAATTAACTATATTTGTTACAGTATTTTAATTGAATATAATGACTAAATTAAACAGCGAATTAAGAGCACAAGCTAGAGAAGCCTTGTCGGATAAATGGGGTATAGCCATTGGAACTTTTTTAGTTTATATGATATTACTTGGTGGCATACAAATGGCAATTCCAATTTTTGGAGGAGGTGTAACATTAATAATTAGCGGACCAATGGCTCTTGGAATTTCAATTTTTACATTGGCCATAGCAAGAAGAGAAAATGTGCGATTAGAACAACTCTTTGATGGATTTCAGAATTTTGGAACAGCATTGGGGGCCTATCTTTTAATGGTGGTTTTTGTGTTCTTATGGACGCTATTATTAATTATACCAGGCATAATCAAGGCACTTGCCTACTCACAAATCTTCTATATTCTAGCTGATGATAAATCTGTAGGTGCTAAGGAAGCCCTTGAGAAAAGTGAAGCCATGATGAAAGGTTATAAATGGAAATATTTCTTGTTGGGCTTTAGCTTTATAGGTTGGTTTATACTTAGTATTTTAACTTTAGGAATCGGGTTTTTATGGCTTGGTCCTTATGCACAAGTGTGTTTTGCTGAATTTTATGAAGATATAAGAGATAATGATGGCATCGTTGCTTAACAAATAAGGAATACCCACATCTATTTACCCATTTAATTTCTTAAATTTGTAAACATATAAAAAACTTTTAATATGTTAGTAATTGGTATTGCCGGTGGTACAGGAAGTGGTAAAACAACCGTTGTAAATCAGATTTTAAACGAATTACCTGCCGATGAGGTTACCGTTATTTCGCAAGATTCATATTACAAAAAGACAACCAATTTATCGTATAAAGAGCGCACTAAAATTAATTTTGACCATCCAGAGGCTATAGATTTCGATTTGATGGTAGCCCATATAAAAACGCTTAAAAACGGCAAGGTTATCAACCAGCCTATCTATTCGTTTGTAACCCATAACCGTACTGACGATGTTCATGTTACACATCCTAAAAAAGTAATTATTGTAGAGGGTATTTTAATTTTTAATACGTCCGAGTTGCGCGATTTATTCGATATTAAAATATTTGTTCATGCAGATGCCGATGAACGTTTAATCAGACGTGTGCGCCGTGATATTGCTGAACGCGGACGTGATGTTAGCGAGGTGTTGGCACGCTACCAAGACACCTTAAAACCCATGCACCAACAATTTATTGAGCCCACTAAAAATTATGCCGATATTATTATTCCGAATGACCGATATAATACGGTAGCCATTGATATTGTACGAACGGTGATTAACGAACGCTTATGACCCTAAAGCAATTTAGACATCATAAACTGGTTAAAATTATAAGCAATAAGTACCTGCTTATTTTGTTTGTATTTATTGTGTGGATGCTTTTTTTTGATGAGAATTCTTACCTTACACATCGCGATTTAAACAAAGAAAAGGCCAAGCTAGAAAAATCTATTAAATACTATTCTAAAGAAATTGAAAAAGACAAAAAAACAATCAATCAGTTAAGAGATAGCAACCAACTTGAAAAATATGGCCGCGAAACTTATTTTTTTAAACGCGATAGCGAAGATGTCTATATAATTGAGTTCGATACTGTAAATAAATAACCTATGGCTAAGCTTACTTTTGAGGAATTCGGTCCTGTTTCTGCAAAGCAGTGGAAACAAAAGATTCAGTTCGACTTAAAAGGAGCCGATTTTAACAGTACCCTTTTAACTCAAACTAACGAAGCCCTAACTATTAAACCCTTCTATCATAAAGATACAGCCCAATTTTTAGAGGTTAAAATACCTAAAGAGGCTTTTAAAATCTGTCAGACTATTTATATTGACGATGTTTTAATAGCCAACAAGTTGGCAAAGGAGGCTTTAATAAGAGGCGCCACAGCACTTAAATTTATTGCCGATGCCCCATTTGATTTCGAAACACTTTTTAAGGGTATTGCCAATAAATGTCAAACCACCTATTTTAAAATCAATTTTCTCTCTCAAAGTTTTGTGGCAGACCTTATAAAGAACAGCTCTCAACATACTGTTTTTTTTAATATTGACATTATTGGCCATTTAGCCAAAACGGGTAATTGGTTTTTTAATAAGAAAAAAGACCATAATATTTTGGCTCAAATACTGTCAGAATCACCCAAGAAGATGTCTTTTTTAGGTGTTGATGTTAGTCTATATCAAAATACAGGGGCTAATATAGTCCAGCAAGTGGCTTATGCTCTGGCACATGCCAATGAGTATTTAAACGCTTTTGGAGAAGGTGTTTTACCGTATTCGAAATCCGATAAGATACAATTCACCTTTGCCGTTGGAAGCCATTATTTTCTCGAAATAGCCAAATTACGTGCCTTTAGATATTTATTTGATTTGATAACAAATGAGTATGATTTTGACATGGTTCCAGAAATATTTGTGCAACCTACACTGCGGAATAAATCTATTTACGATTACAACGTCAATATGCTACGCACCACAACCGAATGTATGAGCGCCATTTTGGGAGGTGCCAATTGTATTGGAAATGTGGCTTATGATGCTATGTTTCATAAATCGAATGAATTTGGTGAGCGTATTGCCCGAAATCAGTTGTTAATTTTACAAGAAGAAAGTTTTTTTAAAGAAGCACAAAAAGTAGTAAAGGGTACTTATTATATAGAAACTTTAACCGTACAAATAGCCGAAAAAGCTTTACAGTTATTTAAAGAAATAGAACAAAAAGGTGGTTTTGTAAATCAATTATTTTCGGGCGTTATACAGCGTAAAATAAAAGAGAATGCTCAAAAAGAACAAACTCAATTTGACAGTGGGGAATTAAATTTAATTGGCAGCAATAAATATCCAAATCCTGAAGATAAAATGGCTGATGACTTAGAATTGTATCCTTTTATCAAAACAAGGCCTCATAAAACACTTATTCAACCTATTGTGCCAAAACGTTTAGCAGAAAAATTAGAACAGGAAAGATTAGCCAAAGAAACCAAAAAATAAAATGTCCAGAAAAAACCTACAACATATAAAGTTCAAAACGCAAAACTCAAAACCCGAAACTCAAAACTTTGGGCATGAAGATTTTGTAGCTGGAGTACCCCCTTATTTACGAGGGCCGTACAGCACTATGTATGTACGCCGCCCTTGGACAATACGCCAATATGCAGGCTTTTCATCGGCAGAAGAGAGCAATGCCTTTTACCGTCGCAATTTGGCAGCAGGGCAAAAAGGCTTGTCTGTGGCTTTTGATTTGGCGACGCATCGGGGCTATGATTCCGATCACGAACGTGTTCAAGGAGATGTTGGTAAAGCAGGTGTTGCCATAGATTCTGTCGAAGATATGAAGTTGCTTTTTGATAAAATTCCCCTCGATAAAATGTCGGTTTCTATGACAATGAACGGTGCTGTATTACCCATTTTAGCTTTTTATATAGTAGCCGCCAAAGAACAGGGTGTGCAACTCGATCAGCTTTCGGGAACCATCCAAAACGATATTTTAAAAGAGTTTATGGTGCGCAATACCTACATTTACCCACCACAGCCTTCCATGAAAATCATTGCAGATATTTTTGAATTTGCAGCACAAAAAATGCCTAAATTTAATAGTATTTCTATTTCAGGATATCACATGCAAGAAGCAGGCGCTACACCCGAAATTGAATTGGCTTATACTTTGGCCGATGGTTTGGAATACGTTCGTAAAGGTCTAGAAGCGGGTATGAAAATAGACGAATTCGCGCCGCGTTTGTCCTTTTTTTGGGGCATAGGGATGGATCATTTTAAAGAAATAGCTAAACTACGTGCGGGCCGATTACTTTGGGCAAAAATCATAAAACAATTTAATCCAAATAACCCGAAATCGTTGGCTTTAAGAACACATTGCCAAACAAGTGGTTGGAGTTTAACAGAACAAGACCCTTTTAACAATGTTGCACGCACATGTGTTGAGGCATTGGCGGCTACTTTAGGAGGTACACAAAGTTTACACACCAATGCCTTAGATGAGGCTATTGCTCTGCCAACAGATTTTTCGGCAAGAATTGCTAGAAATACACAGCTATTTTTACAAGAAGAAACAGGTATTACAGAAACTGTTGACCCTTGGGGAGGAAGTCATTTTGTTGAAGAACTCACAAATCAGATTGCCCAAAAAGCTTGGGATTTAATTGAAGAGGTAGAAGCCTTAGGGGGCATGACAAAAGCCATAGAAAAAGGCATTCCTAAAATGCGTATAGAAGAAGCGGCTGCCCAAAAACAAGCCAAAATTGATAGCGGTCAAGATAAAATAATAGGTGTTAATGATTATAAGTTAGCACACGAAGATCCTTTACAAATTTTAGAAGTAGATAACCAAGCAGTACGCGCTTCGCAAATAAAACGTTTAAATACGCTTAAAAAAAACAGAAATCAATCGGAGGTTGATAGGGCTTTAGAAAAATTAACAGAGGGCGCGCGTACAGGTGCCGAAAATTTATTAGCTTTGGCTGTAGCGACGGCGGAAAAACGTGCAACCTTGGGCGAAATCTCTACCGCTTTAGAACATGTTTTTAACCGCCATAGAGCCACCATAAAATCAATTACAGGAGTGTATAGTAAAGCCATAAAAAATGATGCCGACTTTAAGAGAGCAAAAGATTTAGCCAATAAATTTGCCGATTTAGAGGGCCGTCGTCCCCGTATTATGGTTGCTAAAATGGGTCAAGATGGTCATGACAGAGGGGCTAAAGTGGTGGCTACGAGTTTTGCCGATTTGGGTTTTGATGTTGATATTGGGCCTTTGTTTCAAACACCATCCGAGGCTGCCAAACAAGCTGTAGAAAACGATGTACATGTTCTGGGAATTTCTTCGTTAGCTGCAGGTCATAAAACCTTGGTGCCTCAAGTTATAAAGGCTTTGGTAGATTATGGCAGAGAAGATATAATGGTTATTGCTGGCGGTGTAATTCCAGCACAAGATTATCAGTATTTATTTGAGATGGGTGTGGTAGGTGTCTTTGGTCCAGGCACAAAAATTTCGAAAGCAGCCATAAGTATTTTAGAAATTCTAATAGAAAGTATCGCTTAGATAAAAATATATATAATATCTTCAATAAAATCACCATCACAAGTATTGCATTTTTTTTTGTAGTTTTGAGAACACCTAAATTTAAACCTTTACAATTATGGATAAGATAAACACACTTATTACAAAAATGGATGCTAAAAACGGAATGGCTTATGCATTAATTAGAATATTTTTAGGCATTGCATTATTTGTAAGAGGCTGGATGATCTTAGCAAACCCAGAGTCTATTATTGAATTAGGTGTAGCGCGCGAGTTGTATATGTGGGTTTCTTTGGTGGGTATTGCCCATTTAATAGGAGGGGTTTTGTTGTGTATTGGGTTTTTTACACGTCTGGGCGCACTGGTACAAATCCCCATTGTTTTTAGTGCAACTTTCTTTGTATATGCGCATACAAAATTAATGATGGGTGGTCAATCTTTTGAATTGGCTTCTTTGGTTTTATTTTTACTCTGCGTTTTTTTTGTTTTTGGGCCAGGTCCTTTATCTGTAAAGGACTATGTAGCTAATAAAAAAGCCTAGCTTTTTATTAATTTAGAAACTGACCTTTTAATTTAAGATCTTCGGCAAACTCTTTCAAGCTAAGAACCTCAAATTTTTCAAGTAAATTTTCTTTAAAATCAACTACTAAGTGATGCAAAGGGCATGGGTTTGTAGCACTACAGGCATCTAATCCCATAAAGCAAGTGTCAAATAAAGGGTGGCCGTCAATTTCTTCAATAATTTGACACATATTGTTTTTTTCATTGGCATCGCTAATGTAAAAACCACCATTCGGACCTTTAACAGATGATAATAAATTACCACGCACCAATTGCTGAAGTAATTTTGCTAAAAAAGGTTCAGGAATCCCTAAAGTTTCAGCAATGTATTTAACTCCTAACTTTTTTTGTTTGTCAGAATGTAAAACCAAAAAAATGACAGCTCTTATGGCGTATTTCGAGGCGTGACTTAGCATTGTTAAAATATTTTTGCAAAGATAAGCAATGTCTCTCTATATAAGAAATTTTAAATTTTTTCTAGCTTTACAGTAAAATGCCGCATAATAGGCGCTTCTTCTACAATTTTATAGCCATGTTTGGCTTCGTTACGAGAGTCAAAAATGTTTTTTAATACTGCAGCAATATAATCCATATGATTATAAGAGTACACACGGCGCGGAATGGCAAGTCTTACAAGTTCTAAATCTGGATAACGATTCTCTCTTGTTATGGGGTCTCTGTCGGCTAAAATAGTACCAATTTCTACCCCTCTTATACCCCCAATAATGTATAACTCGACTGCCAAAGCTTGGGCGCGATATTCTTCTCGTGGAATGGTAGGTACAAATTTATTGGCATCTAAAAAAATGGCATGACCTCCAAAAGGTTTTTGTACGGGTACGCCAAATGCTACTATTTTTTTTCCTAGATAAGCAATTTGTTCAACCCGACTTTCAAGATAATCAAATTCTGTTGCTTCGTCTAAACCAACTGCAAGTGCCCCCATATCGCGGCCATTCATGCCGCCATAAGTTATAAACCCTTCGAACATGATATTAAAAGTAATTGCTTTCTTATAGGTTTCTTCATCGTTTAGCGCTATAAAACCACCCATATTTACAAGGCCATCCTTTTTTGAACTCATCGTCATGCCATCTCCAAAGCTAAAGAATGTTTTGGTAATTTCTTTGATTGTTTTATTTTCAAAACCAGTTTCACGTTTTTTGATAAAGTAGGCATTTTCTGCAAATCGGGCTGCGTCAAAAATCAAAGTAATTTCATGTTGTTTACACAAAGCAGAAACAGCTTTGATATTTTCCATAGAAACAGGTTGACCGCCAGAACTATTGCAGGTAATGGTCACAATGCAAAATGGAATTTTTTCTTTGGGATGTGTTTTAAAAACAGCTTCAAGTTTTTTGAGGTCAACATTCCCTTTAAAAGGATGTGGATTACTTGTGTCAAAAGCTTCATCAATAGTACAATCGATTGCCGCAGCTTGTCTAAATTCAATGTGCCCTTTTGTGGTGTCAAAATGCGAATTTCCTGGAATAACATCACCAGCTTTTACCAAAGCTGAAAACAAAACGTTTTCGGCTGCACGGCCTTGATGTGTGGGTAGAAAATATTTGAATCCAGTTATTTTCTTGACGGTATCTTTTAGTTTATGAAAGGATGAAGAACCGGCATAACTTTCGTCGCCAATCATCATTTCTGCCCATTGTTTATCGCTCATAGCGCCTGTGCCAGAGTCGGTTAGTAAATCGATAAAAACTTTATTGGAGCTTAAATTAAATAGGTTGTAATGGGCTTCTTTAATCCACTTTAAACGTTGTTCTTTTGTAGAACGTTTTACAGATTCTACCATTTTAATTTTATAAGGTTCTGCGTAGGGTAATTTCATAATTAAATGTTATAATATAAGAATATTTAGTACCAATTGTTAAGTTAAAAAAGGTATTTTAAAGGCAGGATTTCTTAGATGTAGAAACAGTCACGTCTTTTTATATTCAAAAAAACGTTGGTAGGAAAAAAAAACAGACAATAAGTTTTCATTAAAACTTTAATTTGTTGCAAAATTAGTAGATTTTCTTGAATAAACATCATTTTCATAAAAAAGGATTTTGTATAAAAATGATGAAAATCATTGACTTGTACTTGTGCTAAAAGTAATTTTGCATAGAACTTCTTATAAAGATATTTAAATTTCGAAAAAACCTATATAATGAGGGAATGAATTTTTGAGGCTTTATTATTTGGCAATAAAAGATTATTTAATGGGATTGTTAATTAAACTAGATTTTTAAACATTGATTTAAATTTATAATCTCTAAATTTGTAAACTCTAAAAAAATCATATACTAAAAACACATGAAAAAAATTCTCAATTTATTAGCGTCAACACGATTGACAGCCATTTTGTTTCTGGTTTTTGGCACCTCGATGGCGGTGGCTACTTTTATAGAAAATGATTATGGCACACAAACAGCTAAGGCTTTGGTTTATAATGCCTGGTGGTTTGAAGCAATTATGGTGGTTTTTGTCATCAATTTTATTTATAATATCTCAAAATACAGATTGTTGCGAAAAGAAAAATGGGTGGTATTGATGTTTCATTTGTCTTTTATTTTTGTGATAATTGGCGCAGGAATTACACGTTATTCCAGTTTTGAAGGCATGATGCCCATTAAAGAAGGCGAAACTTCGCATGTAATGTTATCCGACAAGGTATTTTTAAAAGTACTTATTGATGATAATAAAGATCAAAAAACACCGATTTATAAAAGGATGGTTCTTTCGAGAATTGGACGCAATAATTTTGATATAAATACTGAGTTTAAAGGCCAACCTGTTGAAATTTCGTATGTAAATTATATTGCCAATGCCACTGAAAAATTGGAAGCTTCTGAAACAGGAGATGTTTTTTTACACCTTGTAGAATCGGGTGGCGGCTCAAGACATGACCATTATATTAAAAGCGGTGAGATTATTAATGTTCACAATACCTTAATTAGTTTTAATAACTATAAAAAAGGCGCCATAAATTTTAGGACGAATGCTGAAAATGGTACCGTTACCATTGAAACGCCCTCAGATGGTAATTTTATGCGTATGGCTGATAGATTTAAAGGAACTGTTGTTAAAGACAGTGCGCAATTTTTTCAGTTGCGTTCGCTTTATACTATCGGAAATACAAGGTTTGTTGTGCCAGAGCCTCCAACCAAAGGCCTTGTTAAAATTGTAAGTGGTAATAAGAATAAGTTTCCTCAAGACATGTTAGAAGTGTCGGTAACTGTTAATAATAAAACCAAAAGCACCAAATTATACGGGGGTAAATTTTATCTTAACAGGCCTAAAGTTATAAGTTTAGGTGGATTAAATATCAGATTGAGTTATGGTGCAAAACAAATTGAATTGCCTTTTTCTTTAAAATTAAAAGATTTTCAATTAGACCGTTATCCAGGCTCTATGAGTCCCAAATCGTATGCCAGTGAAATCACAGTTATTGATAAAGATGAAGTATTTGATTTTAGAATATATATGAATCATATATTAGATCATAAAGGATATAAATTTTTCCAGTCTTCATATAATATCACGTCAACTTATGAAGAAACCAGACTTTCTGTAAATCATGATTTTTGGGGTACTTGGGTTACCTACATAGGATATGGGTTCTTGTATTTGGGTTTGATACTCATTTTCTTTGTTAAGAATACCCGTTTTTCAGTTCTTAAAGATAAATTAGCCAAATTAAAAAAGCAAAAAACAATTGCTGTAATAGCTTTACTAATAGGTTTGAATAGTTTTGGCCAAAATATGCCAAGTACTACAACTATTGATTCAATATTAAAAGCAACGACTTTTGATGAAGTTCAAGCCGAAAAATTTGGACGTTTGGTTGTGCAAGATTCTAGAGGGAGGATGTTGCCAATAAATACTTTTGCATCTGAGTTAATGCGAAAAGTAAGCAAACATGAAAATTATCAAAATTACAATCCAAATCAAGCTATATTATCAATGATAATAAGCCCTAGAACTTGGTTTTATGTGCCTTTTATTTATATAAAATCTGATAATACCAAGCTCAGAAATATTATAAACGTACCAGAAAAGCAAAAATACGCTAGGTTTGTTGACTTTTTTGATGCTAATGGCAGATACAAGATTTTATCTATAGTTGAAAATGCTAACAAACAGAAAATTAAAAATAAATTTGAACAAAGTGTAATTGAAGTTGACAGACGTATTAATTTACTCTATAACGTTATAAATGGGGCAATGTTTAGGCTCTTTCCTTTGCCAAATGACCCTAATAATAAGTGGTATTCTTTTAACGACGTAGCTACTGCTGGGTTTAAAGGAAAAGACTCACTTTTTGTTGCAAGTGCCATTTCGCTTTACGGACAAGCCCTTTCTAACGCTAGGGAATCAAACCGCTACACCACTGCAGATTTGGTGTTAAAAAACATTTCTAAATTTCAACAAAAATATGGCAGTTCAGTAATGCCTTCTAAACGCAAAGTTTCTTTGGAATTATTTTATAATAAATACGATATTTTTAAAGGCTTGTTTTGGAAATATATGTTAGCAGGTACTTTAATGTTTGTATTTGTAATAATGCAAATATTTAAAGATGGCAAATTAATCAAAGCACTTATTAAATTAAGTGCCTTAAGTGTGTTGCTTTTATTTGCTTATCACACTGTAGGTTTGGGTATTAGATGGTATATAAGTGGCCATGCACCTTGGAGTAATGCCTACGAATCTATGATTTATGTGGCTTGGGCCACCATGTTATTTGGTTTGATTTTTGGACGAAAATCTACCTTAACCATTGCTGCAACTGCCTTTGTAACATCAATGATTTTAATGATAGCACACTGGAATTGGATGGATCCTGCTATCGGAAACTTGGTGCCTGTTTTAGACTCTTATTGGTTAATGATTCATGTGGCTATTATTGTAGCCAGTTATGGACCCTTTACACTCGGTCTAATATTAGGTATGATATCTTTGTTATTATTTGCTTTAGTTAATAAGAACAATAAGAAAAAATTAGATAAAACCATTAAAGAACTTACCATTATTAATGAAATGTCATTAACTGTTGGTTTGGTAATGTTAACCATCGGAAACTTTTTAGGCGGTATGTGGGCTAACGAAAGTTGGGGCCGCTACTGGGGATGGGATCCAAAAGAAACTTGGGCACTAATTAGCATCATGGTTTATGCGTTTGTTTTACATGCGCGTTTGGTTCCAGGGTTAAGAGGTCGATTGGCCTTTAATATCTTATCGGTTTTTGCTTTTACCTCAATTTTAATGACATATTTAGGTGTTAATCATTTACTCTCTGGATTGCACTCGTATGCCGCAGGAGAAACAGCTGAAATACCGATGAGTATTTATAACGGACTCATATTAGCCACAGTTTTAAGTTTAGCGGGCTATTATAAATATAAAAAATATTTCAAAAAATAAAAAATAGCCATGTTTAATAAGTATATTAAATTAATAATAGCAACGGCCATAGTGGTTTGGTCTGTTATGCAATTTATAGAATCGCACATAATGAATGGCATTTCGTTGGTTTTATTAGCCAGTGTATTTGTGTTTTTTTATTTTAAGAATGAAATTCTTTTACTTGCTTTTTTAAGATTGCGAAAACAAGATTTTGAAGGTGCAGGAAAATGGTTGGACCGAATTAAAAATCCGACGAGCGCCCTAATAAAAAATCAAGAAGGTTATTTTTACTTTTTACAAGGATTAATGTTATCGCAGACAAACATTACACAATCCGAAAAGTTATTCAAAAAGGCTTTGAGAATTGGCTTGGCTATGAATCATGACAAAGCCATGGCTAAATTGCAATTAGCAGGTATTGCTATGACCAAACGACGTAAGCGCGAAGCGACTATGTTGTTGGCCGAAGCTAAAAAATTAGACAAGCACAACATGATGGCAGAGCAAGTAAAAATGCTAAAACAACAATTGAAGAAGATATAAACTTTTGCTTCAAAAGCATAAAAAAACCTCGATTTATTAAATCGAGGTTTTTTTATATGCAACAAAGTTTATTTTTTAAACTTAGCGTATTTTGTTTTGAACTTGTCAATTCTTCCAGCTGTATCAACCAATTTTGTTTTTCCGGTGTAGTAAGGGTGAGAAGTTCTAGATATCTCTAACTTAACCAAAGGGTAAGTAGTGCCTTCGTATTCTAAATTTTCTTTTGAAGGTGCTGTAGAGCGTGTTATAAATACATCGCCATTAGACATATCTTTAAAAGCAACCATTCTGTAACCTTCCGGATGTATTCCTTTTCTCATTGTAATATATTTTAATATTTTTAATTAAACACAATCGCAAGATTGTAATTTAAAGTTTCTATTTTCGCATGTCATTCATAAATAGCCGATGACTATTTTTGAGTGTGCAAATTTAACGATATTTTTTTATTTTCAAACAATTAAAATAGTTATTTTGCATTAAATTTAATAAGTGACTTTTGTATATGAGAAAAATAAGTTTTTTTGTTTTAATGACAACCCTCTTTATAATGAACTCTTGCGGTGATAAATACCGCTTCAAGCTCAATTCGCCGAGGAAAATAAGCATTAATAAAAAGTTGATACTAAGTGTCTCCGAAAAAAATAGTAAACCATTTGATTCGGTTGTTTATTTTTTAGATGGCATAAAAATTAAGCTACCAAAATCTTACAATATCACAAATCAAAAATTAGGTAAACACGCTGTAAAAGCTATTGTGTATTATAATGAAAATCACAAGAAGTTAACCAATACCATTTATTTTTTAGCAAAAAAAAAACCAATATTATACAGCTATAAGATTGTAAACACGTATCCGCATGATGCCTCTGCTTTTACACAAGGTTTAGAATATCATAACGGGTATTTATACGAAAGTACAGGGCAGTTGGGCGAATCAAGCTTGAGGAAAGTAGATTTAAAAACAGGAAGAATACTTAAAAAAATTGACATTGATAAGCAATATTTTGGCGAGGGGATGACTGTGTTTAACGGCAAGATAATTATGTTAACTTGGCAGGAAAACATAGGGTTTGTTTATAATCTGAACGATTTTTCTTTTGTTAAGAATTTTAACTACAGTCAGAGTAGAGAGGGATGGGGTTTAACCCATAATACAGAATTTTTAATAAAGTCTGATGGAACTGAGCGCATTTGGTTTTTAAACCCAGAAACCCTAAAAGAAACCCATTTTATAGAAGCCTATACCAATACCAGAAAAGTTGAAAAACTCAATGAATTAGAGTATATAAAAGGTAAAATATATGCCAATGTGTGGCAAAAAAATACCATTCTTATTATCAATCCGGTTAATGGTACCATTGAGGGTATTATAGATTTAAAAGGATTGGATAATAAAGCAATTAAAGGAAGCGATGATGATGCCGTTTTAAATGGCATAGCCTACGATGCTAAAACAGACAGGCTCTTTGTTACAGGAAAAGATTGGGATAAATTATTTGAAATTAAAATTTTTAAGAATTAGGAGCGTTTATATAAACCACACTCAATTATTATGCATAAATTTAAACGTGAATTTCTATTTTATACAGCTTTAATAGGTGTCTTGTTTTATACCTCTTGCCGAAAAGATTTTAGTACCGTTTTAAGTTCAGGAACACTTACTTTTTCGAAAGATACCATTTACTTAGATACTATTTTTAGCAATACCAGTTCAAGCACGCGTAGCTTTAAGGTGTATAATAAGAGCAATGATGCTATTAGTATCCCGAGTATTAGCTTAGAAAAAGGTTTGGCTTCTTTTTACCGTTTAAATGTTGATGGTATTCCGGGTAAAGATTTTCAGGACATCGCTATTTTAGCACACGACAGTATTTTTGTTTTTGTAGAAACTACAATAGATTTTAACACTGTTACAAATCCACTTTATACCGATAAAATTTTATTTGATACAGGTATTAATGAGCAAAAAGTAGACTTGGTAACTTTGGTTCAAGATGCGCATTTTTTATTCCCTTCGCGGGATGCTAACGGTATTAAAGAAACCATTATTTTAGGTGTTGATGCCAGCGGAGAGCCTATTAAAATTAATGGCTTTCTACTTGATGGCAATACCACTTTTACAAATGACAAGCCTTATGTAATTTACGGCTATCTTGGGGTACCAGAAAATGCCACTTTGACCATAGGCGAAGGGGTTAATTTATATTTTCATGAAGACTCGGGAATCATTGTCGGTAAAAATGCCTCATTAAAGGTTAATGGAACGCTTGATAATAAAGTTGTTTTTCAAGGAGACAGACGTGAACCAAATTTCGATAATGTTGCTGGTCAGTGGGGCACTATATGGATGCGGGCAGGCTCTCAAAACAATTCTATTAACCACACTTTAATTAAAAACAGCATTATTGGTATTTTGGTAGATTCTATTGGCAGTACAACCACACCAACACTACAACTTAACAATACCGAAATTTACAACACAACTAATTTTGGTCTGTTAGGGCGCGAGACTCATATTGAGGGTCAAAATGTGGTTATCGCCAACAATGGGCAATCGTCTTTAGCGTGTACCATTGGCGGAAGTTATACATTTACACATTGTACTTTTGCCAATTATTACAACGCTGGTTTTAGACAATTTCCAACCCTTTTAATTAATAACTTTTTTAGTTATACAGATGCCAATGGTACCGAAGTTTTTCAGGCCAGAGATTTATCACAAGCACTTTTTACAAATTGTATTGTAGATGGCAATCAGAATATTGAAATGATTTTAGATAAAAAAGAGGGCAGTGTTTTTAATTATCAGTTTAAAAATAATTTAATAAAGTTTAATGACGTAAATAATAATTTTACTTCTGATGTACTTTACGATTTTGAAAATACAATATTCTTTTCGCTAAATATATTAAATGGCAATGCGCAATTCAAAGATGTTGATTTAAACCAGTTGGTTATTGGTAAAGATTCTGAAGCCATAAGTAAGGCTGATGCAAATATGGCAACCCAAGTTCCTTTTGATATTTTAGGAGTTAGCAGACTTCAAAACCCAGATATTGGTGCTTACCAACATTCTGAAGAATTTTAAATAAAGACAATAGCAGCCTTTTAAATATTTAAAAAGAAGGGTCTTTTATCTAACCACAAGTTTTTTTGTACCCACTTTAGATCCTGTTTGGATTCTTACAAAATAAATACCTGCACTTAAGTTAGAAACGTCAATAGTATTGTTCGAAGTGCTTATTTGCTTTTGGATGAGCGATTTTCCCAAATAATCAAACACACTTACTTGTGCCTTATTGGCATCAGAAGGCAATTGCAATGTAACTTGCCCATCACTGGGATTTGGATACATGCTAAAATTTAATAACTGATTGTTATTAACGGCTAAAACACCACCAACAACATAATTGGTAAAAGCCACCTGTGTATCTACAGTTGTTGTACCGCCACCAGGAGGATCATTTCCAGCTACTACAGCAGCATAAAAAGTAACAACACCCACATCAAACGCTGGTGCTGTCCAATACATAGTCCACGAATCAACAAATTCGTGACTTGCAAAGGTGTGTGTTGCAAAACGCCCATTAATATCTACCTGGGTATTTATAAGTTCTGTTAATGAAAAAGCACCTACTTTTGAGCCAGCGGCACTTTCAGCTGTTATTTGAAAACCGTGATCTGCAGCACCAGTTGAAGATTGTGTTACAGTTACAGTATATGTTTGTCCTAATGCATACCCACCAGAGGGTATGTTTGTGGTTATGGTAGCAGAGGCGTTAAAATTACCTAAGTTATCATGGCATGCAAGACATGATCCAGAAGTCAATCCAAAAGAAGTTGCATTTGCTTCGTCTAAAGGAGACCCTGTTACACCTATAAGTGGGGCGCCACTACTGTTAGACATTAGTACCAAAGCAGCCATAGGGACGATGAGCAGGAGCGCATAGAATGAGGCATGTTTTTTCATAACTTTTGAATTTTTAGTTTAGTTGTAATAGACTCGCAAGGTAAACTTTTTAAATATTTTGACAATTAGTAAAAAGCAGTATTTTAAAAATATTAAATAACTAACAAAAGTTCCTCAAAATTAAGTAAAATATAATTAATAGCAAATACAATTAGTTATTAGGTAGATAATTGAGTTTTTCATTAGAGAAAATAAATAATTAAAAACGGTGTTTTAAATTTAAAAGAATAGTTTGCGTAGAATAAAAAAGCCCTGATTTTACAGCGCTTTTTAAAAAATATTATCCGAATTTAAGTTTATCTCACAATCAATTTTTTTGTTCCTATTTTTGAATCGGTTTGTATTCTCATAAAATAAATGCCTTTGTTTAAATTAGAAATGTCAATAGTGCTGTTTGATGCATTGACAGATTTCTTAATGCGTGTTTTTCCTAAATAATCAAATATATCTACTTGGGCTTGATTGACATCAGAAGGCAATTGTAATGTAACTTGTCCATCACTGGGATTTGGATACATGCTAAAATTTAATAACTGATTGTTATTAACGGCTAAAACACCACCAACTGTTAGTGTTGCCTTAGTCATTTGCGAATTGGTTGTTGTGGTTCCTCCAGAACTATTAGGGTTTCCAGCAATAGAAGCCACATAAAAAGTTATAACACCGCTATCAATTGAAGGTGCTACCCAATTAAAACTCCAAGAAGCTATATCATTACCAGCTTTTGTGTGTGTTACAAATGCCCCAGAATTTTGAACTTGGGTGTGAAGAGCATCAGTAATAACAAATGTACCTACTTTTGAAGCAACACTATTTTCGGCTGTAATTTGAAAACCATGCTCTATGGCACCAGAATAAGTCTGACTTACTGTTATGGTGTATGTTTGCCCCAATGTATAACCTCCAGAAGGAATGTTTGTTTGGATGTTGAGTGCTAAGTTGTAGGCTGTAAAAGTATCTGCCCCTGTGTGACAAGCGGTACAGTCAAAACCATCGCCTGGCGAACCTGTAACACCCGCATTTGGGGCGCCACTACTAAATGAAAAAAACAATAAGGCTATAAGAGGGATTGAAAGTAAAATGCGGTAAAAATACAGATGTTTTTTCATGGCTTTAGAATTTAATTGTTTAACAATACTTTCCTTAAGACCCTATAAAAGTACAACTATAAGAACAGCCCTCTATTGGTAAAAATAGGTATTTTTTAAAACAGGTTTAATAGAGATTAAAATACACGTAGTAAGTTAAATCCGAAGAAAATATCTGCCTTTTTCCAATTGCCAGTAGTATTGGTTATATAGTTAGCATCTGTTAAAGGCTGGGCATTGCTAAAAATTAATTGAAAAATATGCCCCCCAACTTGTATGTCTAAACCTACTGATAGCGGGTTTTTAAAATCACTATTAGAAGTTCTGTTTAAGTGATAGGCATAATCAAAGTTTAATGAGAGCGATTTGTTCAGTTTGTGACTGCCACCAAAAGCTAAAACATATTGGCTGTTTGCCTGAAAATCGTTTAAAACAAAATTTTCTTTTATAAAAATGGGCGCAAATTCAAGAGAGAGAAATTTGTTGATTTTTCTTGAAATAAGTAACGCATTAAAATAGGTTAATCTGTGCTTAAAAGTTAATTTAGGAAAATCTATTTTGTCAATATTTGTGTTAATGCCAATACTGCTAAAACCAACAATAGTAAAAGGGAAGCCTTCTTTTTTTTGATGTATTAGTCTGTATTTAATACTTGCTTCATAAGTTTTTCTAAATTCACTTCTTGATACGCCTAGGTTTAGCCATTTATTAAAGCCATAAAAAAAACTGAACCTAATAGTGGCTTCATCCAAACCAAATAAGTCGTCTAAGCCATTTTTAACAGACCCGAATCTGTGGGCAATTATAAAATATAAATCGCCTTCCCCTACCAATTTAGTAGACTCAAGATTGACAATTTTTAATGCCTTAAAAGCATTGTTAACGCTATTGCTAATTTTTAATTTGCTTTCTAATTCTTTTAATAAATCATTTTGTGTGAAGGCATTTAAACTAAATAAAAACAGAGATATAAGTATGACTTTTGATTTAAAGTACACCAAAAATTAGTTTTTTATTATTTTTTTATAACTAACAGCGCCCAAATTACCTGTTAAACGTATGTAATATATACCACTTGATAGTTTGCTTAAACTAATTGAGTTAACAAGGTTTCTATTTAAAATTATTTGTTTTCCTAAAATATCAAATAATTCCGTTCGTATTATTTTTTGATTGGAGCCATTTTTTATGTTAATACTATTTTTAGTAGGATTGGGATAGATATAAGTCTGGTTTCCAAAAGCAATATCTTTTATCCCAAGTACAGTATTGCTCCAAAATGACATGCCATTTTGAGTGCCATTGCCATTGTAAAAATAAGGGCCTGTAGATCCTAAAAAAGTTCCTGAAGTCCAAATACCTTTGGCAACGGCCACACTTTCACGCCCACTAAAGCCGCCTGTGCCCCACTGCAAATAATCTAACATTGAAGATGGGGATGTAAAATTTGAGTCTAAATACAAGCCTAAATCTGAACTTGTAGCATCTAAAGCGGTACTGCTTAAAACAACGTCGCTACCAGCTTGTAAAGTAAGCGAACCAGAATTTATAGTAAGTAGATTTAGCGTTTTATACACACGCCTTCTACAAATTTGATAATTAGAAATGTCAACAGATGTGCTGCCATAATTGTGGATGGTTATAACATCGGTAACTGGGTCAACTTTGGTAAAACGAATTTGACTGTTGATTGTTGTCGAAAAAAAGAAAAACAGTATCAATAATAGAGTGGCGAAAGTGTATTTTTTTTTCATGGCATTTGGCGTTTTTAATGATAAATTTTAGTCGCAATCATGTACCACACCTTACAAAATAGAAATTTTAATTTAATTGTAAATTTGAGACCTGATTTAATAAATTGACTTATGTTTAAGTGTTTATATTGTTTTTTAGTGCTTTTTTTTGTGGCTTGTGCCAGTGATAGCCAATCTGATTTAACAGATTCAATGGCCATAAATAGAGTAACATATGCCAATAATGTTAAAGGAATAATAGATAATAATTGTACGATATGTCATAACAGCGGACAAAATCCCATTGCACCTTTTCCGCTTGAAACATATTTAGAAGTTAGAGACAAGACTAAATTTGGCTCACTTTTAAATAGGATACAATTGCCTGATGGCGATCCTGCTATTATGCCCAAAACGGGTAAAATGCCCCAGAAATTAATTGATGTTGTTGTAGTTTGGGCAGCTAAAGGGTATATTAAAAATTAGTTTAAAACACTACTTTCGGTCAGTTTTACTTGTTCAAATAAATCATCAAAGCCATCTACTTTTCCTTTAATTTTCACATCTGTATTTAGTTTGATATTATTATTGGCAGTGGACGAAAGCACACAGACAACACCATTATTAAGGGTGATACTTTCTTTTGTTTTCTCGGTTACCTTACCAGAAATAATAATGGTTTTTCCTAAATATTTTGCATTGGCAACAGTTTGGTTGCTTGCAAAATCACTTTTAAGTAAATTGGCAGTAGTTACATACGCGGCTGTTTCGGCACTCACATCTCTAGGGCCTTTAAAAACATATTTGTAAGCGCTATACCCCGCTATTATTACAATAATTAAAATGACAATGCGTATCTTTTTTTTCATGATTCTAGATGTTTAATTTTTTTAAATATACTATTACAGATACTTCGTCGTGAGATTAAATTAAAACTTGCAAATGTTAAAATTTTGTGAATTAAAAAAACGAATGTGTAAGTAATAAAAAATATTACCCTCTAAGCTTAAAAATAATGATATGAAAACAAAAATTTTACTAGTAGCTTTTTTAGCCATAGGATTAACTGGAATAGCACAACAACGGTTTACAACAAAAACAGGCACTTTAACTTTTGAAGCTTCAACAGCAAATTTTGAACCCGTTGCTGCAAAAAACACTTCAACAAGTGCCATTTTAAAAGAAGATGGAAGTTTAGCCGTATTGGCTTTAATAAAAGGATTTAGATTTAAAAAATCATTGATGGAAGAACATTTTAATGAAAAATTTATGGAATCTGATACTTACCCCAAAGCCAAATTTACAGGAAAAATAGAAAATTTTGACAGCCAAACACTTTCAGACACAATTCAAGAGTATGTTGTTAAGGGTACTTTGTCTATTCATGGTGTAAGTCAATCTGTTAAAAGTTCAATATTTATTAAAAAAGACAGTACGGGAATTTTACACTTAAGTTCAAAATTTAGTATCGCTATCGCCGATTTTAACATAGCTATTAAAGATAAAATTGCTAAAAAAATAGCCAAAACTGTAAATGTAGCGCTTAGTTTAGACCTGCAATAAGATTGATATTAGTTAAGAAAAAAATCCCCAAAGGTATCAGTACTTTTGGGGATTTTTGTTTTTAGTTGTCAATAATTTATTACTTTGATATGTGTAATGATTTCATAATAAATAAGTTGTAAATACATAAGTGAGGCTAAATATATTAAAATAAGTTGTATTTTTCGTTGGTATTAAAAAGTATATATATGGCCTGTAAAAATATAATTATAACTGGCACCAGCAGTGGTATTGGTCTTGAAATGGCAAAACAATTTGCGCAAGCAGGACACAAAGTATTGGCTGTTTCACGCAACACAAAACCTGTAACAGCTTTAAACCATAAAAACATTGTTGCAATATCTGTTGATATTACAGATGAAAATCAACTCAAAAAGATTGAAAATTACATTTCTAAACATTTTAAAAAGGTTGATGTTTTAATAAATAATGCGGGGTATTTGGTAAACAAACCTTTTACTAAAACAACAACACAAGATTTTATTGACGTGTATAAGGTCAATGTTTTTGCAGTAGCCAACATCATTCAAATAGCAATGCCTTTTTTTACAAAAGGGAGCCATGTGGTTAACATATCTAGCATTGGCGGTGTACGTGGAAGCGTTAAATTTCCAGGATTGGCAGCTTACAGTTCCTCTAAAGGGGCGCTAATTAATTTGACCGAATTGCTGGCCGAAGAATATAAAAATACAGGGATTTCTTTTAACGCATTGGCTTTAGGAGCTGTACAAACCGAAATGTTAGCCAAAGCCTTCCCAGATTATAAAGCGCCTGTTTCAGCTAGAGATATGGCGGCTTATATTGTTAATTTTACGCTCACAGAACAAAAATATTTTAACGGTAAAGTAATAGAGGTGTCAAGTGCCACACCATAACGATTCAGATTTTTTGGAAATAGAAATTAAAAAACACGTACCCCAGTCTGCTCTTGGTTTGGTTTTAGATTTAATGAGAAAGCACCCTTTTGAACTCAAAATTAAGAACCAGAGAAAAACCAAACATGGCGATTTTAGAACATCAAATACCAAAGGCTATAAAATAAGTATCAATAACGATTTAAATCACTATCGTTTCTTAATAACACTTATTCACGAAATTGCTCATTTGGTAACTCACAAGAAATTTGGATCTACCAAGCCACACGGAATTTATTGGAAACAAACCTTTAAATATTTGATGTTGCCTTTCTTGTCGGATGATATATTTCCATCCGATATTCTGTCGCCTTTGGCAAAATATCTTATAAATCCAAAAGCCAGAACAGATGCCGATTTAAATTTATCGTTAGCTTTACGCAATTACGATATAAAATCGGATAAGAAACTTATCTTTGAGCTAGAATTGGGTGCAATATTTGTGCACAATAAACGTATTTTTAATCGCGGAAGCAAAAGAAGGTCTCGTTATGAATGCACAGAAACGCGCACTCAGAAAAAATATTTATTTCAGCAAAATGCTGAGGTTGTTTTAATAGAAAATAATACTGATGAAGAATAAAAATTATTATGCCATAATTATGGCAGGGGGAATTGGCTCAAGGTTTTGGCCTATGAGCACCGAAGATTATCCGAAACAATTTCATGACATGTTAGGTGTTGGCACATCGCTTATACAAAAAACATTTGCCAGATTTGAAAGTATTATCCCTTCAGAAAACATATTAATTTCAACCAATAAAAGGTATAAATCACTTGTTAAGGAGCAACTTAAAAATATTACAGACCAACAGCTTTTATTAGAGCCTGCCATGCGTAATACAGCCCCTTGTATTTTATATGCCGCTTTAAAAATTTACAATCAGAATCCTGATGCTGTAATGATAGTAGCGCCTTCTGACCATTGGATTGACGACGAAGCCACATTTATCAACAATGTAGAGCATACATTTAAAGCTTGCCAAAAAAGCCCTATTCTAATGACATTGGGTATTCAGCCAAATGCGCCTAACACAGGTTATGGATATATTCAATTTGAAGATTCGGCGGAAGCCATAAAAAAGGTTGCGAATTTTACCGAAAAGCCCAACTTAGAAACTGCTAAAGAATTTATAAAAAGTGGCGATTATCTATGGAATGCTGGCATATTTATATGGAGTGCTAAAGCCATAATTGAGGCTTTTAAAAATTTGTTACCAGAAATGTACACTTTGTTTAACAAGGGAATGAATTTTTATAACACAGATCAAGAGGATAATTTTATCACATCGTATTATACCGAGGCCCAAAATATTTCTATTGATTACGGTATTATGGAGCAGTCTAAAAATGTATTTGTATTGCCTGTAAAATTCGGTTGGAACGATTTAGGGACATGGAATTCGCTTTATCAAAAATTACCAAAACAAGAAAATGACAATGCGGTAATTAATGCCAAACCTATTTTTAGGGAAGCCTCGGGTAACTTGCTTAGAACATCAAAAGGAAAGCGTGTTGTTGTACAGGGTTTAGACAATTTTATTATTGTAGAAAAAGACAATGTTTTATTAATTTGTCCGCGTTCTAAAGAACAAGATATCAAACAAATAGTTGCCGAAGTAAAAGAAAAATACCCACAGTAAAAAGCCAATTTATCAAATGGAAGCGCCACAATCTTCACAAGAAAATATTTCAGAATCAGGCGTCGAAGACTTTAAAAGTATTTGGCAAAACTTGATTCATTTCTTTAAAGAACTACTCGATTTAAACAAAGACTTAGATAAAAAAGGCACCATTCAAGATGTAAAAGACAACATCTCAATGAAAGGGCATACAGCGTGGATTCTTATTTTTTCAATACTAATTGCTTCAATCGGTTTAAACGTCAGCTCAACAGCCGTTGTGATTGGTGCCATGTTGCTATCCCCATTAATGGGGCCTATTTTAGGAATTGGCATGTCAATAGGTATTAATGATATTGATACCCTTAAACGCTCCTTAATAAATGTTGGTGTTACAGTTGGGCTCAGTGTTATAACGTCCTTTTTATTTTTTAGCATCCCTATCTTTAAAGAGTCCACACCCGAATTATTGGCCCGTACAAAACCCGATGTACGCGATGTGCTCATTGCGCTGGCTGGTGGTTTGGCTTTAATAGTGGCTTTGAGTAGGCGCAAAGAAATGACCAATACCATTGCTGGGATAGCCATTGCCACAGCATTAATGCCGCCCTTATGCACTGCAGGTTTTGGGTTGGCAACAGGCAATATAAATTACTTTTTAGGAGCGATGTTCCTATTTTTAATTAACAGTATTTTTATTGCTTTGGCCACTTTTTTTATGGTGCGATTTTTAGGTTTTCCTATGGTTAAATACATCAATTCGGCCAAACGGAAACGCATTTCACAAATGGCATCATTTGTAGCCTTTGTGATTTTTAGTTTGAGTATTTATTTGTTTTACGGATTGTTTTTAGAGAATAATTTTAAGCAAAATGCACAAGAGTTTATTCAAGAACTTAAGGATAGCGGTGTAAGCATAATAGATGATTCGCAAAGTATAGATTATAAAAACAGAACAATTAATTTATTTGTTTTTGGTAAAACAGTCTCTAAAACGGATGAAGAAAAATGGCAATCGAATCTAGAAAAAAGAGGTTTAAAAAACACCTTTTTAAATGTGCAACAAGGTAAAGATGATGCCGATTTAAGAAACGATATAAACAATTTAAAAGATTTGTACATTCAAAATCAAAAAATAATTGGTTCGCGCGATGAGAGTATTCAGCAGAAAGAGTTTAAAATAAATGACTTAGAAAGTAAACTTAATGTTATAAAAAACAATCAAATACCTTTTGATCAAATTAGCGATGAGGCTGAAATTAATTACGAAAATCTTATAGAATTGAGCTATTATAAACGTATAAAAACCAACTTTTCAATCACAGATACTTTGGTGGTCTTTGAAGCAAAATGGAAAGATTCTTTATCTAATGAGGTTGTAGAAAATGACATGTCTAAATTAAAATTATGGTTAAAAAAGCGTTTAAAAATAGATAGTATTCAGGTGCTTGCTATTCCTAAATAATTACAAATAAGCCTTTCTTACTTTTTTGAGAAGTTCAGACGAATAAACAAAGTCTGATACCGCTTCGTTAGTGGTACGTAGAATTTCTTTATTGTTGCCTTCCCATGCTTTTATCCCGTCTTTTAAGAAGATAATTTTCTCGCCAATTTCCATTACAGAATTCATATCGTGCGAATTGATAACGGTAATGATGTCAAACTCTTTGGTTATTTCTTGAATGAGGTTGTCAATTACAATAGCTGTTTTGGGGTCTAGCCCCGAATTGGGTTCATCGCAAAACAAATATTTAGGATTCATAACAATGGCCCTGGCCAATGCCACACGTTTCTGCATGCCTCCCGATAGTTCGGCGGGGTATTTATGGTTTACATTTTCTAAATTTACGCGTTTTAAAACAGTGTTTACCCTATCTAACATGGCGTTATACGGATTATTAGTAAACATTTTAAGCGGAAACATCACATTATTCTCAACATTTAGAGAATCAAATAAGGCACTTCCCTGAAAAAGCATGCCCATTTCTTTTCGCAAATTGCGTTTGCCTTTAATAGACATTTTACTATAATGCCTGTTATCGTAACAAATATCGCCTTTATCAGGTGTAAAAAGGCCTAGCATACATTTTAAAAGGACAGTTTTACCCGAGCCACTTTGACCAATTATTAAGTTAGTTTTTCCTTTTTCAAAAGTAGTATTTATACCTTTTAAAACAGAGGCACCGTCAAACGATTTGTGTAAATTGCTAAGCTCTATCATTTTCCTAAAAGCAATTGTGTTAATATGTAGTTTAAAAAGATAATCACAACACTTGTCCAAACCACAGCCTTTGTGCTTGAACGCCCAACTTCTATGGCGCCTCCTTTGACAAAATAACCATGATAAGAAGGAATTGTGGCAATTACAAAAGCAAAAACAGCGGTTTTGATTAAAGAATAGGTAATATGGAAAGGATCAAAATCATATCTAATGCCAGAAACATAATCAGCAGACAAGACAAGGTTGGTGATGTTTCCAGCTACATAACCCCCTACAATTCCCAAAAAAATACTGATGGTTATTAAAAAAGGATAAAACAAAACAGTGGCTATAATTTTAGGAAGCACCAAGTAATTTAATGAGTTTACACCCATAACTTCTAAGGCGTCTATTTGCTCTGTAACACGCATGGTACCTATACTTGATGAGATAAAAGAGCCTACCTTTCCTGCTAAAATTATGGAAAGTAAGGTTGGCGAAAATTCAAGAATTAAGGACTCTCTTGAGGCATAACCGATAAGGTATTTTGGAATTAATGGATTTTCGAGATTAAGTGCTGTTTGTATCACAACAACACCCCCTACAAAAAACGATATAAAGGCAACAATACCCACAGAGTTTATACCCAGATCTTGAATCTCCCTAAAAAGGGAATCTCTAAAAACAGACCATTTTTGAGGTTTTCTCAAAACTTGCCTGAGCATTGAGAAATACTTTCCTACATGTTCGATGTAATTCATTAAAAGCAATTATTAGGCTAAAATATTAAAAAAAAGCGCCTCTTTTAAGATAATAACTTAAATTTAATCTGGGTTTTGAATAAATCGATTATTTTTGGTGAAAATTAAAATTTAATTATGAAAGCGATAAAAATTATAGGACTAAGTTTGCTACTAAGCTGCGGTATTTTTGCTCAAAATAGTCGGTTGCAAAAACCAAAATTGGTAGTGGGCATTGTTGTAGATCAAATGCGATATGATTATTTAAAACGTTTTGATAGCAAGTTTGGTGCAGATGGATTTAAAAGACTTTTAAATAATGGCTATGTGTTAAACAATGCGCATTTTAATTACATCCCTACCTATACGGCTGTTGGCCACACCTCTATTTATACAGGTACAACACCTTTTTATCATGGCATTATAAGTAATAATTGGTATGATAAATATTTAAAAAAATCTATTTATTGTGTCGATGATGACCGTTATGAAACGGTAGGCGCCAAAAAAGGGGGTAAAAAATCACCTTATCGGATGTTGAGTACTACCGTAACAGATCAACTGCATTTGGCCCAAAATATGAGCGGAAAAACCATAGGTGTAAGTATAAAAGACCGGTCGGCTATTTTGCCTGCAGGTCATACAGCAAATGCGGCTTATTGGTTTGAAGGAAAAAAAGAAGGCAAGTTTATAACCAGTACTTTTTATATGAATAAGTTACCCAAATGGGCAATTGATTTTAACAAATCGGGTAAAGTAAAAAAATATTTAAATACACCTTGGGTTACCAAATATCCTATTGATACTTATACCGAAAGTATTGCTGATGACAATAAGTTTGAAGGGCTGTTTAAAGGCGAAAAATCACCAATTTTTCCACACAATTTAGCCAAATTAGCCAAACAAAATGGCGGTTATGACATCTTAAAGGCATCGCCACAAGGCAATGCTTTGGTTGAAGATTTTGCCGAAGCTACTATCTTAGGCGAGAACATGGGCAAAGGGATGTTTACTGATTTCTTAGCGCTTAGTTTTTCTAGTACCGATTATATTGGCCATAAATATGGTGTAGATTCAAAAGAAGTAGAAGATGTTTATATCAGATTAGACCAGGAAATTGCCGATTTCTTAAATTTTTTAGATACACAAGTAGGTAAAGATAATTACACGGTATTTTTAACAGCAGATCATGCCGCTGTACCTGTACCATCTTATTTAAATTCGCTTAAAATTCCTGCGGGGTATATTGATGTTAAAGCTTTGGTAAAACACATTTCTACTATTGCAATAAATCGTTTTAATAGTGCAGACATTATTGAAAATATCTCTAACTATCAAATATTTTTAAACAAAGACAAAATACATAAATTAGGGCTTGATGTCAATATTGTTGCACAAACTTTGGCTGATGAATTAATTACATTTAAAGGCATTTATAAAACGATAACAGCTCATACCTTGCAAACAACCAGTTTTAACAGAGGTATTTTAAAATTTCTCCAAAACGGATACAATCAAAAGTTTTCTGGCGATGTTTTACTTATTCCGATGCCTGCCACAATTGCTTATGGGCATACAGGAACCACGCATGGTACAGGATATAATTATGACACACACGTACCCTTAATTTTTTACGGAAAAGGCATTAAAAAGGGCTATTCAAATAGCTATTATCCTATTATAGATATTGCGCCTACCATGGCAACTTTGCTAGGTGTTGAGTTCCCTAATGCCACATCTGGTAAGGTAATTACAGAAGTTTTAAAATAACCTAGAATTGATAAACTAAGGCGTTAATATTCATACCACCTCCTACAGAGGCCAAAATAATAATGTCGCCCTTGCTAATGTGATGGTCTTCTAATTTGTTTTTTAGAACCATATCTAAAAGTGTAGGTACTGTTGCTACAGAGCTGTTACCGAGTTTGCTAATACACATGGGCATAATATGTTCTGGCATTGGACTCTTGTACTGCTTGTAAAAACGTTTTACAATAGCTTCATCCATTTTCTCATTGGCTTGGTGGATGAATATTTTTTTAATCTGACTGATTTCTACACCGGCTTTGTCAAGAGCAGATTTCATACCCAGAGGGACATTGCTTAGGGCGTATTCGTAAATTTTACGACCAAACATTTTAATATACCTTACCTTAGGATCACCATCTGGCAAATTGGTTTTTCCTAAAAATAAATAACTGGCCTCTTTCAGTGTATGCGAAAGCGCAGCATGTCCTAAAATGCCTTTTTTTTCTTCATTCTCTTTGCCTTCTAGTATGACGGCACCAGCCCCATCAGAATAAATCATAGAATCACGATCATGTGGATCTAAAACTCTAGAAAGTGTTTCAGAGCCAATTACCAAGCACCTCTTTGCAGCGCCAGCTTTTATAAATAAATCGGCTTGAATTAAGCCTTGTATCCAACCTGGGCAGCCAAATATTATGTCGTAGGCCACGCATTGCGGATTTTCTATTTTGAGAATTTGTTTTACCCTTGATGCCAAACTCGGTAAGGCATCAGTTTGAATGGTGTCTTTTTTTACGTCGCCAAAATTCTGAGCAAAAATGATGTAATCTAGTGTTTCAGGGTCTATTTTGGCTTCATCAATAGCTTTTTGAGCCGCAAAGGCTGCAATATCAGAAGAGTTCAGTTCTGTTGTAACATACCTGCGTTCTTCAATGCCCGTTATGGCTTTAAATTTTTCAATAATTATTTCGTTTGAACCGCCAATAGGTTCATTTTTTTCAGAATAGAAATTATCGTTTAAAAAATCCGAATTTTTTTTAACGACTGTGGGAATATAACTTCCTATTCCTGTAATAATTGAATTTAAGGGCATAAAAAAAATAATTTAAAGGCGAAATTAATGATTTATTCTAAAACCAACTTCTTTAAGCTGAGAAATTTTGATTTGTATAACCGTTTCAATAGACTGTGCTTTGTTTTTAATTTAGTGTTTTTTTTACAGACAAAAAGCATATCTATTGTTTGTTAAATAGGGGGTATTAGTTTTATAAAAATGATTTATCAAAAGCCAATGGGAGTAGATCTTTTAAAGAATCAGATTTTGCAACTTTACCAATTTTACCCATAAAATAAATAGGTATGGGTGATTGTTGTTTTACCTCGTATTCTGCAATAGCTTGTCGGCATGAGCCACAAGGCGCTACAGGAGCGTCTAGGTCTTTTGTACTTGAAGTGGCTGTTATAGCCAAAGCTTTAATGCCAACATTTGGAAAATTAGCAGCAGCATTGTAAATAGCCACACGTTCGGCACACAAACCAGAAGGGTAGGCTGCATTTTCTTGATTATTACCCAAAATTATTGTGCCATTTTCTAGAAGAATGGCAGCCCCTACATTAAAGTTAGAATAAGGAGCGTAGGCTTTTTTTCTCGCAGTGATGGCTTGTTCCATTAAATTTTTAGCGGTCTTTGGCAATTCACCAATACTGTTATAAATAGTAAAAGTGGCAGTGATGTTTACAGACTTCATAAAATTTATTTTTAATTAAAATTTTGTCTAAAATTCTTCAAAAAAGTCGCCAAAGTCAAAAGTTAGTGAAAAGCGAAGTGTATTTTCTAATGGATTATTTATGTCTGAGGCATTAAATAAGTACGACATGTCTATGCGGCTACTTCTAAATTTAAAGCCAGTGCCTAAAGTAAAAAACTTGCGGGCGCCTTTTAAATCACTTTCGTTGTAATATCCTGCACGGATTGCAAAAGCATCGTCATATAAATATTCGGCACCAATAGCCCAAGTAAATTCTTTAAGTTCTTCTTTAAAGCCACCGGGAGCATCGCTAAACGATTGAAAAATACCTTTAAAAAAGCCAACATCATCGGTTTGGCCACCTATTATATCGCCATTGCTATTTCGTAAAGGAGGTGTGGGCACCAACAATTTATTGAGTTCAATATTTGCTGATATGGTGTTGTAATCATCTAAAATAAAATCAAATCCACCACCCAATCTTAAATTTGTGGGAATAAAATTATCTTGTCCACTATCTGTAAAAGACACTCTTGGGCCAATGTTTGAGATGTTAAATCCACCACGCCATCTGCCATTAAATGTGCCATAATTTTCTTCTTGAGATTGGTAAAACCCAGCAATATCTACAGAAAAGGTATTAACGGTGTTAATATCAGAATTGGAAACCCTCAAAGCAAAATCTGAACGGATATAACGCAAGCCAACAGCCATAGAGAAACTTTCGCTCAAGCGCATAGAATAAGAACCATCAATAGCCAATTCGTTGGGTTGTTCAATAATAACTTGCTCGTTAGGATCGCCTGTTTGACGTAATTCAATTGAGCCTAAAGAAAAATAAGTTAAACTTGTTGCCCAAGCGCTTCTTTCGTCTATACGGTTTGCGTAAATAATACTCCCTAAAAACACATCATTGGTTAGATTTCGCAACCAAGGGGTGTAATTTACAGCCAATGTAAATTGCGATTCTAAAAAAGCGTATTTTGCTGGATTCCAATGTTGCGAATTGGCATCTGCCGAGCTAGACACGCCCATATCTGCCATACCACCCGATCGGGCATCTGGTGCAATCAATAAAAAGGGTGCTGCTGTAGAAATAGGATTGGGCTCGTTTTGTGCATTAATTTTGGGTAAAGCCAGTGTAAATGCCAAGGCCAGTAAGATATATTGTCTCATACAATGATATTAATTATTACAAATATTGTGATTTTTTATCTAAGAATTACTAATTTTTCTATTTTTTCTGCCTTGTCTTGTGTGATACTTGACTTAACAGTGAGTTTATAAATGTAAACACCTTTCCCTATTTTGGCACCATAATCATCCAAACCGTTCCAAATAATGTCTCTAGACAAAGTGCCCGATGTTTGCAAAGACTTATTTATTGTTTTTACCAGTTTACCTGATATTGTAAATATCTGAATTTGAACTTCTAAAGCTTCATTTGGACGGTTGTGTTCAAACCAAAATTCGGTATAATTTACAAAAGGGTTGGGGTAATTTAATACATGATTTAATGTAATGCCATTATCTGCAACCACATTAAAGGTTAACGATGCTTCAGAAAGATTATTGTAAGTATCCCAAGCCTTAAATTTAATAGTATGGATTCCTGTGCTTAAGTTTCTTAATTGAAAATTTACTTTTCCTTTTTTAAAACTGTCCAGTTCGGTTTGATAAAAATCATTTAATATGATGGGATTGGATTGATCGCCGTCTAATATGGCAATAATATCATGATCTACTGCCGTTAAAGATGTATTAATACCCGATGCATCCTCTAGAGAAGCAATGAATAAAGGGGACTGATTTGTATTGCCACCATCTAAAAAAGATTCGTCATTCATAAAAAGGCTTACATTTGGCCCTTGATTATCTTCGGCTGCATTTTTATTAATACCCCCAATAGTAATGTCAAAATTATAACCGGCTTTGTCAATTATTTTATTGTCGGCATAAAAACTCATCTTTCCTTTTCCAAAGGCAACCCTTATGTCTTTAGGGACAATAAAGTCGAATTTAAAAGTGCCATTTGTAACGGTAGATCTGCCCCGATAGATTTTACTTTCTAAGGCATCAAATGTTAATTTACGACCAAAATTATTATTGTCTAAAGTGGTTTTATCGATAGATTTATCAAAAATTGTGGTTGATAATACACCGTTAAAATCGGTTAAAACCTGATTATTTTCATTGGTAACAACACCTTCAAAACTAACATGAGATAGGGCTTTAAGAGTATCTACAGCTTGTGTTAAAAGCACATCATTCATCTTTGTAATTAATATATTTGAACTGGGTTGTGCCAATTTTAAGGCGGGATCTCCAAAATAATACACAAACAAACGTTGGGAAGTTGTGAAATTATTTTTCATGGTCATAAGTGCTTGAGAAACACTTTGATTTTCGCCATTAAAAGCAAAAAGTTTGGTAACAAGGTTCTCATTAAAAGCTTGTCCAACAGAAATAAATATCTCGCGGGTTGTGGTTATGAGGCTTGTGGCACCTCCTTGCGGGTTGTTAAAAACAAATTCGCCTGCCGTTAGGCGTAGTGGATTGTCTAATTTTGCAAATTCGCATGTTACAGTAATAAAAAGAGGTAAGGTATTTGGGTTTACCCAACCTTGAATTTGAGACACGCCCAAAATACGCTCATTTGCCCAGCCATCTTCACCACCATGCCCATAGTAATCTATCACTAATGTGCCGTTTTCTACAGCTGTTGTTATGGCAATGTTTACATCTGGATAGCGCTCGCCACCTGCCGAAGTTTGTTGTTTATAGGCATCGGCGTATATTTTTTTTAAATTAAATATTGGTTTGTTAAGACTAATATTATCCGAAATACGTTCAACAGTTTCTTGCAATACAAATTCCGAAGCCTTATCTGGGTCGTCTGCAACAACAGTTATAAGGTTGCGCCAATCGCCAAAAGCCTTTTTCCCGTAGTAATTTAGAGTCTTATCAACAGCGGCTTTGGCTTCTTGAACAGTTGTAATTGGATAGCGTCCTGTGGCCACATCTTGTTTGTCAGAAAAAGTTAACAGGCCTTCGTTAGCGTCCATCATGCCATAATAATCATCGGTAACGTAAGAAGTGGCGAGGTTAAAACTCTCTAAAGATTGAAAAGCGGGGATTATATTGTTATTGTTGGTAATGCGGTCTTTGAAATCGTAAGAGGTGTCGCCAAATAGTGTGACGAATTTTATTTTTTTAGCCGAACTTGTGGCATTATCGTACAAATATTTTATAAAATCGCGTATGGATGTGAGGTCTGGAGAACCTGAGCCAAATTCGTTAAAAATTTGTTTAACATCAATTACAGCAGTGGTGTAATTATTGTTTAGCTTGTGATAATTGGCCAGTCGTGAAGCTTGGTCAATAAGGTTATTTCGGGTTATGATTAAATAGTCAATATTCTGTAAGGCATGAAGGTTTTGATTTGGTATTTTACTGTTAGCAAGTTTTGTGGGGCTAAAAAAATCGGTGTTATTTAAAACAATATACTCACTTAATTGGGTTGTTCCATTTGAGGTTCCGCCTTGAGCGTTAAAACTAAAATCGGCAGAAGCAGATTGGTTTGTAATAATTTTAGGGTTTAAAAAATCGGTAACATCCCATACCTGAAAAATATTTTCAGAATTGCTTATGGTATAAGAAACAACAGTATTGGCATCGGCTTTTGCGGCTTCAAAATTTCTAAATGAGAATTGTTTATGACGCGCAATTAAGTGCTTCATCCCAGATATTTCTATGTAGTCAAGATAGGAACGCGCCGAAGGATTTCCTCCATTGTTGTATGTCAAATTTAAAGCAATATTATCGTCGGTAATGGTGGCTTCTGCAATATTTTGTGAGGCACTGGCCAAAGTGAGAGAGCCTGGCGTATTTGCAAAAAAAGACAAATTGTAAAGTGGATTATTATTGAGTTGTACCTGTAATTGAGAAGTGACAGAAGACGATACTACGGCTCGGGTTTTAACTTTAATAGGAACAGAAATATCTACATCTGTAAAGGTAAAATTAATCTGTTGTGTGTTGTCAATACTAAAAGATTCACCAAACCATTGTTGCCCTATAGCAAACAAATTAACAGCTTCTTTTTCGTGAAAGATATAGTCGTTAAAAGTGTTTATTTGTAAAGAAGCATTGGCTGTAATGGGGGGAGGAGTTGTGATGTGCTTTCCTGCACCATTGTCAATAGTTATAAAATAATAAGCAGCATCGCTATAAATGTTCTTTATGTGATTAATACTTCCGATTGACGGATCAACATTCCAGCTATCAGGGCCTTTTGCGTAAAATAAAACGAAGTCATTGTTGTTAAAAATAGCATCATTTCCAGAATCTACATAAAGGGCGTTTTCTTGTAAATCTACGTTTCTAAAAGAGCTGTTTTTCTGAGGTAATAAAGCCCCTCCATTTCCAAAAATCCGAATATTATCTGGGTTTAAATTGGAGGTGTTAATACCCAAACCTTTTAAAAAATTTACATCTATTTTAAATACACCAGTAGTATCAACAGCAAATTTGTACCAAGTGCCATTGGCTAAAACAGAATTTTGAACAGCTGTCTTTTGGCTGTTTCTAAAAGTATTTGATGTACCAGAATAATTAAGTGTAAAACTTTCTACTTTTAAAATAGCATTGCCTTTCTTAACTAAAGGTTCAATATAAAGTTGTATCTCGTTTGTATTTGCAGCACTTATATTGTTTAAATTAGTTATCACCTCAGACGAGAGTTTTGATAAAACACTTTTTGGAAGGGGGCTATTTAAAGGGCTGTATTTTATATGGCTCAAATAAAATGAGACTATTTGTATGTTAGAATCGTTTTGCCAAGTACTTGTATAGGTAGGGACTAAATTTTCGTTTACAACATTATTCTCAGTTAAAGGTATTTTTAATTGTTTTTCATTACTTAGCAGTACAATTTGAGGTTTGGTCCAATGAAGTTTAAAATCCTTTTTATAATTTTGCTGCGCAAAACTGACACCTGTGCCACATATGACAAGTAATAGCGAAAAAAATCCTTTTTTTATCATAAAAATGTAACGCTGTGTGTAAAAAAATATTTTATACATGCAACATTACATATAATAAAGAAATAATACAATCGTTATAGCAGAATAATAATTTTAAAAAGTGTAAAATATTAGTGTAATTGCTCTAAATTTTATTAATATTGTAAATTGCATGGTTGTATAAGTATAAATTTAAGCATTTTATATCAAATGAAATTTCAAAATATTTTTAAATCAGTAACAATCATATTGTTATCTGTATTATTTTTATCCAGTTGTCTTAGAACAGAGCGTTCTAAATCTACTTTAACAGGATGGAATTTTAACGATCCTCGATTTGGTAACTTTACGGCACCAGTAGATTATAGAGGTCAAAAAACACCTCCGGGAATGGTTTTAATTGAAGGAGGTACCTTTACAATGGGGCATGTACAAGATGATGTAATGTTTGATTGGAATTCAACACCAGTACGCCAACAATTGCGTTCATTTTATATTGATGAAGCCGAAGTTACAAATAAAGAATACAGTTTTTATTTAGAATATTTAAGCCGTGTGTTTCCACAATCCGACACCATGGATATTAACAAACGTATCTATCAAGCTGCCTTACCAGATACCTTGGTTTGGCGAGAAAAATTGGGGTCGACAGAGTTGCTTTCTGAAACCTATTTAAGACATCCCGCTTTTGCAGATTATCCTGTTGTAGGAGTCTCTTGGTTACAAGCTGTTCAATATTGCAAATGGCGAACCGATAGGGTAAACGAAAGAATTTTAATGGATAAAGGTATTTTAAAACCTCTTTTTGCTGATGATTCAATCAGTGTAGAGGGCGAAAATCACTTTGTGACAGAAACCTATTTAAGAAACCCCTATTTACTTTTTAATGGCGATTCGTCTATTTATAATAAAGGTATTCCTGTACGAAAGAGTTTAAGCAGCAAACGGAAAAGTATTTTTGGAAAACGTAGTACACGAAAATCACGAAATAGAAATACGGCCATAGCCGACACACTTTTACAAGATACAAGCCTTTTTGTTACAGAGGCCAAACCATTACCTAAAAAACCAAAGTTTACAGGAAGACATGTTACCATATCTGATGGTTTATTGGTGCCAAAATACAGACTACCAACTGAAGCCGAATGGGAATACGCCGCAAAAGCTGAGGTAGAAAACAGAGAATACAATACAATAAAAGGACGTAAAAAATACACTTGGAACGGCAAATATACCCGTGATAACTCAAAACGTTACAAAGGCGATATGCTTGCTAACTTCAAACAAGGAAGAGGAGATTATAGCGGCTTGGCTGGGTGGAGTAGTGATGGCGCAGATATTACTGCTGCAATAAAAACCTATAAACCAAATGCCTTTGGACTTTATAATATGGCTGGCAATGTGGCCGAATGGGTGGCCGATATTTACAGACCTATAATAGATTCTCAGGCAAATGACTTTAATTATTTTAGAGGTACAAACTTTTTAAAAACCTATATAGATTCACTTGGAAAAGTTGTAATTCTCGATTATAATAATTTAAGAATTGACACATTAGGCAACGGAATGATTGTGCCAAAGGGATTACCGGGAGAGATAAAATATGTACCTATTACCAAAGACGATTCTTTTATGAGGTATAATTATAGAAAAGCAAATAATGCCGATTTAAATGATGGCGATTTGGCTTCTAATAAATATTTTTATAAAGATGAAGATGATGCCGAGCTAGTTCCCAGAATGTACAACTCTCCTCAAAATAAGATTGGTGTTGATGAGCAAGGCAGGTTAATTAAAAAATACGATACAAAATCCAATAGAAGAACACTAATAAATAACAATTTACGTGTTTATAAAGGAGGTTCTTGGAGAGATAGGTCTTATTGGTTAGATCCTGCACAGCGCAGATACCTGCCAGAATATGCTGCTACAGATTATATTGGCTTTAGATGTGCTATGGACAGGCTAGGTTCGTCGTCGTTATCACGCGATAAGAGAGCTCATTTTTTGAAAAGAAAATAAAACGCACCAACAAATAAGTTTAAATTAGCCCAATATCTCAAAAGTAGGTGTTGGGCTTTTTTCTTTAACAGATGGAAATTGAAAATTTATACAAATTAATTTCAGGGAAACTTTGTGTAACAGATACACGTAAAGTTGTAAAAAATACCGCTTTTTTTGCCTTAAAAGGAGCGAATTTTAATGGCAATGCTTTTGCCTCTCAAGCCATAAATGACGGCGCATCTTACGCCATAATAGACGATGAGAAATACATAGTTTCTGAACAAACTATTTTGGTTTCTAATGTTTTAAAAAGTTTACAAGAGCTCGCGGCTTATCATCGTAAAAAGTTGGGAATACCTGTTATTTCTATAACGGGTAGCAACGGAAAAACAACCACCAAAGAACTTGTTGGTGCTGTCTTATCGCAAAAGTACAATACGCTTAGCACAAAAGGCAATTTCAACAACCATATTGGTGTGCCACTTACATTACTATCAATGGATGTAACTACCGAAATAGGTGTGGTAGAAATGGGTGCCAATCATTTAGGCGAAATAGATTTTTTATGTAAAATTGCCCAACCCAATTTTGGTTATGTTACCAATTTTGGAAAAGCCCATCTCGAAGGTTTTGGCAGTCTTGAAGGTGTAATCAGTGCCAAATCAGAACTGTACTCATTTCTAAAAAATAACGATGCTTTGGCTTTTGTCAATACCGATGATGCCATTCAGGTAAAACAATCAGAAGGTTTAAATATAGCGCCTTTTAATTCAGAGGTAATTCAGCTTAAAAGTGCCCATCCGTTTGTAGCAGTATTGTATAAAAATGCTGTTATTCAAAGCAAACTTATAGGAGCATACAATTATAAAAATATTGTGGCTGCCATTGCCATTGGTTCTTTTTTTGATGTGCCCTTGCATCAGATTAAAGAAGCTATTGAAAAATATGAGCCCAAAAATAACCGTTCTCAGATAATTCAGAAAAAGGATTTACAAATTATTTTAGATGCTTATAATGCCAACCCAACCAGTGTAACTTTGGCTCTTGAAAATCTAAGCCAACTAGATGTAGCACCAAAAACGGTGGTTTTAGGTGATATGTTTGAATTGGGTAAAACGGCTAAAGAAGAACATCAAAACATAATTACTCTTTTAGAAAAATCTGATTTTGATAAAGTTTATTTGATTGGCGATAATTTTTATCAGACAAGAGTTCAAAATCCCAGTATTTTAAAGTTTAATACATTTGCCGATTTTAAGGCATATTTTACTTCCCCCAAGAAAGGGGTTGTTTTAATAAAAGCTTCACGAGGTATGGCACTCGAACGTGTGGTCGGTTTACTTAGTCGTCCCTATTTTAATCGATAAGTTTGTGTTTATTAGTATTTTATATTGATTTTATTAGTCAAAAACACGTTAAAAAAGACCAATTTTACGTATCTTAGGGCAAAAACCTTGTCAAATGCGTT
>JAKIUU010000003.1 GCA_021647405.1 Flavobacteriaceae bacterium
GTCTGCTGTCAAGGCTAAAGATAGTAATTCGGCGCGTTTTTCTAGGCTAAAATTAGAAGCTATTTGGGCTCTTGCCGATTGCCCCATAGCTTGTAATTCTGCATCTGATAAAGCAAGTAACTTTTTGATTTCATTTTGTAAAACTGATTCTTCTTGCTGTTCTAAAACCACTCCTGTTTTATTGATTATTTTAGGAATCCCTCCCACTGCTGTACCTATTGGAATGCACTGCCCCAACATGGCTTCGGCCAGTGCATTTGGAAAACCTTCGGACAAAGACAATTGCAAATAAAATTGATGCACAGCAATTTCTCTCTTTAATGCGATAGGATCTAAAAACCCATAAATTTTTACATTATTAGGGATTTCTAATTCGTTTGCCAAGTTTTTATCTAGCCCAACTAATGTAAATGACGCTTCTTTAAAATGCTGTGCCAATTTTATGACGGTATCAAAACCTTTAAGTGTTAATCGGGTTCTGTCATTGACAAAGGCAATACTCAAAAATGATTTGGGGGTTTTAACCGCTTCTTTCACATCCCAAAACTGACTATCAAATCCGTTTGGAATAACTGTATAAGGTGTCTTTAAATGTTTAAAAAAAGTTTTAATACCTTGCTTTTTATACTTTGTTTCTGGTAAATAATTACAGTCTGAAAATATTAAAGAATCGGCAACAGGTAAGAGTTTTGAACACCATTGATACGATTTTTTTATAAACCATTTTAAAGGTTGTTTGCGTAAACTTCCGTAATTAAACTCTGGAAAAGACACACAGTCTGTCCCACCTAAAATTACAAAGACTTTTTTGTGAAATAATTTTCCGAATAAGGCAGGTAAAAAAGACCAATAACCGCCAAACATCACTATAAAAACGGGTGTGTTTTTCAGGTTTCTAAGAATAAAAAAAAACTGACTGATAAAATTTAGGAGCAGTAAGGATTTGCGCGTCCACTTTAAATCTTGTGTTTTTACACTGTAATCTGCTTCTAAAATTGAGATGTCCTTGGCTACAAAAGTGGCTTTTTTAGGGTAAAAATAGAGTAGCTTGGGTTTCAAAATTAATGTTGTTTCTTTTTGTCATAAAAATACCAACCTAAAATAATTCCGATAAGTAACAAATACGAAATACCTGTGATTAAAGATCCTCTATGGATAACTTGAGGTTCAAATTTAAATTCAATTTTATGGTCTCCTTTTGGGATTTCTAAAGCACGCAACACGTAATTGACACGGTAAATAGGCGTTAATTTGCCATCAATGTAGGCATGCCAACCTTCTTTGTAATACATTTCAGAAAATACTGCAAAGCCGTCGTGCGTATTTTTTGAAGTGTATTTTAAATCATTGGCTTCATATGATTTTAATGAAATAGAAGCTGTTGAATCGATAGTATAAGTTGGTACAACACCTGATTCAAAGTGATTTTCAAAATCAGCATTATTAAAAACAGCCCTGTTTTTTGTATCGAGACTGTCCAGCGCTTTTATTTCTTCATTAGCTGTAGTCACAATTTTTAAATGCGAAACAAACCACGCATTGCCATTAGCCCCAGGGTTTATTTGAAGTGCTTTTGTGCCATCTTTATCAAATATAAAATACTTGGTATTGAGCATATTTAGGACTTCAATATTATTTTTAGCAATTTGATAATCGAATAATTCTTGATAACGTCCGGGTTTTGCAGCATGATAGCCCCCAATTGAATTATGGAAATAGGATGTCTTACCATCGTTCATAGCATTGGCTACGCCACCAATAAAATTAGCCACGCGATAATGTGTTTTATCTTGCAGTATTTGTCTGTCAACATCGGTTTTTTGTATGGGGCGTTCTACTGCGTTAGCTGTGACAAAATTATTGTCGTTCACATAATTTATATCGACAAAAACAAGATCTGCAACCATCAACAAACCTAAAAAGAGTACCGTTTTTTTATTTGTTATTTTCTGTTTTATATTAAACCACAATATCAAAAATGTGGGCAGAATTAAAAGTAAAGAGCGCAGGCTATCATCAAAAAAAGCTTCTTTCCTATCGGCAACAAGAGCCACATCTAAACCCTTGAGTAAACGCGCATAATAGGTGTCATTTACACCTTCAAACGAAAACAAATTCTTGCCAAAAAAAACAAAAACTAAAAGCACTCCCCCTACAATTAATGAGGTCGATTTTAAACTTTTTATTTTAAGTGCTCTTGCTGTTTTATCCGACAGGAATTGTACCAATCCTAAAATGGCCAAGAGCGGCATACACAATTCGACTATGACTTGTATAGAAGAAACCGCTCTAAACTTATTGTACAATGGGACGTACTTAATAAAGAATTCGGTTAAAAAATTAAAATTCTTACCCCAACTCAACAGAATGGCTAACATAATAGCGCCTATTATCCATGTTCTTTGTTTGTTTTTAAGTAAGAAAAATCCCAATAAGGCCAAGAAAATAATAACAGCACCAATATAAGCTGGTGCTGCCACAATGGGTTGATTTCCCCAATAAAGCGGTGCAAATTGAGTGAATTGTTTGGCCTGACTGGCATTGACTTTATTTTTTAAAAAGCGGTATGTGTTAGAATTGTTATCAAGGCTTTCGTGAGAGCCCCCACCCATAAAACGCGGTACTAATAAATTAAAAGTTTCTAAAATACCATAACTGTATTCTGTAATATATTTTGAATCTAATCCTTGTGTAATGGGCTTTGTTTTGCCATCGGGTGTAATTGTCAATGCGCTTTTACCACGTGTGCTGTGTTTGGCATATTGCGAAGTTGCCATAAGTGGCGTGGCATTTAAGCCTAAAGCCAAAATACCTGCCAGACACAAGAAGCCAACTTTTTTAAAATAAGAGGCAAGCGCTTTACTTTTATAAGCATCCTGTAAATAAACACCCCCAATAATGAGCAAAACAAAAAACAAATAATATGTCATTTGAATGTGATTAGCCGATAATTCTAAAGCTGTAGCAAAGGCTGTTAAAACAAAACCTTTAAACAAATTATTCTTAAATATGAGCAAAACCCCTGCAATTACAAGAGGCATATAAGCAATGGCATGTGCTTTGGCATTATGACCCACACCTAAAATGATGATAAAATACGTGCTAAACCCAAAAGCTAAAGAACCAAAAACAGCCAGTTTCCACTCTACTTTTAACACCATCAGTAAAATAAAAAACCCTAGAAAATAGCCAAATAAATAATCGGCTGGTCGGGGTAGAAAGCGGATTAACTTATCTAGTTTCTGAATATAATTATAAGGATAATAAGCACTTAATTGATATGTAGGCATCCCGCCAAAAGCGGCATCTGTCCAATAAGGCTCGCTATTGTATTGCGCCCTAAATTTTACAACTTCATGAGACATTCCTTTAAACTGTACAATATCACTTTGCAGAATTTCTTTACCCTCTAAAACAGGATAAAAATAGGCCAATGCCACAACTGCAAATGTAACAAGTGCAGTAAAATAAGGTAAATAGGGTTTAAGCTTCATTTAATTTTTTTTATTCTCACTAGAATCAACTTCTTCAAATTCAACATACTCACCTACTTTTGCTTTATGAGAAGATGTTTCTGGTGCAAAATCTACTGTGGTTTCGCCAACTTTAGAACTGTCTTGTTTTTGCTGGGCGTATTGTTGTTTCATATTCTTCTCTACCTTAGATACGGCTTTTTTTAAAACAAAAGGAAATATATAACGTGCTAAAAATTTTAACACATAGTAGACTATAATAAATACGAGAAGGGTTCTCAATAAGCCCATAGGTTAACGATAAAATTAATTACAATGCGATTTCAAAAATACTAATTTGCCTTTAACTTAAAGAGTTTAAATTGATAAAATCTGTTATATTTGAAAAATAAAGCAGCACATACAAATGAAAAGAAGTTTTTTGCTTTTTTTACTTATTGGCATCACACAATTAGCATTGGCTCAATACACTGAGATTATCAATTCAAATAGGCCTGGTTTTTCACAGAGCCCCTTTGGTGTTGGTCAATATGTATATCAAGTTGAAGCTGGGCTTTTTTATCGTAAAACCCAAATAAAAAATCGCTTTTCAACCCCACGAAGCTTTGGCGAAACACTCTCTTTACGTTACGGTTATTTTAATGAGAAATTTGAATTTAATCTTGATCTAACTTACACAAAAGACAAATTGGCATTCAGAGATATCTATACCACTTATAAAAATGTTAGTGGTTTGAGTCAATTTACATTTGGTGCTAAATATTTACTTTATAAGCCAGAGTACGAAGACAAAACCAAAGAAATACGCAGTTGGAAAAAGCGTACAAGTTTTGATGAAAAAAGATTAGTACCCAGTGTTGGTGTCTATTTAGGTGTTAACACACCCTTGGTAAGCGATTATTTTAATTACGGCATCAGTCCAAAAATAGCAGTTTATCTTCAAAATAACATATCTCCCAGATATGTGGTTTTAACCAATTTTATAGCAGATAAATTGGGTACTCATGAAGCCTCTTATACATATATTATTACTGAAACCTACGCCCTAAACAACAAATACTCTTTCTTTTTAGAAAACTTAGGACGCTACAATGTTAATTTGAGGAACGAACTACAATTTGCTGGCGGACTGGCCTATCTCAAATCAAATAATTTACAACTTGATACTTCGCTAAGGTTTGTAATTGAAGGAGAATCAACAGGAGCCTATGTTAGTCTAGGTGCTTCATGGCGATTTGACAAACACGCCGAATACGTTAAACTAAAAGAAGAAAAAAAGACTAAAGACAGGATACTTACTGATAAAAATCGAGACAAAGAGGCGCTTTCAAGAAAGAAAAGCATGTTACAACAGCTCTATAGAAGATCTAAAAAAGTCCATAAAACAAAGCGTGTTAAAAGCTCTAGAAAAATTAAAACCCCTAAACGGCGGCGTATTAAAAAATTACCTAGAAGGAAGGAAACTAAATTAAAAAAGAAAGGATTCTTTAAAAATATTTTTAAAAAGAAGAAAAAGACTAAAGTTAAATCTGACTCATAATTAAACCATGATAACATTAAAAAAAGTTAAAACTAAAAAAGAACTTAAAGCCTTTGTAAAGTTTCCCTTTTCGCTTTACAAAAACAATGAGTATTGGGTTCCTCCCATTATAAATGATGAGCTCGATAGTTTTGACCCCGCTATAAACCCTGTATTTAAAGAAGCCCGAGCTGATTTTTTCTTGGCTTATAAAAATGGCGAACTGGTTGGACGCATTGCTGCAATTATAAATTGGACCGAAATAAACGTCCAAAAAATAAAAAAAATGCGTTTTGGGTGGTTTGATTTTATTGACGACCTTACCGTTAGCAAAACACTTCTTGAGAAAGTGAAAGAAATTGGCCTTGAAAACAATCTTGAATATATGGAAGGGCCTGTTGGTTTTTCAAACCTCGATAAAGTAGGGGTGTTAACTTTTGGTTTTGATCATATTGGCACCATGATTACTTGGTACAATTACCCCTATTATAAGAACCATTTTGAAAAACTTGACTTTAAGATTGAAAAAGAATATTTAGAAAATAGATTCCCCTTTAAAAATGTAAAAATTGACCCCTTAGAACGTATCAGTGCTCTTATTGAAAAACGCTATAAAGTAAAAGGTGTCAATTTTAAAAGAACTAAAGACTTACTCCCTTATGTTGATGAAATGTTTGACTTATTTAATATATGTTACGCTTCATTACCCACATTTGTGCCCATTTCTGATGCCCAAAAAGAATTTCTTAGAAAACGATACATCAGTTTTATCAATCCAGAATACATAACATTTGTTTTTGACGAAAATAATAAAATGATAGGTTTTGGCATAAATATGCCTTCATTTTCTAAGGCTTTACAAAAGGCAAATGGCAAACTTTTTCCTTTCGGGATATTTCATTTGCTTTACGCTAAAAAACACAGCAAAGACGTTATTTCATACTTAATTGGCGTGCATCCTAATTACCAAAACAAAGGTATTAATGCCATAATGTTTAGAGATTTTCAATATGTATTTGAAAAATTGAAAATTGAAAATTATATAAGAACTCCAGAGCTGGCAGACAATACTGCCATCGCTGGTATTATGAAAAAATTTGGACAGGTAACACACAAAAAACGATGTACTTTTTCTAAACCGCTTTAATTTGTATGCAATTATTTTATAACAATAGCCTGACCAAAGATTCTAAAATCTTGACTTTTGATAAAATTGAAAGTCGGCATATTGTTAATTCTTTGCGAAAAATTGAAGGCGACACCATTTACATTACAAACGGATTGGGGCAATTGTTTACTTCAGAAATAGAGGTGGCTAATAACAAAAAATGTCTTGTAAAAATTATTAATTGCGAAGACAAAATAAAACCTTGGTCTTATTATTTACACATCGCCATAGCACCAACAAAACTAAATGACCGTTTTGAATGGTTTTTAGAAAAAGCTACCGAAATAGGTATTGATGAAATAACACCATTAATTTGCGCCCATTCTGAGCGTAAAATTGTTAAAAAAGAACGCCTTGAAAAAATTATCCATTCGGCTTCCAAACAATCGCTTAAGTATCATTTCCCAAAACTAAATGACCCTATAAAATTTATAGATTTTATCAGCACCAATGACACAGGCGACTTATTTATCGCTCATTGCGAAAAAACTGATAAAAAAAACCTAAAATCGCTTATAAAACCCCATCAAAAAGCAACTATTTTAATTGGCCCTGAAGGCGATTTTTCAATCAAAGAAATTGAACAAAGTTTGGCGCATAAATATATTCCTGTATCTTTGGGAGAAAGCAGATTAAGAACAGAAACAGCCGGTATAGTAGCTACGCATAGCGTGGCTTTTATAAATGAATAAATTTAATTTATGAAAAAATACTTTTTACCCTTTTTTCTTTTAACCATCAATTTGGTTTCTGCCCAACAATTGGCAGTCTTAAAGTATAATGGTGGGGGCGACTGGTATGCAAATCCTACGGCTTTGCCAAACTTAATTAAATTTTCTAATGCCAACAATCAGACCAAATTATCTGAAAATGTTGGCACCGTAACCCCTGGAAGCACAGAGATTTTTGACTATGCCTATATCGACATGACAGGTCATGGCAATGTTTTCTTTTCTGATGACGAAGCCCTAAATTTAAAAAACTACCTTATCTCGGGCGGATTTCTTCATATTTCTGATAATTACGGCCTCGATAAATACATTCGTAGAGAAATGAAAAAAGTTTTCCCCAAACTCAATTTTGTAGAAATTCCTTACGACCATCCTATTTTTCATCAAAAATTTGATTTCAAAAATGGCTTGCCTAAAATACATGAACACGATGGCAAACCCGCTCAAGGTTTCGGTATTTTTTACAAAGGCCGAATGCTTGTTTTTTACGATTACGAATGTGATTTAGGCGATGGTTGGGAAGTAGCCGAAGTACATCACGACCCTTTACAAATAAGAACCAAAGCTTTACAAATGGGGGCTAATATTCTAACTTATATCTTTAATAATTAATTTGGATACCATATTAAATAATGCCCAAATAGCTTTTGACGAAAATAATGTTTGGCTACTCAATGTAAGCTTAGCTGTCATTATGTTTGGTGTTGCCCTAGATGTAAAAATTAAAGATTTTAAACTTCTTGTTGTAAAACCAAAACCGATACTGGTAGGGTTTTTATCGCAATTTATCCTTTTACCTGCTCTTACTTTTGTTTTGGTAAGCCTTGTAAATCCGCAACCCAGTGTTGCTTTAGGGATGTTTTTAATAGCGGCCTGTCCCGGTGGTAATATTTCTAATTTTATGACAAAATTAGCCAATGGCAATACGGCTTTATCAATATGCTTAACCGCTTTTTCTACCTTATTGGCGATGTTTATAACCCCTTTTAATTTCGAGTTTTGGGGTAATTTATATCCTCCTTCTGCACACTTATTAAAAACTATTAATTTAAATCCGTATCAATTAATCAATGTTATTGCCTTAATTTTAGGGGTGCCTTTGGTATTGGGAATGTTATTTAATTCTTATTTACCCACACTGGCAAAAAAGATTGTAAAGCCCTTAAAATTCATTTCTATCGCCATCTTTATTTTCCTCGTTGGCCTTGCTATTATCCAAAATTTTGATGTGTTGAAGAAATATATTTTCGCCGTTCTTTTATTGGTGATTTCTCATAATCTTATAGCCATTTTAACAGGTTACTTTACGGCAAAAGGGTTTAAACTTTCTCGTAAAAACCAACGCACCTTGGCTATTGAAACAGGCATACAAAATAGTGGTTTGGCACTTCTACTCATCTTTACATTTTTTAAAGGCCTTGGCGGAATGGCTTTGGTTGCAGCTACTTGGGGTATTTGGCATATTATTTCTGGTTTGAGTTTGGGGTTCTTTTGGGCAAATAAAAAAATAAAGTAATGGTGCTGTATTTGCTTCTTCGTGCATATATAAGAATAGTTTTGTTTTTTTATTTTAAAAAAATAATCATAGTAGGTAGAAAAAATATACCCAAAAAAGAGGCCGTTATATTTATCGGAAATCACGAAAATGCCTTTTTAGATTCCATCAGTTTAGCCGCTACAAACCAACAGAAATCTTATTTTTTGTCACGCGCTTCTATTTTTAAAAACCCCCTTGTAAAAAGATTTTTGAATGCCATTAGAATGATTCCTGTGTACCGTGTACGTGATGGCTGGCAAACTATCACCAAAAACCATGAAGTTTTTGAGAATTGTTACGATATTTTAAATTCAAAAAAATCTATTGCTATTTTTCCTGAAGGCAATCATCATTTAAACCGACGTGTTCGGAATTTAAGTAAAGGCTTTACCCGCATAATTTTTGGGGCATTAAACAAATACAAAAACCTCAATATTTATATAGTGCCTGTGGGTATTAATTACGATGCGCATATCAATTACCCACACAGTATTTCTCTGTATTATGGCAAAGCGTTTTTAGCAAACCCTTTTTACAACGAAAAAGACATCCATTCATCTACCAAACAACTGGTTATAAAAACAAGAGAAGCCCTTAAAAAATTGACCACTCATATTGAAGATTTAAAAAACTATGATGCTAAAATGGCACAACTAGAAACTTTAAATCCTAATTTTTTAGATCCATTTGCTACCAATAAATTGTTAGAAGATTTAAACCCTAAACCAAATCCAAAAAAGAAAAAAAATACTATTTGGTTTCAAATTGTATTTGCACTCAACGTCCTTACAAATTGGTTGCCTTTTATCATCTGGAAAATTATAAAACCCAAAATAAAAGATAAAATTTTTATAGGGACTTTTAGATTGGCCGTTCTTATAGTTTTAGTACCGATTTTCTGTCTATTACAAACTTTTATAATTTATTATTTTTGCGGATTAAATTACAGTTTGTATTTTCTATTGACTTATTTTAGTTTGGCTTTTTTACTAAAATGGGTACCGTACCGTGCTCAATAATAGCCTCCTGAATTATTTTTTGCGTTTTAGTACGTACATCTTTGTCTCCTAAAAGCGTATTTTGCATAGTAGGATAAACACGATTTGATAAAAATACATAGACTATCCCACTTTCGGGATCTGCCCACGCAAAATTACCTGTAAAACCACTATGCCCAAAACTTTGAGCAGATACACATCCACAACTTGCTAAAACTTCAGGATCTAATTGTGGCTTATCAAATCCCAAACCACGGCGCACACTGTCTTTTTCGTAATATCTATGGTTAAAAGTATCAATGGTTTTAGATTTAAAATAACGTTTGCCCCCATAAGAGCCCTTTTGTAAATACATTTGCATCATTTTGGCAACGTCATTGGCATTTGAAAATAAACCTGCATTGCCACTCACATTTCCCATCATAGCAGCACCCATATCGTGGACATAACCGCGCAATAATTGATGACGGTAATATGTGTCTTTTTCAGTTGGGACAATTCTACTACTGTCAAATTTTTGAAGTGGCAAATAGCCTAAATTTAATGCCCCCAAAGGCACATAAAAATATTGCGCATCTAAAGTTTGCATGGGCTTGTTATATAAGTCTTCAAAGTATTTTTTAAACAGATAAAACACCAAGCCACTGTATTTATAACCCGCTTCTTCGCGTTGGGGTACATCGGCTATAGCCTTGTAAATACTATCCGTATAATCTGTTCTTAAATAGAGGTTTTTGGCTACAGGGATACTGTATTTTTTAGATTTTACAGAACGATAATACTTAGCCAAAGGTTGGTGTGTTACAGTATCAATAGTCTTTAAATAATAAGGTATCCACGCTTGTAACCTGCCCACATGAGACAGCGCCTCTTTTACCGTTACAGTGTCTTTGTTGCTTCCCATTAAAACAGGGAAAAGGGCATCTAAGCGTGTTTTTAAATTAAAATTACCTTCTTCGTAGGCTTTCATCACCAAAGGTAGCGCACCTAAAATTTTTGTCAATGAAGCCAAATCGTAAAGACTGTTATTGTTTACCTTTTCGTGTTTTTTATCGGTGTAAAAACCATAACTTTTCTGAAAGATAACTTTACCATAACGGGCCACAAGAACTTGCATACCCGGTGCCATCTTTTCAGATAAAACAGCTTGTGCCATTGAATCTATACGTGCTAATTGAGAAGTACTCATTTCTACTTCTTCGGGGATACCGTAAGATAAGCGGTGTAAATTTTTGGTCACAATACCCTGCCCTACTTCAAAATCATCATTAATACTTACAGGTAATTTACCACTGGCTTGTAGCGCCCCAAAAAGTATTTGAGCCGAAATACTTTGGGCTATTTTACTGTTTTGATAAGACACTACAACCGACTCGATATCGGTAAATGTTTTAACCTGCAATAAGGCATACGGGCTTGTAAATACGTCTAAAATGACTTTATTATTTCTGGCAATAAGTTGTAAGGTCCTTAATTCCGACTCAGAAAATTTATAACTTTTATAGGGATTGGCATTACTTTTATGAAGTCCCACAATTACCACATCATAAGTTTGTAATTTGGTGTTTATCTGAGCCGCATTTTTACCTGTTATAACATCAACACGGGTATATTTTTTTAAAGTTTCTACAAAAGTATCATTTGAGGCATCTCCTAGTTTTACATAGGCTATTTTTTGAGAAAGATTGGTTACTGGTAGTAAATCAAACTCATTTTTAACTAGAGTAATAGATTTATTGACTAATTTTCTATGCAATATTTCATCACTTACAGTAAGTAAATCATCTTGAAGATTTGTCAATTTAATGGCTTTATAATTATTTAACCCAGCCCAATATTTGGCTTTTAAAATCTTTTTAACCGAACTTTCTAATCGACTCTTTGAGATATCCCCTTTTAAAATAGCTTTTTTAATTTTCCTAATGGCTTTAGGAACGCTAGCAGAAAACATCATCACATCATTACCCGCTTCAAAGGCTTTTAGATCGACTGTTGTTGATTTACCAAAATTGGCGACCCCTTTCATATTTAAGGCGTCCGTAAAAATAAGGCCTTTAAAACCCATGTCTTTATTAAGTAAATTAGTTACAACATCGTGAGATAATGACGTGGGTAAATTAGGTGTTTTAACCAAACTAGGTACATTTAAATGGGCTACCATAACACCAGTTAAACCCTTATTTATAAGTACTTTATAGGGTTCTAAATCTACACTATCTATATAGGCTTTGCTGTGTAGAACCGTGGGTAATGTTTTATGTGAATCTGCCGAAGTATCACCATGACCTGGAAAATGTTTGGCCGATGTTAAAATATGTTCGCTCTGAATACCTTTCATAAAAGCCAAAGCTTTTGCTGAAACATTTTGGGGGTTTTGTCCAAAAGAACGGTTGCCAATAATTGGGTTTTTGGGATTCGTATTGACATCAACAACAGGTGCAAAATTAATGTTAATACCCAAACGTTTGCACTCTTGGCCAACACGCTTACCAAATTGTGTGATTAAATTATTGTCTTGTACAGCACCTAAAGTCATATTCCACGGAAAACGATACGTATTATGTAATCGCATATTTAAGCCCCATTCGGCATCTATACCTATAAGCAAAGGTACTTTTGAAAGCGCTTGATAACTATTTGTGAGTGTGGCTTGTTTTGTAGGCGTGCCTTGCATAAAAATAAGACTGCCTATATGATATTTCGTTATCTGTTTCTTAACAAAATTAATATGTTTTTTGTTTTTATTAGAATAGGCTGGCAACATAAATAATTGACCGATTTTTTCATTTAGTGTCATAGATGTATAAACACTATCTACCCATTGTTGCTGCTTTTCTTTATCTGATGTAATCAAAGGGTCGGTTTGCGCCTGAATATCTGTTAGACACAATAAAAGAAAAAGAAAACTAAAAAACTTTAATTGCATAGTTAATGTACATTTATTTAAAATATTTGTTATGCCAACTCTGATTGGCAGGAACTTCCCATTGGGTTTGAAAAGTGCCTATTGTATCTACCATATTGTTAAACACAATTGTGTGTTTGCTAATTTTATTAAGTGCTATATATTTTTTAAAATCGGCTAAAGAAACCGTATTTATATTGGTATCACTCCTAAAAGCTACTTGTAGTTTATTTGTTAACTCAACATTAAAATGCTTTTCTATTTCTTGAATTACATGCACCGAAGCATCTATAGAGCATCCCGAAACTGTATCGTTTACAGCTATAACTATAAACTGATTGTAAACAATTTTATACGACGATTCAAGGTCGGCACCATGTCGTTGCCACTGATTTATAAATTTTTCAAGCAACGCATCAATAATGGTCAATTGGTCTTCTGAAAAAGCATTATTAGCTTGATAAACCCAAAGTTTTGATGTTTCTGGCAAGGTATTAAAGGGTACGAACATATTGTTGTTTTATATTAAAGACCCCTCGACTGTGCTCAGGGTGACTGTTTTTAGTTTGGAGTTTATGGTTTATGGGGTTCCCCTTCGACTCCGCTCAGGGTGAACATAGTTTGTGTTATTTGTGATTTGTTTTTTGTTATTTAATTTTTTGTGTTTAAACTTCGCAATTTAATAGCTGTCAGAATCTTTTTTGTGTACAGCGGAAAATCGGCATTTTGTATCCAATTGTAATAACCTGGCTCTTTTTCAAAAACATCGGTTACTTTTTTGCCTTTGTGTTTTCCGAAATTAAAAGCTTCATCGCCCGCGTCATCAAAGACAATCATATTGGCAAAATCGGCATTTCTTTTATGATGACTGTATTTTTCTAAAAAAGCGGTATTGTTTTCTAAATCGGGGTATTTGTCTAATTGTGCTTTTAAAACTTCGTAAGTAGCCGTGGTATCGGCCATAGCCGAATGGGCATTTTCTAAATCTTTATCGCAATAAAATTTATAGGCGGCACTTAAAGTACGCTGTTCTTTTTTATGAAAAATAACTTGAACATCAACCGCTACTCTGTTCTTCATATCAAAATCTATATCGGCACGCAACATTTCTTCTGCTAAAAGCGGAATATCAAATCGGTTAGAATTAAAGCCTGCCAAATCGCAGCCTTTAATCATCTCACTCACTTGTGGTGCCAGTTCTTTAAAAGTAGGCTCGTTTAATACCTGTTCATTGGTAATGCCATGAATACTTGAAGCTTCTTTAGATATTTCAATTACAGGATTTACCAACCATGTTTTACTTTCTTTATTGCCATTCGGGAAAATTTTCAAAATAGCTATTTCTACAATGCGGTCTTTAGAGATATTGATTCCGGTGGTTTCTAAGTCGAAAAACACCATTGGTTTTACTAAGTTTAATTCCATATTTTTCTTTAAAAAACCAAAGATACAAAGACTTGCTGAATTATGAATTATTCATTTTGCCGTAGTTTAATAAGGCATAAAGGCTTCTGGTTTTTGTATAAATCTTTAAGTTTAGAGGTTTTTAAAGACGTTTAAATTTAGTAAAGAATTATTAAAGTGTAATAATCGGTAACTTGAGCCACTAATCAATAAAAAAGCACAGTGAGTAACGATTTTTACACCCAATCAGTTTTGCCCCATTCCGGAATAATTATTAAAATATGCAGGGCCTATACTGATTCGCAAGAAGATTTTGAAGATTACTATCAAGAAGTTTGCTTGCAAGTTTGGAAGAGTAGAGATACGTTTAGAGGAGATTCTAAATGGTCAACTTGGATATATAGATTGTCTTTAAACATTTGTTTAACCTTAATTAAAAAGAAGAAAAACAACCGACAACATACTATTTCTGAAAACTTGGCAAATGAAGGAACTGAAGACAATAAAGCCTTTTCTGAAGAATCTTTAAACCAACTTTATGCGGCTATTAAAAAATTATCTGAAATAGACAGAGCCGTTATTCTACTTTACCTTGAAGAAAAGACCTATCAAGAAATTGCCGATATTATTGGCACCTCCCCAAATAATATTGGGGTGCGCATTAAAAGAATTAAAGAACGGTTGAAAAAATTATTAAGTTAAAAAATTACAAAAATGGAACAAACAATAGAAAAAATTTGGAAAGAAGGATTTTTAGAAAGCGATGCGCTTATTGCTCCAAAATTGAATGATTTGTACAATCAAAAATCGATTGATATCGTAGAAAAATTCAAAAGAATGTACCGTATAAACATTATAGGCATCATTTTTTTTGCGCTTGTATTCTTACCAATAGCCACTCTGGTACATATTCCCTACATGGGAATCCCTATGTTTTTGCTATTTATGACTATCGTTACTTTTGCCATAAAATTCAAAAATAAATTAGAGGCTATAAACAAAAATGTAAATAGTTATCAATACCTTAAATCTTTCGATAATTGGACCAAAGAAATGACAGCTTTTAACACAAAGATGTCTCGGTTTTTATATCCCTATGTTTTTCTATCTATGGTAGCTGGATTTTGGTTTGGTAGTTTTGGAGGTAACATTCCCGGTAACGACCTTGTAAATAGAATACTGATAGAATTTCCTGATATGCCAATGATTTTTGGCTTGCCTTTATATGCTGTTTTAGCTTTTTTTCTTATCATTATTTTATTGGCTTTTTTTGGTGCCAAAATTGGCGAATGGGATTTAAAAATTGGCTATGGGCGTATATTAAAAAGACTAGACAGCTTATTAACAGACATGGAAGAATTAAGGGTTTCTTAATTCATATTGTAAATCCACTTTTAAATTAAATAAAATGATAAAAATATTGATAATCATAACATTAACTATAATTCAAATAATATTAAAAATATGGCTTTAACAACGAACATTACTTACTTTGAAAGTTTAATAAATAGGACTGATAAAAAATCTGAAATAAAAATTTACAGCCTTTTTATTTTTATCTTAAAGGATTTAATTGGCAAAGAACTTTCAGAAAAACAATACCAAGCTATAGAAAATGAGTTAGATAGATTGGAATTAAAATCACCTCAAGAGCATAAGAAAAGATACTTTAGAAAAAAACTAAATATATTCAAAACGTATCTACAAACTGAATTTTCTTTTATTACAGAAGGCTATTATATGGCTATTGGCATGACTTTGGGAATGAGTTTTGGTTTGGTATTTGGCACTGCTTTAAATGAGGCATTAGGGGTTTCTATGGGACTTAGCTTAGGCATGCTCATAGGTATTGTAATTGGCAGCCAAATGGATACCAAAGCTAAAAGAGAAGGCTTGGTTTTAAGAACAAAAATTTAAAATAGGTTTATTTTTTTAAGCTTAAACTTGCGGCTTTATCTAGCATAAATTGGTAGGCCTCATCATAGTCATTTTTTATTTTACCTTCTAAAATAGCTTCTTTAATGGCTTCTTTTAAAGTGCCTATTTCTCTACAGGGTTTGAGATTAAAAGTTTGCATAATAAGTTCTCCAGAAATAGGCGGTTGGAAATTACGAATGTGGTCTCTTGCTTCTACCTCGGCTATTTTCTGACGGACTAACTTAAAATTGTTGTGATATTTTTTAAAGCGCTTGGCATTTTTGGTGGTGATATCTGCTTCGCAGTGCAACATTAAATCGTCTAAATCATCGCCTGCATCAAAAATCAAACGGCGGATGGCCGAATCGGTTACGGCGTCTGCCAATACCACAGGCCTTGAGCTCAACAGCACAATTTTCTGAACATATTTCATCTTTTCGTTTAGTGGCATTTTAAGGCGCTTAAAAATTTTATACACCATTTTAGAACCTTTAAATTCGTGTCCATGAAAAGTCCACCCCAATTTTTTATCAAACTTTTTTGTAGGTTCTTTACCGATGTCGTGCAATAAAGCCGCCCAACGCAACCACAAATTATCAGATACTTTTGCCATATTGTCAACCACTTCTAAAGTATGGTAAAAATTATCTTTATGTGTTTGACCCGCCTCTTCTTCAACACCTTTCAAGGCAATTAGTTCGGGTAAAATCTGTTCTAAAAGATTCGTTTCTTCTAACAATCTTAAACCGATAGATGGTTTGTCTGACAACAATATTTTATGCAATTCTTCAACAATTCGTTCGCGCGTAATAATGGCCAATCGTGACGCATTTTTTGTTATTGCTTTAAGCGAATTTTGTTCAATAGTAAAATTTAATTGTGTGGCAAACCGAATGGCACGCATCATCCGCAAAGGATCATCAGAGTAGGTGATATCTGGATTTGAAGGTGTTTTAATGATGCCCTTTTCCATATCTGACATTCCATCAAATGGATCTAAAAGAGTGCCAAAATCAGACTCGTTTAGACTTATAGCCAAAGCATTAATGGTGAAATCACGCCTGTTTTGATCTTCCTGTAAAGTGCCTGCTGACACTTCTGGATTGCGACTGTTTTCTGAATAAGATTCTTTACGTGCCCCAACAAACTCAACTTCTAAATCGCCAAAGCGCAACATGGCTGTGCCATAAGTTTTAAACACCTGTACTTTTGGTTTCTGAGGCAACAAACTGGCTACTTTTTTAGCCAAGGCAATACCATTACCTATGCAAAGAATATCAATGTCTTTAGCACCACTTTTCCGATCCAAAAAAAAATCGCGTACAAAGCCACCTATAACATACGATTCTAACGCTAATGCAGCAGAAGCTTTGTTTATGTAATTAAATATATCTGCCGAAACAGCTTCTTTATAATTGGGATACATAAAATTAATCTCTAATAACTACTAATTGGCCTTTCTCGTTAATTTTAACAATAGTTGATGGCACATTAGTTGGTTTATTTTGTTGCAAATTTACCACATAATCAACGGCATCCAATAGGGATGTGTCAATTTCTTTAAAAGACCTAGGCGCAGCAACACCACTAATATTTGCAGAAGTAGAAACAATGGGCTTGTTGTATTTTTTTATTAACTCGTGACAAAAACCATCTTTAACAATGCGGATAGCTACCGTATTATCTGATGCTACAAGGTTTTGAGCCAAACCCATAGGGTTGTTGTAAACAACAGTTATTGGTGTTGTAAGCTTTATTAAAATATCTAAAATGGCACTTGGAATGGCAGGAACGTACCGCTGTAACATCGCAAAATTATCTACTAAAACAATCAGACTTTTATCTTCTTGACGCCTCTTTATAACGAATATTTTGGCAACAGCTTTTTTACTTGTAGCATCGCAACCCAAACCCCAAACAGTATCTGTTGGATACACAAGAGTTCCTCCAGATTTTAAAATTTGTAGACTATGTTCTAATTCACTTTGCATAGAAATTCTTTTAATAGGTAACAGCATTTTTACTTTTCCAAGCCTTCTTAAATGGCAATCTACCATAATATTTTAACACATTAATGGCTAAAAATCGGTTTACTTTAAATTTAGGAATAAAGAAAAAAACCAGTCCTAAAATACCTGTAATAAATTTAGTTGCAATTTGATAACTCATTAAAATAAATTGCATTAAAAATCGGGTTAAACCGCTAAAATATTTATGTATATACACATGACGCGATATTATAACCTCAGACTTTGTAAGTGCTTTGGTCTTATAGTTTATTCGTGTACTGCCGCCATGATAATGAATGATACTTGCCGTTCTGAGCAGTGCTATTTTACCCCCTAAATTATTTATTTTTTTACACAAATCTACATCTTCATAATACATCCAATAGTCGTCACACCAGCCGTTAACTCTGTCAAACCAGTCACGATTGATAAAAACAACTGAACCCGAAACCCAATCTGGAAATATAATTTCTTTATCTTCTCCAAAACGTTCATTTAGTTTGTTTGAATTAAAGAATCTATAAAAAATTCTTAACACACCAAACAGACGACTCGGGGCAATAAACAATTTATTATGGTTGTGGGGCTTGTTATTTTTTTTGTATTGTTGGCATGATAAAATACCGTAGTCAGAATTCTTTTTAGCGGTTTCAAGCAAGGTTTCTAAAGCTTCAGTATTAGCGATGGTGTCTGGATTTAAAAAAAGGTAATAGTTGCCTTTAGATTTATCAGCACCCAAGTTGCAAGCATTTGCAAATCCGTTATTTCCTGTATTTTTATAAAAATTTACATTTTTAAAATCTGTAATAAATTTTTCTAATTGACCATCATTAGAACAATTATCTATCACGATAATTTCAGATTCAAAAGCTTTTGAAGTAATTTTTACCAATTTATTTAAACAGGTCCGCAAATGTGTCCAGCCTTTATAATTTACTATAATTATTGATATATCTATTTTTGGAATAGGCATCTAAACTCAGTTTAAGTTGTGCTTTAGCAACCACAATTTAATATACCTGGCTAATACGCCATAGGCCAATACAACAGAAATAATAAACCCAGGAAAGCCATCTAAAATTCCCAACCTTATAAAATAATGAATAAAAAACTTAAATGGTGGTTTTATAAGGATATGGAATAAAGTGACTCTTTTATTTTTCTTGTATAAGATTTGAGCCTTTAAAGTAGCATAACGGTTTAATTTACCAATAAAATGGTTAAAACTCCGATAGGTATAATGTTCTAATTTATTTTTGAATACCCCTACTTCACCTTGTGCGTCTATCCGTTCATGAACAATTCTTCCATTATACCTACACTTGTCTTTTCTAAAAAGCCTGATTACTTTATCGTGTTGCCAACCGCTATAATTTAATTTTTTACCTGCAAAATAAAATGTTCTGTACGCATTAAAAGCAACAAAATCGCCAGGATTTTTCATTTGTTTCAGTATCTCTTCCCTCAGTTTAGGTGTTACACGTTCATCGGCATCTAAAATGTATATCCAGTTGTGTTTAGCCTTATCAATAGCATAATTTTTCTGAGTTGAATAATCGTCAAATACACGTTGTATAATTGTGACATCATGCTTTTTGGCCAGTGTGATAGTCGCATCAGTACTAAAAGAATCAATGACAATTATCTCATCAGCGAAACTGACAGATTTAATGGCATCCTCAATATGGATTTCTTCATTTAAGGTTGGAATAATAGCGGTGATTTTCATTTATGCCGAAACATTATATTCGCGTAAAGCGTCGTTTAATGAGGTTTTTTTATTGGTACTTTCTTTGCGCTGGCCAATTATTAAAGCGCAAGGCACTTGGAAATCTCCAGCCGGAAATGATTTGGTGTAACTGCCCGGAATTACAACCGATCGTGCTGGCACCACCCCTCTTGTTTCAACAGGTGCGCTGCCTGTAACATCTATAATTTTAGTAGAGGCTGTCAATACAACATTGGCACCTAAAACAGCTTCGGTCTCAACCCTAACACCCTCAACTACAATACATCTTGAACCAATAAAAGCATTGTCTTCTACAATGACTGGAGCCGCTTGAAGTGGTTCTAAAACACCACCAATGCCCACACCTCCACTCAAGTGCACATTAGCGCCTATCTGTGCACAACTGCCAACAGTTGCCCAGGTATCTACCATAGTTCCCGAAGACACATAAGCCCCAATATTAACATAACTTGGCATCAAAATAACGCCGCTGGCTATATAACTTCCATAACGGGCTACTGCATGTGGTACCACCCTAACACCTTTGGCTTTATAATCCTTTTTTAATGGAATTTTATCGTGGTATTCAAAAATACCCGCTTCTAGCACTTCCATTTTTTGAATGGGAAAATATAAAACAACTGCTTTTTTAACCCATGTGTTTACTTGCCATCCGTTGGCTGTTGGTGCTGCAACACGCAAACTGCCCGAATCTAATTTTGCAATAACTTTTCTTATAGCATTTTGGGTCGATTCGATTTTTAACAAATCGCGGTTTTCCCAGGCTTTTTCTATTGTATTTTGTAAGTCTTTCATCTGTAAATATTACTTGTATCTAAATTGGTCAAATATAATTCGCATATTTTCATTTGTATATAACACATGTTCGTTATGTCATTTCAAAGATTAGCAAATATAAACAGGTCTGTAGAAATATCTTACATTATTCTTTATTTTTAATAAGGAAACAGTAATTTTGCCTCAATTTTAAAAATATGCCCCGAATATTAGCTTTAGATTACGGTAAAAAACGTACAGGTATTGCTGTTACAGACGAAATGCAAATTATTGCTTCTGGCTTAACAACCATACCTACAGAAAATCTTTTACCTTTTTTAAAAAAATATTTTTTATCCGAGAAGGTTTCTTTAATTTTGGTAGGCAAACCAATGCAAATGAATTACACCCCCTCCGAAAGCGAAGCCCTAATTATTCCCTTTCTAAAAAAATTAGAAGCTAATTTTAAAAAAATTCCTATTTTGCGCATTGATGAACGATTTACCTCTAAGATGGCATTTCAAACGATGATTGACAGCGGATTAAAGAAAAAACAACGCCAGAACAAGGCACTTGTAGATGAAATTAGTGCCACTATAATATTACAATCTTATCTTTACAACCAAAATAAAAGCACTTTATGAAATTACCAATTATAGCCTATGGCGATTCTGTTCTACGTAAAGTTGGTGAAAACATTACACCCGATTATCCCAATCTTTCAAAACTTATTGAAGATATGAAGGAAACGATGCACAATGCCTTTGGCGTGGGGCTGGCAGCACCTCAAGTTGGCAAAGCCATCCGTTTGTTTATAGTTGATACAGCACCTTTTGCAGAAGATGAAAAACTTGATGAAGCCACACAAGATTTTTTAAAGCATTTTAATAAAATCTTTATAAATGCCCAAATATTGAATGAAACTGGTGCCGAATGGACTTTTAATGAAGGCTGTTTAAGCATTCCCGATATTAGAGAAGATGTGGTAAGACAAGATACCATTACCATAAAATACCAAGATGAAAATTTTAAAGAACATACCGAAACCTTAACAGGATTGGTAGCGCGGGTAGTACAACACGAATACGATCATATTGAAGGGATTTTATTTACCGACAAAATATCCTCTTTAAAAAAACGCCTCCTCAAAAAGAAATTAGACAATATAAGCAAAGGAAAAATTGACGTAGACTATAAAATGCGTTTCCCAAATCAAAAAAGAAAATAAATGACTCTTGATGAAATTATCGCCATAACCGGCAAACCAGGATTGTATAAAATCCTAACCCAAAATAAAGTAAATATAATTGTAGAGTCTTTAGCCGACAAAAAACGTTTTCCTGTAATGGCTCTACAAAATGTTAGTACGCTAAAAGATATTTCTATTTACACTTATGAAAAAGAGGTTTCTTTAAAAAAGATATTTTTAAATATTTACACAAAAGAAAAGGGTGAAATCCCGCTTAATCTCAAAGAAAAAGGGGCTGTTTTAGCCAAATATTTTAGAGAAATATTACCAGAATATGACGAAGAACGTGTCTACACTTCAAATATTAAAAAGGTGTTTTCTTGGTACAATGCCCTTGTAGCAAGTAACTTTGATTTTAAAAGCCTCGAGGAATTAGAAAAAGATGCTAAAGACACCTCTGACGAGAAGTAATTGTTAAAAAATATGAGCTCGAAAAAGAAGCCTACAGAAGCTTTTGCCAAATTGTTAACCATAATGGATGAATTGCGCACGCAATGTCCGTGGGATAAAAAACAAACTTTCGAAAGTCTGCGAACCCTTACTATTGAAGAAACCTACGAACTTGCCGATGCCGTTTTAAACAGAGACCTGCCAAACATTAAAAAAGAATTGGGCGATTTATTGTTGCACATTGTTTTTTATGCCAAAATAGGTTCAGAAACCAACGCTTTTGACATGACTGATGTTATTGATTGCATTTGCGAAAAACTTATTTTTAGGCACCCTCATATTTACAGTGATGTAAAAGTTGATTCTGCAGAAGATGTTGAAAAAAATTGGGAAAAACTCAAACTAAAAGAAGGCAAAACATCTGTCTTACAAGGCGTACCTAAAGGCTTACCTGCCATGGTTAAAGCCATAAGAATTCAAGAAAAAGTGGCTGGTGTTGGTTTTGATTGGGAGCAGCCCGAACAGGTATTCGAAAAGGTTAAAGAAGAAATAGCCGAATTTCAAACCGAGGTCAAAGCCCAAAATAAAAACAAAATAGAAGACGAGTTTGGCGATGTTTTGTTTTCGCTCATAAATTATGCCCGCTTTCTAAATATCAATCCCGAAAGTGCTTTAGAACGCACCAATAAAAAATTTATAAAACGCTTTCAATATCTAGAAACTGAAGCTGTAAAAATGAGCAAACCACTACAAGATATGTCCTTAGCAGAAATGGATGTGTTTTGGGAAAATGCCAAAAAATTTGACTAATAGCCAAAGCTGTTTTAACGCTTACTATTAAAATTGTAAATTTGAGTCACTTAAATACAATTATAATTGAAAATTAAAGACATTACCAACTATTTAGAAAAATTGGCACCCCTATCTCAGGCCGAAGATTTTGACAATGTCGGTCTTTTGGTGGGCAATGCACAAACAAAAGTTACAGGTATTTTGGTTACACTCGACACTTTAGAATCTGTTGTAGATGAGGCCATCGCCCAAAAGTGTAATCTTATCATCAGCTTTCATCCCATCCTTTTTAAAGGATTAAAAAAAATAAATGAAATTACTTATGTGGAGCGCGTTATTACAAAAGCCATAAAAAATGATATTGCCATTTATAGCATGCACACCGCTTTAGACAATGCTTTCAATGGCGTTTCTGGCAAAATAGCAGACATGTTGGGGCTTCAAAACAGACGTATTTTAATACCAAAAAAGAATACCATTAAAAAATTAACCACTTATGTACCACACGCTTCCGCGGATGTTTTAAGAAATACTCTATTTGAAGCTGGCGCAGGGGATATTGGTAACTACTCAAATTGCAGTTTCAATATCGAAGGTAAAGGTACTTTTAAGGCTAATACCGATGCCAAACCCACACTGGGTAAAAAAGGCACTTTGCACACAGAACCAGAAACATTGATTAGCGTCACCTTTCAATCTCATTTAGAATACGCCATTTTAAATGCACTTTTTAAAGCACATCCGTACGAAGAAGTTGCTTATGAAATTGTGAGTTTAGATAATTTCAATCAAAATGTTGGCATGGGAATGGTTGGAGAACTTCAAAATCCCAAAAATATTAAGTCATTTTTAAAAGAACTTCAAACCAAATTTAAAGCAAAAGGTATTCGCCTTTCAAAACTTTTAGACAAACCTATTAAAACAGTTGCTGTACTGGGTGGCTCAGGAAGTTTTGCTATAGCTGCTGCCAAAAGCGCTAAAGCCGATGTATATATTACAGCAGACTTAAAATACCACGATTTTTTTACAGCAGAAAATGAGATTGTTTTAGTTGATATTGGGCATTTTGAAAGTGAGCAGTTTACAAAAAATTTAATTGTCGATTATCTTACAGAAAAATTCCGTAATTTTGCAGTCGTTTTATCAAAAATAAATACAAATCCTATCAACTACATTTAGATATGGCTAAAAGCAAAGAAATTACAGTAGAAGAAAAGTTACGAGCCCTTTATGATTTACAACTAATTGACTCTAAAATAGACGAAATTAGGAGTGTTCGTGGTGAACTTCCATTAGAAGTAAGAGATTTAGAAGATGACATTGCGGGTTTTGAAACACGCTTATCTAATCTAAATACGGATATAGAAAATTTTGAAATTGATATTTCCAACAAAAAAATTGCTATTGAAGAGTCTAATGCGCTAATGAGTAAATATACCGAACAACAAAAAAATGTTAGAAATAATAGAGAATTTGACTCGATAGCCAAAGAAATTGAGTTTCAAACTTTAGAAATTCAATTGTGTGAAAAACGCATAAACGAATACAGCGCTAAAATTGAGCATAAAAAAGAAATTATCGCCAAGACTTCAGAAAAGCTTGCCGAACGCAACACACATTTAGGTCACAAAAAAGCCGAATTAGATACCATTATTGCCGAAACAAATAAAGATGAAAAATTATTATTGGCAAAATCTGAAGAGTTTAGCAAGTTAATTGACGAACGTTTGCTAAATGCCTATAACAGAATTCGCTCAAATGTGCGCAACGGATTGGCAGTAGTATCAATTGAACGTGGTGCTTCTGGAGGGTCATTTTTTACAATCCCACCGCAACGCCAAGTAGAAATTTTAGCCCGTAAAAAAGTTATTACCGACGAGCACAGTGGCCGTATTTTAGTAGATGCCATCCTTGCCGAAGAAGAAAAAGCCAAAATTGAAGCTTTACTAAAATAGAGTCTTAATTTAACCTATATAAAAGCCTTCTTTTAGAAGGCTTTTTTTTGCACTTATGCGAATATAAGGTATAATCCCAACCATAAAATAGGTATGGATTCCACCCAAAAAGCACTGTAATACTTGTTTTGATTTACCGTAGATTTTAGTAAAAAAGCCAATAAAACAATAACCATAAGGAAATCAAAATGAGTAACCAAAAAAATAGCATCCTTTAAAAAAAAAGTTATCACCAAAAACAATCCTAAAAATACAGAACCTAAAACTTTAGCTTTGGTTACACCCAACCAAATAGGCAGTGTTTTTAAAGATTTAGCGTCATAAGAAACATCCCTAATATCAAAAGGCAATGTTAAAACAACGACAAATAAAAAGCGGCGTAAAAACAACAATAAAATCACTTTGTCAAATAAACCGTGTTGTATTAGTGGGAACAAAACTGTAATTCCTGCCCAAGAAAAAGAAATCACAAAAATTTTAACAGTGGGTAAATTTCTAAGATTTATTTTCTTTGACAAAAATGCCGGCAACACATAAAGTCCCGTCAAAAAACCAAAAGGTATTAATACAAACAAGGCCTCTAAACGCACCTGCAACAACAGGTAAACACATACCATAAACGACAAAATTATTATTATAATCAAATAAATTCTTTTGCCCTCTAACCAGTTAGAAAACCCCGTTTCAATTTGTTTAATTCTTGTTAAACGAATATAATTATAAGAAACTATGGTAGAAAAAAATACAAATAATGGCACCGTGTTGGCTTGAATATTAAAAAACAACAAACTCAATTTAGCGAGGCTAAAACAAGCAATGGCGACATGCATGTTGCTAAAAACATAAAAATCTAGTGTCTTTTTTAAGAAGCGCATTTAACAAAGATACTGTTAAAATCGATACGTATTTGAGAGACTTATTTCGCCGATTAAAATATTTTTTTTAATCAAAAAATAAGTACTTTTGAGCATCCAATTTTAAACAGCTAATAGCCTATGAAAAATGCATCTTTTTCATTACGACATATAGGGCCCAATACCTCTGAATTAAAGGACATGTTAAAAACCATAGGTGTCTGTTCTTTAGAGGAATTAATCGACAAAACAATTCCAAAAAATATAAAATTACAACAAGATTTAGCCCTCCCAAAAGCGCTGTCTGAATACGCATTTACAAACTTTATAAAAAAGTTAGGATCTAAAAATAAATTATACAAAACCTACATTGGCTTGGGGTATCATCCCACCATTTTACCCGCTGTTATTCAACGTAACATTTTCGAAAACCCCAGTTGGTACACATCATACACACCCTATCAAGCCGAAATTTCGCAGGGGCGCTTAGAAGCTTTGTTAAACTACCAAACCATGGTATGCGATTTGACTGGTTTTAGCATGGCAAATTCATCTTTATTAGACGAAGCTACGGCTGCTGCCGAAGCCATGATTATGTTATTTAACGCCCGCAATCGCACTCAGAAAAAAGAAGCTGTTAACCAGTTTTTTATTTCAGATAAAGTGCTGCCACAAACCAAATCTGTTTTAGAAACACGTTCTGTTCCTTTGGGAATTGAACTTGTTTACGGAGATGCCCAATCTGTCGAATTGACAAATAAAATGTATGGTGCTTTGGTACAATATCCTGGTAAATATGGGCAGATAAATGATTTTACAAATTTTATAGAATCGGCCCATCAAAAAGATATAAAAATTGTTATGGCTGCCGATTTAATGAGCCTTGTTTTATTAAAATCACCTGCCGAATTAGGTGCTGATGTGGCTGTGGGTACTACCCAACGATTTGGCATCCCGATGGGATATGGCGGGCCTCATGCAGGTTATTTTGCAACATCAAACGAGTATAAACGCCAGATTCCAGGCCGTATTATCGGTATTTCAAAAGATGCCCACGGCAACCGCGCTTTACGTATGGCACTTCAAACCAGAGAACAGCATATTAAACGCGAAAAAGCCACGTCAAATATTTGTACCGCTCAAGTTTTATTAGCCGTTATGGCGGGAATGTATGGTGTTTATCATGGTTCTGAAGGATTGAAACACATCGCTAAAAAAATCCATAGACTTGCTAATACCTTAAATACTGCTGTTTTGCAAATGGGTCTTACCCAGACAAATACAACTGTTTTCGACACGCTTCAAATAAAAGTTTCTGATGCCGAGAAAATTAAAAATTTGGCTGAAGCCGATGAAATTAACTTTTTATATATTGACAAAACCACCATTTGTATTTCGTTAAACGAAACAACTTCTTTAGAAGATGTCAAACAAATTGTAACCCTTTTGGCTGAAGTCGAAGGCAAAACGACGCCAACAATAACCAGCTGTTTAAAGACCTTATCGATTCCAAAAAAATTGCTAAGAACATCTGATTTCTTAACGCACGAAGTATTTAAAAAATACCATTCTGAAACCGAAATGATGCGTTATATAAAAACACTTGAACGCAAAGATATTTCGTTAACCCACAGCATGATTTCTTTAGGATCCTGCACCATGAAATTAAATGCCGCAACCGAAATGTTACCCTTGAGTTTTGCCAATTGGAATGCCATTCATCCTTTTGTGCCTTTAAATCAGGCACAAGGCTACCAAGAAATGCTTGCAGATTTAGAACAGTCATTAAGTATCATAACTGGTTTTGCAGCCACATCGTTACAACCAAACTCAGGTGCACAGGGCGAGTATGCAGGTTTGATGACTATCCGTGCTTATCACAAATCTAAAAGCGATAGTCACAGAAATATTGTCTTAATTCCATCATCAGCTCATGGTACAAATCCAGCCTCAGCGGTAATGGCTGGCATGAAAGTAATTGTTATAAAAACCACTCCCGAAGGCAATATTGATGTAACTGACCTTAAAGAAAAAGCCGAATTTCATAAAGACAATTTAGCTGCTTTAATGGTTACATATCCTTCCACGCATGGTGTTTTTGAAACTGCCATTACAGACATCACACAAATTATTCACAACAACGGCGGACAGGTTTATATGGATGGCGCTAATATGAATGCCCAAGTTGGCTTAACAAATCCAGCAACAATTGGTGCAGACGTTTGTCATTTAAATTTACACAAAACCTTTGCCATTCCACATGGTGGCGGTGGACCAGGTGTTGGACCCATTTGCGTAGCCAAGCACTTGGCGCCTTTTTTACCTACCAATGCTGTAATACCTACTGGTGGTTTACAAGCCATTTCTGGTATTTCTGCAGCCCCTTGGGGATCGGCTTTGGTCGATTTAATCTCGTACAGCTATATCAAAATGTTGGGTAGCGAAGGTTTAAAAACAGCCACATGCTATGCCATTTTAAATGCCAACTATTTAAAGGCTTCCTTAAAAGACGATTACAATACTCTTTATTCTGGAGAAAATGGATTTGTTGGACACGAAATGATTTTAGATTTTAGAGGCATAAAACACCAATATGGCATTGATGTTACCGATGTTTCAAAGCGCTTAATGGACTTTGGCTATCACGCGCCAACTGTTTCTTTTCCTGTACACGAAACCTTAATGGTAGAACCTACCGAAAGCGAAAACAAAGCAGAATTAGATAAATTTATAGCCGCTTTAAAATGCATCAAACAAGAAATTTTGTCCTATAATAAAGAAACAGATTCTGTCTTAAAAAATGCCCCACACACTGAGGCTATCATTACCGCAGATAAATGGCCTTATTCTTATGGAAGACAACAAGCTGCCTTTCCTTTAACCTATATTAAAGCCAATAAATTTTGGCCAAATGTAAGTAGGGTTGACAATGCTTTTGGTGACAGAAACCTTATTTGCTCTTGCAATCCTATTGAAGATTATATGAATTAACATAAAATTTAAAATTGTTCTTGACGCATATGCTATTAAAGTAGTATTTTTGCGACTTAACTCTTTTCAATCATACAGAATACAATGAAAAAGATAACTAAGAAAACCTATTTAGATTGGTATAAAGATATGCTGTTTTGGCGCAAATTTGAAGATAAATTAGCCGCTGTTTATATCCAACAAAAGGTACGTGGTTTTTTACATTTATACAATGGACAAGAGGCCGTTTTGGCTGGTGCCCTCCACGCTTTAGATTTGAGCAAAGACAAAATGATTACAGCTTACCGCAATCATGTACAACCAATTGGTATGGGTGTTGACCCCAAGCGTGTCATGGCAGAATTATTTGGCAAAGAAACCGGTACGTCTCACGGATTGGGTGGCTCAATGCACATTTTTTCTAAAGAAAAAGGATTTTACGGTGGTCATGGTATTGTGGGTGGTCAAATTCCTTTGGGAGCTGGTATCGCTTTCGCGGACAAATACTTTGACCGCAAAGCAGTAACCCTCACTTTTTTTGGTGATGGTGCTGCACGTCAAGGGGTTTTACATGAAACCTTTAATATGGCCATGAATTGGAAACTTCCGGTTGTGTTTATTGTAGAAAATAACGGTTATGCCATGGGAACATCGGTAGCCAGAACAGCCAATCATGAAGAAATTTGGAAATTGGGTTTGGCTTACGAAATGCCAAGTAAATCGGTTGACGGAATGAATCCTGTTAAAGTTGCCGAAGCTATTTATGAAGCTGCCGAGCATGCCCGCAGTGGTAAAGGCCCTGTATTTTTAGAGATGAAAACCTACCGTTACCGCGGTCATTCAATGAGTGATGCACAACACTACCGCACAAAAGATGAAGTTGCTGAGTACAAAATGATTGACCCTATTAAACAAGTTTTAGAAGTTATTCAATCAAAAAAATACGCTTCAGAAGATGAGATAAACGCCATAAACCAAACCGTAAAAGAAGAAGTTTTGGCCTGCGTAAAATTTGCTGAAGAATCGCCATATCCAGATAAAAACTTAATGTATGATGTGGTTTATGAGCAAGACAATTATCCTTTTATAAAACATAGAATTTAAAATATTATTATGGCAGAAATAATAACAATGCCCCGTTTAAGCGATACAATGACCGAAGGTGTTGTAGCTGTATGGCATAAAAAAGTAGGCGATTCGATAACCGAAGGAGATATCTTAGCCGATATTGAAACCGATAAAGCCACAATGGAGTTTGAATCGTTTTACGAAGGTACTTTGCTTTATATTGGCATTAAAGAGGGCGATGGTGCGCCTGTAGATTCTCTACTAGCTATTATTGGCGATAAAGACGATAATGTTGATGCGCTTTTAAAACAACACAGCGCAACTGCACCAAAAGAAGAAGCGCCTGCCGAAACAAAAAAGCCTGAAGCGCCAAAGCCTCAGCCTGTTAAAACAGAACCCCAACCTGTAGCAACTTCTGTTACTGTAGCACCAACGGTACAAACAACAAATTCTGGTCGTGTATTCGCATCGCCATTAGCGAAAAAATTAGCCGAAGAAAAAGGCATTGCCATTCAAAATATTGCCGGTAGTGGCGAAAACGGACGCATCGTAAAACGCGATGTCGAAAATCACAAAGGCAGTACTGTTGCCCCAGCTTTTGTGGCTACAACAACCGAAAGCTTTGAAGAACTTAAAAATTCTCAAATGCGTAAGGCCATTGCCAGAAGTTTGGGTGCTTCTAAATTTACAGCCCCTCATTACTACTTAAGCATTAGCCTTGATATGGATAATGCCATTTCGTTTAGAACACAAGTTAATGCCATGCCCAACACCAGAGTTTCATTTAACGATTTGGTGGTTAAAGCGGTGGCTGTAGCCTTGCGTTCGCACAAACAAGTAAACTCACAATGGACTGACGACAGCATGATTATTAACAATCACATTCACATTGGTGTGGCTGTGGCTGTAGAAGATGGCTTAGTGGTGCCTGTTATAAAATTTGCCGATCAAAAAACAATGCCTCAAATTGGTGCCGAAGTTAAAGATTTGGCTGGCAAAGCAAGATCTAAAAAGATTCAACCCCAAGAAATGCAAGGCAGTACTTTTACCGTTTCTAACTTGGGTATGTTTGGTATTGAAGATTTTACATCCATAATAAATGCCCCCAATTCGGCTATTTTATCTGTGGGCACTATTACCCAACAACCAGTTGTAAAAAACAATGCTATTGTTGTGGGTAATGTTATGAAAGTGACTTTGGCCTGCGATCACCGTACTGTTGACGGTGCTACGGGTGCACAATTTTTACAAACTTTTAAAGAGCTGATAGAAAACCCTGTGACTTTGTTGATGCAGTAGAACAGTTTTCCTTTCCTATACGTGCTTGCAGTTTAGTGGTTCCGCTAAGTCTGAAGACTTTGCGGAGCGGATTTGTTTGTTTGATGCGAGCGTGACGCTCACACTAGCAGGGGTTGTAAACTGAAATTTACTTATTTTACGCTTTTGAAAAAAATTACAAATGATAAAATAAGCGGTGTCATTCTATTAACTCTCCTGGGAGCATTTCTTTGTCAAGGATTGAATCCCAAGGGCAATAGCTGCCATTGATATTGCTAATAAAATAATCAAGGTTATTTTCTACAAAACTTGGGCTTGCATCACATAATTCAACAGATAATTCTACCATTGTCCATTCATTGTCTTTAAAGTGCCAACTCCAGTTGTAGTTATAATTATTATTGCCACGCGCTATTTTACCATTTATATGCAAAGCTCTTTCATTTTTAGGAAGTGAAAGTAAATTATCAAGTACAACCAATGTTTCACTATTAGATGTTCTGACCAAGAATTTTTCAATCGTGCCACCAAGGTCAACAGTTAATCTGAAATAACGGTAATTATCTTGTGGAATTACCATGCCATTGTCTGTGTTATCTGAATTTGAACAAGCAAAAAATAAAATTGTTAATACAATTAAAAGTTTGTTTTTCATATTATTATAATTTAATTTGGAGCAGATTTCAATTGAAGATTCACTTTATTAATCCATTCATTATTTTCTTTAATCTTTAATCCATGGTTGGTTTTTTCGTCGAAATCTTTTTGAGTTTTTCTACATTCTACCCATAATTTTTTATAAATATTTACATAGGAATCGAAATTTGCTATTTTCTGTTTTTTAAGTTTTTTGAAAGCTGTTCTCATTTTTCTTGCATATAATTCTGCTATGTCAAAATGCAATTGTTCATGAGCCAACAAATAATCACTTTTATCTGTTACCCAAGAATTTTTAGTATAAAAATTGGTTTGTATACTCAGTTTTTTGTAGTCTCGAATATTGTTTCTAGAATCTATTAAAACATCACTTGGTATTATTTCAATCTTGTAAGCCGTTTGCGCGTAAGCAAATACTTCTTCATTTGGGGCTCCTTTAAAGTCTGACCAAATTAATTTTCTGTCTTTTGACCAAGGAATAACAGCCTGAGCATATATTTTTAAGCCAAATAATACAATTATTAAAAATGTTAAATTATATCTCATATTCTTTATCAATTATAATGTATTCACTTCAATAAATAAAATCACTACCAACATTAAATTAGCACTTAAATGTCTAAAAATAACAATATTTGGTATAATTTTATCTAAAATTAGGACTGTATATTTCGTTTTTTAAATCAAAGTTTAAAGTTAAAAACGCTATGGTTTTTTCTGCGTTATCACTATTTTTAAGAACCATTATCTCCTCTCTTTTGGTGTGTCTATTAGTTTAGCCCCCAATAAGCTCGGAGTGATATTTTAAATTTCAAAATAATACATTTGAGATATGAAATACAAAAAATAATTCCTAAAGTAAAAACGAGAAGATAAATGAGGTTTTTCATTATTTTTCAAAAGTCACAAATTGTGTTGAATTTTCATCTTCTGGAATACTGGCGTAAAATATATTTTGAATCTCAAATGTTGAATTATTAATGATGTTAATTTCTAATTCCCAACTTTGAGATAAATCCCAAGTTGGATTAAGCATTATGATATTGTCATTTATTTGATAAGTGAATTGCTCATCTGTAGAATTTCGTGCTTTTAATATTAATGTATTATTATCCACAAAATTCAGTTGATGAGTTCCAGAAAAAGGTAAAATTTCATTATAGATTCCACTTAAAACTAGGCTATTCGCATCGTCATCATTGTTACACGATGAGTAAATTCCGATTAAAATCAGAAGCCCGATTAGTTTAAAATTCTTCATAGTCAATTATTTTACGTAAGATGATTCTTTACTCATTGGGTTGCGTCAAATTACACACAACTTATTACATCCCAACAAATATAACTATTTACCCGCTCCTCAAAGTCTGAAGACTTTGAGGAGCGGGGCGGTACTTTACGCATTCTCTTCATAATAATAAGAATAGTCAATCCCTTTCATAAATATTTCGCGGTCATTAATTTTGTTGGTTAAGGCATTTTTCAACAAGGTTTTTAGAACATTGCTGTTTGTTGGGCTTTGCATCATTGCGTTCATATAATCATTTTTGCTTATTTTACTCCAATCAACACATTTTCTCAAGCGTTTTTTCAATATCAAATCCAACCATACTCGGGTGCTTCTGCCGTTGCCTTCCATAAATGGGTGCGCAATGTTCATTTCTACATATTTGCCTATGATATTGTCAAATGTAGTTTCGGGCATTGCTTCTATTTGTTTTAACGTTTTGCCCAAAAAGTGTGATACAGCAAATTGAAAACCGCCTTTTGAAATGTTCTTTTGTCTAATTTGCCCCGCAAAATCATACAAACCACCAAATAAATAAGCGTGAATTTGTTGTAAGCCTTTAGTTGTGCCAATTTCAATGCTATTGATAAATGAACTTTCAAACAAGGCATACGCTTTTGTTTTACTCTTTCCGTCTATGCTTTCGCCACTATAAGTAAACCATTCAATAAACCTGTTGGCTTTTTTACTAGGAAACTCTTTACCTAATGCAATAATGCCATTGTAATCCAACATATCGGATAGCCGTTTTTTTCCATCAGGAGCAATGATTTTCAACTGGGTAGTGGCACTAACCACTTGACTGTTTTCTTTATTCAACTTGGCTTTAAGGTATTTCCAATAATTGCGCGTTTTAGTATAGTCGTTTTGGTCAGTAAGCACAGCAACAATATCCAACACTGAGAACCACCATTTGGCGTTCTTTTCGTCCCAAACAGCACGTACTTCCCGGTCATCAAAAAAACGTATGGATATTTTTTCCTTACTCATATTTTTATTTTCAATTTTACCCTAAAATATTAATATGTCTTTTATTATTAATTGCTGCTGTGGTATTCACGTACTTGCCCACAAATCGACACCCCAACAAATATAGCTATTTATCGGTAGAGAAAGAAAGGTATTTCTACGGCCTGCCACAGGTGGGGGGCAATGTGACATTAAATTGGCTTTTATTCTACCAATTTAATAGAAAGACCTTCATATTTTAAAAGATAAACCCCTTTGTTTAAAATTTTATTTGAAAAATAACTTTTATGTAAGTCGAATATAAATGCCGTTCTTCTTGAAATGCCAAAAATTTCTTTGTCTATCAGTTTTCTTTGCCGTGCCAATCTGGCCAAAGCATCGTACACCATATCAAAACCAATAAAAGCATTTTGTGAAGGTAAATTATTGTAATACTGCGCAAACGATTTTTCGAATTGTTGTATTTCTACACTGTCATAATTTGTATAACGGGATGAGGGGTAAAAGAAATTTAAGCGTGCTAAATAATTGTTATTTAAATTGTTGAGAGACTTGTCTTTTCCAATAGAAAACATCGTAATGGCATAAGATTCTTTAGGTAAAACCCCTAAAGTATTGATAACGCCTTCTACCAAAACATTGTCTGTTGTGAGTGTGACAACCCAATTTTTACTTTTTGTGATGGTATCGATTTGTTTTTCTAAGCTGTCTTTTTGAATATAACCTTGATCGGGTCTTATAATAACTATGCTGTCTAAATTAATAGAATCATTGCGTTTAAAACTGAGTAAAGCCGCATCTAAGCGCCTTTGAGCTCTGGGTAAGGTATCTGCAATAATGATTAATTTTTCGTTGGTATAATTCTCAGTAATGTAATTGACTGTTTTTTTAGTGAGTTCAGATTGTAAAGGTTCCACCTGAACAATTTTGGCTTTTCCGTAATTGGTGGCCGCCGTATTTGTAGAAAAAGGCGACAAAATAAAAGCCTCTGTATTGGCCATTTTCTGATTGACATAACTTATATTTTTAGTAAATAAAGGGCCTACTACCAAATCAAACTGGCTAAAATCGTGTGTATCAAATAAATTGGCAATGGTATCTATATTATTTTCTGTATCATAAATTTCGGCATGGATAGCAACGCCCTGTTTGCTAATAGAATCTAAAGCCTTTTCTGCCCCAAAATAGAGTTCAGTTACAATATTTCTAAGTTTGCTTGAGGTGCTCCTATTGTCAAAAGGCAAGCTGTCAATACTGGTTTTAAAAGGCAATAAAAACAATACATTTAATGTGGTGTTTGGATTAATATCAGCATTAAAAACAGTTAAAGACCTCGGGCTAATATTTGCTTTAATTTTAGGAATTCTTAAATACATACCTACTCTTAAACCTTCGCTTAAAAGCGGATTTAAAGCCAACAATTCTTCTTTGGTAACATTGTACTCGCGAATTAAACTGTAAAAAGTATTCCCTTTAATTACCAAATGAATTAAAAATTCATCGGTTTCTTTTAGCGAGTCAACTACTTTTCCTTTGGGTACAAAAAGGGTATCGCCTTCTTGCAAGCCTTGTCTGATTTTAGGATTTAAACGTTCTAAATCTTGAATGCTAATGCCGTAACGTTTTGATATGCCAAACTTGGTGTCTTGGTGTTGTACGATGTATTTATTTTTAATTTTACCCGCTCTATACTGTTTTATTAAAGCGATTAATTGCTCTTTGGCTGGCAATCTGATGACCACTCCTCTTTTAAAACCACGCCTTAAAATTGGATTTAAGCGCCGTACCTGATATCTATAAATAGCGTATAATTTACTGATACTTCTCAAATTATCATCTGCGGTAAGCGTATGATACAAATAACCATCTGCAGCGATAGAATCGTTTAAAATATTTTTAAAATCTTGTTGTGCCCAAGCAAAATTAAATCCGCAAAGGAGTGTGAAAAATAACAAGGTTTTTTGATACTTCATATAAACTAAATTTATTCCCATTCTATGGTTGCTGGTGGTTTTGAACTGATATCGTACACCACTCTATTAACGCCTTTTACATTGTTTATTATCTTGTTAGAAATATTTTGTAAGAATTTATACGGCAAATCTACCCAATCTGCCGTCATGGCATCTGTTGATGAGACAGCACGTAAAGCTACTACTTTTTCGTAAGTCCGTTCATCGCCCATGACACCAACCGAATTAATGGGCAATAAAATGGCACCGGCTTGCCATACCTTATCATACAATCCCCAAGATTTTAATCCATCAATAAAAATGGCATCTACTTCTTGTAACATCGCAACCTTTTCGGCCGTGATATCGCCTAAAATTCTGATGGCCAATCCTGGTCCTGGAAAGGGATGGCGCCCTAATAATTCGGCATCAATACCCATCGATTTTCCCACACGACGTACTTCGTCTTTAAACAGCATCCGCAAAGGCTCTACAATTTTAAGTTTCATAAAATCGGGTAAACCGCCCACATTGTGATGCGATTTTATAGTGGCCGAGGGACCCTTTACCGAAACCGATTCGATAACATCTGGGTAAATAGTGCCTTGGGCCAACCAGCTCACATCGGTAATGCGTTTGGCTTCATCGTCAAAAACATCTATAAAAATTTTACCTATAATTTTTCGTTTTGTCTCAGGGTCAGCCACACCCTTAAGCGCTTTCAAGAAACGTGCCGAAGCGTCAACACCCTTTATATTTAAGCCCATGCCTTTGTATTGGGCGAGCACATTATCGAATTCATTTTTGCGCAACAAACCATTATTTACAAAAATACAGTACAGATTTTTGCCAATGGCTTTGTGTAAAAGCACCCCTGCAACGGTAGAATCTACACCGCCAGATAAACCTAGAACCACTTTGTCGTTCTTTACTTCTTTCTTTAAGGATGCCATTGTTGTTTCTACAAAAGCATCCGATGTCCAATTTTGTGCCACACCTGCAATATTCACTAAGAAATTCTTTAACAGGATGATGCCATCGGTACTGTGATACACTTCTGGATGAAACTGAATGGCATAAGTCGTTTCGCCTTCAATACAAAAAGCAGCATTTTCTACATCAGAAGTACTGGCTATATTGCTAAAATTAGCAGGTAATTTAGCGATGGTATCACCGTGACTCATCCATACTTGCGATTGCAAGGGCATATTTTTAAACAATGGCGAAGCTTCATCAATTTGTGTTAAATGCGCGCGTCCATATTCTCGTACTTCGGACGGAATAACTTCTCCGCCATATTGTAGTGCTAAAAATTGCGCACCATAACAAACGGCCAATACAGGAATCTTTCCTTTAATAGCAGACAAATCAGGTTGCGGTGCGTCTTTGTGATGCACAGAAAACGGACTGCCCGATAAGATAACCGCTTTAAACGGTTTTAAATCTTTTGGAATAGCGTTGTAAGGAAAAATCTCACAGAAAATATTGAGTTCTCTTACACGTCTTGCAATAAGCTGTGTGTATTGAGACCCGAAGTCTAGAATAAGTACTTGATGTTGCATCCGCAAAAATAGTATTTATTGATAAGTGTTTGTAAAGAAATTTTGAAAATTTTTTAATGGGGCTTTGACTTCGCTCAGCCTGACAAGTCAACTATTTAAACATAAAACCTGCGACTTCTCAAGACAACTCAGGATGGGGGGACCAACAAATTAGATAGTTGCTTTTGGCAAAAACACTTCGGCCATCATACAACGCACACTGCCACCGCCACAGGCTTCAATGGTATCGGCATTGCTAGATAAAATTGTGGCGTATTTTTCAAGACTTTGTATTTGAGTTGGTGTTAAACACTGTCGTGCCGATTGACTCATTACAATATATTCCTTTTCGTTGTCGCCTAAAACCGACATCATATTGCCCGCAAAATTGCTTACCTGCTCTTCGGTTATGGCAATAATTTCTTTACCATCTTCTCTAAGATGTTTGACAAGATTCTTACGTTCTTTTTTATCGTCAATACAGTTTAGACAAACCACTGCAAAATTAGGGGCTACACACATCATAACATTGGTGTGATAAATGGCCTCTCTGGCTCCATTTACTGTCTGATTGGCTTTAAATATAACAGGAAAGTATTCAAAATCTTCGCAAAATTCTATCACCAGACCTTCATCAGCTCGGGGCGATAAGGCACAATAAGCCTTGCGATTAATACGGTCTAAAACCAAACTGCCTGTGCCTTCTAAAAACACATTTTCATCTTCGGCTTCTGTGTAATCTATAGTGTTTACTATTTCAAACCCTTCCTCTTCAAGTATGTCTAAAATATCATCGCGACGCTCTAAACGGCGGTTTTGGGCAAACATGGGATACAAACCCACAGTTGCATTTTGGTGAAAAGAAATCCAATTGTTGGGGAAAATAGAATCGGGTGTATTGGGTTCTAAAGTGTCTTCAACCACAATAACCTTAACACCCACATTTTTTAGTTTTAAAACAAATGCATCAAACTCTGCCAAAGCTTTGGCCTGTACTGTTGCTGGCAAAACATTTTCGATGACTTTTTGATAGTAATTATTAACCGCTGTTTGCTCGTTCATTCTGAACGCCACAGGGCGAATCATTAAAATACTATTGGTAGCTTGGGGCATGTGCTCACTTATTTATAATAATGCAAAATTAACTTAAAATTTATATTTAGAAGTTTATAAAATGTAAATAACAACCTTATGGTATTTTTGTGACAATCCATCGCATTTAACAGCCAAAGAGGAACACAACATCAACAACTTAACAAAATGTTAATTTTTATAAAAAAAAATTAAACTTATCTTAATTATGATACTTTTAACTTAATCAGGTTTAGAAATTGGCTTCATTTGACAAAATATTAACCAATTTTAAAGATAAACTTTTATGAAATTTTTACTATCAGGATTATTGATGATTACCTGCTTGACTGTTTTTGGTCAAGTTGAAAAGAAGACAACATTCGGATTTAAAGGCGGGCTAAATCAAAGTTACATTAATGGGTCTATGATAAATGGGGATAAATCTGGCTACACAGGACTTGAATTATATACTGGCTTTTTTGCAGATACGAGATTAAGTGAAAAATGGCATATTGAAAATGAAATATTATTCTCTTATACCGATTCATATCATTTTGTAGAAACCCCTCTTCATCTGAAATATGAGATATCTCCAAAAATTAATGTCTTTTTCGGTCCAAAACTTGATTTTTTAATTGGCAACACTTCTGATTATAACAATGAAATATCAAAGTTTTACAGTATTTCTGGAGAAATTGGCACTCAATTTAAAATTAACAAAAGATTTTTTATTGAGTTGAGATACTCAAAAAGTTTTACAAAGCAATTTGACATCATTGATTTTAATAATGGGAAGAGAAACACATTGCGATTAGGCCTTGGAATTAATTTTTAAGCTCTCAACAATGGCAAGGTAGAACAACGCAACAAACCTTCTTGCTTTGAAATTTCGGCATAGGGAATTTCTTCTACGGTAAACCCTTGTGCACGTAACCACGTGTTGAGTCTGGTAAAATTTTGCTCTGACACCACTATATTTTCTGAAATTGAAAAAATATTAGAATTCATACTGTACATCTCATCTTTTGTAATTTCAAAAATATTGTCTTTTCCAAACAAGTCTATTAAAAAGTGGTAATCGGCTTCATTGAGAAATCCATTTTTATGAATAATGGCTTTGCCTTTTCCGATAGGTTGAAAACAACAATCTAAATGGAGGGCATTATCTCTGGCATTGGTAGATTTTCTGAGTTCGAAAGCTTTTACTTTTTTATTTGGAAATTGCTTTTTTAAGAAAATTACTGCTGCTGCATTGGTACGTGCTGTTATTTGATCTGGATAATCGGGCGCCGTATAAGTCCCAATAAAAAGATAATCATTATGTGGCATCACATCGCCACCCTCAACGTGCACCTCTTTAGGAAGCGTGATAACATGTTTGGGGTTTATTTGTTTGATGATATTTTCGATGGCTTGTAATTCGCCAATCCTATTGGGTAAAATATTTGATTTAAAGAATAAGTTGTCAATTACAAAACCTATATCTCTTGCAAAAATTTGATTAATGCCTTCAATTATTTCAGGGCGGTATACGGTAACATGGTGTTTTTTGAGAACTGTGTTAAAAGCTTCCAATTCTTTTAGCATGTCTTTTTCTAACGGATAAGTACCTGCCAAAACATGCGCTTTAGACTTTGGATCGTAACATTCTTCGGGTTTTGGCGTAGGTCCATTTTTTTCGGCCACACCCAATATTAGTGATTTTAAGCTTAAAAATTCATTATCAATGTGTAAGCACATATAGGTTATTTTGGGGGGCACCAATTTTCTTTTGGCTGCCCAAATATCAAAAAAAAAGTCGAAAGAATAAATTTTTCGACTTTTTTTAACACTTAAGTTTTAGGCTCTCTCATTTATATTTTTAAAATCTCTTTCGGTATGACCGATATATAATTGGCGCGGGCGGCCAATTGGCTCACCTCCCAAACGCATTTCTTTCCATTGTGCAATCCACCCTGGCAGTCTACCGATAGCAAACATTACTGTAAACATTTCTGAAGGGATACCCAAAGCTTTGTAAATAATACCCGAGTAAAAATCGACATTAGGATACAATTTGCGTTGTACAAAATAGTCATCTTTTAAGGCCACTTCTTCAAGATGCTTGGCAATTTCTAGTGCTGGGTCGCTTACGTGTAGCTCAGCTAGTAGTGCATCAGCCGCTTTTTTAATAATGCGGGCTCTTGGATCAAAGTTTTTATAGACACGATGTCCGAAACCCATTAAACGGAAAGAATCACTTTTATCTTTTGCTTTAAGGATGTATTTTTCTACATCGCCACCATCATTCTGAATTTCATCGAGCATTTCTATCACGGCTTGGTTTGCACCGCCGTGCAGTCTCCCCCAAAGAGCCGACACGCCAGCAGCTATAGAGGCAAATAACCCGGCTTCTGATGAGCCTACAATTCTTACTGTAGATGTAGAACAGTTTTGTTCATGATCTACATGTAATATTAACAATTGGTCTAAAGCTTTTACAGCTGTAGGATTGATTTTATATTGCGAGGTAGGTACTTTAAACAACATTTGCATGATGTTTGAAATATAATCTAAAGAATTATCGGCATAATTTAAAGGTGTTCCTTTATTCTTACTATGGGCCCAAGCTGCTAAAACGGGGAATTTACCTAACAATTTAACCACAGCATCATACATGTTATTTTCTGAAGTTACGTCAACTGTAGCTGGATTAAAGGCTGTTAAGGCGCTGGTTAGAGATGACAACATACCCATTGGGTGTGCTACTTTAGGGAAGCCATCTATAATGTTTTTCATTTCTTCGTTTAACAATGACTGTTCTTTAATGTCATTTTCAAACTTTTTAAATTGTTCAACTGTTGGCAACTCTCCAAAGATAACAAGGTAGGTTACTTCTAAAAAATTAGATTCTTTGGCCAAACTTTCAATACTGTATCCTCGGTAACGCAATATGCCTTTTTCGCCATCTAAAAAAGTTATGGCACTTTTACAAGAGCCTGTATTTTTAAAACCCGGATCAAAGGTTATAATACCATTTGTTGCACCGCGTAAGGTTTTTATATCAATTGCTATTTCGTTTTCGGTTCCCCTTAAAATAGGAAATTCATACCGTTTTCCATCCACTTCTAATATGGCCTTTTCACTCATTTTCTTTTTCTTTTTTAGTCTTACAAATTTTCACGAATTTACAAAATATTGACTTCTTTTAAAAATAATTTAGGTTCTAACTATACCATATGTAATATAATTAACAAAACTTTTACTATTTTTATATGTGCCGATAAAATTAGAACTCTAAATAATAATCCAGCTGTTTTTTGAGGTGTGAAAATAAAAGACCTTAGAAATAAAAAAATCCTTCAAAAAAATTATCAAAATATCTTTTAAATTTTAAAAGCTTTCATTTGAGGATAATAGGCCGTATTGCCTAACTCTTCTTCAATACGTAACAATTGATTGTATTTTGCTATGCGGTCTGTTCTAGAAGCAGAGCCTGTTTTAATTTGGCCCGTATTTAAAGCAACGGCTAAATCGGCAATAGTTGTGTCTTCTGTCTCGCCAGAACGATGCGATATAACACAGGTAAAACCTGCATTATGAGCCATATTAATAGCGGCAATTGTCTCTGTTAAAGTCCCTATTTGATTTAATTTTATTAAAATAGAGTTAGCCGATTTTTCCTCAATACCACGTGCCAAACGGTCAACATTTGTTACAAAAATATCATCTCCAACAATCTGTATTTTGCTGCCTAATACTTTATTTTGAAGTTTCCATCCAACCCAATCATCTTCAGCCATGCCATCTTCGATAGAAATAATAGGATATTTTTCTATCAATTCTTTAAGATAAGCTACTTGTTCTTCTGAACTTCGTACAGCGCCATTACTGCCTTCAAATTTTCTATAATCATATTTGCCATCTACATAAAATTCTGAAGATGCTGGATCTAATGCAATCATAACTTCTTCTCCTGCCTTATAACCTGCATTATTAATAGCTTTAATTATAGTTTCAAGTGCATCTTCAATACCATCAAAGTTTGGTGCAAAACCACCTTCATCGCCTACCGCAGTACTTAAACCACGTTCTTTTAAAACCTTTTTAAGATTGTGAAATATTTCAGTTCCCATTTTAATGGCTTGGGTAAAGTTTTTGGCTAAAACTGGCATAATCATGAATTCTTGAAAAGCAATTGGCGCATCGGAGTGTGATCCACCATTTACGATATTCATCATTGGCACTGGCAATGTATTTGCGCTAACCCCACCTATATATCTGTACAATGGTAAATTAAGCTCGTTTGCAGCTGCTTTGGCAACAGCAAGCGAAACACCTAAAATAGCATTGGCGCCTAATTTTGCTTTGTTTGGTGTACCGTCTAAATCAATTAAAGCTTTGTCTATTTCGTTTTGTTCAAAAATAGAATAACCAACCAATTCTGGTGAAATTATATCGTTTACATTTTTAACGGCATTTAAAACACCTTTTCCCATATAATCTTTTCCGCCATCTCTTAATTCAACAGCTTCGTGCTCTCCAGTTGAAGCACCAGAAGGCACAGTTGCACGTCCTAAAACGCCGTTTTCTGTAATAACATCTACCTCTACAGTAGGATTTCCTCTAGAATCGAATATTTGACGGGCATGAATGGCTACAATTGTACTCATTTTAAGTTATTTAAGGGTTTTTATTATTGATACTGCAAGTTACTACTATTGTTAAAATAATTATCTGACTTTACTGCTTTTTATACGATACCGTTTTCGCTAAAAAATTTATCAGTTTTATTTTTTTTTTAATCATCGCAACAAATTCATCAAAAAGATATGTTGAATCATGTGGTCCTGGACTGGCCTCTGGATGGTATTGAACAGAAAAACAATTTTTATTTTTTATGCGTAATCCTGCAACTGTATCATCGTTTAAATGAAGGTGCGTAATCTCGATATTTTCGTTCTTTTCAACTGAGTCCTTATCAACTACAAAGCCGTGATTTTGTGAGGTAACTTCGCCTTTTCCTGTTAATAAATTCTTTACAGGATGGTTAATACCCCTATGGCCATTGTGCATTTTATAGGTCTTAATGCCATTTGCCAAAGCAATAACTTGATGCCCCAAACAAATACCAAATAAAGGTCGGTTGTGTTCTAAAATTGTTTTAGCCAAATCTTGCGCTTCTTGTAAAGGATTGGGGTCGCCTGGTCCATTGGATAAAAAATAACCGTCTGGTTTAAACGCTTCCATTTGCTCAAAGGTAGCATCAAAGGGAAATACTTTTATATAGCAATCTCTTTTGGCTATATTATTTAGAATGTTTTTCTTGATACCAAGATCTAAAGCTGCAATTTTATAAGTAGCTTTTGGGTTTCCAAAGAAATAGTTTTTTTTTGTTGACACTTTTGATGCCAGCTCTAAGCCTTTCATATTGGGTACCTTATTAAGTCTTTGTTGCAACAACTTAACATCACTTATTTCTGTAGATATAATGGCATTCATAGCGCCTTTATCGCGAATATGACGTACAAGTGCGCGTGTATCGACATCAGAAATAGCCACTAATTTTTGATATTCGAACCAATTGAATAAGGAATCTGATGCTTTTTGTCTGGAATAATTTGGACTAAAATTACGACAAATTAATCCCGATATTTTAATAGAATCTGACTCTACATCTCCTTCAAAAACACCATAGTTACCAATATGCGCATTGGTGGCTACCATAAGTTGCCCAAAATAAGAGGGGTCTGTAAAAATTTCTTGATAGCCTGTTGTGCCAGTATTGAAACATATTTCGCCAACGGCACTGCCTTTTATTCCGATTGATTTTCCTTCAAAAATGGTACCGTCTTCTAAAAGTAAAAGTGCTTTTTTACGCTGTGTATATTTCATCCCTTATAACAAAAAATTATTACTTTATAAGTAGCTATTAACTAATCCAATTTAAATTATTAAATATAAATTTAAATATTACAACAATATCATGTAACTTTTTATAAGACAAGTTTCTTCTTCTAACAAAATTAATTAGTGCTTCTTTATCGTTATCATTATCTAACAGCTCTAAAATACTTCTTTTGTTAAATTCTACTTTTTTAAATACATCACCTGACTTTATCAAATAATTATAAGCAATCAAAGTTTTTGTACTTCCTAATGTACCAACCCCTAACCGGTTACTAACACCTTTTTTAAAGGTAATATCATGTTTTTTTAAAAATGAATTATTTCCAATTTCAAATAAGACTTCAAAAAATGAACTGCCCATCTTTTTAAACATAAGGTTGTTTATTGATACCGAATCGATTTCTGAACTTTTAAAAGAAAAATATTTCTCTCTATTAATTCTGCTATCAAAAGAATTGGTTGAAACGTTAAAATTTATATTAGAAAGGCTGTACGCTTTGCCATCTAAATAGATCATTCCTCGGTTGTTCCAATTCGAGAATGTATAAAGGTCATTATTTTTATCCTTTAAATTACCAATAAATTCAATTCCTTGGTTGGTTATCAATCTGCTTTCTATGCGGTTAATTGTTATGCGTTGTTGCCCATAAGAAATATTACTCAACAAAAGATAAAATAATATAAGTTTAATATTTTTTTTCATAGACGTTTTTATATACATAAAATGGAATAAACTTTTAAAAAGCTTATTCCATTTTATATCATTAAAAAGTTTTCATTAATTTGTTTCTTTACTATCTTCGGTAGTAGTTCCTACTACTTCGGGCGCTACAGTCTTAGTAGATTTACGTCTTCTTGTAGTTTTTTTCTTTTTCTTTTCGTTAGGATTGTATAACTCGTTGTAGTCAACAAGCTCTACCATGGCCATATCGGCATTATCACCCTGACGGTTACCTAATTTAATAATACGAAGATAGCCTCCTGGCCTGTCGGCTACTTTAGTGGCAATATCTCTAAAAAGCTCTGTAATGGCATGTTTGTCTTTCAAATAACTAAAAACAACACGTCTGTTATGTGTGGTATCGTTTTTAGATTTTGTTATTAATGGTTCTACATATACACGCAAAGCTTTTGCTTTTGCCAATGTGGTATTAATACGTTTATGTGCTATAAGAGAACAAGCCATGTTGGCAAGCATTGCCTTTCTATGGGCTGTTTGTCTTCCTAAGTGATTGAATTTTTTTCCGTGTCTCATCTTACAATTAACTTTAAACCTAAACGGTTATTAGTCTCTATCTAGTTTATATTTACTTAAATCCATTCCAAATTGTAAACCTTTAATATTTACCAATTCGTCTAACTCTGTTAAAGATTTTTTACCAAAGTTTCTAAATTTCATTAAGTCGTTTTTATTGAATGATACCAAATCTCCTAAAGTATCAACTTCGGCGGCTTTTAAACAGTTTAAGGCACGTACAGATAAATCCATATCAACCAATCTTGTTTTTAAAAGTTGACGCATATGAAGTGATTCTTCATCATAAGTTTCAGTTTCTGCTATTTCATCTGCTTCAAGCGTAATACGCTCATCAGAGAATAACATAAAGTGATGTATTAAGATTTTAGCAGCTTCGGTTAAAGCGTCTTTTGGATTTATAGATCCATCTGATTCTATATCAAAAACCAATTTTTCATAATCTGTTTTTTGCTCAACACGAAAGTTTTCTATAGCGTATTTTACATTTTTAATGGGTGTAAAAATTGAGTCTATAAAAATAGTACCTAAAGCACTGGTTGCTTTTTTATTATCGTCTGATAATACAAAGCCACGTCCTTTTTCGATGGCTATTTCGAAATCTAATTTTACAGATTTCTCCATATTACAAATTACCAAGTCTGGATTTAATACTTGAAATCCAGAAATAAATTTTTGAAAATCGCCAGCTGTTAATTGCTCTTGGCCTTTAACAGAAACAGAAACTGTTTCATTGTCGGTATCTTCAATTTGCTTTTTAAAACGTATTTGTTTTAAGTTTAAAATTATTTCTGTAACATCCTCTACAACACCTTTTATGGTAGAAAATTCGTGTTCTACACCTTCTACTCTTAAAGAGGTTATGGCATAGCCTTCTAATGAAGAAAGTAATACGCGGCGTAAAGCATTCCCCACGGTTAATCCATAACCTGGTTCTAGAGGTCTAAATTCGAATCTACCTTTAAAATCTGTAGATTCTAACATTATAACTTTATCGGGTTTTTGAAAATTTAAAATTGCCATAGTTAATTTGTCTTATTTAGAGTATAACTCTACGATTAATTGTTCTTTGATTGTTTCAGGAATCTGAATACGTTCGGGTAAAGTAACAAATGTTCCTTGTTTGGTTTCGTTGTTAAAAGTCAACCATTCGTAAACACTTTTATTACTATTTAAAGAATCTTCAATAGCTTGAAGCGATTTAGATTTCTCTCTTACAGCCACTATGTCATTAGGTTTTAATGAATAAGACGGAATATTAACAATACTGCCATTTACTGTAATGTGTCTGTGTGATACTAATTGACGTGCGGCTCTTCTTGAAGGGGCAATACCCATTCTGAAAACAACATTGTCTAAACGTGCTTCACATAATTGCAATAAAATCTCGCCTGTAATACCTTTACTTCTAGAGGCTTTTTGGAATAGATTTTTAAATTGCTTTTCTAAAATACCATAAGAGTATTTTGCTTTTTGTTTTTCTTGTAACTGTACTGCGTATTCGGATTTTTTACCGCGACGTCTTGCGTTACCATGTTGTCCTGGAGGATAATTTCTTTTTTCAAAAGACTTATCAGCTCCAAATATAGCTTCGCCAAATTTACGTGCTATTTTTGTTTGTGGTCCTGTATATCTTGCCATTTTAAATTGATTTTAGATAGGGTTATGAATTAAGGCTTACTCCTTCGATAACCATGTTGTCTATCTTATTGTTATTATAAATTAATTAAACTCTTCTGCGTTTTGGTGGCCGACATCCATTATGTGGTAATGGTGTTACATCTATAATTTCTGTAACTTCAATACCATTATTATGTAATGTTCTGATGGCAGATTCTCTGCCATTTCCTGGTCCTTTAACATAAACTTTTACTTTTCTTAACCCTGCTTCATGAGCTACTTTAGCACAATCTTCTGCCGCTGTTTGCGCTGCATAAGGTGTGTTCTTTTTAGAGCCTCTAAATCCTTGCTTACCTGCAGTTGACCAAGATATAACATCACCATTTTTATTGGTTAATGAAATAATAATATTGTTAAATGAAGCTGTAATATGTGCTTCTCCAACAGACTCAACAATAACTTTACGTTTTTTTGAACTTGATTTCGCCATTCTTATTTATTATTTAGTAGCTTTCTTTTTGTTAGCTACTGTTTTACGTTTTCCTTTTCTAGTTCTAGAATTGTTTTTTGTATGTTGGCCTCTTAGTGGCAAACCAGATCTGTGGCGAATACCTCTGTAACATCCAATATCCATTAAACGTTTAATGTTTATCTGAATTTCTGAACGTAACTCACCTTCAATCCTAAATTCTCTAACTTGCTCTCTGATGCTATTTATTTCATCATCGGTCCAATCTTGAACTTTTTTACTTTCATCAACTTTAGCAATTGCTAAAATTTCTTTAGCCCTGCTTTTTCCGATCCCAAAGATGTAGGTTAAACCAATAACCCCTCTTTTGTACTTTGGTAAATCAATTCCTGCTATTCTTGCCATAACTACCCTTGTCTTTGTTTAAATCTAGGATTTTTTTTATTGATTACATATAATCTGCCTTTTCTACGCACAATTTTGCACTCGGCACTTCTCTTTTTTATTGATGTTCTAACTTTCATCGTTTAAGCTTTAATATCTATAAGTTATTCTGGCCTTACTTAAATCGTAAGGACTCATTTCTAATTTAACTTTGTCTCCAGGTAATAATTTTATGTAATGCATGCGCATCTTACCTGAAATATGCGCAGTTACTATATGACCATTTTCTAATTCTACACGAAACATAGCATTAGATAATGCTTCTATTATGGTTCCATCTTGTTCTATTGCTGCTTGTTTAGCCATTATGCAACACTTCTTTTAGTTCCTGTTTTCATTAACCCATCATAATGACGGCTCAATAAATGAGAATTAATTTGTTGGATGGTATCAATTGCAACTCCAACCATAATTATCAATGACGTTCCACCATAAAACATAGCCCACGATTGTTGTACCCCTAAAAGGGTAACAAAAGTTGGTAATATTGATAGCAATGCTAAAAATATTGATCCTGGTAAGGTAATTCTAGAAAGAATGGTATCTATAAAATCGCCTGTATCTTTTCCTGGTTTAATACCTGGTACAAACCCACCACCGCGTTTTAAATCGTCTGCCATTTTATTGGTAGGAATCGTAATTGCTGTATAAAAATAACTAAAAATTATTATTAATAATGCAAACACAAAATTATACCAAAAACCGCGCATATTACTAAAAGTAGCTCCTATTTGTTGCATTATATCAGACTCTGAAAGTCTGGTTAAAGTAACAGGTACAAACATGATAGCTTGCGCAAATATAATTGGCATTACACCAGCTGAATTTACTTTTAAAGGGATATATTGACGTGCGCCTGCAATATTTTTAATATTTCCTGCAACAGTACGTCTTGCATATTGAACAGCAATACGTCTTACGGCAGTTACTAAAAATACAGTGGCTAAGATTACCAAGAACCACATAACTATTTCAATCAGAATCATTATTAATCCACCATTAGATTGTGTCATTCTCGATCCCAATTCTTGCATAAATGCTGAAGGGAATCGTGCAATAATACCAACCATAATTAACAATGATATACCGTTACCAATACCTTTATCGGTGATTTTTTCGCCCAACCACATGGCAAAGACTGTACCAGCTGTTAACAGCACCATTGATGACAACCAAAACATAGTACCTCCTAATAAAAATGTAGAAGAAGGTAAAGTTTGTTGTAAATTAACAATATAAGCTGGTCCTTGTACAATAGTAATGGCAATGGTTAACCAACGTGTAATTTGATTGATGGTTTTTTGACCACTTTCGCCCTCTTTCTGAAGTTTTTGTAAATAGGGTACCGCAATACCCATTAACTGAACCACAATAGATGCCGAAATGTAAGGCATAACACCCAAAGCCATAATTGAAGCTTTAGAAAAAGCACCGCCTGTAAACGCATTTAATAAACCTAAAAGCCCACCTGAGGTCTGATTAGTTAAAGCTGTTAATTGATTGGGATCTATACCAGGTAACGGTACATGAGCCATTAATCTATAAACAGCCATAAAACCAAGTGTTAACAGGATCTTATTTTTTAACTCTTCTATTTTCCAGATATCTTGAAAGGTTGTAATAAATTTTTTCATTTACTTTGGTCTTTATAAAGTTACAGCTTCGCCTCCTGCGGCTTCAATAGCTGATTTAGCAGTTGCTGTAAATTTATGAACAGTAACAGTAAGTTTAGCTTTTAACTCGCCTCTACCCAATATTTTTATTAAATCGTTTTTACCAGCTACACCATTTTCTATTAAACTTTCAATAGTAACAGTGTCTTTGATTTTGCCATTATCAACCATATCTTGTATGCGGTCTAAATTAACACCTACATATTCTTTGCGGTTAATATTTTTGAAACCAAATTTTGGCACACGTCGTTGTAAAGGCATTTGACCACCTTCAAAACCAATTTTCTTAGAGTAACCAGATCTTGATTTAGCTCCTTTATGTCCTCTTGCTGCAGTTCCACCTTTTCCTGAACCTTGGCCACGGCCAAGTCTCTTTCCTTTACTTGTTACAGAACCTGCTGCAGGCTTTAAATTATTTAAGCTCATAATTTAATTATCTTATTTGGCATCTTGAACAGAAACCAAGTGTTTTACTTTATTAATCATACCAAGTACAGAAGCTGTTGCTTCGTGAGAAGCTTCTTGACCCATTTTGTGCAAACCTAAAGCTTCTAAAGTTCTTTTTTGTCTTTGCGGACGTCTTATTTGACTTCTTACTTGTTTTACTATTATCTTCTTTGCCATCGTCTTAATTTTAACCGTTAAAAACTTTATTTAAAGAAATACCTCTTTGTTTAGCAACAGAAGCCGCATCTCTTAATTGTAATAAGGCATCAAAAGTTGCTTTTACCACATTATGAGGATTTGAAGATCCTTGAGATTTTGACAATACATCATGTACACCAACTGATTCTAATACCGCACGTACAGCACCACCAGCAATGACACCCGTACCATGAGAAGCTGGTTTTAAAAATACTTTAGCACCACTGTATTTACCTTTTTGTTCGTGAGGTAAAGTTGCCTTTATTATTGGTATTCTCACCAAGTTCTTTTTGGCATCTTCAATAGCTTTGGCTATTGCTGAAGCCACATCTTTAGATTTACCTAAACCATGACCTACAACGCCATTTTGATTGCCAACTACAACAATAGCAGAAAATCCAAAAGCGCGTCCACCTTTAGTTACTTTGGTAACACGTTGCACACCAACTAAATGGTCTACTAATTCTAAACCACTTGGTTTTACACGTTCTACGTTTTTATATTTTTTATACATATCTTTCTTACTAAAATTTTAATCCAGATTCTCTAGCGCTGTCGGCTAAAGCCTTAACACGCCCGTGATACAAATAACCATTTCTATCAAAAGTACATGTTTTAATTCCAGCTGCTAATGCTTTTTCTCCAATTAGTTTACCTATTGCACTTGCAATTTCTTTTTTTGCACCTGTGGTAGTTACTCCTTTTTCTCTAGAAGAAACAGCTGCCAAGGTTTTTCCTGCAACGTCATCTATTAATTGTGCATAAATTTCTTTATTGCTTCTAAACACTACTAATCTTGGTTTAGTTGCCGTTCCAGAAACTATCTTTCTTATTCTAAGTTTAATTCTTTTTCTTCTCTGAAGCTTCGATAATGCCATAATATTACTATGTATTATGCAGTTTTACCTGCTTTTCTTCTTAATTGTTCTCCTACAAATTTAACACCCTTACCTTTATATGGCTCAGGAGCTCTGAAAGAACGTATTTTTGCGGCTACTTGGCCAACCAATTGTTTGTCAAAAGATGTTAGTTTGACAATAGGATTTTTTCCTTTTTCTGATATCGTTTCAATTTTAACCTCTTCGGCTATATTTAAAACTATGTTGTGAGAAAAACCCAATGCTAAATCTAATTTTTGCCCTTGATTAGAAGCGCGGTAACCCACACCTACTAATTCTAACTCTTTTGTCCAGCCTTTAGACACACCTTCAATCATATTAAAAATCAAAGATCTGTACAAACCGTGTTTAGCTTTGTGATCTTTTATTTCAGAAGGTCTTTCTAAAATTACTGTTCCATCTTCTATTTTTACGCTAATAGCATCAATATTTTGCTTTAGCTCGCCTAATTTACCTTTAACTGTAACAGTATTATTTTCGAATGTAACTGTTACGCCATCGGGTATCTTTACTGGACTGTTTCCTATTCTTGACATCTTATTATCTTTTTAATAAACGTAACACAAAATCTCTCCTCCTACATTTTCTTGACGTGCTTGCTTGTTTGTCATAACGCCTTTTGATGTAGAAACTATTGCAATACCCAAACCATTTAAGACACGAGGCATCTCTGATGAACTTGAATATTTTCTTAAACCTGGTGTACTGATACGTTGTAATTTTCTAATTACAGGTTCTTTAGTAAGCCTGTCGTATTTCAAGGCAATTTTAATTGAACCTTGTACACTGTCATCTAAAAATTTGTAACTCAAAATAAAACCTTGATCAAACAAAATTTTTGTCATTTCTTTTTTTAAGCCAGATGCGGGTATTTCTACCACACGTTTACCTGCGCTTACAGCATTTCTAACACGTGTTAGATAATCTGCTATTGGATCTGTATTCATATATTTAATTTGCGGTTTTGGTATTTAACAATGGTGTTAAACCTGAAACCAATTTATAATTTTACCAACTGGCTTTTTTTACACCTGGTATTAATCCTTGATTGGCCATTTCTCTAAATGTAACACGAGAAATACCAAATTGACGGACATATCCTTTTGGGCGTCCTGTTAATTTACAACGGTTGTGTAAACGCACAGGAGAAGCATTTTTTGGAAGCTTTTGTAAACCCTCATAATCGCCTGCTTCTTTTAAAGCTTTGCGTTTAGCTGCATATTTTGCGACTAGTTTTTGTCTTTTAACCTCACGGGCTTTCATTGATTCTTTTGCCATCGTCTAGTTCTTTTTAAAAGGTAAACCTAATTCGGTTAGTAATGATTTTGCTTCTTTATCGGTTTGAGCCGTAGTTACAAAAGTAATATCCATACCATTAATTTTGTGAACTTTATCAATGTTGATTTCTGGAAAAATAATTTGTTCGGTTATCCCTAAATTATAATTACCACGTCCATCAAAACCATGGGCTTTTATTCCGCTAAAATCTCTAACTCTTGGTAATGCAGAAGTTACTAATCTGTCTAAAAATTCATACATTTTTACACCTCTTAGTGTCACTTTTACACCAACTTCAACACCTTTACGTAATTTGAAAGCTGCTACGTCTTTTTTAGATTTAGTTGCAATAGCTTTTTGACCACAAATAGTTGTAATCTCATCTACAGCATATTCAATTAATTTTTTATCGACTATTGCTGCACCAACACCTTTACTAATTACAATTTTTTGTAATTTAGGTACTTGCATAACACTTTTATAGCCGTATTCTTCTTTAAGAGCTGCTACTATTTTGCCCTTATATTCTCCTTTAAGTCTTGGTATATATTCCATAACTAAATAACTTCTCCAGATTTTTTAGAAAATCTAACTTTTTTATCGCCTTCAAATTTATAGCCTACTCTTGTAGCTTCGCCTTTAACAACGAGCATTAGGTTAGATATATGTAATGAAGCTTCTTTTTTAACAATGCCGCCTTGTGGACTTTGAGCACTAGGTTTGGTATGTTTAGATACCATATTAACACCCTCTACAATGGCGCGGTTTTTATCACGAAAGATCGTTACTATTTTTCCTTCTTTGCCTTTTTGTTCACCAGCAATTACCCTTACAGTATCTCCAGATTTTATTTTTAACTTTGTCATAATATTAAAGTTTTAAAGCACTTCTGGTGCTAATGATACAATTTTCATGAATTGTTTATCACGTAATTCTCTGGCCACAGGACCAAAAACACGTGTCCCTCTCATCTCTCCAGAGACAGAATCTAAAAGCACACACGCATTATCATCAAATCTTATATAAGATCCGTCTTTACGTCTTATTTCTTTTTTAGTTCTAACAACCACTGCTTTTGCCACTTGGCCTTTTTTAACTTGACCATTTGGTGTAGCATCTTTTATTGTTACTACAATTTTATCTCCAATAGAAGCATACCTTCTTTTGGTTCCGCCTAAAACTCTAATAACAAGAACTTCTTTTGCTCCAGTATTATCGGCTACTTTTAATCTTGATTCTTGTTGTAACATAACTATTTAGCTCTTTCAAGGATTTCTACTAGTCTCCAACGTTTAGATTTACTCAATGGACGTGTTTCCATTATCTTAACAGTATCTCCTTCGTTGCAATCGTTTTTTTCATCGTGCGCAACATATTTTTTAGTGTTTAACACGTACTTACCGTACATAGGATGTTTTACACGTTTTACCTCTGCAACTACAATAGATTTCTCCATTTTATTGCTGGTAACTATTCCTATTCTTTCTTTTCTAAGATTTCTTTTTTCCATCTTTTACTAAATACAATTATTGTATTGCTCTTTTAGTTAATTCTGTTGCAATTCTTGCTACAGTTCTTCTAAGCATTCTTAATTGAATTGGATTCTCAAGTGGCGAAACAGCATGAGTCATTTTAAGATCGCCATAACTTTTCTTTAGATCTTTAAATTTTTCTTGCAGTTCTTCAACAGACAATTCTTTTATTTCTGATTGTTTCATTTTACTTTTCAATTAAGCGTTATCAAAATCTCTAGCAATAATAAACTTTGTTTTAACAGGCAATTTTTGGGCTGCTAAACGCAAAGCTTCTTTTGCAATTTCTAAGGATACTCCACCTACTTCAAACATAATTCTACCAGGTTTAATTGGAGCCACCCAATATTCTGGTGCTCCTTTACCTTTACCCATACGTACTTCAAGAGGTTTCTTTGTAATAGGTTTGTCTGGAAAAATTTTAATCCATAACTGACCTTCTCTTTTCATATAACGTGTTGCAGCAATACGAGCAGCCTCTATCTGACGGGCAGTAATCCAATTTTGTTCAAGAGATTTTATACCAAACATTCCGTTAGAAAGTCTATGACCTCTAGATGAAATTCCTTTCAACTGGCCTTTTCCTTTCTGTACCTTGCGGTATTTTGTCCTTTTTGGTTGTAACATTTTCTAAATTTTAAAAAATTAATTTCTTCTGCGAGGTTGTTGTCTTTTTCCTCTTCCGCCACCTGATGGGCCTCCTTTGCTTTGTTTTTTAGACAAACCTACTAAAGGACTTAGTTCTCTCTTACCATATACCTCACCTTTCATAATCCATACTTTAACACCTATTTTTCCATAAGTAGTATTAGATTCTTCAAGTGCATAATCTATATCGGCTCTAAAAGTAGACAGAGGGATCCTACCTTCTTTATAATTTTCTGAACGGGCCATCTCAGCACCATTTAATCTCCCAGAAATCTGAACTTTTATACCTTCGGCATTCATTCTAATGGCAGCTGCTATCGCCATTTTAATGGCACGTCTGTAAGAAATTCTATTTTCTATTTGACGGGCTATGCTTGCAGCTACTAATTTTGCATCAACTTCTGGACGTTTAATTTCAAAAATATTTATTTGAACTTCTTTTTGAGTGATTTTTTTAAGCTCTTCTTTTAACTTGTCTACCTCTTGACCGCCTTTACCAATAATGATACCAGGGCGCGCCGTTGTGATAGTAACGGTTACAAGTTTAAGTGTTCGCTCAATAATAACTCTAGATACACTTGCTTTTGCTAAACGTGCGAACACGTATTCTCTAATTTTGTAATCTTCTACAATTTTATCACCGTAGTCTTTTCCACCATACCAGTTAGATTCCCATCCTCTGATAATTCCTAAACGATTTCCTATTGGATTAGTTTTTTGTCCCATGCTACTTAATTAATTGTTTTAGATTCAGTTGTTCCTAAGATTAACGTTACATGATTAGAACGTTTTCTTATTCTGTGCGCTCTTCCTTGTGGAGCTGGGCGCAACCTTTTAACCATAGTTGCTGAATCTACAAAAATCTCTTTTACTATTAAACCAGCATCTTCTAATGAAGCATCCTCGTTTTTGGCTTGCCAATTGGCTAAAGCCGATAATAATAATTTTTCTAAATTTCTAGAAGCTTCTTTAGGACTAAATTTTAAGATTTGAAGTGCTTTTTCAACTTCAACACCTCTCACTTGGTCGGCTACAAGACGCATTTTTCTAGGTGACGTAGGACAACCTTTAAGCCTGGCAAAAGACAAAGTCTTTTTAGCCTCTTTACGCTTTAGTGCTGATTCTTTTTTTCTAACTCCCATAACCTACTTATTTTTTTCCTTTATTTTTTGCCCCTGCATGACCTCTAAAAGATCTTGTGGGTGAAAATTCTCCTAATTTATGACCTACCATATTTTCTGTAATATAAACAGGTACAAATTGTCTTCCGTTATGAACAGCAATTGTCTGTCCAACAAAATCTGGTGTAATCATTGAGGCTCTTGACCATGTTTTAATTACTTTTTTCTTCCCAGATTCTACATTTGTTTGTACTTTCTTATCTAATTGTATAGATACAAAAGGTCCTTTTTTTAATGAACGTGCCATACTTTCTTAATTATTTTTTCTACGTTCTAAAATATATTTGTTACTAGCCTTGGTCTTAGATCTGGTTTTGAAACCTTTTGCAGGTATGCCATTTCTAGAACGTGGATGTCCACCAGACGATTTACCTTCGCCACCACCCATTGGATGATCAACAGGATTCATTACAACCGCTCTTGTTCTTGGACGGCGTCCTAACCATCTTGACCGTCCTGCTTTACCAGAAACGAGCAATTGGTGATCTGAGTTAGATACCACACCTATTGTAGCCATGCAGGTAACCAAAATCAATCTGGTTTCTCCTGAAGGTAATTTAATAGTTGCGTATTTGCCTTCTCTTGCCATAAGTTGTGCAAAAGCACCCGCGCTTCGTGCCATAATGGCGCCTTGACCTGGTTTTAACTCTATACAAGATATGGTTGTTCCTAATGGAATTTTATCTAAAGTTAATGCGTTTCCAATATCGGGGGTTGCCCCGTTACCAGAAATAACTTTTTGACCAATTTTTAATCCTTGCTGTGCTACAATATACCGTTTTTCTCCATCGGCATAAACCAATAAAGCGATAAAAGCTGTTCTGTTAGGATCGTATTCTATACTCTTAACAGTAGCAGGAATTCCATTTTTATTTCTTTTAAAATCAATAATGCGGTATCTTTTCTTATGCCCACCACCTAAGTAGCGCATCGTCATTCTACCGTCACTATTTCTACCACCTGATCGTTTTTTCGAAGCTAATAAACTTTTCTCCGGCTTATCAGTTGTAAGGCTGTCAAAACCGTTTACAACTCTAAAACGCTGACCTGGGGTTACTGGTTTTAATTTTCTTAATGACATTTTTTAAATATTGTTATAAAAATCAATACTATCTCCTTCTGCCAACTCTACAATTGCTTTTTTATAGGCGCCAATTACCGAAGTAACCATGCCTTTTTTAGTGAATTTTGAACTTCTTTTTACAGGGTAGTTCATAGTTCTTACTTTAGCAACTTCAACGCCATAAGCTGTTTCAACAGCTTTACGAATTTGAATTTTGTTGGCTTTATTATTCACAACAAAACCATAGCGGTTAAACAACTCGCTATCGTTTGTCATTTTTTCTGATATAATAGGTTTAATTATAATTCTCATCCCTATTTGCTTAAATTAGATTCTACATCTTCTAAAACGCTCTCTGATAAAATCAATTTATTAGCGTTCGAAAGATTATATGTGTTTATGTTTGAGCTATTTACAACCTTAGCTCTTTTTAAATTACGTGATGCCAAATATACGTTATTATTTGACTCTCCCAACACGAACATTGATTTTTTACTTTCTACACCTAAAGCTTTTAAAACTTCAATAAAGTTTTTAGTTTTTGGCGTCTCAAAATTAAAATCTTCAAGTACTATTAAATTATCTTCTTTTACCTTTATAGATAAAGCCGATTTACGTGCCAATCGTTTTAAATTTTTATTTAATTTAAAACCATAATTTCTAGGTCTTGGACCAAAAACACGTCCACCACCTCTAAATATAGGCGACTTTATACTACCAGCTCTGGCGGTACCTGTCCCTTTTTGTTTCTTGATTTTTCTGGTACTTCCAACTATATCTGCACGTTCTTTAGCCTTATGCGTTCCTTGTCTTTGATTGGCCAAGTATTGCTTAACATCTAAATACAATGCATGATTGTTAGGTTCTATACCAAAAATAGCATCCGATAGCTCAACTTTTCTACCAGTGTCTTTTCCTTTAATGTCTAAAACAGCTACCTTCATTATTTCTCAATGGTTATATAAGAATTTTTATGTCCTGGAATAGCCCCTTTTACTACCAAAAGGTTTTTCCCTGGAATCACTTTTAAAACTCTTAAGTTTTGAACTTTTACTTTATCACCACCCATACGACCTGCCATACGCATTCCTTTAAAAACGCGTGCAGGATAAGAGGCTGCTCCAATAGACCCTGGCGCACGCAATCTGTTGTGCTGCCCGTGAGTGGCTTGACCAACGCCAGCAAAACCGTGACGTCTAACTACTCCTTGGAATCCTTTACCTTTAGAAATACCTGTAACATCAACAAACTCTCCTTCTTCAAAGAAAGTCACATCAATTTGGTCTCCTAATTTATACTCTTCTTTAAATCCTTGGAATTCAACAACACGCTTTTTAGCTTCAGATCCAGCTTTTTTAAAGTGCCCTTTGAGCGCTTTAGTTGTATGCTTTTCTGTTTTGTCATCGAAACCAAGTTGTAACGCTTCATACCCGTCAACCGCTTTGGTTCTGACTTGGGTAACTACGCAAGGACCTACTTGAACAACGGTACATGGTATGTTTTTACCATTGGCGTCGTAAATACTGGTCATTCCGATTTTTTTACCTATTAACCCAGACATATTTATATTAAATTAATTATTATAATTATTACTTAAATATTAATTACACTTTTATTTCTACTTCAACACCACTAGGCAATTCTAGCTTCATTAAGGCATCAATTGTTTTAGAAGACGAACTGTAAATATCTAACAAACGCTTATAAGAACACAATTGAAATTGCTCTCTAGATTTTTTGTTTACGTGTGGTGAACGCAAAACCGTAAAGATTTTTTTATGTGTTGGTAAAGGGATAGGACCATTAATTATAGCACCTGAACTCTTTACTGTTTTTACGATTTTTTCGGCAGATTTATCCACTAAATTGTAATCGTATGATTTTAGTTTAATTCTAATTTTTTGACTCATTCTTTTATAATTTAGGATTCTCCTTTCGCTTTTTTAATTACTTCTTCAGATATGTTTGAAGGTGTTTCTTGGTAATGTGAAAACTCCATTGTAGAAGTTGCACGACCTGACGATAAAGTTCTCAAAGTTGTAACATACCCAAACATTTCTGATAGTGGCACATTGGCTTTTATAACTTTAGCACCAGCCCTGTCATCCATACTATTTACTTGACCACGGCGGCGGTTTAAATCGCCAACAATATCACCCATATTAGCTTCTGGCGTTACCGCTTCAAGTTTCATAATAGGTTCAAGAATTACGGCTCCTGCTGCTTTAGCAACAGATCTGTACCCTAATTTGGCTGCCAATTCAAATGACAAAGCATCAGAATCTACAGGATGGTAAGAACCATCTTTTAAGGTTACTTTCATGCTGTCCATAGTATAACCTGCTAATGGGCCATTAACCATGGCTTGTTGAAATCCTTTTTTAACAGCGGGAATAAATTCTTTTGGAATACGTCCCCCTTTAACTTGGTCAATAAATTGTAATCCGCCTGCTTTGGCTTCATCAGCATCAGCTGGACCTATTTCAAAGACAATGTCACCAAATTTACCACGACCACCCGATTGTTTTTTATAAACTTCTCTGTGACTTGCCATTTTGGTTAAGGCTTCTTTATATTCTACTTGTGGTTGACCTTCGTTAACCTCTACTTTAAATTCGCGTTTTAAACGATCTACAATAATTTCTAAGTGTAGTTCGCCCATCCCTGATATAATAGTTTGTCCTGAAGCTTCGTCAGACTTAACTTGAAATGTAGGATCTTCTTCGGCTAATTTAGCTAAAGCAACGCCTAATTTATCAACATCGGCTTTGGTTTTAGGCTCTACGGCGATACCAATAACTGGTGCAGGAAATGACATTGATTCTAGAACAATAGGGTGTTTTAAATCGGTTAATGTATCTCCTGTTTTAATTTCTTTAAAACCTACAGCAGCACCTATATCGCCTGCTTCAATTCTTTTAAGAGGTTCTTGCTTATTGGCATGCATTTGATAAATACGCGAAATACGTTCTTTTTTACCTGAACGGTTATTTAGCACATATGAACCTGCATCTAAATAGCCTGAATAGACTCTAAAAAATGCCAAACGTCCTACAAAAGGGTCGGTAGCAATTTTAAAAGCCAATGCAGCAAAAGGGTCATCAACACTTGGTTTTCTGAGCTCTTCTTTTTCTGTATCAGGATTAACACCTTCTATAGCTTCAATATCTAGAGGTGATGGTAAGTAACGCATCACAGCATCTAACATGGCTTGAACACCTTTATTTTTAAAAGCCGAACCACACATCATTGGTATGATACTCATATCAATTGTGGCGGCACGTAAAGCTGCTATAATTTCGTCTTCAGTAATAGAGTCTTCATCTTCGAAGAATTTTTCCATCAAAGTTTCATCATATTCAGCTACAGCTTCAACCAATTTTAATCTGTATTTTTCAACATCATCAACCAACTCGGCAGGAATTTCTATTTCTTTATAGGTCATTCCCATATCATCCTCATTCCAAACAATAGCTTTCTTTGAAATTAAGTCAACAACGCCTTTAAAATCAATTTCTTCACCTATAGGCACTTGTAATGGCACTGGATTACCTCCTAGCATTTCTTTAACTTGATTACACACATTAAAGAAATCTGAACCTTGGCGGTCCATTTTATTGACAAAACCCAAACGAGGTACGCGGTATTTGTCTGCCTGTCTCCATACTGTTTCAGACTGAGGTTCAACACCATCAACAGCGCTGAATAATGCTACCATCCCATCTAAAACACGTAATGAACGTTCTACCTCAACGGTAAAATCAACGTGGCCAGGTGTGTCAATAATATTAACTGTATAATCTTGATCTCTATAAGGCCAAACACAATGTGTAGCTGCAGAGGTAATTGTAATACCACGCTCTTGCTCTTGCTCCATCCAGTCCATTGTGGCAGCGCCATCATGAACTTCACCAATTTTATGACTTACACCTGTATAGTATAAAATACGTTCTGTACAAGTAGTTTTACCGGCATCAATATGCGCAGCAATCCCTATATTTCTTGTAAATTTTAAATCTCTTGCCATCTTGTTAAAAGTCTTAGAATCTAAAATGTGAGAATGCTTTATTCGCTTCTGCCATTTTATGCGTATCAACACGTTTCTTATAAGCAGCGCCTTCTTCTTTGGCGGCGGCTAAAATTTCGTTTGCAAGGCGTTGAGACATTGATTTTTCGTTGCGCTTTTTAGCGTAAAGAACCATCCATTTAATGGCCATTGATATTTTTCTATCAGGTCTGATTTGTCTTGGAATTTGAAATGTGGCTCCCCCTACACGCCTGCTACGTACTTCTACGTGAGGCATCACATTAGATAAGGCATCTTTCCAAATCTCTAAGGCGGTTTTTTCTTCGTCTTGTTTGCGTTGTTCTACCAACTCTAAAGCATCATAAAATACTTTAAAAGCAACCGATTTTTTACCGTCTAACATTAAGTTGTTTACAAAACGTGTTACCAATTGATCATTAAACTTAGGATCTGGTAATAACACCCTTTTCTTTGCTATTCTTTTTCTCATGTCTTCTCGTTACAGAATTACTAATTATTTTTTGGGACGTTTGGCACCGTATTTTGATCTGCGTTGCGTCCTTCCCTCTACACCTGCTGTATCTAAAGCACCACGAACTATGTGGTATCTTACACCTGGCAAGTCTTTAACTCTTCCACCTCTAACCAATACTATAGAGTGCTCTTGTAAATTATGTCCTTCTCCGGGGATGTAAGCGTTTACTTCATTACCATTTGTCAAACGCACCCTTGCTACTTTACGCATAGCTGAGTTTGGCTTCTTAGGTGTTGTAGTATAAACACGTGTACATACGCCGCGACGTTGGGGACATGAATTCAAAGCAACCGATTTACTCTTCTTGGTTATTTTGGTTCTTCCTTTGCGTACTAATTGTTGAATAGTTGGCATACTAAATATTTATATTTATCATTATTTGTTTTTACCCTATTTTTTGGGTGTGCAAATGTATTAATTATAATTTATTTTTCAAACCTTTATGTAGTAAATTTATCGGCTTTATCTTTTAAGCTTAAAAACAAGCTTAAGAATGCTATATTTGAATCAAATTAACACAGCGGTTGAAAGCACTATTTATACCATATATATATATATCTTTTTTTCTGGGATTTACTTCGGGGTTTTCACAGCAATTAGCGCTAAAAATAAAAACCAAAAGCACCACAAATACATCTGTAATACAATCGGTAAAATTTAAAAAAAATCATATAAATAAAGTTGGCATATTACGCGAGATTGATTCTGTAAAAAACATCTTATCAGAAAAAGGCTTTCTAAAAAGTAAACTAGATAGCCTTTACAAAACAGACAGCATTTATACAGCAATTTTTAGTTTGGGCATTCCGTTTAAAAAAATATCTGTTTCCTACAAAAAACCAATAAGTAAGTCTCTTTTAAAAGAAAAAACTATTAGCTATAATGACAGTACTTTCACCATCTCATGGGTGTCTATAAAACCTTTTCTTAGTAACTTAGTTAACCTGTACGAAAATAAAGGGTATCCTTTTGCGCAAATACACCTCACAAATATTCATCTTAAAAAAGACAAAGCTTTTGCCAATTTAGAGGTTACAAGTACAAAGTTGCGCTCTATAGATGAAATTGTAATAAAAGGGTATTCTGATTTTCCTCAGACTTTTATCACTCATTACCTAAATCTTAAGAGCAAAAGTATTTTTAATATCGCCAAACTTAAAAAGGCTTCAATACAGATAAAAAATTTGGCCTTTGCCGATGAACTAAAGCCTCCTGAAATCTTATTTACCAAAAATAAGACAATCCTGTATCTGTATTTAAAAAAGAAACAAACCAACTATTTTGATGGTTTGCTTGGTTTTACAAGTAAAGAACAAGGAAACGGCGTTCTATTTGATGGGTATTTAGACATTAAATTAAATAATATTTTTGACACAGGAGAAACATTAGCCTTACTGTTTAAAAGCAATGGAAACGCGCAGCAAAAGCTTAATTTAAAAGCATCATTCCCCTATGCTTTTAAATCTAAAATTACCCCCACAATAGATTTCAATCTTTTTAAACAAGACACCTCATTTATAAATATTAGCAGCAACATTAAAATACAATATCCTATTAATCAGCACAGTAAAATAGGGCTTGTTATAAGTCAAAAATCTTCTTCTAATTTACTGACCAATACAAGTTCAGATATCCAATCTTACAATGCTTTTTATTACGGATTAAGCTACAGTTTTAACACTTTTAATAACGATGATCTTTTTAATCAGAAATTCAATTTTAACATCAAGACATTAAAGGGAAGTAAAAAAATTGAATCTGTTAAAGAAAATCAGACTATAATAGATATCACAACAAGCTATTTGTGGCTTTTAAATTATAAAAATGCCATTTTTATAAAAAACAACAGTGCCGTTTTAAATACCGCCAATTATATGACTAACGAATTGTTTAGAATTGGTGGCTTCAATTCAATAAGAGGTTTTAATGAAGAGAGTATATTCGCTTCGAGTTACAGCATCTTAAATTTAGAATACCGCTACAAAACAAACAAATACGAATATTTTTACACTATTTCTGACTTTGGCCACTTCTCAAATCAATTAAACACAATAAACTCTAATTTGTACAGCCTTGGTTTGGGGTATCTATTTTCAACCAAAATAGGGCAATTAAACCTAAGTTATGTGCTGGGGAAAATCAAAACCAAAGACTTAAAAATTAGCGATGCAAAGCTTCATATAAATTTCAATGTTAATTTTTAGCAATAAAAAGGAGATAATGTTAACTATTTTTTAACTTTTAGTGTTAAAAAATTGGTAAATATAAATTTTATTCTGACTTTTGAGCTCTTAACTAATTCAAATAAATATACAATGAAAACAAAGTTTAGTGGATTTTTAACGCTTTTGCTAGCGTTTTTAGTGCAAATAACTTTTGCACAAGAAAAAACTATCTCTGGTAATGTTTCTGATGATACAGGACCTTTGCCAGGAGTTAGTGTAATAATTAAAGGAACTACAAGTGGTACTGAAACTGATTTTGATGGTAATTATGCCATTAAAGCAAAAGCAGGTGATGTATTACAGTATAGTTTTGTTGGTATGCAAACCGCTTTTAAAACGGTAGGCAACAGCAATACTATAAATGTTGTACTAAAAGCCTCAGCTAATGTACTAGAAGAAGTAGTGGTAACTGGATTTGGCCGTAAAGTTGAAAAGAGATCAGCTACGTTTGCCGTTCAACAAGTTGGCGGTGATGAAATGACTGCTGCTCGTGAAACTAATATTGTAAACTCTCTATCAGGTAAAATTGCTGGGGTACAAATTACAAATAGTTCTGGTGCTGTAGGATCATCTTCAAGAGTTGTTTTGAGGGGTGCTGCTTCTATTACTGGTAACAACCAACCATTATACGTGGTAAATGGTGTGCCTTTAGAAAGCGGTAACTACGGTAACCAAAGTGCTTATGGTGGATCTGATTTACCAAATGGCGTCTCAGATATTAACGCTGATGACATTGAATCTATTTCAGTCCTAAAAGGGCCTGCTGCTGCTGCACTTTATGGTGTAAGAGCTGCAAATGGTGTTATTCAAATTAAAACTAAAACTGGCAGAAAAGGACAGGGTTTAGGTATTTCTTTCAACAATACCGTATCTTTTGAAGATCCTTTAATGTTGCCTAGCTATCAAAACTCTTATGGTGAAGGTGGTAATAATGATTTTTTTCAATGGATTGACGGAACTACTGGTGACGGTGGTGTTGATGAAAGTTGGGGGCCTCCTTTAGATGTTGGATTAGAATTTGTTCAATGGAATTCTTATACAGTAGGCGGCGCACCACTTCCTTGGGTTTCTAGACCAAACAATATTAAAGATTTTTATGATACAGGCGTTACTCTAAACAGAAGTGTTTCTTTTACAGGCGGCTCTGAAAATGTTGGCTACAGATTATCCGTTGGTTCTATGGATCAAACAGGTATGGTACCGAATACAGATCTTAGAAGATTTTCAATTGGTGGTTCGTCAACATATACAATGACTAATAAATTAACGAGTTCTGTAGATGTTAATTACACGCGTTCTAAAAGTGCCAACTTTGTAACACAAGGGTATGATAATGAAAACCCTGTACAACAAATGATTTGGTCTGGTAGAAATGTAGACTTTGCAGCTCTAAGAGATTGGAGAAACTTACCTTTAGCTCCAGTGGGAACTGCAGCAGAAGGAACGCCATTAAACTGGAATACAGTATTCCAAAACAACCCTTTCTGGGTAATGGATACAAACACAAGAGGATATACCAAAGACAGAGTTGTTGGTAATATTGCTTTAAACTACGAAATTAGTGACTCTTTTAACTTAAGTACTAAAATAGGAACTAACTTCTGGAATTCTAGACAAAATAGAAGACAAGCTTTTGGAAGTAACAGTGCGCCATTTGGTTCGTATTCTGAAACCAACCGTTCTTATACAGAAACAAACTCTGAATTGATTCTGTCTTATAACACAAAAATTACCGAAGACATAGAATTTGAACTAAGTGCGGGTGGTAATGCCATGTTTAGAAAATCTGAATTGGCATATACGCAAGCACCACAACTTCAATTACCAGGTTTATACAACGTAAGTAACTTGAGAGCAGGAGCCAGTTGGATAATTAATAATTCATTTTCTGAACAAAAAATTAATAGCTTTTTCGGATTTGGTAAATTTTCTTACAAAAATTACTTATTCTTAGAATTCTCAGGAAGAAATGACTGGTCAAGTTTATTACCAATCAGTAACAACTCATTCTTCTATCCTTCAGTAACAGGTAGTGCTGTAATTACTGATATGATTGAAGCAAAATCAGATGTTTTATCTTTCTTGAAAGTAAGAGGTGGATGGTCTGAAGTAGGAGGTATTGGTGCTTTAAGCCCATATCAATTAGACCCAACATATGCTTTATCTACACAAACTTGGGGTGGTAATTCTGTAGCGTACTTACCAGGAACGCTAAACAATCCTACCATTAAATCTGAAACCACTACAGGTACTGAATTTGGTTTAGATCTTAGATTGTTTAATAATAGAGTGCGTTTTAACGCAACCTATTACAACCAAACAAGTAAGGACTTGGTTGTTCCTGTTCAAGTAACAGCGGCTTCAGGTTATACAAATGCCGTATCGAATGTTGGTGAAATGAATAACAAAGGAATTGAATTACAATTAGGAGGTACTGTTGTTGATGGCGGTGACTTTAAATTTGATGTAGATCTTAATTTCGCTAAAAACACCAATACGGTTGTTTCATTAGGTGGTTTAGAATCTTTAGTATTAGGTGGACAATGGTCTATGAATCTAGAAGCTAGAGAAGGCCTTCCTTATGGTGTAATTGTTGGATCTTACTTCGAAAGAAACAATGGTAAAGTTGTTTACGAAAATGGATTGCCAAAAATAGCCAATGGTACAAAAGTACTTGGCAATGTTACTCCTGACTGGACTGGTGGTGCTAACTTTACTTTTAGCTACAAAAACTTTAGCTTAAATGCTTTGATTGATGCTAAAATAGGTGGTGATATGTATTCAATGACAACTACTTGGGGTAGATACGCAGGTGTTTTAGTTGAAACCTTAGCTGGTAGAGAAACGGGTATTGTAGGAGATGGCGTAATGTTAGTTAATGGATCTTACGTACCAAATACAGTTGTTGTTTCTGCTGAAAGTTATAATAAAAGATCCTATTCTAATAGTATTGTAGAAAGTTCAATTTTTGATGCTTCTTATGTTAAACTTAGACAGGTGATGCTTACTTACAAAGTACCTAGAAAAGTACTTGAGAAAACATTATTTACCAATATCAATTTTTCTTTAGTAGGTCGTAACTTAGCAATATTGCATAAAAATGTGCCACATATTGATCCTGAATCATCATTTAGTGATACCAATGCACAACAGGGTCAAGAATTTGGTCAATTGCCATCTGCAAGAAGTATTGGTTTTAATATTCAATTAAAACTATAACCTAAACAATTATAAAATATTAAAATATGAAACTATTTAAAATTATAACAATTCTCTTCTTCGGCCTTCTGGTAACAGTTGGTTGCGATAAAGGTTTTGAAGAGTTAAACAAAGATCCTAACAATCCCATAGCAGTTCCTTCCGACCTGTTGATTCCTGGTGTTGTTAGAGCCGCTCAAAACAATTTATACAGCACCTTTGTTGGTGGTGATATGGGCGGATGCTGGGCACAACATTTTGCCAAAGTGCAATACAATGATGAAGCCAGATATATTCCAAGACAAGGTACCATCTCAAATGTTTGGGACACTTGGTATTCTGTAGTAATTGCCGATGCTGATGCAATGTACACCATTGCTTCTACTGAAGGAAATAATAATATGATGGGGGTTGCCCTAACACTACAAGCCTATGGATTTGCTTTTTTAACTGATGTTTATGGTGATATTCCATTTAGTGAAGCAATAAAAGCTGGATCTCAAGGTATTATTTCTCCAAAATATGACAGTCAAGAAGCTGTATATACAGGAACTTTAGCCATGCTTGATGATGCTATTGCCTTATTAGGTACCAGTGGAACAATTAACGCTACGAATGATATTCTATACGGTGGAAATGCCAACTTATGGAAGAAATTTGCAAGTTCATTAAAATTCAGAATGCTCATGAGAGCTTCTGGCAAAATGAGTGTGGCTTCAGATTTACAAGCTTTGGTTAATGCTGGTAATTTATTTACAAGCAATGCCGAAGACGCCAAATTGGTTTACTTAAGTGCCAATCCTTCTGCAAACCCTCTATACGAATCTATCGTGTTTGGAACAAGAGGTGAATGGAAAATTAATGAAGCCATGGTTGACAGACTTGCCGCTTCTAACGATCCTAGATTGTCCGTTTATGCTGGTTTAAATGATGCTGGTATTTACAGAGGTAAACCTTCTGGTTATACAGATGTACCAAGTAACGATTGGAACTACACCAATGTTTCTCCATTAGGCAGTTTCTATTTACGTCCAGAATTACCTGGGTTCTTTATGTCATACCCAGAATTAAAATTCTTAATGGCAGAGGCCGTAACAAAAGGTTATATTTCTGGAGATGCAAATAGTTATTACATTGAAGCCATTACTGCTTCTTTAGAATTTAACCAAGTACCTGCACCTGCTATTGCATCTTTCTTGACAGAGAAAGCATTGAATACAGGAAGTACATCAGCGGCTTTAGAACAGATAGCAACAGAAAATTGGATTGCATTATTTTCGCAAGGAGTGGAAGCATGGACTGAATGGAGACGTACTGGTTTCCCAGTGTTGACTCCTGCTTTTGAAGCAGATTTAACTGAAATTCCTTCAAGGTATAATTATCCAACACTTGAATCTTCTTTAAATGCTGCTAATTACAATGCTGCAGTTGCAAATCAAGGAGCAGATAATTTAACTACACCTGTTTGGTGGATGCAATAATTTAAAAAATATATTTAAATATGAAAACATTAAAAACATTAAGCATCTTATTTTTATCATTGATTGTATTTACATCATGTAATGATAAAAGTCTGAATGTAACTAATCATGACGGCAACTATTCAGAAGGTGGATTGTTGGATGTCAAGAGCACTTCTATTAATTATGTGGTTGGTAACCCTGGTCCTTATTCGGCCAGCATACGTGTGTACCAAGGCAAAATTAAAACAACAAGTATTAGGGTGGCCAAAACTTTTCACAGTGGTAGCTATGTTTCTAATACAGTTGACTCATTTAAAACAATTTCTGTTTCGGGAGATCAAAACAGTTCTGTAGGTTTTGACTTTACTTTTACTGACTTAATTGATGGTTTAGTAGGTGCCGACGGCAATCCACTATCATCTTCTGATGGCGATTATCAAATTGGTGATTATTGGGAAATGCAATATTATGCAACAACCAGTGCTGGTGTGCGTTTAAATGCATCTGTAACCAAAGCTACCATCTCTACGAGATATGCTGGTACTTATTCAGTTTTAGAAAGTGCTTATTGGAGAATAGGTGTTGCTAGCGGTAACTGGAATGGTGCAGAAACAGTAATTGAATCTATTGATGCCAGTATATACAAACACAACGGTTTGGCTTTTTGGTCAGACAATACGTACTATTTTACTGTTGATAATGCAACTAAAGAAATTACAGTACTGCCTGTAGATTTGGCCGGTAGTGATGTGTCTCTTAACGGGCAACCTATTATGACTTGTGAAGTAAACAGTAGTTTTGATGTACTCACTCCTTGCGGAAATAACAATGTTTTTCCAAATGATGCAACTGGTGAAGATATAATAGAAACAACCGTGGGTTATTTGACTTCAGGTTCTGGTCCGAGAGAATTTTACGAAAGAATGAAAAAAATCGTAAATTAAATTAACAATTTTAAAATATAAAAAAATGATAACAAAAATTAATAAAAGTGTTTTTTCGTTTCTTTTAGCACTAACTTTAAGTTTATTTATAGTTAGCTGCGAACAAGAAAAAAATACTGGATTAAGTACATTTTTGCCACCTGCTCCAACCTTGTCAGTAACAACTGATGCGAGTAGTACCAGCTTAATTGAAGACAATTCGGTATACACATTTACAGCCACTTTAAGTACACCTCAATTGGTTGATGTAAAATTATTTATATCGCAAATTGCTGGTAATGCTACTTTAGGTGCTGACTATACTGTTGATGGAAGTATTGTTATCCCTGCTGGTGCCACATCAGCAACAGGGAAAATTAAAATTCTTTCTGACAATCTTCCTGAGGGTACTGAAAGTTTGACAATTCAAATTGGCGACAACAGAACGGCTAATGCCAATTTAACACCTGCAACAATGGAATTTTCCATTTTAAATTACACTGCTGGTGATTTGTCACTAGATTTTAGTTGGTCTTTGGGTTCAATCGCAACAGATGATACCGGAGCTGCAATTTCTCCAACTGCTTTTGCAGATTTAAGATTACTCCTTTCTGCAGGACCTAACAATTTAGATATTGTTGATGGTGCAGATGGTGGTAGTTTTGAATCGTATGTTTTAGGAGCAGATGCTCCCGATGGTGAATATTATGTAGTTGCTGATTATTATGCGGTTTCTAAAATTGTGAGAGACATTAATCTGAACCTAACTTTTAATCAAGCTGGTGTAATTAGCAATCTTTCTTACGATTTTCCTGCAGCTTTAAATTCTGGCAATTCTTGCTCTTCTGTTTATTATGTAATGGCAAAAATTGTGAAAGTTGGCAGTTCTTATTCACTCACGCAAGTGGCCACAAAAAGCCCTGTAAATGCGGCACCATTTATTGGTACAGCCACAGCAGTAGTTGATGAATGGGCAGATTATGGAGTAGGAGACCAAACCAATATTATAGCGGTTCCTGGAGACCCTAATTCATTTATCATTGACACACCAAGTTTTATGGGTTGGATAGCCAATAATGATACTGCATATATGGTTGTTACTATTGATCCAAATACTGGAGACGCAACTGTTCAAGCAAATGAGTGGTTTGATTACGGACAACCAGGTGGTGGTGGAGATGAATATGGTAGTGGTTTTGTAAATGCCTGTAGTGGCGAAATTAATTTAAAAATCACTTACGATTTAGCGGCTTGGGGTCTATACCCAAATCTAGCCCTTATCTTTCAATCAGATAATTTCTAATTAACTTTCAAGTTTGTTAAAAAAAAGCCACCCGTTAAACACGGGTGGCTTTTTTTATAACAGATTGAAGATTTATCTACAAAGAATAATAATAATTTACCAACTTCATAACATCACTTTCTTTAGACATCCTAATTTTTTCTCTTTTAATATAAGTATCAATCAATTTAGTATTCTCTGTTAAAACAGCTTTAATATCTTTTCTTTTAAGCCTCACTTTAACATACAAGCCATTGTTATTTTTAATATAATATATGGTTTTATCTTTAAGTTCAAGAGGTAAATTATTATGAGTCATCGTTCCTTTACTTCTATTTGGATCGAACAATATTTTGGTATTCCTTTTTATAAAATAATTTGTATTCTGTATATTGAAAACTATTTCGTAAAAACCACTTTCTGTGAAACCTTTAAAATCGCTGCTGTTAAGTTTTACAAAATCGTGTTTTAAATTTCTTTTTTTTTCAATAATACAAAAACCTGTAAGAGATTTATCAGTTATTTCAATAATTTCTTTAAGGTTATCTATGTTTTTAATTAAAACTCGGTTTTTATAGGTATCGTATTGTAAAAAATCTTGTTTTGAAAAAACACTGTCATTTAATACCAGCATCCCCCTATTCCACTCGTCATAAATAAAACTCTTTCCTTTAAAACTGCCACGATAATCAATAATAAGCATTTCTCCTGAAAACACAGATCCATATGGGTTTTGTGAAAATACACTAGAAAAAAACAATACAAAGAATAAGTTAAAAACACTTTTCATAATAATTAAAATTTTTGGTTAAATTTAAACTACAAGTTACAAAAATCATTCCACTAAATTCTTACATTTGTAGCATGCAAAACAACTCTACAATTTTTGGTATACGTGCCTGTATAGAAGCCATACAAGCCAACAAAACAATCGAAAAAATATACCTTCAAAAAGGCCTTAGCGGAAGTTTATTCTCAGAATTAAATAGTCTGATTAAAAAAAAGGTTATTTCTACAAGCTTTGTACCTGTTGAAAAACTAGACAGACTTTCTAAAAACGCGAACCATCAAGGCATTGTAGCCAAAATTTCGGCCATTGCTTTTGCCGACTTAGAATCTGTTTTAAATACCGATAAAAATACCAATCCACTTTATCTTTTATTAGATCAAGTTACCGATGTACGTAACTTTGGAGCCATTATAAGAACAGCTGAATGTACTGGTGTTTCAGCCATTATTATTGCCAGTCAGGGAAGTGCACCACTAAATGCAGACGCCATTAAAACATCTGCTGGAGCCGCATTTAAAATACCTATTTGTAAGGTCAACCATCTTTTAGATGCCATTTATCAGTTTAAAGCTGAAGAAATTGAAGTAGTGGCCATTACAGAAAAAACCGATAAAAGTATTTATCAAGTTGATTTTAACAAACCAATTGCTTTAATTATGGGGTCTGAACATAAAGGCATTACGCCAGCTATTCTTAAAAACGCTGACAACAGAGCAAAATTACCTTTGCTAGGCGAAATTGAATCTTTAAACGTATCGGTAGCCTGTGGTGTTGCCTTATACGAAGTAATCAGACAACGCTTATAACCTACTCTTCTTTAGTTATTTCTTCAGGCGGATTAAAATTACCCTTATCATCAAATAGGGCATCAAAATCGTCTGCTTGATATGATTCTTTTTCCCATTCATATTTTTCGGGTTCTGGAAGTACTTTTCTATAAATAAAGGCCAATACAAAACCTGAAATAAATCCCGAGAGATGTCCTTCCCAAGACATTTCTTCTTCTCCAGGAAACATATACCACACCAAACTTCCGTAAAGAAAAACCACAATTAAACTAACCGCTATTAAGCGGTAATATTTGCTAAAAATGCCACTAAAAAAAATAAAACTGACCAACAAATAAACAACACCACTAGCGCCAATATGATAAGCAGGCCGCGCTATAATCCACGTAAGTATTCCTAAAATTAAAACACCTTGAATCAAAATTCTTAGAGCAATACGCTTATAAAAATAAAACAGCGCCATCAACATCACAAATAAAGGCAATGAGTTATGAGCCAAATGCGACATGTTTTTATGAATAAAAGGTGAGGTAACAATCCCTAGCAAGCCCTTTGCAGTTCTTGGATAAAGACCATAATTTTTAAAATGCAAATTAAAACGAAAATCCAACCATAAAATAACCCATAAAAAAAGTACAGAATACAAGGGAATAGCTACAGTTTTGAGGCTAAATTTAAAAGGAGACTGTATTGGGCTTTCCATTATTAAATAGTTCTTACAATATTTATAATTACACCCTAAAATTACTATTTTTACGTGATGAATATACCTTTGGCCGAAAGAATTAGACCTCAAATTTTAAAGGACTTTATAAGTCAACAACATCTGGTTGGTAAAAAAGGGGCTTTAACACAGCATATAAAAAATGGCATCATTCCGTCACTCATTTTTTGGGGCCCACCAGGTATTGGAAAAACTACTTTGGCAAACATAATTGCCACAACTTCACAACGCCCATTTTACAGCCTTAGCGCCATTAATTCGGGTGTAAAAGACGTCAGAGATGTAATTGATAAAGCAAAGCAAAGTGGGGGTTTATTTACCACTAAAAATCCTATTTTGTTTATTGATGAGATTCATCGGTTTAGCAAATCGCAACAAGATTCGCTTCTAGGTGCTGTAGAAAAAGGCTGGGTTACTTTAATTGGTGCCACCACAGAGAATCCGAGTTTTGAAGTTATTCCGGCCCTGCTATCACGTTGTCAAGTGTATGTTTTAAATGCTTTTGACAAAACTGATCTTATTGCTTTGTTAGACCGTGCTTTGAATACTGATGTTGTTTTAAAAGAAAAAAAAATCACTTTAAAAGAAACGGATGCATTGCTACATCTTTCGGGTGGTGATGCCCGAAAATTATTAAATATTTTTGAATTGATTGTTGGCTCAAATACATCAATAGAAATCACAAATGCTTTGGTGTTACAATCGGTGCAGCAAAACCCAGCACGCTACGATAAAACTGGTGAGCAACATTACGACATTATTTCGGCCTTTATTAAATCTATCCGCGGCAGCGATCCCAACGCAGCGGTATATTGGTTGGCCCGAATGATAGAAGGGGGCGAAGATGTAAAATTTATTGCGAGACGCTTGCTTATTTTGGCAAGTGAAGATATTGGGAATGCCAATCCTACTGCTTTAATTTTGGCCAACAATACCTTTCAGGCCGTTTCAATTATTGGCAACCCAGAGTCGCGCATTATTTTGAGTCAATGTGCCACTTATTTAGCGGCATCGCCAAAAAGCAATGCCAGTTATATGGCCATTACCAACGCACAAGACTTGGTTAAAAAAACAGGCGACTTATCGGTACCTCTACCCTTGCGGAATGCCCCTACAAAATTGATGAAAGACTTAAATTACGGCGAAGATTATAAATACGCGCATAATTACGAATCGAATTTTGCAAATCAAGAATTCTTACCAGACGATATAACAAATACAAAACTATACAGCCCTGGAAATAATGCGAGAGAAAAGCAGCTTAGGGCTTATTTAAAAAATCTTTGGCAAAAAAAGTATGGTTATTAATTGTCTTTATTTTTGTAAATCAAGGTTTCAATAGTGCCGTCGGCTCCTATTTTATCAATTATAAAATTGCCGTTATTTAAAAGAAATCCTGCAAAAATATTGGAAGTCTTAACAAGATAACTGCCTTTTCTTGATGTTTTATAAATAAAACCCAAAGGTTTTGATTGAAAAGAATCTCCGTTTGAAATGTGCTTTGAAAATATATAATACTTCTGAAATTTAGCTATTTCATAAATCTCTTTCCCTTTGCCGTACAAGCCTATAATTGAATATTCTTTTTTGACAATTGGCTTTTCTACAACTTTCTTTGCTACTGGTTTGATAGCAATTACTTCTTTAGGACTTGTTGTTTTTGCGTCCTTTTTTAGATGATTTAATTCTGGCTCTTTATTGACAACCACATCTGCTAAAACATCCTTGGGGATATAACTATAGGTGTAATTATCTAAGCTTTTATAAGCGCTTTTAATAGCTTCGTGGTAGGCCCGTTGATAATCTTTTAATTTACTTACCCCTTCACCACTCTCATAAATAATTTTATTCTGACAGTTTGTAAAAGTCATTTTAATTTTAGTCCGCATAAAACTTGGATTTTTTAAAAGATTCACTTTTAAGGCCAAGCATTGATTGGTTATCAAATCGTTTGGATAGATGGCATCACTAAAAATTGTGATAAACCCTTTTTTATCCAATAAAAATTTAACCAATGAATTTATTTTATAGCTGTCGGCGCTATTTTGAAAATCAAAATGCTTAGGTACCATTACATATTTATAATTATTTAGTTCTTGCTGTGCCCAAATAAATTGACAACTGGCAAAAAATACTAAAATAAAAATTGCTTTTTTCATAATTAAGATGGCTTAAAAAATAAAATTCATCCCCAACTGAAAGGCGTTGTAATTTGAGTTGTAAAAATCGGTAGATAATAGATTGTTAAAACTGCCGTACAAATTAAAGTGCCATATATGCGAGGAAAAACCCAGTCCCACATTACTTGGTGTATAAGAATCTACAGTATATGTTAACTTAGCACGAAAATATTTATTTACCCTGCGGTAATAAAAAACAGTTGCTGCTACCTGAGGTTGCTTGGGTAAAATAACAGAGTACAATTGAAAACCTATTTGATTGCGATATGGATTATCAAATATTGGTTTAAAGCATTCTTCTAAACGTGGCAATCCAAAACTATAAGCGTATGAGGCGTTTATTTTGGGAGATCTGAATGTGGTATAGCTATTAAAAATAGTATCCCTTACAATGCCCTCTTTTACACCGTCAATTATTTGTTGAAAATAGTTTATACCAGAAACAATAGGGGTCTCCAATTTAATACCTTCTGAGGTATAGTTTCCTTTGGCCGTTACGCCTGCTACCATTTTATTGTATCTAATATATCCTAGGTCTTGGATACTTGCCGTAACTTTAACTTGCTTATTTGGTTTATAAGTAAGTCCAAAATCAAATCCCATTCCTAAATTTCCACCCAGAAATAATTTACCAAACAGGTATTTGTAAAAATTTTCATCATAATCAGTTTTGTTAAAAAAACCTGCTGTATGTATGGATAAATCAATATTTTGTAAAGTATGTCTGTAAATATTATTTACACCTTTGGTCGTAAAAAACAAACCTTTATTGTTTATTGATTTAATTTCTCCTGCACTTGAATACAGTTTAAATCTGGCCCCTACCATTAATTTATCACTAAGCCTTCTATTGATTCCAATATGGAATACCCCAACCAAATCGGTTTTAAATTTAAACGACTCTGCATTAAAAACATGGTCAATCTGTTTGTTGCCTTCAAAACCAAAAAGGATTAAATCTTTAGGGTAATAAGCTATAAAATTAAACTCTTCGTAAATACCAAAACTGATATAATCTTTTTCGTTTGGCAATCTAATTCCTGCATTTAACAAGGCCATTTGCTGATTTATAAATAAATGGTCATTTGGTGTTCTAGAGTATATAAGTTTTTGAAGTTTGGTATTAATATCTATTCCATCTTTGGCAAATAAATCGGTTATTTTAAATCCTTTTACACCTATAGCTAATGAAAGTCCAGAAAGGGCAGGTAATCCAACATGCCATTTATAAGTAACATCGGCTCCTGGATTAAGCATCAATGCTTGTGGTATTTCTGTAAAATCGTATAATACAGGTCTGTTTTGTGCAATCCCTTTAAAAATTACAAATACAGCTAAAAATAATAAAATATGTTTCATAAGTTTAAGTCAGATTTAAAAGGTAAATGTCACACTCGACTTAAAATTAATAAATGCGCCAGGGGTATTGTCTATTGTTGTAGAATTAAGAACGTTAACTCTTACTCTTACTTGGCTTGAATGTATTAAATTTTCTAAATCAACCCCTTCAACAATAGCATCATCAATATTTTTTGAAACCTTGTTTAAGGTAATTGGCGGAATACTGTAAGTTACAATATGATTTCTGTCTAAAAACTCAAAAACAACTTCAAAATCGCGGTTAAAAGTATTTTCAATTTCAAAATGAAATTCGGCTTTTGTCAATCTACTGCGTATTTCGGCAACGGTAAAAATATCTAATGGCGAATGAAATTCGAAGGGTACAAACGGAAAATTATCTAATTCTGCAAAGTCAGGTAAACTGGCCTCAAGAGAAATTAAAGAAGCATTTATTTGGCTGGTGCCCAAATCAAGAGTGGCACCCATTGTAAAACTTACAAGTGTACCTGGTACATTGTCAATTGTATTGCTAGGTGTGCTGTTTATAACAGCAATGTTAATGGCTACCTTAGTCGCTTTTTTTATCTCGATAACATCTAATCCTTCAACCAAAACATCCTGAATTGTTGTTGCTCTTTTATTAATATTAACTATTGTGCTAAACACAATTGTATTGGTTGCATCTAAAAAATTAAAGGTAAACTTAAAATCGCGATTAAAAGCATTGTTAAATTCAAAGTGTAAATTTACGCTTACAAGTTCATTTTGGATTGTTTGGCTGTCAAAAACATTAATGTTTTTATCAAAATTAAAACCGTTAAAAGGTAAATTGTTTTGATCTCCCAAATCTGATAACGATGTGGTTAAGGATATTAGTGAGCCACTAAGCTGTTGGCTAAAATTTAAACCGTCAACTTGTGTAAAATCTACATTTCCTTCATTTACGCAAGACCCAAATGACAGCAAGAAAAATAAAGCAAATAAGGTTAATTTATTTAATTTCATAAGCATTTGATAAACAGCACCTAAAGATACTGTTTTAATTCTATTAAATGATTAATACTTTTAATATTTTCGGCAATGTGTTCATTTCTAAAATTACAAAATACAGCGTCTAAACCACTGTTTAGTGCCCCTATAACATCAGCTTCATAATTGTCGCCTATCATAATACTTTCAGCTGCTTTAGCCTTGCAAACCTTTAATGCGAAATTAAAAATGGCTGGGTTTGGCTTTTTTACACCTACTTGTTCTGATGTTATTACCGTTTTAAAATAAGTACTCAATCCTGACTTTTTCATTTTTTTATCTTGAACTTCTTCAAACCCATTTGTAATAATATAAAGTTTATATTTAGGACTCAAGTACTGCAATATCTCTAAAGACCCCTCTATTAACGCATTATAATTACTTAAATTGTCTATATAGGCTTCTGATAGTAAAATTATCATCTCGGCATTTACCTTATAATTTAGCTTGATAAAAGTATCATTTAAACGCCCAAAACGCAAATCATCTTTACTTACTTTATCTTCTCTAAAAAGTTTCCAATAAGCTTCATTTATAGGATAATAATAGTTTATAAATTTTTCGAAATCTACAAGAATGTTAAATTTCTTAAAAATGTATAAAAAAGATTGATTAGAATTGGTGTCAAAATCCCACAGTGTATGGTCTAAATCAAAAAAGACGTGCTTTATTTTCATCGGATAAAAATAACAATTTAAAATCTAAAAAATCAAACAAAATTATTGTTACTTTTGAGAAAATCTCATTTTTGAATCAGAGGCTTCATATTCTATTTTTAAGCAGTTGGTATCCGTCAAGGGTTTTACCTAATAACGGCGATTTTATACAACGCCATGCCGAAGCTGTGGCTACAAAACATCAAGTAACTTTGTTACATGTAATTTCTGATACCAAGCTAAAAAAAGAAATTGAAATTACTGAAAATCAAACAAATGATGTCAGAACACTTATTGCTTATATTAAAACAAGTGACAATCCTATTGTTAAATTTTTTCGTTTTTTTAATGCCTATATTGTACTTATTAGGCAAGTTAAAAAATTTAATATGGTGCATCTAAACGTCATTTTTCCTGTGGGATTGGTAGCACTCTATTTAAAATGGTTTAAACAAAAACCTTTTATTATTTCTGAACATTGGAGTGATTATCAATACCCACTTAATAAATCAATTCCCTTTTTTATAAAATTTTTAACAAAAACAATTACTAAAAATGCCTCATTTATTTGCCCTGTAACAAATCACTTACAAAATGCGATGATAGGTTACGGATTAAAAGGAAACTACTGCCCTGTTCCTAATGTTGTAAATACAGAAGTCTTTAATATTCAAAATAAAGTACCTAAGCAATTTACTTTAACCCATGTGTCAAATATGGATGTTGAAATTAAAAACATCACAGGAATTTTGAATGTGATTTCAAAACTTCAAATAAAAATTCCTGATTTTAAAATAAATTTAATTGGCGCATCTTCATCAGATTTATCTGAATTGATAAACCAATTAAAAATTAAAAATACAAACGTAACAGGCCAAATAGCCAATGTGCAAGTTTCTGAATATTTAAAATCTTCGAGTGTATTTGTACTCTTTAGCAATTACGAAAATTTACCTTGTGTTATTTTAGAGGCTTTTTCATGTGGTGTTCCTGTGGTTGCCACAAATGTTGGCGGAATTAATGAGTATTTTCCAAAAGAATTTGGTTTTTTGATTAATCCAAAAGATGAATCAGCACTTGAAAAAGCCATTCTTAAAATTTACAATCTTGAAATTAATACAAACAAACAAGAAATGCACCAATATGCTGAAGAGAATTTTAGTATACATACAATATGTAATCTTTTCTCTGGTATATATGAGAAAACTTTATATCCTAAAAAATAATATCGATGTGTGGCATTGCCGGAATTATTGAATTTTATACAGCTGTAAATCAAGTTGCCGCTATTAAAAACATGACTCAAAGCATGCAGAATCGCGGGCCAGATGATGAAGGTTTTCTACTTTGTAACAACACAATCACACCTTATTTTGGAGATAACTCTTATAAAAATAGAGGTGCTAAAGCCCATATTAACACTGCCGAAAACATAAAAAGCAAAATTATTTTTGGATTTAAAAGACTGTCAATTATCGATTTGTCTGACAATGGACATCAACCAATGTGTGATTCATCCAAAAAATATTGGATTGTATTTAATGGCGAAATCTATAATTATAAAGAAATTAGACGTGAATTAATTTCTTTAAACCATACTTTTCATTCCAATTCTGATACCGAAGTTGTCTTAAAGTCATATATAGAATGGGGCGAAAAAGCCCTTCAAAAGTTTAATGGTATGTTTGCATTTGCCATATATAATTCCTCAATAAACGAGATTTTTATGGCAAGAGACCGTGTGGGAATAAAACCTTTCTATTATTTTAAAAACAACGATAGGTTTGTATTTGGGAGTACCATAAAATCTATTATAGACTCAAAATTATACCAACCCGAAATTAATTGGAAAGGATTATGGCAAAATTTTACGTTTTCAATAGCGCAACGTCCAAACACGTGTTTTGCCAATATCGCAGCTCTAGAACCTGGTCATTTTTTTAGACTAAATGTAACAACTGGCAAAATTAACAAAACTAAGTATTGGGATATCCCAACAGGGGCACAAGACTTCAGCCTGTCTGAAAAAAATGCGAAAGATTTATTAGAGGATGCCCTATACAAATCTGTAAAATATAGGCTTAACGCCGATGTAGAGGTGGGTACTTTTATGAGTGGTGGCATTGATTCTACTACAATTTCGGCTATTGCTTCTAAGTTGCAACCTAATATCAAAGCTTTTACACTCGGTTTTAACCAAAACTACGAAGAATACAATGAGGTTAGGCAAGCTACCGAAACAGCAAAACGCAACCAAATTGACCATATAATTCACTATGCCAAACCGCGTACTATTATAGATAATATTGATACAATTGTTACCGGATACGAAGAGCCTTATCACCATTTACCAGCCAATTACATCATGTCTAAAATTGTGGCAAAACACGGTGTAAAAGTGGTTTTAAATGGTCTAGGTGGAGACGAACTTTTTGCTGGGTATCATTTTTACACCAAACTAAAGAAATGGCATTTACTAAAAAAATTAAGGCCTGTTCTTTCAGTAATACCAAATAGTTTGGGTTCTAGAATTTATATCGCAAAGCAAATGGTGTCCTACAATAATATACCACAATATTACACCCATTTTAGAAGTACTTTTAATGATTCTGACAATAAAAGTATTTTTAAAGATTGTGAATTTAGTTCTTTAAACACCCTAGAGAATCTTTATCAAAACGAAAGAGATTTTACAGACGATATTGAGGCCTTAAGTTATTACGATTTAAAATCATATATAGGCAATCATCAAACCCGAACAATTGATCAATTTACGATGAATTTTTCTATAGAAGGCCGGTTTCCATTTTTAGACCATAAAGTTATTGAATTGGCATTTAAGATACCCTCAAAATATAAAATTAAAAATAGTGTACAAAAATATATTTTAAAAGAGGTGGCAAAAACACATATCGCGCCAAGCTGTTTTAAGATGAACAAAAAAGGTTTTGGTTTGCCCCTTGAGTATTGGTATAAAAATGAGTTAAAAGAATTTATATCAGATAATATTACCAGTTTAAAAAACAGACAATTGTTTAATAATATCGAAATTGATGACATTTTAAAAACAGATAATGTCAGGAAAATCTGGCACCTTGTTATGACAGAACAATGGCTTCAAAAATTTTTTAATTAAACCCAGTTTGGCTATAATACAGCCTATATTTGTGACTTCAAATAAAATATGAAAAAATTAATCATTTTTTTTAAAGGTTTTAAAGACAGAAAAGGAAACTATGTTTTTATGGCAACTGTTATTGCCCGTATTTTATCTTTTTTAGCTTCAATTATCGCTTTAAAACTGATTGATAAAACAGACTTGGGTTATGTTATTTATGCTTTAAACATTATGGCTTTTATTATTCCGCTTAGCGGATTAGGCATTCAACAAGGTTTATTGCGATTTGGCGCACGGTTAAAATCAACTTCAGAGAAAAAAGCGCTCTTTAGTTTTGTATTTAAAAAAGGCATTCTTTTTTCAACAATTTTAGCTGCGGTAATTTTTGTAATAAGTTACATTTTACCTTTAGAATTTACCCAATCGGCTTATTTTTTAAGATGGCTCTCAGCACTCCTTCTTAGCTCTTTTTTATTGGAGAGTATTAAAATTCAATTTAGACTTGAACACAACAATAAGAAATTCGCATTTATCGAAATTTTTTACAATGTGTTGTTGGTCATTATTGTATTTATATTAAGCTACTTCTTTAAAGAAACAGGCTACACAATTGCTCTAGTTGCAACGCCTTTAATCACTTTTTTATGGTTTTTTAAATCACTAAACATCCGTTTTAAATCTGTTACCCTACCCATACCAATCGATTTTACTTTTTTAAAATACGGTTTTTTTGCAGGTTTGGCTAATGTGGCCACACAGTTACTTTTTGCAATTGACATCCTTCTTATAGGAAGTCTTTTAAACAACCCCAGTTTGGTTACTGCCTATAAATATGTTTTTTTAATTCCGTTTAGTCTGCTCTTTTTACCAGGTGTTCTTCTTACTACCGATTTTGTTAATTTAACCGAACGTATTTACGACAAGGCCTATATTAACAGTTACAGTAAAAATTACAGGGTCTTTTTCTTGCTGTTTAGCATAGGCATATCAGCTATTTTCTATCCGTTTTCTAAATCTATCTTAGCCCTCTTTGCGCCAGAATATCAGATATATTCAACCACTTTTTTAGTGTTAACTGGTGGCGTTTTTGGTATATTAATATTTAGAGGTCTCTACGGAAATCTGCTTTCGGCTCTGGGAAAAGCACATATAAATTATTGGATTGCTTTTGTGGCTTTGCTTATCAATATTCCTGCTAATTATTATTTGATTCCAAAATACGGCATTTTGGGAGCGGCCATTACTTCGGCGAGTTTAATGTGGTTATCTAGCCTCTCTACTTGGATTGTATTTAAAATACTACATAATAAAGCGCTAAAATAAACGCCATTTTTTTAAGTGATAATACGCCTCTTCCTCAGCGCCAAAACTCTTGATAAACTTAGCGACACCCGAGAGCATTGACCCCTCAAAATCTAATATATATTTGCTTTCTGAATATTCTTTAATAACAAAATCTAATATTAACGACATGGCTTGCAAATCTCTTCCCTTCTTATTTAAAACAGAAAATAAATACGTGATTCTATTTTCAGAAATTATAAAAAAAGCCCCGCCAACAAGTACATCCGCTTTTGAGTAAGCTGCTATTATTTTTAATTTGTTGAATTGTACAGCTGTTTTAAGAAGATTTTCAAATGTATAAGCCGCCTCTTTGGTCATTCTAAAACCACTGTGGTTTTGTTCAGGTAAGTTTAGCAAGTGCGCCCATCGGTCAATTTTCTTGAGTAACAAATCTGCTTTTTTAGCTTTAGCAATGCTTCGTTTTCTGAGTTTTGAAAAACCTTTAAAAAGCGCCTCATATTTTATTTGTAATGGTAAAATATAATTGATTTTAGGAGTAACCGATTCTGTTTTGAAGTTAATATTAAAATCAATCAACCTTATTCTTTTTGGGATACTGTTCAAAAATAATTCCGAATCGTTTTCTTCTAAATTTTTAGCAGAAAATACGCCTAAATGTTGTATCCAATAGGGCTGATAAACATACCCTATACCCCATTTTTTTCTTTTAGGTAAGGGCATCACCGCCTCATAATCATTTAAAACAAGTGCGTCCCAGGTTTCGGTAACAGCATCCAAATACCAACTAAAAGCATATACTTTAGATTGTACAGCCTTGGCAATGCATAAATCGTATTTCTTTTTATCTACCTTGTCGTGTTGCCAATAGCTAATCATAAATTGGAAGTTTCTTTCTGAGAAACAGCTTTTAACATATTTAAATAAATTTTAGACCACCCTTGCCACCTGCCTGTATCGCTCAAGGTTTCATTGTGAAATAGACTGATAAAGGTACCATCAACTGCTTTTACTTTTTTAATTAAGTTTCCTATTTTAAGCGACACTTTTCTGTTTGATAAAAACAAATAATCTTTTAAAGTGCCATCCATAAAAGCAAAAGGAAAAACTTTTAAAGGCGTCTGAATTTCGAAATCTAAATCGTAAAAATAAAACGGCGTACAGGTACCTGCTCTAAAACCACAATGTTGGGCATAACCCATGGTGTAATCTTCAAAAATTTCTAAATCAATGAGCTTTTGATAGGTTTCGGGTAAATCGATTCGCAAATAATGGTGTCTCGATTTTTGAACGGGTGTATTTAATATCTCTTCAAGACGTTTTTTCTCTTTTTTAAGTGTTTCTTCATTTTTCATGGTAAAAAACGAAGGATGCAATCCCACTTGTGCATAATCTGAAACAGACTTCATTAACGATCTGAATTTAATATTATTATGAGAAATATTTTTATCGTACGTTGTGTAATCGCCCACCAAGAAAAAGAAAATAGCGGGCACTTTATAAGTTTTTTGAAGATTTAATATTTTTTGAAACTGATCAAACGGATCTTTTCTAAAATTAAAAACCACCAAACTTCTATGCCATAAATTTTTAAACCTAAGCAAGAAAAAATCACTTAAAAAACCACCAACTGTTCTGATAATATTTTTATGATTATAGGCATAGGCACTGTCAATATCAACAGTCGAAATAGCGCTAAATTGTCGTGTGCCAAATTCCAAATTTTTAAATTTTTCTTGGAGTAGTGCCTTCAATTTATAGGCCCAAATATCTACAACAGGGTCTTCTAAAAACTGGTGCTTAAACCCCAGACTCTCGGTTGCGGGAAAACGTTCAAATTGGTCCTTTACATGAGGTAAGTATTCTTCGTAACGACTCATAAGATAAAAACTAGCCGCAAAAATATCGTAAGGCAGCACCGATTTATTTCCAGATTTAAAAAAACAGGAGACATCATCCCATAAAGAAACATTTATCTCAATATCGCTAAATCCTTGCTCAAAAAGCAAGTCGTGACTTTTAATAAAAAACTCATTTCCTAAAGGCGCTTTGGTATACGTTATTTTTGCCCCATTAAAAGCCACAAATTCATCAAGTTTGGTAGTGTATTTTACTGGAACTTGTAATATGCGTTTGAATACTTGGTTAAAAGTAAAGGTGAGTCTGGGTGTTATTTTATGGGTGTATATTAACAGCATTTTTAATTAAATACGCTTTTAAATTTTGGTTAAATGATAAAGGTTTTTAAAGCATACCCTCATCGGCAAAGCTAAAATACATTTTTTCGGTAATTATCAAGTGGTCTAAAACTTTTATATCTAAGGTTTCTCCAGCCCTCTTAATTTTATGGGTTAATTTCTTGTCAGATTCACTGGCAACCAAAGTCCCCGATGGGTGGTTGTGGCATAAAATTATGGCTGTTGCCAATTGTGCCAATGCGGGTTTAAAAACCAAGCGTGTATCTACTACAGTACCTGTAATACCCCCCCTACTCAAACATTTTTTACTTAAAACCACATTCGAATTATTTAAATACAGCACCCAAAACTCCTCCCGATTTATATCACCTATAAGGGGTTGCATAATTTCGAAAACAGCTTTGCTTCCAATAATTTTTTTTACTTCTAAGGCTTTTTCCAAACGTCTGCGTTTACCCAATTCTAAAGCGGTTACAATACTTACCGCTTTGGCTTCGCCTATGCCCTTAAATTGCATTAAGTCGGCAATACTCAATTTTGCTAAAGTCTGTATGTTGTTATCAACCGCGTTTAGAATCCTTTTGGCTAGGCGAACAGCACTTTCTTCTCTATTTCCCGAACCAATCAAAATAGCAACCAATTCTGCATCCGATAGAACCACACAGCCTTTGTTTAGTAGTTTTTCGCGTGGTCTATCATCAATATTCCATTTTTTTATACTAAAATTACCCTCTTTTGTAGTCATTGTATAAGCAAAGCTTAAAGATACTAAAGAAAAAATAATACATTTGTCATTTGATTCAAAATTTTAATTTGAAAAATGACTAAAACACATAAGAAGTTAGGCGAACTAGCTTCAACTGCTATTTGCGGAAATGATATCAGTTCTTCAGTTCTATACGTTTCGGCTTTATCTATTTTTTACGCTGGACAATACGCGTGGATTACCTTACTAATCGTGGCTTTTGTATTATTTCTTTTTCGTAAAATTTACGGCGAAGTTGTTGGGGCGCTGCCTTTAAATGGAGGGGCTTATAACGCTTTATTAAACACAACAAGCAAACAATTGGCCTCGTTAGCAGCCACCCTAACACTGCTATCTTATATGGCTACTGCCGTCATTTCGGGTAATGAGGCCATGCACTACTTACATCACCTAATACCAAATATGCCTGTAATAGTTGCTACAATAGTCTTGCTTGGTATTTTTGCAACATTAACCATAGGTGGCATTACAGAATCAGCTAAAGTAGCTATTGGTATTTTTATATTTCACTTGTTTTCTCTACTTGTTTTAACCCTGTTTATTGGATACTATTTGTCGCAACACGGTTTGAGTCAATTTTTCGAAAATCAAGAGGCTCCTCTTCGTCAAGGCAGTATCGGAATGGCCATATTTTTTGGCTTTGCCGCTTCTATGTTAGGCGTATCAGGATTCGAAAGTTCGGCTAATTTTGTAGAAGAACAAGCCGATGGTGTTTTTCCAAAAACACTTAGAAATATGTGGTCTGTGGTAAGTGTTATCAATCCACTTATGGCTTTATTTGCCTTGGCTTTATTTGCTTTGCCCGTTTTACAAAGCGATGCCTATCAAAATACTTTGCTCATAGAAATGGGCGAACATGTAGGCGGAAAATGGATGGGTGTTCTTATTGCTATAGACGCAGTATTGGTATTAAGTGGTGCTGTTTTAACTAGCTATGTAGGTGTTTCTGGCTTGCTCGAACGCATGACATTAGACCGTATTTTACCACAATATTTTCTTAAAAAAAACAGCAAAGGAAGTTCGTATCGCATCATATTGATGTTCTTTTTATTAAGTGTATCGGTGCTGCTTATTACCCAAGGCAATGTAAAATTATTGGCAGGAGTCTACACCATTTCATTCCTATCGGTTATGGCCTTGTTTGGCATCGGTAATATTTTGTTAAAAGTAAAACGCGCCAAATTACCACGACCAGAGCAGGCCTCGTGGATTGCTGTAATTGTAGCCATTATTGCTGTTGTTTTTGCCCTTTCGGGAAATGTATTAATGGTACCTAGAGATGGTATGCCTAGTAATATTACCATCTTTATGCCTTATTTTTTAACCGCAATGGGCTTTATTTTTATCATGCTTAACAGGATAATAATTTTAAGAAGCTTTTTAAGAATAGTGAAATACTTTAACAGTAAAATTATTAAAACCATTAACGATATTGTCAAACAAGAATTTGTGTTTTTTACAAAAGGAGATCATTTGTCTAATTTAAATAAAGTGATGCTCTACATAAAACAAAACGAGCACACGCGCAAAATTAAAATAGTAACCGTTCTTAACAAAGATGAAGAGGTTAGTATCAAACTAAAAACCGATATCGAATTTCTAGACCGCGAATACCCCGATATTGACATTGATTTTGTGGTTATTCACGACACCTTTGGTCCCAAGCTCATAAATAAACTGTCTAATGAATGGAATATTCCTGTAAACTTTATGTTTATTGGGTCGCCGGGCGATAAATTCCCCTACCGTGTAGAACAATTAGGGGGGGTTCGCTTAATTATTTAATTGTTCTTTTACCAAAAGAACATCACAGTTGAAACCGCCCCCTTTTCCTGAAATAATGTAAGCATACTTTGGCTAATTGGAATAATTACTGTTATATTTTTTTTGGTCTCATTCGTTAGTAAAAACCATGTACTTTTAGCGCATAGTGGTTTAATTACTTCTTGTACCCTTACCCCTTAGACAACAAATAAAAGGCTTCCTCAATCTGTAATTTAATCAACGATTTTCATTAAATTGCACTACTTTTTAAAAGATTTGCATTTATATGGACATTATCATACCTTATATTCCTAAAAACAAAATTAGAATCGTTACAGCAGCATCCCTTTTTGATGGTCATGATGCTGCCATAAACATCATGCGTCGCATTCTTCAAAGTACGGGTGTAGAAGTCATTCACCTCGGCCACGACCGCAGTGTAGAAGATGTTGTGAATACAGCCATTCAAGAAGATGTACAAGCCATTGCTGTAACTTCTTATCAAGGTGGTCATAATGAATACTTTAAATACATGTGCGATTTATTGCAAGAAAAAGGAGCTCCTCAAATCAAAATATTTGCCGGTGGTGGTGGCGTTATTTTACCCAAAGAAATTAAAGATTTAATGGCCTATGGCATTACGCGCATATATTCTCCTGACGACGGTCGTAAAATGGGATTACAAGGGATGATAAATGATATGGTCCAAAAATCTGACTTTGATAGCCCATCCCTAACCCTTCCCAAAGGGAAGGGAATTAAAGATAGTTTAAAAGAAAAAAATATCAATACCATTGCCCGCTTGATATCTATAGCCGAAAACCATCCTGATACTTTTTCTAATATCTTTTCCCTTATGGGGAAATGTCCGAAGAACAAAGGGGTTGTTTTAGGCATAACAGGTACAGGCGGTGCCGGAAAATCATCTTTGGTAGATGAATTGGTGCGGCGTTATTTATCAGATTTTCCTGATAAAACAATCAGTATTATCTCAATAGACCCTTCAAAAAAGAAAACAGGTGGGGCGCTTTTAGGAGACCGCATCCGTATGAACGCTATTAAAAATGACCGTGTTTATATGCGCTCTTTGGCCACACGGCAATCTAATTTGGCCATGTCAAAATACGTAAGCGATGCCTTGGCTGTTTTAAAAGCAGCACAATACGACTTGATTATTCTCGAAACCTCAGGCATTGGCCAATCAGACACCGAAATTATTGACCATTCTGATGTCTCTCTTTACGTGATGACACCAGAATACGGTGCCGCTACCCAACTCGAAAAAATTGACATGCTCGATTTTGCCGATGTGATTGCCCTTAATAAGTTTGACAAAAGAGGGGCTTTAGACGCTTTGCGCGATGTTAAAAAACAATACCAACGCAATCATAATTTATGGAATAAAAATATTGATGACATGCCTGTATATGGCAGTATTGCCGCTCAATTTAACGACCCTGGCACCAATGCATTATACCGTAAATTAATCGATACTTTAAACAGTAAAACAGAAGCCAAATTCGATTCAAAATTCAAATTAAAAGACAGCACTTCCGAAAAGCAATTTATCATTCCGCCAAACCGCACACGTTACTTATCTGAAATCACAGAAAGTAACAGACATTACAATAAATGGGCCAAACAACAAACCGAAATTGCCCAGAAATTGTACAGTATCTATAAAACTATTGAAACATTCTCTGGTGTCATTCTGAACGAAGTGAAGAATCTCAACAACTATTTTGAGGAATTAATTAATGATAAAGGTAATGACAAAATTGACATCATTAAAATTCTAAAAGCAGAATTTGATCGTGTTAAAATGGATTTAAGTCCTTACAATTGGCAACTTATAACCGAATGGGCATCGCAAAAACAGTCTTATAAAAATGAAGTGTTCAGTTTTAAAGTCCGTAACAAACAAATAGATATAAAAACGCATACCCTCTCTTTATCTCAAACAAAAATTCCAAAAATAGCGCTCCCAAAATACAAAGCTTGGGGAGATGTTTTAGCTTGGCAGTTGCAAGAAAATGTACCTGGCGCATTTCCGTTTACCGCTGGCATATTCCCATTTAAACGCACTGGCGAAGACCCTGCACGTATGTTTGCCGGCGAAGGCGGTCCCGAACGCACCAACCGCAGATTTCATTATGTAAGCTTAGGCCTGCCTGCCAAGCGTTTATCTGCCGCTTTTGACAGTGTAACACTGTACGGAAACGACCCCGATTTAAGACCCGATATTTACGGCAAAATTGGCAATGCAGGGGTGTCTATCTGTTGCTTAGACGATATTAAAAAACTTTACTCTGGTTTCGATTTAACCAATGCTTTGACTTCGGTTTCTATGACCATTAACGGTCCTGCGGCCATGATGCTATCTTATTTTATGAATGCGGCCATAGACCAAGAATGCGAAAAATACATCCGTGAAAACGGATTAGAAAATCAGGTAAACAAAAAAATTAAAGCCATTTACACAGACAAAGATTTGGAACGCCCCCAATACCAAGGCAATTTACCTAAAGGAAATGACGGGCTGGGCTTAATGTTGTTAGGCCTTACTGGCGACACTGTTTTACCTCAAGAGGTTTATCAAAAAATCAAAACCGAAACACTTTCTAAAGTGCGCGGCACGGTTCAAGCCGATATCTTAAAAGAAGATCAGGCGCAAAATACCTGTATTTTTTCTACCGAATTTGCCTTGCGTTTAATGGGCGATGTACAGGAATATTTTATCCAAAACAAAGTGCGTAATTTTTATTCGGTTTCAATCAGCGGGTATCATATTGCCGAAGCTGGTGCCAACCCTATTTCGCAATTGGCCTTTACCTTGGCCAACGGCTTCACTTATGTTGAGTATTATTTAAGCCGCGGTATGGACATCAATAAATTTGGACCCAATTTATCTTTCTTCTTCTCAAATGGCATCGATCCAGAATATGCTGTTATTGGCCGTGTGGCACGTAAAATTTGGGCCAAAGCCATGAAACAAAAATACGGTACAAATGAGCGGGCTCAAATGCTCAAATACCACATTCAAACATCAGGACGTTCGCTTCATGCTCAGGAAATTGACTTTAACGACATCCGCACCACTTTACAAGCCCTTTATGCCATTTACGACAATTGTAATTCGCTACACACCAATGCTTACGACGAAGCCATTACGACGCCAACCGAAGAGTCTGTTCGCAGAGCCATGGCCATTCAGTTGATTATAAATAAAGAATTAGGCTTGGCTAAAAACGAAAATCCTATTCAAGGGGCGTTTATAATTGAAGAATTGACCGATTTGGTAGAAGAAGCTGTTTATGTAGAATTCGACCGCATTAATGAACGTGGCGGTGTGTTGGGCGCCATGGAAACCATGTACCAACGCAGTAAAATACAGGAAGAAAGTTTGTATTACGAAACCTTAAAACACAATGGCGATTTCCCAATTATTGGCGTCAATACATTTTTGAGTAGTAAAGGCTCTCCTACCAATATTCCTCAAGAGGTCATTCGCGCTACAGAAAAAGAGAAAAAGTACCAGATAAAAGTGGTAAAAAATCTAAACATACTAAATAAACAAAAAATCGAGGTAGCTTTAGAGGCACTTAAAAAAGCAGCTGTCAATAATCAAAACTTATTTAGTTGTTTGATGGAAGCTTCTAAAATATGCTCTTTAGGCCGAATAACAGAAGCTTTATTTACCGTTGGCGGACAGTATAGAAGGAATATGTAAGTAGCAGATAATTTGCAAGAGGCTGTGACCACCCTAAGCGAAGTTAAAGGGTCTTTAAAAAAGCACCTATAATCTTCTCTCTCAAGAAAAAATATTTTTGTAATTTTATGACATGACTCCAGATCCTTTCGGCCAAGCGCTTTTAGACTATCAAAACAATGGTACTGCAGATGATATTGAGACCTATTCGTCTGTAGCAGGTAAAGATATTTTACCCATAAATCACTTCTTTAGAAGCTACCCAGATATGCCCAAACTAGAACAAAAAGCCTTAGATTTATGTACAGGAAAAGTTTTAGACATCGGCTGTGGAGCAGGGAGTCACAGTTTGTATCTTCAAGAAAAAGGATTTGATGTTACGGGCATCGACCTCTCAAAAGGTGCTGTAGAAACCTGTCAATTAAGAGGCCTTAAAAAAGCGCAGGTATTAGATTTTTGGCAATTAAAAAATCAGAAATACGACAGCATTTTATTGCTGATGAACGGCATAGGCCTATGCGGCACATTAGACAAACTGCCCGGTTTTTTTGAACTCTTAAAAAGTCTTTTAAATCCCGGTGGTCAAATTTTAACCGATTCGTCTGATATCATTTATATGTACACAGATGAAGAAGGCAATATTGAAGTTCCCCAATCAAAGTATTATGGCGAAGTTAAATTTACCATGACTTACAAAATGCAAAAAAGCAAAGCTTTTAATTGGTTGTACCTCGACACCAATACCTTAAATTTTTATGCTAAAATTTGCGATCTGCAATGCCAATTGGTTTTAGATGGCTCACATTATGATTATTTGGTCAAACTTTTCGTATAAGTAATAAATTTGTAGATTTACATCTCAACTAAGCTGTTATTTAATGAAATTTTACATCAAATTAATCGGTGTCTTTTTGGCAGTATCCCTCTTTAGCTGTAAGGCTAAAAAAAAGGATTCAGAACCAAATTACGCACAAATACATTTTAACAAAAAAGAAGTCAACATTAAAATGCGTGATGGCGTCAACTTATTTACCAGTATTTATACGCCAAAAGACAAAAGTAAAAAATACCCAATTTTATTGCAACGCACACCTTACAGTTGTAGGCCTTACGGCGAAGATAAATTCAGAACACGCATCGGGCCAAACCCTACCCTAATGAAGGAAGGTTACATAATTGTATATCAAGATGTGCGTGGCCGCTGGATGAGTGAGGGGACTTATGACAATATGCGCCCATACATCCCCAATAAAAAAGACAGCACACAAATAGATGAGAGTTCAGATACTTACGACACCATAGATTGGTTGGTGAAAAATGTAGAAAATAACAATGGTAAAGTAGGTACTTGGGGTATTTCGTATCCTGGATTTTATACCAGTTATTCAACCATTGATGCCCATCCTGCTTTAAAAGCAGCCTCACCGCAAGCCCCCATTGGTGATTTCTTTTTTGACGATTTTCATCACAATGGAGCCTTTTTACTAAGCTATTTTAGAGCCATCGGTTTGTTTGGCGCACCCAAAGATACCCCAACCGATACCGCTTGGTATCAGATGCCCACACTGCCATCAAAAGACCAATACCAATTCTTTTTAGACGCAGGCCCCATCAGCAATCTGAACAAATATTACGAATATAAAAAGCTTGACAACACGTCAAAATTGAACGAAACATCTGTTAAAGACTTCTTTTGGAATGAAATTATAAACCATCCCAACTATGACAGTAATTGGCAAAAAAAGAGTTTGGTAGGGCATTTAAAAAATGACGATTCAAAGGTTGCTACCATGGTGGTTGGTGGTTGGTATGATGCCGAAGATTTATACGGTACTTTTGAAACTTACAAACATCTAGAAGCCAATAAATCTAACAGTTATAACACCATGGTTATTGGCCCTTGGAGCCACGGAGGTTGGGCACGCGAACGTGGCAGACAAACAGTAGGCAATGTCTATTTTGGCGACTCTATTTCTACTTTTTATCAAAAAAATATAGAAACCAAATTCTTCCATCATTTCTTAAAAGATAATGGCGATAACAACAGTGGTTTGCCCGAAGCTTATGTTTTTGATACAGGCAACAAAGATTGGCACCAATATCCTGTCTGGCCCCCTAAAAATATTGTGCAAAAAACCTATTATTTAGAAGCCCATCAGACTTTGAGCACATCAGCACCAAACAAGAATGCCAAAGCCTTGAAATTTGTGAGCGACTTAAAAAAACCCGTACCCTATTCAGAAGATATTAAAACCGTTTTTACCCCACGTAAATATATGACAGACGACCAACGTTTTGCCGCACGCCGTCCAGATGTGTTGGTGTATCAAACACCTGTTTTAACAGAAGACATAACTTTGGTGGGCGATATTTGGGCCAAATTACAAGTGGCTACAACAGGTACAGATGCCGATTGGGTGGTAAAAATAATAGATGTTTTCCCGCCCGATGCTGAAGAAAATGCAGACATGCAAAGTCATTTAAAAATGAGTAATTATCATATGATGCTGCGCAGCGAAGTGATGCGGGGTAAGTTTAGAAATTCCTTTAGCCATCCACAAGCCATGGTGCCTAATAAAAAGACAGCTATAAATATCCATTTGCAAGATGTGTTTCATACCCTAAAAAAAGGACACCGCCTGCAAATTCAAATACAGAGTACCTGGTTTCCGTTAATTGACTTAAATCCGCAGACTTTTGTACCTAATATTTACAAGGCCAAAGCCACCGATTTTAAAACACAAACCCACAGCGTATATCAAGATTCTAAAATTATTTTTAACACCATACAATAAAAGGTATTAAGCCTTAGGGTAGAACCCTTGAACCCAATATAAAGAACCGACCCAGAGGGTCGGGGTATTGACCTATACCCCGCCAAAAAGCGGGATTAGTTCAACTTACTATTTTGAATGCGCCGCTTATCACAGCTTTTAAAAATAGCGTTTCACTAATAAACTACCCGACGCAGGTCTGCCTACTGCCGGCTTGCGTGGTATAAAATGGCGTTTTTATGCTTTTATTTCGAAACAAAAACAACCTATTTCTCCATCTTTTTATAAACACTAAACAACAACACCCCAGCCACAACCATCAGAGCGGCCATAACATACCAGGTGGCGCTAAAACCATATTTATCGGTTATATGAAGCCCAATGTTGGGGCCTAAAATATGGGCAAAACTAAACGACATACTGTACAAAGCCATATAAGCGCCTTGCTTACCGCGTTTAGAGCGGTTCATGGCATAGGTGTTAGAAAACGGAAAAGCCAACATCTCGCCAAGTGTCATAAACAGCATCCCCAAAATGGCCACACCCACCCAAAGAGAAATATTTAAAACCAAAAAACTTAACGCCAACAGTGCCATCCCTTGTAGCATCGCATTTATGGCCTTGCTTTTTTTACGTTCATACAAACCCACCAAAGGCATTTCGAAAAGGAAAATTAGCATGCCATTCATGGCCATAAGCCAACCTATATGTTGTTCATCTAAACCCAAGACTTTGTTGTAAAACAGCGGAATAGTGGCAAAATATTGTAAAAAAGCAAAGCCAATTAAAAACATACTCGCTATAAAAATAAGATATGGGCCATCTGTATAAGGTAATTTAGTCGCTTTAATTTCTGACTCTGATTCAGTCTTTAGAACTGCTTTTTTAGGCCGCAACAAGCGTATCATCAAAACAGAAGCTGCAATACAGGTAAAACCATCAACCCAAAACAATCCGGCATAACTGACATTGGCTATGAGAAATCCGCCTAGAGCCGGTCCTAAAGAAAAACCAAGATTTATTGCCAAGCGAATTAAAGTAATAGAACGCGTTTGATTTTCGGGTTTGCTATAGGCATTTACAGCCACATAAATAGCTGGACGAAAACCGTCGGCTACCAACGTCAACATAAAAACACCGCCACATAAAAACCAAAAGCTGTGTAAAAATTGCAAGCTTAAAAGCACAATACCCGCCGCAAACAAACTGACTACCATAACTTTGTAATAACCAATAATATCAGTCAATTTACCGCCCAACCAAACCCCCACAACAGAGCCTAAACCAAAGCTGGTCATAACCCAACCCACTTGTCCCATGCTGTAGCCCATATATTTGGTAAGGTACAGAGACAAGAAAGGTATCACCATAGCGCCAGCCCTGTTTATCAAGGTTATGAGGGCCAAATACCAAACTTCTTTCGAGATCCCTTTATAAGGCTGTACCAATTTTTTAAGCATGCGCAAATGTAATTCTATTCTTATTTTATGCTACAGTTTTAAAATCAAATTTATTTATAATTGTATAAGAAATGGTATCTTTAACCCATTAAATAAGACGTCTTATGAAAAGGTTGGCACTACTTGGAATATTGTTTTTAATAATATCAAGCTGCTCTAAATCAGGTAAAAAACAAAGCTACGAAGCGCAAATTAAAGAGTTTCAATACAGGCTGAATGTTGAGTATTCTGATAAAAAAACATCGCCCTTAACAGATGAAGACTTTAAAACTTTTAAATCTTTAGACTATTTTCCGATTGACCCTACGTATAAAATAACAGCTTCTTTAATTTATGTTTACGATGCGCCTCTTTTTAAAATGCAAACAACTACCAACCGGTTACCTCTTTACAAAACCTATGCGCTGGCCAAATTTACATTAAAAGGCAAAGAATTTGAGATTCCTATTTATCAAAGTCAGGAACTCATATTAGACCCGAAGTACACTGATTATTTATTTTTACCATTTAAAGACTTAACCAACGGAAAAGAAAGTTACGCTGGTGGGCGATTTTTAGACTTAGAATTGCCTAAAAAAGGCGACACAACTATGGTTATTGATTTTAATTTGGCTTACAACCCGTACTGCGCCTATAATCATAAATATTCGTGCCCCATTCCGCCCGATGCCAACATTTTAGATATCGCCATCCCTGTAGGTGTAAAAGCTTACGGAAAGCATTGATGATATAGCGTTAGAAAATTGCGCCAAACAATGTTAACCTAATCTTCTTTTTTATACAGGCTTATAAAAATCTTAGCTTCGCTGTATTTTTTTACAAGTTTCCAATGGCTGTTTTTTGAATAGAGGGTATCTATAACTTTATCGCTTACATTAAAGGCATTAGAGTATAAAATATAGCCGTCTTTAAAGACAACACCTTTGTAAACATCGTTTTTATCTTCTTCGATATGAGACAGGTATCTAGAGTACTTATTGGGAAAGAAAGTAGCAATCTCTTTTTTATCAAAATTATTCTCCTTGATAAAAGAATTCATTTTTTCGGACACCGTAAAATACTTCCAATGCAATGTTGTGGCATCCCAACCTTGACTTATTTTTAGTGGGTAAATCCAAAAATGGCCGCTCAGCAACACAACAAATACAAAGGTTATTCCGAAAAAAGAGAACTTGGTGTAATTCTTAATCCAATATACTGTTAATACAAGTGTCGGTATAATTATCGGCAATAAATACCTGTGTCCAAAAGGGTTCTGGTAGATTACAATTATCGGAAAAAGAACTATAAATTGGGTAATAATAATGAGAAAAAGTGTTTTTAAAGTCTTGTCTTGAAATTTACGAAGGCTAATTGTTTTAAATAAAAAGAATACGAAAAAGAGATAAATACCAAGCCTTCCAAAATCTATTAAACGCCATATAAACACACCTGTATTTCTTATTATCTGATAAAAAGAAGCATATTTTGCAGAGGTTCCCCAGTTGTTAGACACTGTATTATGAATTACCCAGCCTTTATTTATTTTGAATAACAACAAAAACAGGAATAGAGAAACAATCCCTGGGATGAATTTTAAATAATCTTTAGCCCTTATCTTTTTATTTAAACCGTAATAATTAAATAAGATGTTAAATATTAACAATCCGCCCGCCATAATAGAGGCTCTTAAGCTAATTAACATTAAAATTACATAACAAAAGGCAAATGCGCTGTGCTTATTTTTCAGAATTAAATTCACACATAAGAAAAAGAAAAATAACTGAATAATATCAAATGTTATTAAAGAAAGTTGCGATAAAAAAGTGGGATCTAAAATAACAACCAACATTATTAACAATACCGTTAAATTACCTTTTATGTTTATGTTTTTTAGAAATTTACGCAGTTGTAGTAGAAGCCCAAAAACAAATGGGAGCATCCCCAAATGACATACCATTAACGACCTTCCAAAAATTTTCCAAAGAGAGGCAAAATACATCCCCACAAAAGTAGGATGCCCTGTGGCAATAGTATCTGGGAGATAAAAAAAATTAAAATTTGTTTCAAAATACCAATTGGCGGGAACAGACAGTTGAATTATATTGTCCCAATAAAAAGGATTATTGCGTGTACTAAATACTAGAATTATAGAAAAAATCAATAAAAGCATATTAAATACAAAACTAGAATTCAGGTGTTTTTTCATTGATTATTGTGTTTGTCGTTTTTCTAATTAATTCAAAAATGACTTTAAAAAGTTTGTTTGTAACACTGTGATTTAATTGAATTTATAACTGTTGGCAATGTATACTTGTTGTAAAGATTCATCTGTAATTAATTTTCTTTATTACGCTTAATACTTTATCTGCCAAATCCTCTTTGCTGTCATATTCAATAATAGATTCCGAACAACCAGCTGTGGTGGTTGAATATTCCGCTCCTTTTTGACGCACATAAATAATTGGCTTTTTGGTGGCGAAAGCATAGCCCATTTCAATACCTACCCCAATAGATTTATGGGTGAGTTCTGCAATCAAAAAATCGGAAGCCTCAATTTCGGCAAAAGCCCCTGTCATCATTTCTTTTTCTTGATGCGGTTCAAAATGATATTTATCTACAAAAACTAAAATTTCTATATCTATATTGGTTAATTGGTTTACCAAATAATCTATTGTAGTTGTAAATTTACTTTTATCAGCAAAACTTATGGCAAAGTAGCCTTTTTTCATTGTTCAAGATTATTTCATGGAACGATAACGAATAATCTCTGCTTTTTCTAGCGTAATCAAACCACCCGAATTAGCATCTTCGAACATTTGTTCTACAATTTTTACAAAAGAGCGGATTTTATCTTCTAAATCAACAATTTCAACTACAAGCGGTAAATCTTCTGAAATAGTAAATAATTTGGCGGTACTAATTTTAGAATTGGCACCAAAACCCATAATACCTCTGGTGACAGTTGCACCTGATAATCCTTGTTTTTTCGCAGAGTAAACCAAGGCTTCATACAAGGGAACACTACCTAATTTATCAGACTCGCCAATAAAAATACGCAGTAATTTTGCTTTAGGATTATTTTCCATGATTATATCAATTTTAAAAGAGTCATACCCAAATATACAGCTAATAATCCGACAAGGATACTTGCTGCAACGTAAAGTAGTCCGTAAAGAATTTGTCCATCACGTAAAAGTTGCATGGTTTCTAACGAAAAAGCCGAAAAAGTGGTAAAACCGCCACAAATGCCTGTGGCTAAAAACAAGCGCCATTCTGGCGATAGATTAAACTTTTCGCTCATGCCAAAAACAATGCCAATAACAAAACAACCAATTATGTTTACAGTTAAAGTGCCAAAAGGAAAAGCAGATAAAAATTTAGACTGCACCATTTGTGCTATTAAATAGCGTAAAGTACCGCCTATAAAACTTCCTAATCCAACTAAAGCAACTATTCTCATTTTTAAAATTTAATTTTTGAAACACTGCGCCAATTCCACTTACCCACTACAGTTCCTTTACTGAGTTTTATAATTCCCGGATTGGCACGTATCATTGTTTTAAGTGTTGTCTCATCACAAAAAAGCAAATCGAAATTTAAATTATAAGTGGTTTTAAGCTTGAGATAATTTTTGTTGGTAGAAGCCGACATGGCATAAACTTTATAGCCCTCCTTCAAGGCTTTATCGGTTAAGGTTTTAACCGTTTCTAAGCCTTTAGTAGTTGTTAGGTCGAGATTGTACATTACAACCAGCAATAATTTTGATTCTTGTAGCAATTGCGCGGTTAAATCGCTGCCATCTAATTCCATTGTAAAATCGTGAATGGGTGGTTTGTAACCTTCTTGAACAACTTCTGTTTTACGATCTACAAAAGTAGCACCTTTAATTTGCCATGGCTTTTCATCAGTAGTAAATTGTTTGTCTTCGCCATTTACTTTGTATGTCCATGTATCTTTATAAATGGCCTTGGGTGCACCCTCTGGTACAAGCATGCCTTCACTGATATTTTTACCGATGGCATAAGGTCTAAAATCTATAATTGGTAAATAATTGAGTACGTAAAAAACAATTCCTAAGGCGCTTAATAAACTGATAAATGTGATGCGTTTTGCCAACTTAAAACTGAATAGTGGTTTTATGTTTTTATGATTGTAAACCAACAGAGCAATCAACACAATTAATGCGATATTTTTATAAAACGTTTCCCAAGAAGTGAGCGTGATGGCATCGCCAAAACAGCCACAGTCGGTTACTTTGTCATAAAAGGCTGAGTACCAAGTTAGAAACAAGAAAACACTTATCAAAGCCAACAAACTATAACTTGTAAATTTAGATTTATAACCTACCAATATCATCACACCTAGCATTAATTCTGCGGTGATTAAAAGGATCGAAAACTGCAGTGCAAAAGGTTCTAAAAAAGGCAAATTAAGAACGTCAACCCCAAAATATTCTTGAAATTTATACATTGACCCTATCGGATCTACCAACTTAACAAATCCTGAAAACACAAAGGTTATGCCTACTAGAAATCGGAAAATTTGAGTTGTGATATTCATAGTTTATATTATTAATTTATGTCTTGATAATTGGCATCAATACCTTCAGAAGCAATCGTTTTACCTTCGATATTTTCTATTTGTTTGGCACGTAATAATTTCTGAATGATTAAATCGGTTAACGAACTGATGCGCATATCATGCCACACACAACCGTAATCTTTCATTTTCTTAACAAATAATCCCTTACATTTGTCATTTACAGCAGCGCATTGTTTTGAAGTCTTTTGCATAAAACTTTTTAAATTTTTATATGAATTTTCGAAACAAATTTAACAATATTTATTAAGCTTGCTATTTTAAAAAACAAGTTTATACAGGGCTGTAAAAATTGACTCTCTAAAAGTAATTTTTTATGAAAAGTATTGCTGTCTTTTGTGGCTCGAGTATCGGTTTTAATTCGATTTATAAAACAGAGGCCCTAAAAGTTGGCCATTATTTTGCACAACACAATATCGGTTTGGTTTATGGCGGTGGAAAAATTGGTATGATGGGGATTTTGGCAGATGCCTTACTCGAAAAAAAAGGCCATGTAACAGGTGTAATTCCCGGATTGTTACGCCATGAAGAAGTAGAACACAGCAACATCAGTAAAATGATTGTTACCAAAACAATGAGCAAACGCAAAGTTAAAATAAGTAAAATGGTTGATGGCTATATTGCTTTGGCAGGGGGTTTTGGCACACTTGACGAACTTTTTGAAGCCCTAACTTTAGGGCAATTGGGTATTGAAAATAAACCTGTTGGTTTGTTAAATACCAATGGCTTTTTTGATGCCACACTCAAACAATTAGATGTTATGGTGGCCGAAGGTTTTTTAAAACAAATAAACCGAGAGATGCTTCAAGTTGCTGATACCATAGAAGATTTGATGACAAAAATGCAGGTTTATACAGCGCCAAAATTGGGTAAAATTGTCAATACCGTAGCTTCAAAATAGTTTTATTATGCACATCACTTGTAAAGGCACGCTTATTGACCTTTCTTCACCAAAAATAATGGGTATTTTAAATATTACCCCCGATTCTTTTTACGATGGTGGCAAATACACCTCAGATACTACTATTTTAAAACAAGTGGAAAAGATGCTGACAAAGGGCGCCACTTTTATAGATGTTGGCGCTTATTCATCACGACCAAAGGCACAACATATTACAGAAGATGAAGAATTGCTGAGAAGTAGCCATGCCATTGAATTGATAATTTCAGCATTTCCCAAAATTTTTCTTTCGGTTGACACTTTTAGAAGTAAAGTTGCCAAACAAGCTCTATTGGCTGGCGCCTGTATGGTAAACGATATTTCTGGGGGTAGTTTAGATAAAAATATGTTTGAAATAGTTGCCAAAAACAATGTGCCTTATATTTTGATGCACATGTTAGGCACGCCCCAAAACATGCAAGACAATCCACAGTACGATAACATTATATTTGATATCCGTCATTATTTTTCCGAAAAAATAACCCAATTGCGCAGTCTTGGTGTAAACGATATTATTTTAGATGTTGGATTTGGATTTGGTAAAAATCTTGAGCACAACTATACGCTCCTTAAAAACTTAAATCTCTTTACGTGTTTTGACCTCCCTGTTTTGGCAGGTATTTCGCGTAAGTCTATGTTGTATAATGTTTTGAAAACAACGGCAAAAAAATCTTTAAACGCAACAACCATTGCCAATACCATTGCCCTGCAAAATGGGGCTGCTATTTTGCGTGTTCACGATGTTAAAGAAGCGCAGGAAACAGTGCAGATTTTTAACCAACTAAATAATTAAAATATGAAATACATCCCTGTCATTTTTCTTTGTTTTATAATTTTAAGTTGCAATAAACAAACGGTAAAGCTGCCTCAAATTCATACTGAAGCTGTTAACGAAGTGTACAACAATTCGCAAGTGTGGATTTTTTATTCGGTTACTAACAATGACACCCTTGCCGTATTAAATAAAAACAACAGCATTTCTACCACCCATTGGCTTTTTAATATTGACAAAAAATTACAACTCAAGCAATTGTACAAACCACTCTCTACCATGCTTGCCAAACGTCAAAAAAAATCGCCACACCATGTTGATGGCATGCGCAATTATTTCACTTTTGCTGATACCTTAGACAAACGCAATAAATTTTTACCTTTCAAAACAAAAACCATTGTGTATAAAGTGCCCAATGCTAAAGATACAAGTACACTAAATATTATTTTTTACCCAAAGTATTTTCAATTTAAAGACAGAACTTATAATTACCACCAACTAGATTCTGTTCTTCAAAATCAGCATAGTTGGCACAAAACACATTTTTTTTATCAAGACCAAATAAGCTATCCTGAGTATTTAAAAATAAAAGCATTAATTTATCATTTACCCTTTAACGACTCTTTGCTGCCCACAACTGATTTTTATTTTGAATAGCATCCCTTTAAAAAGCTTTATTTTAGTATTTTTACGTAAAATTATTACAATTGGATTATTTAGACTTTGACTTTTTAGATTTTTTAGACATCTTATTGGTAGCCGTTTTGCTCTATTATGTTTATAAATTGGTAAAAGGAACCGTTGCCATCAATATCTTTTTAGGAATTGCCATTATATATCTTATCTGGAAATTAACAGAAGCTTTGCAAATGGAACTGCTAAGCGATATTTTGGGCAAGTTTATTGGGGGCGGTTTTATTGCTTTAATCATTGTCTTTCAACAAGAAATTAGAAAATTTTTGCTGATGCTGGGCTCCACCAATTTTACCTCAAAAAAGAGTTTTATCCGCCAATTTAGTTTTCTAAAATCTGAAATTACCGAAATTATTAATGTCGATGCCATTTTAGAAGCTTGTAAAGAAATGGGCGCTATTAAAACGGGTGCTTTAATTGTTATTAAACGCAATAACAGCCTCGATTTTATTAAAGATACAGGCGATTTAATGAATTTAGAAGTTAACAAACCCATTTTAAAAAGTATTTTTTATAAAAATTCGCCCCTTCACGATGGCGCCATCATTATAGAAGACAATAAAATTGTGGCCACACGTGTTATTTTACCAATATCAAAAGAAGCCAATATTCCTTTGCGTTTTGGTTTACGCCATAGGGCTGCTATAGGTATAACTGATAAAACAGACGCTTTGGCACTTGTGGTGTCAGAAGAAACAGGCGAAATTTCGTATATAAAAGATGGTGAGTTTGTGCTCTTTAAAAACCTTGACGAACTCAATGTTAAAATCCGTCAAGATTTATCCAATTAAATCGCCACCATAAATTTACCCTGTGGCCTTAACAAACTGTATTTCGTAAAGTCTGGAATAAAAACCTTGTTTGGCCAGCAATTCTTTATGAGTACCCTGCTCAACAATTTGGCCTTTGTCAAGTACAATAATTCTATCAGCTTTCTTTACAGTAGCCAATCGGTGGGCAATAATGATAGATGTTCTATTCTGTGTAATTTTATCTGTCGCTTTCTGGATGCGTTTCTCTGAATGTGAATCAATAGATGATGTGGCTTCATCTAAAATCAAAATACTTGGTTTTGTTACGTAAGCTCTTAAAAAAGCGATGAGTTGGCGTTGCCCCGATGATAGCATGGCACCGCGCTCTTTAACATTGTAATTAAAACCTTGTGGCAATGTTTCAATAAATTTTTTGACCCCAATTTTTTCGGCTGCAGCCTCTACTTCGGCCAAACTAATTTCTTTATTTGTTAAAATAATGTTGTTGTAAATGGTATCGGCAAACAAAAAGACATCTTGTAAAACAACAGCTATGTTATTGCGCAAAGTAGAAAGTTTATATTTAGATATGTCAAGGTCGTCTATTAAAATCTCGCCGCTGTCTATTTTATAAAAACGGTTGAGTAAATTAATAATGGTCGATTTTCCAGCACCTGTGGCCCCCACAATGGCCACGGTTTCTCCTTGCTTAACATCAAACGAAATACCCTTTAAAACAGGCTCGCCTTTTAAATAAGAAAATACCACATTTTTAAAAGATATAGTCCCTTTTAAACTTGGTTTCTGGCAGGTTCCCAAATCGGGTTCTTTTTCTTCTTCATCTAATACGGTAAAAACCCTATCGGCAGCCACCATACCCATTTGGAGTGTGTTAAATTTATCGGCTATTTGACGCAAAGGTCTGAACAGCATCTGGCTCATCACAATAAAGCTCATTATTTTTCCGATACTAATAGCACTGTTATTAGTGGCTTGTAGGCCGCCATACCAAACCACAAAACCCAAGGCTATAGACGTTAAAATTTCGGCAACGGGAAAAAATATAGAAAAATACCACACCGTTCTAACATGGGCTTTTTTGTGCTTTTCATTTATTTCTCTAAATTTATTAAACTCTATATCCTCTCGTGTAAACAGCTGTACAATCTTCATACCTGTTACCCGTTCTTGCACAAAGCTGTTTAAATTAGAAATCTGATTTCTAACCTCTTGAAAGGCGCCTTTTATTTTTATTTGGAATACTTTGGTGGCGTAAATAATTATCGGTAAAACGGTTAAAACAATAAGTGCCAAGCGCCAGTTCATATAAAGCATTAAAAATATGATGACAAGCATTTTTAGCAAATCGCTTATAATCATAAACAAGCCTTGGCCAAAAACACTGGCTATGGTTTCAATATCGCTCACCACACGTGTTACCAATTTGCCTACTGGCGATGTGGTAAAATACTGCATTTTAAAACTTAGCAAATGTTTGTAAACTTTTATGCGCAAATCTTTTATAATGTGCTGCCCCAACCAATTGGCAAAATATATAAATAAAAACTGAAGCAAAACCTCAGTAAAAAGTGCCACAAACATATAAATGATATACTTAAGAAGTTCGGCCGCATTTTTATGTGTGATATAATTATCTACAATTTGCTGCAATAGCCAAGGTCTTACAGCAGCAACTAAAGCCAATAATATGGTAGAAGCACTTGCCACTAAAAACTGAAGCTTGTAGTTCTTTACAAATTGTATCAGCCTAAAAAAAAGCTTGGCATCAAAGGCTTTTCCTGTTACTTTTTTAGAATTATTTGATGGGGTTTTTGACATAATGAATGTAAAATTACATAAATATGTTTTTAGGATAGACAATTTTAGTTAAAAACAAGCCTTTGGCTGGTACAGAAAATCCAGCTTTTTGACGGTCTCTGCTTTCTACTATCATTTTAATAGATTCTGGCTTATTTTTACCCAGTCCAATATCTGTTAAAGTGCCCACAACAGCGCGCACCATATTTCGCAAAAACCTGTCTGCTGTAATTGTAAAAGTAAGGTGGTTTTCATTTTTTACCCAATGGGCTTCGGTAATTTTACAATTGTAGGTTTTTACATCTGTTTTTGATTTTGAGAAGCATTTAAAATCGGTATAATCAAATAAATAATTGGCGGCTTTGTTCATCGCTTCAACATTGAGTTTTTGGTGGTGCCATTGCCAAGCTGTTTCAGTTAAAAACGGATTTCTCCCCAAATAAATGCGGTATTCATAAGTGCGACTTAAGGCATCGAAACGGGCATGCGCCTCTTCTGAAACTTTAAAAACATTATAGACAACAACCGAATTGGGCAAGATGGCATTTAATCGCAATACCAAGTCATCCGTATCTACAATAGCATCTGTATCAAAATGCGCAAAAAATTGGGCAGCATGAACGCCAGCATCCGTTCTTCCTGCACCCAGTATTGTAATTGGTTTTTTAAATAGTATTTGCAAAGCTTCTTGCACAACTTGTTGCACACTCAAAGCATTGGGTTGCAATTGCCAACCATGAAAACCGGTGCCTTTATAGGCTAATTTGATAAAATATCTCAAAAATTGTATGTTTGTAAGCGCAAAGATACAAGAGTATTTTTTATTTGATAATCCCTCGTACCCCTCTTTTACAAATAAAAATATGGTTAAAATATTATTATTATCTGATACGCATAGTTATCTAGACGACAACATGCTTAACTATGTCGATCAAGCTGATGAAGTTTGGCATGCTGGTGATATTGGCGATGTCAATATTGTAAAAACTATAAAAAAACGCAAACCCTTTAGAGCTGTTTACGGCAATATAGATGGCCATTCTGTAAGGGGAAGATATCCCAAAACACACAGGTTTGTTGTTGAAGACCTCAAAGTACTTATGACGCATATTGGCGGGTATCCCGGCAAGTATATTCCGCGTATCAAAAAGAAACTCATGGCTTATGCGCCCGACTTATTTATAACAGGCCATTCGCATATCTTAAAAGTGATGTACGACAAGCAATTGCAATTTTTACATATCAACCCTGGGGCGGCCGGTAAAGAAGGTTTTCATCATGTGCGGACTATGGTGCGTTTTGAAATACATCAAAAAGAAATTAAAAATCTAGAAGTTATTGAACTCGGTAAAAGAGGTTTAATTGTTTGATGCCTTCTCTTTAAATTTGGCCGGAACGATTATAGATATTTCAGATCCTTCTCCTATTTCTGTATTTATTACAAAACGGCCTTTTAACATTTTAACACGGGCTTCAATATGGCTTAAACCCAAACCGTCTTTTTGTTTGGCTTTTACAATGTCAAAACCAACACCGTCATCTAAAATCTGAATAACCAACTTTTTATCAGCACGTTGCATTAAAGATACTGTGGCATTTTTGGCTTTACTGTGCTTTAAAATATTATTTATCAATTCTTCTATTATGCTGTGCATTTTTATCTCAAAATCTTGGTCATAACGTTCTACCATTTGGTCTTGACTGTGGATAAATATTTCTGAATTTGAATATTTTTGACATAAATCGTGTACGGCAAATGCCAAACCAAATTTTAAAAGTACCGACGAAATCAAATCGTGCGATAAATTTCTAATTTTTATCGAAGCTTCGCCCACAATGTCTTGCGCCTTTTGTATTTCGATTGGGGGCGTCTCTTTTAACTGGGCTTTACTGGCCTGCAGGTGTAAATTGGCAGCAGACAACAAGGCACTCACACTGTCGTGCAATATGGCGGCGATGCTTTTGCGCTCTTGCTCTTTGGCATCAATAGTGGCATTCAGTATTTTTGTTTGCGTTTCGCTTAAAACAGCATCCAATCTGTTTTTTTGTTTTAACTGGCGGTTTTTAATAAAAATATAACCAAAAACAATTATTAAGATCACAAAAAAGGAAAGGCTGTACAACAATATTTGGGTGTTTAAATTCTTAGCCTTTTGTATTTCGAGGTCTTTTTCTTTTTGCGCCACATTAAATTTGGCCTCTACTGCAGACAAATTTTCCGCTTGGTCTGTTTTGTTAATATGGTCTGCCAAATCTGTTGACGCCAACAAGTATTTAACAGCCTTTTTATAACTGCCCATGTCTTTATAGGCATAGGCCAAATTGTACAGGGCATCTCTTTTTAACTTCAGCCCATCTTTAGTGGAATCTTTTTTAACGAGTTTATAGGCTTTTAGGTAACTCGCGCTGGCTTTGGGCAGGTTCTCAGCCCCGTAATAAATATTGCCCAAATTGACCAAAGCATAGGCAATGCCCAAGGTATCTTTGTCCTGCTCTTTAATTTTAACCGACGCTTGGCTGTAAACACTGGCCAAATTGTAGTTATTTTGTGCTATTGCAATAACCACCAAATTGTTATAGGCCCTGGAAATAAAAGGCCGTGTCTTTTTAATTAAAGGAAAGGCGATAACCTTTTTATAATAGAGCTTGGCACTGTCCAATTGTTTGTTTTTATAAAAAGAAGACCCTATTCCGATATAATATCTTAAAACTCTTGTTATATCCTTATTATTGGGGATGTTATTTAAAGCCATTTTATAATAGGCTACCGCTTTGGGGTAATTTTTAGCGGCATAAAAAAAACGCCCTATTTGATTGGCATAAAGCGATTTAATACCTTTACCCGCCTTGATTTTATTAAAATTTTGAAGCAGTAAATTTAAGGCCTTTTCGGGGTTTTTGGTGCCGTACAAAACTTTGGCCTCTCTTAAGGTTATTGCCAACCTATTGTTGGCAACAGTGTAGTCTTTGGCCAATTTAAGTTGGCTGAGCAGGGCTTCGGCAGTGGTATAATCTTTGTTGTCAATCAGCGAATCAAGTCGTGCCAATTTATATGGCAAGCCCAAACTGTCTTTAGGAGAGGTTTGCGCTGTTGCCAACACAAACAACAACATACAAGCCCCCAAAACACAGCTCCTTAAAAAAGTAAAATATTGTAAAATCATTAGATTGCAGCTAACCTATGCCGTTTTTAAGAGCAAACAAGGCCAAGCCTACAGAGTTTTTAACCCGCAGTTTTTTCATTAAATTCCGGCGGTGGGTGTCCACCGTGCTTTCGCTTAAAAACAGGGTTTCCGATATTTCTTTGGTGGTGTATTGTTGGGCTATCATTTTTAATATCTCAAATTCGCGCGTGGTTAACGAATGTGCCAAAATACCTTCTTGGCTGATGCGTTCTTCAATGGGTTTGCCCAGCAGGGTCTGCATCATTTTCTCTTTAATTTCGCCTGTAAAGTACTGTTCGCCTTCATATACCTCGCGGATGGCTTCTACAATAAATTCGCCTGCCGACTTTTTAGGCACAAAACCACTTACCCCCAATTTTAGCACTTCTTTTATCAACTTAACATCGTCGTAACTAGACAGCACAATAATCTTGGGGCAGTGTTTAATATATCGCAATTCGCGCAACACCTGAATGCCGTCTTTAACAGGCATGTTAATATCGAGCACCAAAACATCTGATGAGTTGGTCTTGTACCAATCCATCACCTCTTGGCCGTTAAGTGAGTAGCCCAGAACCTCAATATCGTCCTGAAAATTAATAACAGCCCGTATGCCGTCAATTAAAATTTGGTGGTCGTCTGCCAAATGAACCTTTATTGTAAAATTGCGTGCCATAAAATATGTATATACTGTGTAAAACTAAAGGGGGTTAAAAATAATTGGTAGTAAAGATAAAAAAAATCCGAAAGTAATTTCTTCTTTCGGATGTTATTATATTTTTATTAAAAGAAAAGATGTTTATAAACTGTCTTCACATCTTGTTACACATGTTTGAATAACCAATCTTGGGCCTCCTTTGGCAGCTGTGGCTTTAAGGGCCATTACCTTGTTAATTTGGTTTATAAGGGTGCTGGTTTTAGAAGTGTTTTGAACCGTTACAACTATTTCTTGGTTTTTAATTTGTGTGTCTTGCGCAGGTGTTACATTTGCAAAAGAAGTGGCTGCTAAAAAGATTCCGAATACTGTTGTTGCTAATTTTTTCATAATAAATAGATTTTAAGAGTTTAAGTTTGTTATACGTTTTTTTCAAATTTTATGGAGGTTTCTAACAAAGTTTTTAACTTTTGATAAATTCCTTTGTCAAAAGTATTGGTTAAAAAAAACTATTTCAATAGCGAAATCAGGTAATTTCAAATATAGCGAAATCGCTAGATTTCTAGCGAAAACCCTTGTTTTTTGCATTTTTTGCAAAGAGCTAAAAACAGGAGTTTTCAGCTTGTAAGTACTATATTTAATGATATTCTTGATAAATATAGGCGAAAATAAACTTTTTTTTTAGCCTAAAAAGAGATTATTTTTTCGCGTTTTTGGCACAAAAGGAAACTTTTAAAACGCAGATTTTTCAATCTTATAAAAAATACAAGTGTTTTACTTCATAAAATATGTACTGAAGTAAAAGGAGTGAATTGTAAAATTTTGAAGTGGTGTTTTACTTTGAATTTTTGTGTTTTAAAAATAAATGAAAAATCCAAAACAAAAAAAAGTAAGAGGAGAAAGGTTTTAATAAATTAGGGGGGTTACCTTTCTCCCTTACTTTAAGTACATGAAACAATCGTGTTATTTAATTCAAAGTAAAATTAAGTAATTTTCTTTTTAAATTTCTAGCGGAATTAGGTAATTTTCAATCTAGCGATATCGCTAGATTTCTAGCGAAAACCTTTGTTTTTTGTATTTTTTACAAAAATTAAAAAATACGTATTTTTATTTGCTAGCAATTGCTATCAAAGGGTTTGTTATTTAAAATAATCAAATTTTTGACTTCTTTTTTTATAAAATATTCGGTTTTAATTCAAGCCATTATTTCAAAAAAACAAACTGCCTCAACGCAATTCTGCCTACCTAAGGCAGGTTCTACTTACTATTTCGAATGCACCGCTTATCGCGGATATTCATAATAGTGTTTCAAAAAAAACCACCTGTAACTAGCAGGTGGTTTTAACGCACTAAAAAACTAAGATCTTAGGTTTATCGCAATCTATCTACAGATTTTACAAGCGCTTCGTCCTTGCGAATGGCCTTATTGGCAAAAACCAATAAAACACTCGTAACAATAGGAATCAAAGCGCCAATACCCTTCTCAGAAACCAAGGCTTCTCCAGATAAGTTGAGCAGATAATATAACAACACTCCTAACAAATAAAGGTTTATAACAATACCCAATCTATTTAACATAAATTGAGATTTTCTTTTTTTATACATAACCAGACTTATGGCAGCTAATACGGCTATGGCAATAAAAGCAACAGACAGGCTCACCAATAATACCGAATCATTTTTAAAGCCCTGAAAAGCGTAAAAAGTTTGCGCTGATTTGTATTTCCACAAAGGAAAAACAAATACAAGCGCCCCATTTAACAAGACCACAGCAAGCAAATATAAAGACTGAATTCGCTGAATCATAAGTCGTAATAATTTAAGGTACAAATTTAATCCATTCTTTTTTATTAAAGCTTTTTTCTTTTTAAAAAAAATTTCGTAATATTGCACTGTTATACACGTCTAAAAAGCGTGGTCTTCACAAAAAATTATAATCAGAAAAATAAAACACACCATATATTCTTATCCTAAGAATTTACTCAATTAACACCATTTCTATATGTTTGATATAGCCGCCCTTAAAGGGAAAAAATTAGCCGATTTACAAGAAATCGCCAAAACACTTAAAGTGCCAAAACACAGTCAGTTAAAAAAACTTGATTTAATCTATCAGATTCTTGATATCCAAGCTTCTGAGCCTAAAAAAGTTCATACAAATACTGAAGGTGACAAAAAAACCGATTCGAAATTTAAACGCAAAAGAATTTTAAACAAGCCACAAAAGACGCTTTTTGATAATTCTACTGCTAAACCAGCCGAAAAACAAGAGGAACAAGAGGCTGTAAAGCTTGAAGAACCTTTAAAAAACAATCTTGATAAGCCGCGTTCTGAAAAGAAAGTTGAAAAACCGATCTCCGAAAAGAAAGTTGAAAAACCTGCTGCCGATGAGAGAACTCAAGCACCAAAACAAAAGAAACCTTTTAATCAAGAAAACAAACGAGACGTAAATGCCCCAAAAGGCGAAACAAAACAGACACCGCTACAAAAAAAGGAAAACAACGCTCATAAGAAACAACCCTTTAACAAACCTAAAATACCACACGAACAAAGAAGAAGCGGAAAATACAGAGATCCCGATTTTGAATTTGATGGCATTATAGAAAGCGAAGGCGTTTTAGAAATTATGCAAGATGGGTACGGATTTTTACGCTCATCAGATTACAACTATTTGTCATCGCCAGATGATATTTATGTATCGCAATCGCAAATCAAATTATTTGGTCTTAAAACAGGCGATACCGTAAGAGGAAATGTAAGGCCTCCTAAAGAAGGTGAAAAATATTTCCCGCTAATTCGCGTCTCCCTTATAAATGGACTCAAACCAGATATCGTTAGAGACCGCGTTGCTTTTGAACATTTAACGCCGCTGTTTCCTACAGAAAAATTTAACATAACCGAAAAAGGCAGTTCTATTTCTACACGTATAATGGATTTATTTTGCCCCATAGGTAAAGGGCAACGTGGTATGATTGTGTCGCAACCCAAAACAGGTAAAACAATGTTGTTAAAAGATATTGCCAATGCCATTGCTGCCAACCATCCCGAAGTGTATCAAATCATTTTATTGATAGACGAACGTCCTGAAGAGGTAACCGATATGCAACGCAATGTGCGTGGCGAAGTGGTGGCTTCTACTTTTGACGAACCTGCCGATAAGCATGTAAAAGTGGCCAATATTGTACTCGAAAAAGCCAAACGCTTGGTTGAATGTGGACATGATGTTGTTATTTTATTAGACTCCATTACGCGCTTGGCACGTGCCTATAATACGGTAGCGCCCGCCTCTGGTAAAATTTTATCGGGTGGTATTGATGCCAACGCCCTACACAAACCCAAACGCTTTTTTGGCGCAGCTAGAAATATTGAAAATGGGGGGTCTTTAACCATTATCGCCACAGCACTTACAGAAACAGGTTCAAAAATGGATGAAGTTATTTTTGAAGAGTTTAAAGGAACAGGCAATATGGAACTGCAATTAGATCGTAATATTTCTAACCGCCGTATTTTCCCAGCTATTGATTTGGTTAAATCGAGTACACGTCGTGATGACCTACTATTAGACGAAAAAACCATCCAACGCATGTGGGTTTTACGTAAATACTTAGCAGATATGAATCCGGTTGAAGCCATGGAGTCTATAAATGATAAAATTAAGTTTACCGTAAACAACAATGAATTTTTGGCTTCAATGAGCCGATAATTTTATAAATAATATAGTTTACAACAGCTATTTTTTTATATATTTGCAACCCTATATCGCGGGGTAGAGCAGTAGGTAGCTCGTTGGGCTCATAACCCAAAGGTCGCTGGTTCGAGTCCAGTCCCCGCTACTAAAAACCACTTCTTTTTGAGGTGGTTTTTTATTCTTTATGATTTTACTAATTTTATGTTATGAAAGATGAATATGTTACATACGCATTGTACTCAAAATCTTTTGACAAAATTTACGTAGGATTTACTTCAAATTTAATTGCCAGATTTTTATCTCATAATAAATTAGGAAAAGGTTACACTAAAAAATTTCGCCCTTGGATTGTTGTTTATGTTGAATTTTTTGATTGTAAAAAAAATGCCCTGCATAGAGAAAAGGAGTTAAAGAGTTCTAGAGGTAGAAATTTTATCAGAAACATTATTGATAAATAAATCGTCGGGCTCATATCCGTCAGCTGACGGACGCTGGTTCGAGTTCAGTCAGTTGACTGACACGCCAGTCCCCGCTACTAAAAAAGCCGAAGTTTTTTACTTTGGCTTTTTTTATTTTACACAATAATATAGAATGGTCGCTGGTTCCCCCGAAGTCTCGGGGCAGTCCCCGCTACTAAAAACTTAAAAAAAAGTAATGTGAATATTTAATTACAAAACACTGCTTTTTATAACCATTAACTTTTCGCGTGTCATTTCATGCATGGAATATTGAATACCACCCATACCAATACCCGAAGCATCTCTGCCGCCAAAAGGCATCCAATCTACCCTAAAAGCGGTGTGGTCATTTACCATTACGGCTGTAGCATTCAGTTTTTTTACCACGTCTAAAGCGATGTCTAAATTTTTAGTAAAAACAGATGCTTGAAAATGAACGTCTAAACTATTGGCAATTTCAATGGCTTTTTCTCTATCGTCATAGGCATAAACACAAACTACAGGACCAAATATTTCTAAAGTAGAAACTTTGGCATCGGCAGGAGGATTTAATAAAACTGTTGGTTCGTAACAAGTATCCGAAATACGTTTGCCACCACACAATAATTCTGCGCCTGCATTTACAGCTTCGTTTACCCAAGCTTCAACACGATCTACTTCTTTTGGCAAAATTAAGGGTCCTACCTCTGTTGCTGAATCCATCTGATTGCCAACAACCAATTTAGAAGCCATTTCTGCCAATTGATTGGCCAAATCATTACATATATTTTTGTGAACAAAAACACGTTGTACAGAGACACAAACTTGGCCTGCGTGATAAAAACCACCTTTTAATAAGGCTGGAAGCATTTCGTTAAAATCGGCATCTTCTTCAACAATTACCGGCGCAGCACCACCATGCTCTAAAGCACACCGTGTGCCTGGTGCCAATTTCGATTTCAAATACCATCCCACGTCCGCCGAACCTATAAACGAAAAATAATTGACTCTTTTATCGGTTACCAATATTTCGGCCGCGTCTCTTCCGCAAACCACAGCTTGACACCAGCCATCTGGCAAACCTGCTTCTTTAAGAATAGCCACCAAAGCGATGCAAGACAACGGTGTTGTTGTTGCTGGTTTCACAATTACAGGACAACCCGCTGCAACAGCTGTTACAACTTGATGCACAATTAAATTTAATGGATGGTTAAAAGCACTTACCGAAGAAACCACACCTATGGGTTCTCGGGTGGTAAAACCCAATCTGCCTTCAGAGGCCTTGGTCAATCCCATGGGGATTTGTTCGCCTTTTAATTGACCTATATGTTCTGCGGCAATTTGAACGCCATTAATAGCGCGTAACACTTCAACTTTTGAATCTACCAAAGGCTTTCCACCTTCTTGAGCAGCTGTTTTGGTCAATTCATCCAATCGGCTTTCCATAATCGCAGCGGCGCGATGTAAAATAGCCATCCGTTCATGAGCAGGAATCCATTTAGACTGGTCTTGAAACAAAGCATAAGCTGTTGCCAATGCTTTTTCTACTTCGGCTTTATCAACCGTTGGAATTTCTTTAATAAGACTTAAATCGTAGGGTGATGTTACTTTTAACATAATTTATTTTTAGATATTAGCGTAAAGAAGGCCTGAAAAAAATATTCTCTTTTTGGTCTATTTTCTTTGTTCTTTTTTACAATATACACGTTTTTTCTTTCAACAAAACATTTAAAATAGAGTGGTTTAACGAATAATCTACAGCCAAATCAATGACATGGACACCCTCTTTATGTAAACATTCTGACAATATTTCTTTAAAATTTTCATCGGATGTTGGCCTGTGACCAATAGCGCCATAACTTTCGGCATACTTGACAAAATCGGGGTTTTTATAATCTAAGCCAAAATTATCAAATCCCATGCCTTCTTGTTTCCATTTTATCATGCCATACGAACTGTCATTCAATATGATAACAAGCATATTTAATTTTAATCTAACCGCTGTTTCTAATTCTTGAGAATTCATCATAAAACCACCATCGCCACAAACAGAAATTACTTTTTTATTGGGATTAATTAATTTTGCCAACATGGCCGAAGGCAGGCCAGCTCCCATAGTTGCCAAGGCATTGTCTAACAACAAGGTGTTGGGTTGGTAGCATTTGTAATTTCGGGCAAACCATATTTTGTAAACGCCATTATCTAAAGTTACAATACCGTCTTCTGGCAGTTCTTCTCTAACTATATGTACCAAACGCTGTGGTAAAATAGGAAAACGACTGTCTTGTGCATATTTTGATAAATGGCTTTCTAAATCTTCTTTTATTCTGTCGTAATAAGACAAATCCCAGTTGCTTTTATCGGTAATATGCAATGACAGTTTTTCTACAGAAGTAGCAATATCGCCTATAACATTTAATTGTGGAAAATACACCTCATCAACCTGAGCTGGGAAGAAATTTACATGGATGACTTTTGTACCGCCTTCTTCCATAAAAAATGGCGGCTTTTCAATAACATCATGACCCACATTAATAATTAAATCGGCGCGGTTTATAGCGCAGTGTAAAAAATCGTTGGCCGATAAGGCTGCTGTGCCTAAAAACTGCGAATGGCGTTCATCTACCACACCTTTGCCCATTTGGGTATTAAAAAATGGGATACCTGTTTGCTCAATAAATTTTGTTAAGGCCTCGCTTGTTCTCTTTCTATTAGCACCTGCACCAATGAGCAATAAAGGCATTTTTGCATTTTCAATCATTTTTGCAGCTTCTCGAATTTCCGATTCATCGGCATCAGGTCTTCTGTGACCAACCACTTTAAACAGTCTGTCATCACACTCTTCTGCAGCAATGTCTTCTGGCAACTCCAAGTGGACAGCTCCGGGTCTTTCTTCAACAGATAAACGGTAGGCTTCGCGTACCATAGATGCAATATTATTTCCGTTTACAATTTGCCGTGTGTATTTGGTAATGGGCTTCATCAACTCAACAATATCGACAATTTGAAAACGTCCTTGTTTCGATTTTTTAATAGGTTTTTGACCCGTTATCATCATCATAGGCATCGCACCTAATTGTGCATAAGCTGCTGGTGTGGTAAAGTTTGTTGCGCCAGGACCAAGGGTTGCTAAACAAACGCCGGGCTTACCCGTTAATCTACCATAAGTGGCTGCCATAAAACCGGCTCCTTGCTCATGACGTGTGAGTATTAATTTGATTTTAGAGCCTCGCATAGAATCTAAAAAATCTAAATTTTCTTCTCCCGGAATGCCAAAAATATACTCTACGCCTTCGTTTTCTAGGGCTTTTATAAATAAATCGGATGCTTTCATAAACGCTTTTTTTACTGTTTTTTTAATATAATTAGCTTCTTTGTTAAAGTGCTTTTTTAGTACTTACAATGTATAAAATAATTATGATATAATACTTTATGACTTTATTTTTTTTTACACTAAAAAAAATGAAAAAATCATCAGCTAGCGTGTGCATCTATGCGTGCTTTCAATATTCTTTAAAATCCAACCAAAATCATCAATCCTTCGCTAGTGCGCGCATCCATGCGCGCGCTTAATAACGCTATAAATTTAAATCTATTTCTAACACTGTTTGGTCATCATTACCATAGTTTCTGGCACTACTATATTTATAATCTATAGCATCTGTAACAAAGCCAGTTTCAACAGGATTGTTATGAATATAGTTTAATTTTTGCTCAAACACTTTTAAAGACCAAATTTCAATTGGATTATTGTGCTGTTGCCAAAACTGTCTTTTTTTGACATTACTTTTTTGTAATCCTGCTTTTTCAAACATATTTAACAACCATTCTTTTCTGCTTTCTTGTGAATTTTCTTCTATAATTTGCAACATTTTTCTAGAAGTAAATCCTTTAAAATCACGAATTAAACCAGAGGGGTCTCCAAAAGAAGACCTAAATATCAAATGAATATGACTTGGCATAATACAATAGCCATAAATTTCCATGCCTTTGTGTTTTCTACAATAGTCTAATGAGGCTATAATACACTCAAAATAATCATTTCTAGTAAAAACATCTATCCAATAAACGGTTGCAAAGCTTATAAAATAAGCGCCTTCTTTATCTCCAAATTTATATTTTCTACTCATTGCTTTAGTAAAAATATAAATAATTTTTAAAATCTTGGGGTTTTATTAATCTTTTGGGTTTAAAGGCACGCGCATGGATGCGCGCGCTAGCGGGTAAGATATTTACTATACCTTCTGGCACATCAGAAGTTGCCAAGACTTCGGCAAAGGTAATAGCACATAATGGTCTTGATTCTTATACTATCCGCTGGCGCGAGCATCCTTGCTCGTGCATTAAGTATTACTCTAGCCTCTATCCCAAAATCAATAATCAGCAATCAAAAATTCCTTAATACCCACTCCCCGCTCCTGCTATTTGTTCAATAGGATGCCAAGTGGTTTTGGTTTCTTGGAAATCGAAAATATAATAGGGGTTTTCGTGTTTGGCGTCAAAATAATCACCGTCTTCGCGAATACGTGTACGTTTCATACTCTCTACAGCCAATTCTTGTAATGTTTTAATATCGTTTTTATCAGCCCCACAATACAAAACGGCGTTTACATCCATATGACTGCCGAAATGGGTTAGTAACTCGGCACGGTTACCAGTCAAGATATTTATCACACCACCCGGCACATCTGATGTTGCCAAGACTTCGGCAAAGGTAATGGCACACAATGGTTTTGATTCTGATGCTAAAATGACACAAGTATTACCGCCTGCTATGATGCTACAAATTTGTGTAACCAAGCCCAACAAACCACTTTTTTCGGGAGCAAATGCCGCTACAATACCTGTGGGTTCTGGTACAGAAAAATTAAAGTAACTGCCCGAAACCGGATTAACAGTGCTGTACATTTGTATGTATTTATCGCACCAACCCGCGTAATAAATCAGTCGGTCTATACTTAAGTTTACTTCTTCTTTAGCCAAAGCTTCTGTACTGCCTTGCAATGCTAGTTCTGCTACAAATTGGGCTTTGCGACCTTCGAGCACTTCAGCAATTCGGTATAAAATCTGACTGCGATTGTAAGCTGATTTATGTGCCCATCCACCTTGTGCTTTACGTGCTGCAACCACAGCATTTCTAAAGTCTTTTCTTGAAGACAAGCACATATTGGCTAGGGCTTTATTGTCAAATTTTGGCTGGTAAAAACGCCCCGATTCTGTTCTTGGAAACTTCCCGCCAATGTATATTTTATAGGTTTTTAAAATTGCTATTCGTGACATATCCTTAATGTTTTAATCAAATTTTAAATATGGTTCTAAACCGTGAATACCACCTTCGCGGCCAAAGCCACTTTCTTTATAGCCGCCAAATGGTGAAGCCGGATCGAATTTATTAAAGGTATTTGCCCAAATGACGCCTGCGCGTAATTGAGAAGTCATATTAAATATTTTTGAGCCTTTATCTGTCCAAACGCCAGCTGATAATCCGTAAGGTGTATTATTGGCTTTCTCTATAACTTCGTCAATAGTTCTAAAAGTTTGAATGGCTAAAACAGGCCCAAAAATTTCTTCTTGTACAATGCGATTAGATTGTGCTACATGCGTAAACAAAGTCGGTTTACACCAATAGCCTTTTTTTGGTAAAGTGCATTCTGGCTGATAAATTTCGGCGCCTTCTTTAAGACCGATTTTTATATACTCATTAATTGTATTAAGCTGATCTTTAGAATTAATGGCGCCAATATCTGTGTTTTTATCAAGAGGATCACCAATAATTAAAGACTGCATGCGCCCTTTTAATTTTCGTAAAACCACATCGTAAACCGATTCTTGAACATAAAGGCGAGAGCCCGCACAACACACGTGCCCTTGATTAAAAAATATACCATTTATAACACCTTCGACGGCTTGATCTAAAGCCGCATCTTCAAAAATTATATTGGCCGCTTTGCCACCCAATTCCATCGTGGCTTTTTTGCCTGTTCCGGCGATGGCATTCATAATTATTTTACCAACACCTGTTGAGCCTGTAAAAGCAATTTTATTCACATCAGGATGGTTGACAATGGCCATTCCCACGACACTACCGCGACCCGAAACGACATTTACAACACCATCGGGAATACCAGCATCTTTAACAGCTTCGGCTAATTTATAAAGTGTTAATGGGGTTGTATTTGCGGCTTTTATAACAACAGTATTGCCTGCTGCTAAGGCTGGTGCTATTTTCCACGAAGCCATTAACAATGGGAAATTCCAAGGAATAATCTGACCTACGACGCCTAAAGATTTTGGTTTTCGATTCGGAAAAGCATAATCTAATTTATCGGCCCACCCTGCATTGTAAAAGAAATGTGCAGATACCAAAGGAATATCAATATCACGTGATTCTCGGATGGCTTTACCGCCATCTAAGGATTCTATTACAGAAAATTCGCGCGCGCGTTCTTGAATAATTCGCGCCAATCTAAATATGTATTTACCGCGTTCTTTACCAGATAATTTAGACCACACATTTGTATAGGCTTTTCTGGCTGCTTTTACAGCGATGTCAACATCATCTGCATCGCCTAAAGCCACTTTGGCTAACAATTTTTCGTTAGCCGGATTAAAGGTGTCGAAATATTTTCCAGATTTAGGTTTTACAAATTTACCGTTGATAAATAAATCGTATTTTTCCTTTAAATTTATGTGTGACATACTTTCTGGCGCTGGCGCTAATGGCCAGTCAGAGCTGTAGTCTATGTCTACTTTTGTTTTCATATCTAGTCTTTTGAAAAGTAATCTTTTGATTGATAATTGCCCGTTTTTTGTTTCACAATTTGCATAAGTACATCGTTTGCCAAACTACTGGCGCCAAATCTAAAATAAGTATTATTAAGCCATTTCCCGCCAAGGGTTTCTTTAAGCAATAATAAATATTGTAAAGCCAATTTAGCATTAGAAATACCGCCAGCTGGCTTAATACCCACCATTCTTCCGGTATTGTAATAATAATCTCTTACAGCTTCCATCATCACTAAAATGACGGGTAAAGTAGCAGCAGGTTTTATTTTTCCAGTTGATGTTTTTATAAAATCGGCTCCAGCATACATCGCAATGTCGCTGGCACGACGGATATTATCAAGATTGCCCAATTCGCCTGTTTCTAAAATGACTTTTAAACGTGCTTTGCCAATGGCTGCTTTTATGGTTGCTATTTCGTTAAATACAAAATCATAATCGCCACTGTGATATTTACCACGACTTATAACCATATCTACCTCATCTGCACCATTATCTACAGCCTCTTTTACATCGGCTAATTTTGTTTGCGTATCGGCTTGACCACTAGGAAAAGCTGTTGCCACTGAGGCCACTTTTACACCAGATCCTTTGAGTTCGGTTACAGCTGTCTTCACAAAATTAGGGTATACACAAACAGCGGCCGTTGTTGGCAAATCGGGATATTCATCATGTAAATGCATGGCTTTATAGCATATATGTTTTACCTTATCTTCGGTATCAGCCCCTTCAAGCGTGGTAAGGTCAATCATATTTAAAATCATATAAAGCCCTTTTACTTTGGCTTCTTTTTTTATGCTCCTAGCGGTGATTCTTGAAATTCTATCATCAATACCTACCTGATCTATTTTAGGTGTATCAAAAAAGTTAATTTGTTTCATCAAAAATATATTTAAAAACTTGGGGGTTTACTAAGAGTAAAAATTCTCAAGTAAAGACAAAGATACAAACATCTTAATTATTAATAAGAGTTAAACCCTTAAAAATAGAATCCTGCGCCTCCTTTTATGGTAAATTGACTTGCGCCTGGTATGTCTTTATAATTACCTCTAAACACAAAATCTATCCTGAGAATCTTTAAAATATTGGCTACCCCAACATGCCATTCCCAATAAATATTTTTGGGAGCCCGATAGTTAATGCCAGAGGCGTTTAAATTTATATTGGCTTGAGACACATCGCCAATAATACCCCTTATACCTACTATTTCTCTTAAATTGAGTTTCCTAAGTATTGGGATTCTTGAAAATAGGCGTCCATTAAAGTTGTTTTCAATATGAAGCGCTGCATATTTATCGGTTACAAATTCATAATAATCTAATAAATCGAAAGTATTGGGTGCCATAAACAAGGTCTGATTCCCAGGAACAGCATCCATCAATAAAATGGGTACTTGCCCAAAAGTTTTACCTATTTCGAGTGTTGAATGCATTCTGCCAAATCCCCCAAGTTGGTAGGGTTGCTTATAATAAAGTTGCAATTTCTGATAATTAAAATCGCTGTTTATAAGCCCCTTAAACCCCTTGGTATAACTTAAGAATAGGATTGGATATCTTCCCGAATTACTCACACCGCGTTCTACACCATAACCATAATTTACCCTATTTGGTGTGTACCTAACAGACACATCAACTTCAGATTGTGTAATGTCTGATTTTATATCAGTGTAGGTATTGTCTCTATAATAATCGATATTGAATAATGGCGAAGCCGATGCTAGCGTTTTATAGGTGCCACTAACTTTAAATTGGAGGTTGTTAACGGGTTCAAATTCAAAGCCAATATTGGTTAAATTAAGACTGGTGAGTCTAAAATTATCGCCGCGTGTAAAAAAGGCTGCCGAAGCAAAACTCCTGTTTAACACATCGTTAATAGTGGTAAGGCTAAAACCTGTTTGCTCAACATCTTTCCGGTTTCCAGCAAAGATTGTAAATCTGTTTTGTTTGTTGATCATCCATTTGCCAGAAATACCATATTTTAATTTTTTATCAAGGGTTCCATAAGCTACAAATATTTGACCCCGTGCCAAATCGTTTAAATTACTAAAGGTTCTTGCACCAGTTCTTATGCGTGTACCTTCAACATCATTGGCGCCAATCGAAGAAAAAATAGGGCCATAGTCAATACTTTTTGTTATTTGCCAATAACCTGAGTAAAGTGTTGCCGTAATATCAAACAATTGTTTGAATTTGCGCATGGTTCGTAAAGTGTCCAACATTTTATAAATTCCTTTTTCGTCTTTACTTAAAACTTCCAAACGGTTTTCTTTCCAATAGCCATCCGATTTTGCATAAATTTCTTTAGAATAGTCGTTTACACGCTTGGCATAAAATGATTCTTTATGCTTTATATTAAAATTATAATCGCTGTAAATAGTGGTTCGTTTGCCATATATTCCTTTTGATTTGTCTTTCTTCTTTAAAGCAAAATCAGACATCATATAATCTTTTTTAAGTAAAAAAACCGAATCGTTTAGCACGTCAAATTCTTGTTCTAAATACAGTTCTTTTACCCAATTTATATTGGCACTACGCGTGGCTTGCATCGTTATTTTTTTAAGTGCAAAAGTGGTGTCGTTTACCCAAAACTGACCTTTAAAAGTGAGTTCATTTTTTCGTCTGGGATAATACACAATCTTATAACACCATTTATTGCCAATAAAACTGCTGTCGGCCAGCACATAATTATAAACCGAAGGCCCTGTTCTAGAAACAGGGCTTGTAAAACTCTTGTCGAATATCTTAATGTAATTATTGTAGATATTGTAATCGGTATAAAGTTGTTTTACAAAAGCAATCATGCTTTGATGGTTTTGAAAACCAGAATTTTTATTGGCTACTAAATTTTCTTTGTACTGTTTGGGGGCTTTATTTTTGCCATAAACTTTGTAAACAGCCTCGTTAATAAAAATAGGGAGATAGGCTTTCCCTGTAATATTTGAAGAATCTACCTGATCAAAAATAAATTCTAAGCCTTTAAATATTTTACTTTTCTTTAATTTTTCATCAACATTATTAAGGTCAAACTCTATTTTCTCGTACTTTTTATTTTGATATTGATTAAACAAATAGATGCCATTTTGGCGTTTATGTGCCCATATTTTTCTTAAAATAGCGATGGCTGGATTCCCCTTTTTCTTAACCTTTCCTGAATAAATCTCTACAGCATCTAAACGAGCCGCTTCTTCTTTTAAAACAATTTTTAAATCGAAGTTATGGGATTTTAAAGCGACTTCCTTTCTGTCGAAACCTAAAAAATTCACTATTAAAATACCGTATTTTTTATCGGATTCTAAATAGAATTTTCCGTTTTCATCAGATACAGTCCCTTTGGTTGAGCCTTTAAAAAACACATCTGCAAAAGAAATGGGTTCGCCATTTTCATCAACTACTTTTCCACTCACTTTTACCTGTGCAAACGTTATTGTTGAAATTAATACAATAAGTATAAATATATATATTTTCATAGTCATTAAAAATTCCTTTCTTTAGTCAGCTATAGAAAGGAATCTTACAATAAGTTGTCTGAGTTTATTTAACGTAAAGTACTTTTTTTACGGCGTTTACAACATCGTTTGCGTTGGGCAGCCATTCTTGTAAAAGTTCTGGAGAATATGGCGTTGGTACATCAGCCGTGGTAATTCTCTGAATGGGCGCATCTAAATAGTCAAAAGCTTCGTCTTGAACAAAATAAGTAATTTCTGAAGCCACACTGCCAAAAGGCCAAGCTTCTTCTAAAATAACCAATCTATTTGTTTTCTTAACGGATGTTAATATAGCCTCCCGATCCATTGGTCTCACTGTTCTTAAATCAATAATCTCAACAGAAATACCTTCTTCTTCTAATATATCGGCAGCTTTATAAGCTTCTTTTATAATTTTTCCAAATGAAACAACGGTTACATCGGTTCCTTTTCGTTTGATATCGGCCACACCGATGGGTAAAATATATTCGCCCTCTGGCACTTCGCCCTTATCGCCATACATTTGCTCAGACTCCATAAAAATAACCGGATCATCATCGCGAATAGCCGCTTTTAATAATCCTTTGGCATCATACGGATTAGAAGGTACAATAACTTTTAAACCCGGGGTATTGGCAAACCAGTTCTCAAATGCTTGCGAATGTGTGGCCCCTAATTGCCCTGCAGAACCCGTAGGGCCTCTAAAAACAATGGGGATATTAAACTGACCACCACTCATCTGGCGCAATTTTGCGGCATTATTTATAATTTGATCTATAGCGACTAATGAAAAATTAAAAGTCATGTATTCAACAATAGGTCTGTTGCCATTCATGGCAGAACCAATGGCAATACCGCTAAAACCAGATTCGGCTATAGGGGTGTCAATAACACGTTTGGCCCCAAACTCATCAAGCATTCCTTTTGAAGCTTTATAAGCGCCATTGTATTCGGCAACCTCTTCACCTAATAGATAAATAGTTTCATCGCGGCGCATCTCTTCACTCATGGCTTCACAAATAGCTTCTCTAAACTGTATAGTTCTCATTTATTATAATTTGAATGGCAAAAATAAGAATTATTGTTTTCCTTTTACATTAAAAATATCTTAAATTTTTACTATGCGCGCATAGTAAATTCAAAAAAATGTTTTAACTTCGTAACCTGTAAAAATTTATACGACTTAAATAATTATAAATAAAAAAATATGAAGATATTAGTTTGTATTAGTCACGTTCCAGACACCACTTCAAAAATTAATTTTACCGAAGCCGATACCAAATTTGACACAACAGGTGTACAATTTGTTATCAATCCTCACGATGAATACGCCTTGACAAGAGCCATTTGGTTTAAAGAAAAACAAGGTGCAAGCATTACAGTTGTAACTGTTGGAAACCAAAGTGTAGAGCCTACTTTACGTAAATGCTTGGCTATTGGTGCCGATGATGCCATTCGCGTAGACGCTGAACCAAAAGAAGCTTTTTTTGTAGCAGAGCAATTATCGGCTGTGGTAAAACAAGGCGCATTTGATCTTGTTTTGGCCGGCAGAGAATCTTTAGATTATAACGGTGGTATGGTTCCTGGATTTTTAGCTGCCAGTTTAAATTACAATTTCATTAATGCCTGTATTGGTATTGAAATAGAAGGCAACAACGCCACTGTAACACGTGAAATTGATGGCGGTAGCGAAATTTTAACAACCACCCTTCCTTTAGTAGTAGGCGGTCAAAAAGGATTGGTAGAAGAAAAAGACTTGAGAATACCCAATATGCGTGGCATTATGATGGCACGTAAAAAACCTTTAAATGTTGTACCTGCAGTAGATATTACCCCAAGTAGTAAGACTGTAAGTTTTGAAAAACCACCTCTTAAAAGTGCTTGTAAATTAATTGACGCCAATAATGTTGACGAATTAATCAATCTATTACACAACGAAGCCAAAGTAATTTAAGGCTTCAAACAATCATTAAATAAAAAAATAAAAATATGTCAGTTTTAGTATTTGCCGAAACATCAGAAGGTCGTTTTAAAAAAATAGCTTTCGAAGCCACATCTTACGCCAGTAAAATTGCCGAAATGTTGCAAACCAATCTTGTAGCCCTTAGCATTAATGCTTCAGAACCCAATCAATTATCCGATTATGGTGCTGCCAAAATCTTAAATGTAAAAAATGCGCAATTAGATAATTTTAATGCCAAGGCTTACGCCGATGTTATAAAACAAGCCGCCGAAAGTGAAGGCGCAACTGTAGTTATTGTAGATTCGAGTTCAAACGGATTGTTTTTGGCGCCGTTAGTGGCCTATAATTTAAAAGCGGGATTGGCTTCAAATACAGTAGCTTTACCAAGTTCGGTAGCGCCTTTCGTGGTAAAACGCAATGCTTTTTCTAACAAAGCTTTTTGTTTTACCGAATTAACAACATCCGTTAAGGTAATTGGCTTGGCTAAAAATGCTTTTGGCGTATTTGAAAATAAAGTTGAAAGTTCAGTAGAAGCCTTTAATCCAAACCTTAATGAAACCGATTTTAACATCACATCTAAAGAAGTAAACAAAGCTTCTGGCAAAGTAAGTATTGCCGATGCCGATATTGTTGTGTCTGGCGGACGTGGACTTAAAGGCCCTGAAAACTGGGGTATGCTTGAAGAATTGGCCGAAGTTTTAGGAGCGGCAACTGCCTGCTCTAAACCAGTGGCCGATTTAGATTGGCGTCCTCATGCAGAACATGTGGGTCAGACAGGAAAACCTGTAGCTGCAAATCTCTATATAGCCATTGGTATTTCTGGTGCCATTCAACATTTGGCAGGTATAAATGCTTCTAAAGTAAAAGTTGTTATCAACACAGATCCCGAAGCGCCTTTCTTTAAAGCTGCCGATTATGGTATAGTTGGCGATGCTTTTGAAGTTGTACCTCAACTGGTTGAAAAATTAAAAGCCTTTAAACAAAATAACGCATAAATTTTATTAAATTGTGCTCCGAAAGGCTGCCTAATTAATGGATTAATAAGCCCATTGGTTAGGCATTCTTTTTTAAATTTATTTTCATTTGAGTTTAGTACGGTTAAATATTAAAGGTATTTCTTATAGCCAAACCCAAAGTGGCGCCTATGCTTTAATTTTAAAAGAAGTTGACGGCGAACGGACATTGCCCATAATTATTGGTGCTTTCGAAGCCCAATCTATCGCAATTGCCTTAGAACACGAAATAAAACCACCAAGACCACTTACCCACGATTTATTTAAAAGTTTTTCCGACCGTTTTAATATTAAAGTAAAACAAGTTATCATTCATAAATTGGTTGATGGTGTGTTTTTTTCAAGCCTCATTTGCGAACGCGATAAAATTGAAGAAATAATAGATGCACGTACCTCAGATGCTGTGGCATTAGCCATACGGTTTAATTCTCCTATTTATACTTACGCCACTATTTTAGACAAAGCAGGTGTTTTTCTAAAAATGAAAGACGAACTTAAATTACAAAAAAAAGAAGGCAAATCAGAAGTTAAAGAAAAGACACCCTTACAAACAAAGAGCTCGTTTTCTAAACTAACACTAAAGACTTTAAATAAAAATTTAGAGCAAGCCATTGCTAATGAAGATTACGAATTGGCAGCCCAACTGCGAGACGAAATTAACAAACGAAAATAACTAACTATGACTATTAAATTAAGACTTACCATTTTAAACTTTTTTGAACTCTTTGTTTTTGGGGCCTGGCTTATTTCGCTAGGTGGTTATTTAGGTGGGCAACTCCACTTTACAGGTTCACAAATTGGTAAAATATTTATGACACTAGGTCTTGCCTCTATAGTTATGCCTGCTATAGTTGGCATTATTGCCGACAAATACCTGAGTGCTCAAAAACTTTTAGGTCTTCTCCATATTGTTGGTGCCGGATTTATGTTTTATTTATCGCAGGTAAATGATTTTGATACTTTTTTTTGGGTAATATTAGGCTATCTTTTACTGTATATGCCTTCAATTGGCCTTGCCAATGCAGTATCTTACAGCATTCTTGAAGACAATAAATTTGACATTATAAAAGTCTTCCCCCCCATTCGTGTTTGGGGAACAATAGGTTTTATAGTAGCCCTTTGGGCGATAGATTTGTTGGGATGGGCTCAAAGTCCAAATCAGTTTTATTTTACAGCTGTTTTTTCTTTATTATTAGGAATCTATGCATTCACTTTACCAAATGTACCAACATCAAAATCAGAAAACAAATCGTTAGCATCACGACTAGGTCTGGATGCTTTTGTCTTATTTAAAGACAGCAAAATGGCTATTTTCTTTATATTTTCTATGCTATTAGGTATTGTATTACAAATATCGAATGCTTGGGCATCTGAGTTCTTACGGAGCTTTACCGATGGCTTTCCAGATTCTTTTGCTGTAAAACACTCTAATATTTTAATCTCACTTTCTCAAATATCTGAAACCGCCTTTATTTTAACCATTCCTTTTTTCTTAAAGCGTTTTGGTATAAAAATAGTTATGCTTATGAGTATGATGGCTTGGTTTTTACGTTTTGCCTTATTCGGCATTGGCAGCCCAGAAGGACTCGGTCTAACCTATTTGATAGTATCAATGATTGTGTATGGTATGGCCTTCGATTTCTTTAATGTATCGGGGTCTTTATTTGTAGAGATAGAAACAGATAATAAATTTAGAAGCAGTGCTCAGGGCTTATTCATGTTACTTACAAATGGTGTTGGCGCTTACGTTGGAGGTTATACAAGTGGTTTAATTGTAGAACATTTTACCAATGATGGCACAAGAGATTGGCAAACAATTTGGTTGGTCTTTTCGGCTTACGCTTTGGTTTTAGCCCTTATTTTTGCTTTGGTTTTTAAATACAAACACAATCCAGAGGCACTAAAAGAGGTAAAGCATTAATTAGTATCAAGTAGCTGGTATCAAGTACAATGTAATATCATAAAAATAATTTAGCTCCTTCTCCCGAGTTTTCGGGATGGGAAGGTTAGGATGAGATGAAACAATATTTAGATTTAGTACAACACGTTTTAGATAACGGCATAGGAAAAGACGACCGCACAGGTACAGGCACAAAAAGTGTTTTTGGCTATCAGATGCGCTTTGATTTACAAAAAGGATTCCCGATGCTCACAACCAAAAAATTGCATCTAAAATCCATTGTTTACGAATTGTTGTGGTTTTTAAAAGGCGATACCAACATTGCCTATCTCAAAGAAAACGGTGTTAAAATTTGGGATGCTTGGGCTGATGAAAAGGGCGATTTAGGTCCAGTTTACGGCCATCAATGGCGTAATTGGAACAGCGATGGCATAGACCAAATAAGTGAAGTTATAGAACTTATAAAAACAAATCCCAGTAGCCGGCGCTTATTAGTTTCTGCATGGAACCCTAGCGTGTTACCAGACACTTCTGTTTCTTTTGCAGAGAATGTAGCCAACAACAAAGCAGCACTACCACCTTGCCATGCCTTTTTTCAGTTTTATGTATCTAACGGTAAACTGTCATGCCAGCTCTACCAACGCAGTGCCGATATTTTTTTAGGCGTACCCTTTAACATTGCTTCTTATGCGCTTTTAGCCATGATGATGGCACAAGTAACGGGCTATGAATACGGCGATTTTATACACACTTTTGGCGATGCACATATTTATAACAATCACAAAGACCAGATAGATTTACAGTTAAGTCGTACGCCTCGCGCTTTACCTACCATGCAATTGAATCCCGCTATTAAAAACATCTTCGATTTTACTTTCGCTGATTTCGAGTTGCAAAATTATGATCCTTATCCGTTGATTAGAGGGCAGGTTTCTGTATAAAATATTAGTATAGAACGCAGATAACGCTGATTTTTATGATTTACACTGATAAATCTGTGACAATCTGCTAAATCAGCGTTATCAGTGTTACAATTGAGTAGAAAACCACGCTCTTTACCAACTTTGAAGTTAAATCCAAATATCAAAAATATCTTCGATTTTACTTTTAATAATTTTGAGTTGGTGGACTATGTACCCACGAAGGTTTTTGTGTGACACACCCCTAACCCCTCTCTAGAGAGGAATTAATAAATTTTAAATTTTCTTTTCACTAAGACGGGAATATATTTTTAAAAACCTATTTTAAAAAAATCTTCCAAAGAAATATCAAGAGCTTTTAGAATCTTTAACAAACTACTAAATCTTAAATCTTGCCCATTTTCATATCGCCCATATTGAGCACGAGGTATATTATTGTCATAGGCAAATAACTCATAATTAGTATAGCCTTTTGCAATACGTAATTCTCGTAAACGCTTACCCATATTCTGTAGTTGCTCCTGAGTATATTTATCGGTTTTTGCCATATAGCAAAATAAAAGAAGTTCCTATTAATTCGTTACCACTTTTTAATACCCTACTTATCAGTAGTATTTGATAAATATTTTTTATATTTGTAGTCCTCTCATAATTTGTTTTTAACCATTAAATAGTTATCAGTATGATTTCCTATCAAGATAAATTAAAAGAGAAACATCTTCCAATTATAAATTTCTTCAAAGAAAAAGGATTCGGGTCTAGCATGCCAATTTTAAATCGTTTCAGCTATTTAAAACCTATAGACCGCTGTATTATTTTAGAAAAGCTTTTTGTTGATGGTATAAGAAATATCTACTTACTAGATAAATTAGTTCTAGCATATGTAAAGATAGGAAGGCAAGATTTAGGAATGAAAGTAATTGATTATGCAAGAAAAACAGGAGAGTCTGAAGTAAATTGTAGTGGTATGGAGTTTAAATTAGATATTGGAATACCTCACAAAAAAACAGATTCGGAAAGGTTAGCTAAAATAAAAGATAAACTTTCTGATACAAATGATTTTATGGAAAATAAATTTTTAAACTTATTAAAAACGTTTGTGACCAAACCTAACAAAGATTATGAATCTAATCTATCATACTATTCTTCAAATGAAAAGATGGCTATTATAAAAATACTATTTGATATGGCAGCTATTGATGAAAAAATAGATGTGAGAGAAAAAAATATTTTAAAAATTATAAAAGATAATTTCAAAACAACAACATACGACTTTAATGAAGCTTGCTCAATGATGCCAAATGTTGCTTTAGACGTAATAAAAAAAATGAATTTGACAAAAAAGAAACAACTTGTTGATTTAGTAACTATTATGATTGCAGCTGATGAAGTAGTAGACCAAAAAGAAATGAATCTTTTCATTGCCTTATGTCAAGAGGCAAATCTACCAATACCAAACCAAAAATAACTTAATCTTTAAAAACATGGAAAAACAAATCACTTGCCCACATTGTCAAACAAAAATTGAATTTAAAAAAGATAAAAAAGGTAGAATTATAGGCGCTATTGCTGCTGGCGGCATTGGTTACGGCTTAGCTTCTGGATTAGGCATTGCAGGTGCAATTGCTGGTGCAACTGTTGCTATTCCTGCAACTATAGTTGGTGTTATTGCTTTAGCTTTAATTGGCAATAAATTTGGTAAAGATTACGACAATAATCAACCCATATGCCCAAATTGCTCTGAAAAATTAGTTTTATAAATCTATAACTTCTCAAACTTATGAATAATTACTATGAAGACTACATGTCTGGCGTTAAAGCCTACCAAGAATGCAGTTATGAAAATTCTATTTATTTTTTCGAAAAAGCATTATCTGTATTAAAGTTTGCAGGTTTAGATAAAGAAACAGAAAATGACACTTATGAAACGGGTTACTATAATTTAGGTAATGCAAAAAAGGAAGTTTCTGATTATGCTGGTGCAATTGAATGTTACAAAAAGACTATTGATAGTAATCCTAGTCGAGCTGATTTAGAAAAAATATATGATTCTTTACGTGAATGTTGTTTTATAAATTATACAGATATGTCATTAAAAACGGCAGTGAAATATTTAAACATTTGCACTAAATACTTTCCGAAAAATCAAGAAGCATTTATAAATAAAGGTATTGCTTATGCAAATCTAAAAGATGATTATAATTCAAGAATAGCTTTTGAGACGGCAAAAAAACTGGGTAATAAGGATGCTCAGGGTTTTATAAATAAATATTTCAAATAATTAAATATGTCGTATAATAATAGAGAATGTGTTATTCAAATCCAAAAAGGGATTGAACTTCAAAAAGAAAATATTGTTGAAGCATGTAATTGTTTTCAAGAGGCTTATAAATCGAATCCCTTAAACAAAGATGTGTACATTAACTTAGGAAAAGCTTATATGGGTGTAGGCCAATATGACCTTTCAATGAAAAGTTTTTTAACATATAGTCATTTTTTAATATTAGAAAATGATAGTAATGAATTTAATCAAGAGTTGTATTACAGCTGTTTTGAGTTTGATAATCAAATTAATGCAAAAACTTTTATAGTAAACAATAAAGATTCTATAGTAAACTCTAAACAAGGCATTCTTACCTCAAGTTTTGAAACAAAATATATGATGCTAATTGAAGGAACAAATTTGTCAAAACTAACTACAAATCAAGATTTAATAGCCGATATTGGAATTTGTTACATAACAAAACACCAAGATATAATAAGGTTTAATAATATACCTGAAAGCTTATTAATCAATGAACTACATTTTATTCATGGGATGGCGTTTGAAGGGAGTATTTTAAGAACTAGTAAATTTAGTAAAATGATAAGGAATATTGGATTAGTTTTTTTAGCAAAAAACCTTTTAACAAACCCAAAAATATCTCAAAATGATTTAATAAAAATTTACTTTACTGATAATTATAATTTAGATGATATTTAAAATAAAAGATCTAGACCTCCATGGTATTAAACATGTTGATGTTGAAGCGAAGCTCGAAAATTATGTTTTTCAAGCGCATCATCAAGGCTACTTCCCTGTAAAAATAATTACTGGTAATTCTGAAGCAATGAAGAAAATAGTTATTCATTTTCTAAATCAGAATAAATATAAATACCAAATAGGAGATAAATACAATAAGGGTTATATAGTAGTAATAAAATGAATTTCTTAAAAAAACTCCTAATTGTCTCTAGTCAAATTTATAAAATACATCCCTAAAGTCCCCTCAAGGGGGCAATTGTAATTTTAAAATTCAGCCGTCAAACCCACTTCCCACTCATCTAAAAACATCTTCGATTTTACTTATGACGATTTTGAGTTGGTAGATTACAACCCATATCCTTTAATCAGAGGGAAGGTTTCTGTCTAGAATATCAGTATAGAACGCTGATGACTCAGATTACTTATGATTTACGCTGATAAATCTGTGATAATCTGCTAAATCAGCGTTATCCGCGTTCCATTTAATTGTATCTAGCCACTAATAACCTCTAAAATTTTAAGTGCCGTTTGCACCGAATCTACCCTAATAAAAGTTATCATTAAACGCAAACCTTGGCGGGTTTCTTTTTCTTTTACAACACAATATTTGGGGTGATTTTGTACATATTTCAAAACATTTGCAAAAGTATCGGTTTGGTAATAATCACTTTTTTGATCGGACACAAAATAGCCCACCAACCTTTTTTGCTTTAAAATAACACGTTCTAAGCCCAATTCTTTAGCAACCCATTTTAAGCGAATACTATCTAGCAAGTCAACTACTTGCGTAGGCAAAGCACCAAATCTATCCACCAAATTGATTTCAAAAGCAGTCAGTTCTTCTTCGCTTTTAAGGGTGTTCAATTCCCGATATAAATTAAGGCGTTCTGTAATGATATTTATATAATCATCTGGGAAAAGTATTTCGAAATCGGTGTCAATTTGCACTTCTTTTACAAATGATTTCGGTTTGGTATCATCCGATTTATAAAGCGTTTTAAACTCATTTTCTTTCAATTCTTCAATGGCTTCATTCAATATTTTTTGATAGGTTTCAAAACCAATATCGTTAATAAACCCGCTTTGCTCACCGCCTAGCAAATCGCCCGCTCCGCGAATCTCTAAATCTTTCATCGCTATCTGAAACCCACTGCCCAAATCAGAAAAAAGCGTTAAAGCTTGAATGCGTTTTCGGGCATCATCGGTCATCATATGATACGGCGGTGTTATAAAATAGCAAAATGCTTTTTTATTAGAACGCCCCACACGGCCACGCATCTGATGCAAATCTGACAAACCAAAATTATTGGCATTATTTATAAAAATAGTATTGGCATTGGGTATATCTAAACCACTTTCTACAATGGTTGTCGATACCAAAACATCAAACTCATTATTCATAAAAGCCAACATCAATTGCTCTAATTTTTTACCATCCATTTGCCCATGACCCACCCCAATTTTAGCATCGGGCAACAAACGTTGCAACATCCCCGCCACTTCTTTAATGGTATCAATACGGTTATGAATAAAAAACACCTGTCCGCCTCTAGAAATTTCGTAATGTATCGCATCACGGATAAGGGCTTCGCTAAAGCGGATAACATGCGTTTCTATAGGATGCCGATTTGGTGGTGCTGTATTGATAATAGATAAATCGCGTGCCGCCATCAGTGAAAACTGTAAGGTTCTTGGAATAGGTGTGGCAGTTAAGGTTAAGGTATCTACATTTTCTTTAATGGTTTTGAGTTTGTCTTTTACCGAAACGCCAAATTTCTGTTCTTCGTCAACCACCAAAAGTCCCAAATCTTTAAAAACAATACTTTTATTCACCAATTGATGTGTGCCAATAACAATATCTAAGGCGCCACTTTCTAAATCTTTTAAAACTTGTGTGCGCTGTTTGGCTGTTCTAAACCTATTTAAATAATCTACCGTTACCGGAAAATCTTTAAGTCGTTCTGTAAAAGTTTTAAAATGTTGAAACGCCAAAATAGTAGTGGGCACCAAAATAGCGACTTGTTTGCCATTATCAACAGCTTTAAAAGCGGCACGAATAGCCACTTCGGTTTTACCAAAACCCACATCGCCACAGACCAACCTGTCCATGGGCTGGGCGCTTTCCATGTCTGTTTTTACCTCTTGGGTGGCTTTGTATTGATCGGGTGTATCTTCGTATAAAAAGCTTGCTTCCAACTCATTTTGCAAATAACTATCTGGATTATAGGCAAAACCATTTTCCATTTTTCGCTTAGCATAAAGCTTAATTAAATCGTAGGCAATTTGCTTAACACGTACTTTTGTCTTTTGTTTTAGTTTTTGCCAAGCACCCGATCCCAGCTTATAGATTTTAGGCGGACTTCCATCTTTACCTGTAAACTTAGCAATTTTATGAAGCGCATGAATACTGATATACAACACATCTCTATCGCCATAAATAAGTTTAATGGCTTCTTGTGTTTTGCCTTCTACATCAATTTTTTGCAAGCCACCGTATTTACCAATACCATGGTCAATATGCGTAACATAATCGCCAATTTCTAGATTTGTTAACTCTTTTAAGGTAATGGCTTGTTTTTTTGCAAAGCCGTTTTTGAGTCTAAATTTATGATAACGTTCAAAAATTTGATGATCGGTATAACACACAATTTTTGCCCCCTTATCAATAAAGCCTTGGTATAAAGGATAAACCAGCGTTTTGTAATGCAATGCGGTATCTAACTCTTCAAAAATATCATGAAACCGTTCGGCTTGCTTTTCGTTTGTGCAACACAAATAATTTGTAAATCCGTTAGTTGTATTCTCTTTAAGATTGGCAACCAACAAATCGAATTGCTTATTAAAAGCAGGTTGCGGATTGGTATCCCAACTAAAATTAATTCTTTCAAAAACATCAGAATCCGATTTAACACTTTTATTAGTGTCGTTAATTACAACATTTGTAAAGGTTGTTAATTGAGAAGAAATAGCTTTGGCATCACAAAATAATTCTTCGGGTTTATGTTGTTTAATTTCTCCTTTTATTTCTTTGAAAGCTTCTTCTGCTTTGACATAAAGACTGTCTAAGCTATGACCTAAAGCGCTAACATCTTTTACAAAAATGATGGTCTTTGCCGATATATATTTTAGAAAAGTATCACGTTTTTCATCTAAGTCTTTGTTTTCTACATTCGGCATCAAATTAATCCGTGATAACTTTGTGATAGACAATTGCGTTTCTACATCAAAAGTCCGAATACTATCTACCTCATCGCCAAAAAAGACTATCCGATAAGGTGTGTCATTCGAAAACGAAAAAACATCAATAATACCCCCTCTAACTGCAAACTGACCTGGCTCAAATACAAAATCGACACGCTCAAAACGCATTTCGAAAAGAAGTTCATTGATAAAATCGAGCGATAATTCATCGGCAACTTCAATTTTAAGTGTATTTCTTTTAAGCTCTGCTTTACTTACTACTTTTTCGAATAAAGCCTCAGGATAAGTAATAATAAGCACCGGTTTTTTTCTAGAATTAATATGATTTAAAACTTCGGCACGCAATAAAATATTGGTATTATTGGTTGCTTCAATTTGATACGGACGGCGGTAAGAACCTGGATAAAACAACACATTTTTATCGCCCAATAATTGTTCTAAATCATTGAGGTAATAGGCCGCTTCTTCTTTGTCGTTTAAAATAAGCAGGAAAGGTTTTTCCGTTTTTTTAAAAGCCCCCGAAACAACAAAAGACAAGGCAGAACCGATTAAATTTGACAGCTTAATTTTGTTGTTGGGCACAAGAAGTGCATCAGTAAAGGCTTTGACCTTGCTGTTTTGTTCTAAAGTTGTAATTAGTTTTTTAGTACTCAAACAGGTAAAATTTTGCGCAAAGATACAGGAGTAAATCCAACAATAAATTAAAAAGTGAAAAAAATTCTGTTACTTAAAACAACTCACTAATTTGTCAAAATCGGCTTTAGAATTATACACATGTGGCGCTACCCTAATAGCTTTCCCTCTAAAAGATACAAATATTTTTTGAGCCGCAAACCTTGCTTTTAATACATCAATATCTATATGAGAAGGCACATAAATACCAAATAAATGGGCCGCTCTATAATTGGATCCCTCTATAAAACAACCCATTTCTCTCAAGGTATTTACGGCTTCATCAGTTATGTTTTTACAGTAGTCTTGAATATTTTTGGGTTGCCATTCCAATATTTGTTCAATGGCTTTTATAAGCATGGGTGTGTTAACAAAATTGCTCACTTCGCCCATATTATAACGCCCTGCTTTGGGTTGGTAATTTTCTTGATAGTTTACTAAGTTGGCGAAATCTTCACTTTCATATCGGTTAATCCAATTATCTTCAATAGGGTCACCATTATTAAAAGATGCGCTATAATATGCCACCCCTAATCCGTAAGCGCCCATCAACTATTTATAACCCGCACAAATTAAGGCATCAGGTTGGATTTTTGCCACAAAAAAAGGCAAGGCGCCTACACTTTGGGTACCGTCTATAATGAGTAAAGCCTTGTGTTCTTTGGTCTTTTGTCTTATTTTTTCTAAATCGAACAAAGTGCCATCTGCCCAATGACAATGAGGCATAGCCAAAACAGCCGTTTTATCTGTAATAGCACTTAAAATAGATTCATTCCATAATTGAGCGCGACCTAGTTCCAACTTAGGGGCTTCTACAAAAACCACCTTGGCATTATTTTTTTTAGCCAATTTTTGCCAAGTATAAACATTACTGGGAAACTGTTCTTGAATCATCAAAATTTCACCACCCGCTTTGAGCGATATATTATTAGCTACCGTTGCCATACCATAAGAAACCGATGGAATTACAGCAATTTGATCGGCATCAGCCACATCAATCAATTGTGCAAATTTTTGTTTTAAAATTTTGGTGTCTGAGAAAAAATCGACAGCACTAATGCTGGAAGGATTCGCCTTTTGTAAAAGACTTTTTGTTCCAATTCTGCCCACGCTATTTAAAAGTGGTGCCATAAAAGCCCCATTTAGATAAGTTATGTCTGAAGGTAGATTGAACTTGTTTTTCTGATTGTTAAGCATGGTATAAAATAATTATTCAAATATACTTATAAATAATTCGCCATTTTTTAGACTTGTCTAAAATTATTTTTACATTTGTGTAAATTATATCATAATAATGCCCTCACAAGCAGAAGAAAACTATTTAAAAGCCATTTATCACTTAGGAAAACAAGGCTGCCTATCTGTAAATACAAATGCTGTTGCAAAGAAGATGAACACCAAAGCCTCTTCGGTTACAGATATGCTCAAAAAATTAGCAGAAAAAGAGTTGGTAAATTATATCAAATATCAAGGCGTTTGTTTAACCGACGAAGGAAAAAGAACGGCTTCAAATATTATTCGCAAGCACCGTCTTTGGGAATCATTCCTCGTAGAAAAGCTTAATTTTTCATGGAATGAAGTACATGATGTTGCCGAACAGCTTGAACATATTAAGTCTCAAAAACTTATCAATGAACTTGATGTTTTTTTAAATTTCCCAACCCATGACCCTCATGGAGATCCCATCCCCGACAAGGAAGGTAACGTACAAAAATCTCAAAAAATATTTTTATCTCAAATAAATCCAGGCGTTTCTTGTTCTTGTGCTGGGGTAAAAGATTCTGCAGATAATTTCCTTCAATATCTTGACAAAAACAATATCGCACTTGGTACAAATATTCAAGTAATAGTCAAAGAACCTTTCGATGAATCTTTGATACTTAAAATTAACCATTCAACCTTAACTATATCAAAAGAGATAGCCAATAATATATATGTGAAAATCAATTAATATGGATAACATTATACAATATTTAGAATCAATTAATCCCATTTTGGCAGCCTTATACGCCACTCTTTTTACTTGGTCTTTAACAGCTTTGGGGGCTTTATTGGTATTCTTTTTTAAAAAACCAAACAGAGCCGTCTTAGATGGTATGCTAGGTTTTACAGGTGGTGTAATGATAGCCGCTAGTTTTTGGAGTCTTTTAGCACCTGCTATTGAGATGAGTGAAGGCGATGGATTTATAAAGGTGTTCCCCGCAGCTACCGGATTTTTCCTTGGTGCTGTTTTTCTATTTGGTTTAGATAAAGTTTTACCCCATATGCACATCAACTTTAAAGAAGCTGAAGGTGTTAAAACACCCTGGCATCGCACAACACTTTTGGTACTTGCTATTACTTTACATAACATCCCCGAAGGGCTAGCCGTTGGTGTTCTTTTTGGCGGTGTGGCAGCAGGTTTTGATGGCGCCACAATTGGCGGTGCTGTGGCCCTGGCTATTGGTATTGGGCTACAAAATTTTCCCGAAGGTTTTGCTGTAGCGATGCCTTTAAGACGACAAGGCGTAAGCCGATTTAAAAGTTTTTGGTACGGGCAATTATCGGCTATTGTTGAACCTATAGCAGGCGTAATTGGCGCCTGGGCAGTTATCTCTTTCAAACCTATTTTACCTTACGCTCTGGCTTTTGCGGCAGGTGCTATGATTTTTGTAGTTGTTGAAGAGGTTATTCCAGAGACCCAACAAGATAAATATACAGATATTGCCACCATGGGCTTTATTGCTGGTTTTATAATTATGATGGGAATGGATGTTGGTTTAAGCTAATTTGCTGAGATAAATTTGCAAAAAAAAATGTAATTTGCGTTAAAATTACGCCCTTGCTAACGCCTTCTTCTTTTCAGGTTTACAATGCTTCTGCCGGAAGTGGCAAAACCTTTACACTGGTAAAGTCATATCTTAAAATAATACTCGCCACACAAGACGCTTTTAAATTTAAGCAGATTCTTGCCATTACTTTCACTAACAAGGCGGCTAACGAAATGAAAGAACGTATTTTAGATAATCTACGCGCTTTCGCGGAGAGCGAATTTAACGATATGGCTAAAATGCTTTGCAAAGAAATTCCATTAAGTAGCAGCCTATTACAAAAAAGAGCCTCTGTAATATTAAGAGAAATTGTAAATAATTATGCCGCTTTTGCCATTACAACCATTGATAGCTTTACATATAAAATAATTCGGAATTTTTCTTTTGATTTGGGATTGTCTTTAGATTTTGAAGTCGAATTAAATACCAAAAACATACTAGATGAAGCGGTTGAAATTTTAATTTCTAAAATTGGCCAAGAAGACCAAATTACCAAAACATTGCTCCTTTTTGCTTTATTTAAATGGCAAAAAGATGAGACTTGGGATGTGAGCTTTGCACTTAAATCTATTGCCAAACTATTGGTTGACGATGGTGCTATTGACCAATTAAATAAACTAAAAAACAAACAATTACCCGATTATCTAAAACTACACGAAAAATTAAAAAAACAGAATGTACATTTTGAAAAAGAGATTCTTAAATTCGGAAGAGAAGGCCTTGAGCTTTTAAAACAAATTGGTGCCGAAAATAGCGCCTATTCAGGTGGTGGCGACTTGCCCAGTTTTATTTCTAAACTTACAGGTAAAAACTTTGATACTATTAATTTTGAAGGACGCCTCTCTAAAAGTATTGCCAAAAATAGCTGGTGTAGTGCCAAAGCCTCTGAAGAAAATAAAGAGGCTATTGAATCGCAATCGGAAACTTTAAAAACACTTTATTCAAAAATTGAAGCTTTTTTTGAGGCGCACTATAAAACCTATGTTTTAAGCAACTTGATTTTAAAAAATCTGATTCCATTATCGGTTTTAAGCCCCTTAAATAAAAGTTTAACAAATTACAAACTAGACAATAACATCCGATTAAATTCTGAGTTCAACACCCTTATCAGAAAACATATTAAAGACGAACCTGTGCCTTTTATTTATGAAAAGATAGGCGAAAAATACAGTCATTTTTTTATAGACGAAATGCAGGACACTTCCGTTTTTCAATGGGAAAATTTAATCCCTTTAATTCAAAATGCACTATCCCAACCCAATGGCAGTTTGTTTTTGGTGGGCGATGCCAAACAAGCTATTTACAGATGGCGCGGCGGCGAGGCGCAACAATTTATCAACTTAGCTTCTAAAATTAATAATGAAGAAACCGTTGCCGAAAACCCTTTTTTTATTCCTAAAAATGTAGAAAGTTTAGATACAAATTTCAGAAGTTTTAGTGAGGTGATAAATTTTAACAATGCTTTTTTTAAAAATGCTTCAAAATTTTTGTCAAATCCAACCCATCGGTCTTTATACGAAAATGAAAATTCGCAAAAGGCAACTGATAAAATTGGCGGTTATGTACAAATTGACTTTTTAGATAAAGGCCTAAAAGGAGAAGATAAAAGCGATGCGTATGCAAACACCATTATAAAGACCCTACGAAATTTAGAAAACGATTACACGCTAGGCGAAGTCTGTATATTGGTGCGTAGCAAAAAAGATGGCGCCGCTATTGCAGAAAATTTAACGGCACAAGGCATTGAAATTATGACATCGGAATCTTTGCTGTTGTGCAACGCCACAAAAGTAAATTTTATCATTAATTTTCTGACTTATCTATCTCAAGACAGCAACAAAAAAGCTTTGGCAGATGCGCTTATTTTCTTACATGAGCATCTTAAAAGCACCATTCAAATTCACGATTTTATTAGTTTCTTTTTATCTCTTTCTAAAAAGGAATTGTTTGTCAAACTAAAAGATTTTGATATCGACTTCTCTGACAATCAGTTTAATGAAATATCTTTATACCAATCTGTTGCTTATCTGATTCGTAGTTTTAATTTGGTAGAAAAATCTGATGCCTTTATTCAGTTTTTCCTAGATGAAGTTTTAAAGTTTGAGCAACAAAAAAAAGGCGGTGTCTCTCATTTTATAGACTATTTTGAGAGTCATAAATCAGCTTTAAGCATCGTCTCACCAAAAAACGATAATGCCGTTCAGATATTAACCATCCATAAAGCCAAAGGATTGGAATTTCCTGTGGTTATTTTTCCAAACAATGTAAGTCTATACAGAGAAAGAGAACCTAAAGAATGGTACCAACCAGAATCTCCCGAAGCGTTCAATAATTTTAAAAGCCTTTTAATAAATGGCGGCCCTGCTTTAGAAAAAACAGACGCTATTGGTCAACAAATTTATAGTCGTAAAAAAGAGTTGTTAGAATTAGATAATATAAATCTATTATACGTGGGACTAACCCGTGCTATTGAACAATTATATATCATAACAGAACAAAGTTCAAGAACAGCCAAGAGCATTACTTATGGTGCTATAATTGAAGATTATTTAAAGACAAACGCACTTTATCAACCTACTAACAACACCTATACTTTTGGCAACATAACTCGCCCAAAAAGTGAAGTCGGCGAAAAAGAAGAAACAACATTATTTGAGTCTAAATACATTTCGACCGATTGGAAATCACACAATATTTACATAGTTCCTAATGCCTCAAAATATTGGGATGACCCACAGCAAGAAGCTGCCATTCACGGAACTTTATTACACGATATTTTGGCTGAAATTAAAACGGCGGGCGATATAGATATGGCTATAAATACCTTCAAACAAACTGGTAAAATAACATCGGATGAAGGGCTAAAGTTTAAAAATACCATTACAGAAATGGTTAACCATTCCGATTTAAAAAAATATTTTTCACCTAACAATACCGTTTATAATGAGTGTGAAATTGCAACAAAAGACAAAGAAATATTGCGATTAGACAGGTTGGTTATAGCAGCTAAAGAAGCGGTTATTATTGATTATAAATCGGGTAAAGCCTACCCTGAGCATCACCAACAACTTATTGGCTATGCCGATGCCATAAAAAGTATGAATATTAACGTGACTAAAAAAATATTGGTTTATTTAGAAACCCCTATAAAGGTTGTTTTTGTAGATTAATTTTCGTCCGTTCGAGTAATCTCGATGGCTATCGAGATTGTATCGAGAACTAAGGCATAAAACACAGGGATAGTTCTCGATACTTTTTTGCTGCATTTCATTACTCAAAAACACTCGTATTCTTTTTCTTATAACAAATTTAAATGCTTTTATTGGTTTGCTAATCTAAAGGAACAGACGCTTATTATAATAATACTTGACAAACTAAACCAGTGTCAAAAAACAGTATATTTGTAAAAAAAACACATGAATACAATAGATATTATTATAAGTGTTTTACTGCTATTTGGTTTGGTGCGCGGTTTTATAAAAGGTTTTTTTATTGAAATCGCATCACTTGTAGCGCTTGTTGGTGGTTTGTATGGCGCGATGCATTTTTCATTTTACGCTTCAGATATTTTAAAAACCTATGTGAGTTGGGACGAAAAATACATTCAGATAGCCGCTTTTTCTCTTACCTTTTTAGGCATTATTATTTTGGTTTCCCTCTTAGGGAAAATACTAACCAAGTTAATGGAGTCCATTGCTTTAGGATTGGTCAATAAAATATTTGGCGCTGTGTTTGGCTTTTTAAAAATAGCTTTAATTTTAAGTTTTATCCTCTTGTTTTTTAACAAAATAAACAGCACTATTCCTTTTGTAGAAAAGGAAACATTAGAAAAGTCAATCTTATTTAAACCTGTTAAAGAGTTTGTGCCCTTATTGTTTCCAGATTTTTTAAAAAAGGAAATAGGACAAGAATAATATAAATAACTACTTTTACTTTCTAAAACAGAAACTATGTCAGCAGCAAAAAAAGAATACAAACGCATAACCATTAAATCGTTAATGGAAATGAAGGCTAACAATGAAAAAATAGCCATGCTCACATCGTATGATTATACCATGGCCAAGATTGTTGACAACTCTGGTATTGATATTATTTTGGTGGGCGATTCGGCTTCAAATGTTATGGCGGGTCATGAAACCACTTTACCCATTACTTTAGACCAAATGATATACCATGCCTCATCGGTAATACGCGCCATTGACCATTGTTTGGTGGTGGTAGATTTACCTTTTGGTACCTACCAAGGCAACTCAAGAAAAGCCTTAGACTCTTCGGTACGCATTATGAAAGAATCTGGCGCTCATGCTGTAAAGTTAGAAGGGGGTGGCGAAATAAAAGAGTCTGTTTTAAGAATTTTATCGGCAGGCATCCCTGTTATGGGGCATTTGGGCTTAACACCGCAATCTATTTATAAATTTGGCACTTACACTGTCCGCGCCAAGCAAGAAGCCGAAGCTGCAAAATTAAAAGAAGATGCGCTGCTTTTACAAGAATTGGGTTGTTTTGCTATTGTCATAGAAAAAGTACCCGCTAAATTGGCCGAAGAAGTGGCAAAAAGTCTGCACATTCCTATAATTGGTATTGGCGCAGGGGGTGGTGTTGATGGTCAGGTATTGGTAACACATGACATGTTGGGTATGACACACGAATTTAATCCGCGTTTTTTAAGACGTTATGCCAATTTATTTGACGATATGAACACTGCTTTTAAGCAATATATTACCGATGTAAAATCTGCTGATTTTCCCAACAAGAAAGAACAATATTAAATGATTAAAAAAAAATCCCGAGTCTCTAAAGGCTCGGGATTTTTTATTCTAAAAAATAGTGAAATCTTTTAAAATAGTATTTATCTGAATTTTAGAATTGGTAATTCAATCCAACACTAAAGTTAGTACCTAATTGTCCTAATTGTTGAACTTCTGATGAGTATACAAATCTACTTCCTGCTTGAGAAGTGTGAGTAGATTCTTTAGTTACATCTGGATATACGTCAAACATATTGTTCAAAACAGCATTCATAGATAATTTATCAGTAAAGCTATATTTAAAACTTAAATCTGTTACCATTTTAGAACTTAATGGTTGATCAGTTCCACCACTTTCTGGGTGAGTTATAATTACTTCTCCAAAAACAGTATTAGTTAAACCTAATTCCCATTTATTCACTTTTTGATTCAATCCAAAAATTATTTTAGATTTTGGTCTAGAATTGGTAATTAAGCCTTGTTCTTGTCTGTCAAAAATATTATAACCTCCAGTGGCAAGTGCTGCAGGAGTAGTAATGGCATCAATAGTAGTTTTGTTAAAGTTAGCTGCCATAATTGCGCTAAAACCACTGTTGTTTTTATAGTTTAAAACAATATCAGCACCAGTAGTTTTTGTATTACCAGCATTGATAAAGAATTGTACAGCAACAACATTGTGATCGATTAAAATTTGTTCTACAGCATCAGAACCATCTAAAGTACCATCAATTGATCCAATTTGAGATGAGAATAAAACACGGTTATCTACTTTAATTTGGTAGAAATCGAAAGAGGCATAGAAACTGCGATTAAATTTATAAGTTAATCCTAAACCTATATTTTTAGAAGTTTCAGCAAATAAACTTGGCACACCTAAAGCTTTAACAGCAGGATTGTCATTGGCCAAAGTTCCTTGCAATAAGGGTTCGCTAGAACCAGAAACTATTATATATTGGCTATTAGTTAAATAACGTTGGTGTAAAGTAGGTGCTCTAAATCCAGTACTATAAGATCCTCTTAAAGCTCCTTTATCGCCTAATTTATAACGCCCATCAATTTTCCAAGAAAAATTTGAACCAAAATCTGAATAATTTTCAAAACGGCCAGCAACACCCAATAATAAGTCTTTAGAGACATCAAAATCTAATTGAGCATAGGTTGCAAAGTTATTTCTTGTCCATGCACCGGCTTCTGCTGGTTTGATACCTGCAAATGAATCTGAACCTCCCTTGTAATAAGAAAGTGGGTTTCCTTCGTAAGCATCAAAATATTCTTTTTTCTTTTCAAGACCAAAAGCAGCAGAAACATTATCAGATAATTGACCTGATAAATCTAAGTTAAGTATTACATTTTGTAATCTATAACCACCAGGGTGGAAAGTTCTAGGAGATGTGCCATGATCTCTTAAGTAATCTCTATTTACTGAATTATTTACGGTATAGAAAACACTATTAGCACCATAAGTTAAACTGGCATCACCTTTCCAAGTGCCACCCATGTCAAATTTAAGACCAGCCGCATTGATATGATCTTTTATTAAAGTTTCGAATGTTGGCTGATAACCAATAAAATCTTCTGAGCGTGTAATAAAATCTGCATCAGCAACATCTCTTCTCCAATATGGGGCACGGTAATAAGCGAAAGAACGCCCCGTTCTTCTTGTATAACCACCGAAAGAATAAAATTCGGCATGTTTTCCAACAGGGTGAGACATATTTACAAATATATCTTGTTTTTCCATATCAGGTTGTCCTACATGCATTCCGATAGTTGGATTTTCTGTTACAAAAGCAGTTTCGTTTGGTCTTGGAGTCGCTGGCAAATCAGCAGTTCCTGGAGAACCAGCCCTATTAGTCAATTTTTGAATGTAATAGCCTAAAGTAATATTAACATTACCACCATCACCAAAGGGTAATCCTGTGTTAAAGTCAGAAGCATAGTTAAAACCATCTCCTTGAGAAGTAATACCTGTACTTGTATTAAATGTTGAATATTCTACATCTTTTTTAAGAACCATGTTAATTACACCCGCAATGGCATCTGATCCATATTGTGCAGCCGCACCGTCTCTTAAGACTTCAATATGGTCTATGGCAGCTGTTGGAATACTTTTTAAATCTGTTCCTACTTCACCTTTTCCTGGAGTTCTGTTAAGATATACTTGAGCAGATTGATTTTTACGTTTTCCGTTTATTAAAACTAATGTTCTTGATGGGCCTAAACCTCTTAAATCGGCTGGATCATAATGTGCAGTAGCATCAGATATGGCTTGGTTTTGTGAGTTAAAAGAAGGTACTTTAAAAGTTAACATTCTTTCAATAGTAGGTTTACCACTTGATGTTAATTCTTTTGTACTTATATTGTCAATAGGTACTGGAGAATCAAGGATTGTGCGTGGTTTTGCACGGTTACCCGTAAGAACAATCTCGTCTAAACCTACATTTTCTTCTAGCAGAGTGACTGCTACAGTGCCACTTGAAGTTACTGTTTTGGTAATGTATCCCACAGATGAAATGCTAATAGTTGCAGGTAATTTTGACACTTCTAAAGTGAAATTACCATTGTCATCTGTTGTGGTGCCATTGCTTGTACCCTTCTCAACAACAGTTGCAAACGGAATAGCGTTTCCTTTAATGTCTGTAACTTTACCATTTACAGACTGTGCCATTATGCCTAAAGGAAGCATAAATAAAAAGAATAACAAAGTCTTTTTAATAGTTAATTTTGTTTTCATACTTAAATTGATTTGATTAAATAATTTATTTTGACAAATATTTGTCTTTTTTTTATTAAAATCAAAGTATTATTAACATTATTTTAACATACATCTCAATTGTATAAATAATATAAAAAAAATTATGACTTTAATTGCATCTTTACAATAATTTCAAAAGACAAATTGTTATAATTCGCTTTAACCAAATTTTAACAACACATAAATATTTTAAGTGGTATTTTTATTCATTATTTATTAAAAATTAGCACTAGTGTCCACTAAAAATAAGTTAAAAACCAACTGATTAGTAATCTGTTCATTGACATTATTGTAGTCGCCCCTTAAAAACCATTTAAGGGGCGACTATTTATGGCCTATTCTTATCAGGATAAAGCTATTAGAAACATAAAATAAGAAGACTAATTTAAGAGAATATAAGATCTCTTGAGCATAAAAAAAGGCCACTAAATGAATAGTGGCCTGAATTTAATAAATATTATTTATTGCAACTTATAAATTGCTTTTAAATAAATTTGTCCTCCACTATAACCAATTGGTGTACGTCTTGGAAAAGGCATCCCTTGAGATTTACGAGTATTAACTTCGTTTGGGTATGTGTTAAAAACATTGATAGCTCCTAAAACTAATTGAACAGTCTCTGAAGTTTGGTAGCTAAGATCTAAATCAACTAAAGTTCTTGGATCTATTGTTTCTCTTTGAGATCTTTCATCAAAAGTACTTCCATAATAATTAGCGCGAAGTGAGGCATCAAATTTACCAAAATCATGACCTAAAGATAAACTCATTCTATTTTTAGGTAAATTATTCTCTAAGTTAAAAATTCCACTTTCATTAACTGGATTTACTCCATTAACTTTATTCTGGCTAAGAACTTTTGTTGAATTATAATTATATGCTAATCCAATTTTAGTGTCTCCTACTTTTATATTAGCTACAACATCAAATCCTTTTGTTTCAGTATTTAAAGCATTCGTATAAAAGGATAAACTTCCAAAAGCTAAATCGAGATCTGATACATCAATTGCTTGTGTTTTAACAATTCTATCGTTAACTTTTACATTGTAATAATCTGCAGTTATTGTAAAGTTTTTACTAAGTTTAGAAGTAATCCCAAAACTCATATTTTTAGAGTTCTCAGGAGTCAATTCCTTACCTCCAAATGGCAAAGCAATAGGGTCGGTAGGTCTAACTGTACCTTGTAAAATTTGTCCTGTACCAATATCAAATGTTGTTGATACTGTTGTAACATTCGCTTGACCAACTGTAGGTGCTCTAAAACCTGTAGAATATGCTCCACGAATAGTCAACTTATCAGAAACAGTATATCTAGACGCAACTTTATAATTATTAGTAGTACCAAATAATTTAAAATCTTCGTGTCTTACTGCAAATTGCAATAAAAAATCTTTATTAATATCCCATTCAGCATCTAAATAAGTTGCCCAGTTTTTACTATCCCAAGCACCTGCAGAAAAAGGGCTAGTTCCAGTAAAACCACTTGGTCCAATTCCTGGTTCATTATAAGGATTTCCAGTATCTGGGTCTATAAAACTAGACACTCCAGACCAAGGTCCTGCTAACCATGATTGCTTATCTCCTAAGTACATTGTATAAGTTTCCTTTCTAGCTTCGAAACCTGCAGCCAAGTTAAAGTTATCTGATAACTCTTTAGATAAATCAATATTAAAGTTTACATCATTTTGCTGTAAATCTCCTGGTTTAAAGGTAGTTTGTGATTGCATACCCCAAGAAGAACTTAATGAATTTAATAGAGTATAGTTTAATCTATTGTACCCAAAAGAAGTACTAATATCATACTTTAATCCTCCTTCAAATTCACCTTTTACTCCAAGTACACCACTAATATCAGTTTGCGCTCCTACTAATGTAGGGGTAAAACCAGCAGGGTACACATCTCCCCAACTAAAGCTTCCTCCTGTTCCATCAGGATTTACTGGTAAAGGCTGCAAATATCCAGCTTTACCTGGCGCTCTATAGAAAAAGCCATATTTACCAACTGTTTTAGAAAAGTTACCGAAAGAATAGAATTTTACATTATCTACATCTATTCCTGCATTCCAAACTGTTCTAAGACCACTGTTTTCAGGACGTCCCCAGTTCATAGCTGGATTTGCAACACCTTCAATCCCAGCATCTATTGCTGCTTGAGCTGCTGCATGTTGATTACCCCTTGCTAATTTTGGGTTAAAAGAGTATTCTGCACTTATGTTAATAAATCCTTTTTCAGTTAATGGAAAACCGAAATTCATACCTACTTTGTAATCTGTTTCGCTTCCATAATTTCTTCCATACCATTTACCAGTTTGTGTTTGAACTTCTGCTCCACTTGAAGCATCTTTTAATATAAAGTTCATAACTCCTGCAATCGCATCTGAACCGTATTGTGCGGCAGCACCATCACGTAAAACTTCTATGTTTTTTAACGCGATACTAGGTATATGACCTATATCTGCTGCATGAGCCCCTGCATTCATTGCTGCACCAAAATGAGCAATTAAAGCAGATCTATGACGTCTTTTAGAGTTCATAAGTATTAATACTTCATCTGGTGGCAAACCTCTTAAAGAAGTTGGTTTAACAAATGCTGATCCATCACCAGTTAATGGTGTAGAAGTGTAAGAAGGTATTAATGCTTTTAGTGTTTGAACTATATCACCATTATTTTGTCTTTCAATAGCTTTTGTTCCAATATTATCAATTGGAACAGCAGATTGTAAAACTGTTCTTGGTTTTGAACGAGTACCTGTGATAACAACTTGGTCTAAACTTACATTTTCTTCTTTTAATACAACCTTTACGTCTTCTCCATTAGAAACGACGGCTTTGGTTACATAACCTACAGAAGATATTATTAAAGTAGCTGGAAATTTAGCTACTTCAATGGTAAAATTACCATTATCATCTGTTGTGGTTCCATTTTGTGTTCCGCGTTCAATAACGGAAGCGAAAGGAATAGTGTTCCCTTTTGGGTCAGTTACTGTTCCTTTAACAGTCTGTGCTAAAATGCCTAAAGGGAGCATAAATAGCATCATCAAAACTAATTTTGGAAATAGTCTTTCTTTTTTCATAAGTGTTTTATTTGTTTAAATTCGGACAAATATTCTATTTTATATTTTAATATCAAAATTATTTTAACATTTTTTTAACATAAAGACAATAGTTTGATAATAACAATTTTGTATATCCGTAATTACTCATAACCTGTTATATTAGCAATTATAAGTCTATCAAATATTCTTTCACCAAAGTATCTTCTATTGAGTTTATAGACAAACTCATTTAGATACAATTGTAAATATTTTTTCTTTATTTTATGATAATTGCCTACAAAATTTCGTTTTGCATTACTAATTGCAATATGCACCCATTTTAGAGTTTCTTTAGTTGTTTGTTCGCTTGATTTTTCTGTTATATGTATCT